>CAYPOR010000021.1:0-46003 GCA_964412445.1 uncultured Nitrospira sp.
CCTGACTCAGAATCCAACGGCGCAGCAGATCCAGCGCGGCCTGCGACGACCGTTGCTTGATGACCGACCGGTCGCCGTGAAAGCGGAACTCTTTCGTGAGCGTATCCCCTGCCCCACCATCGAGTCCGACATAGACCAGCCCGACCGGCTTCGTTGCTGTGGCCCCGCCGGGCCCGGCGATGCCGGTCACACTCAGCCCGACAGAGACCCCAGCCCGTTCACGAATCCCCCTGGCCATCGCCGCCGCCACTTCCGGACTGACGGCGCCATGTTTCGTAATCAGCTCCGCCGGCACACCCAACATGTCGATCTTCGACTGATTGCTGTAACACATCACTCCCCGGTCGACGTAAGCCGACGATCCCGGCACCTGCGTGAGGCGATGTCCGATCAACCCGCCGGTGCAGGATTCCGCCACCGCCACCGTCAGCGTCCGCCCGGCCAACAATCGCCCGACCACTTCCTCCATCGTCTCGCGCCCCTCGGCAAAGAGACAGTCCTTCAATCTGGTCCGGACCTCCTGCGCCAGGGACGCCAGCGCCTCATCAGAGACCGGCCTGGTCCCTCCGGACGTCGTCGTCAACGAGACCAGCACCCCCATCGGAGAAGCCAGCAGCCCCAGATCGACCGGGAGGCCTTTGGGAATCAGTCCCAGCAGTTTGGCATCGACCTCCGCTTCAGGAACACCCCAGGTGTGAAAGACTTGCCGAATGACGGGTTGCGGGCGGATTTTACGAGAACGGGTAAGCCGATCGGCCAGGAACGGAATGACCGATTCCGTCATCATCGCGTCCATCTCGCGCGGCACGCCTGGAAGCGACACGACCGTCGCCCCTTTCCACTCCAGCAGAAAGCCCGGCGCGGAACCGACCGGATTCGCCACCACGGTCGCGCCGGCCGGGATCATTGCCTGCCGCAGCTGCCCTGCATTCGGCGTGCGGCCCCACTGTGCCAGCCTGGCGGTCATTCCATCCAGCGCCGCTTTTCGGCGGGCCAGCCGCCGCCCGGTCGCCTTCGCCACTGCCTCTCTCGTGCAATCGTCCACCGTCGGTCCGAGCCCGCCGGTCATGACGACGACACCGGCGCGACTCACGGCAGTCTTGAGCACCTGCACCATATCCGCCAGATCATCGCCGACGATCGACTTGAACCGGACCTCGATCCCCAGCCGCCCGAGCACCTCCGTAATAAACAGCGAATTGCTGTCGGACCGGCCGCCGACCAACAGTTCGGAGCCGATGGCGATGGTTTCAGCAGTGACGGGACGACGGACGGACCTGGCAGCATTCATACGGCATGACTTTCTATTATGGGATTCCGGCAAAGTCGAGGACGAAACTCTCCGAGCCGCCGGATGCGGGAAACACGGTAATGGTGGTCTTGGCCCAGGGATCGAAATCGTTGTAATCGAACGAGGCCACGACTTTCGCCTTGAAGCGGGGGCGCTCCGGCCATGCGGCGCTCCGGTTCGCCTGCCCGTCGAATCGCACGGTAACCGGTTTGATCGTACGGCCGGCTTGATCGAACACCAGATAACTCTCCTGGGCGAACGTCGGCACCTCCCCGAAGATGACGGTGCTGACCAGCATCGTCTTCGTCGCCAGGACTTGTGCAATATCGGAATCGGCAGGCTCCAGCCCCCGCAGCGCCATGTGCGTCGCCATCACGGAGAGCGCCCCGAGCCTGGTGATGAGAAATCCGCTCGGATGCAACTCATCCGGAGCCCCGAACCGCGTGTAAAACGAATCCGGCGCCCGCCCTTCTTGCGCCGCCGCCTTCCCTGCGTCGAGCGCGGCCTGAATCTGCTCGGCGCTTGGCTGCGCGTCAATCGCCAGGGCCGGGACAGCGGAGAAGACGATGAACAGCATGCAGCCGATCGCCAGCCGGTTCATAGGGCATCCCTCCATCATAAAGAAGCCGTAACAGATCGTTTTTCCACTGTCAACGGACCGTGTCCCCTGTTCCCGCCCGTTGACAAAACAAAAGACGAAGTGCTAAAGAAACCGATCTTTACATACCCGCCTTATCAAGACGTTACACGGAGGAGTTCCGATGTCGAGTCCCGAACAAACCGCACCAGCGCAGCCGCCGAAGCGACAGTTCGTCAATTTCACATTCTATAAAATCGATCCGGCCTGGCGTCGTCTTCCCGAAGCCGAGCGCACCAAAGGCAAGCAGGAATTCCTCAAAGCCGTCGAAGAGTATGCCGGCCGCGTGCTCGTCGTCGCCTACTCCGCAGTGGGTATCCGCGGCGATTGCGACATCATGCTCTGGCGCATCAGCTATGAGCTGGAGCTGTTCCAGGAAATGACCACGAAGATTCTCGCGTCAGGCCTGGGCCAATACATCACGACCCCCTACTCCTACCTGGCTATGACCAAGCGGTCCATCTACGTGGACAACCATACCCACGAGGGACAGGAGAGCAAGCGCCTGACCGTCGTCCCCGGAAAAGGCAAGTACATTTTCGTCTATCCGTTCCTCAAGACCCGCGAGTGGTTCCTGCTCACAAAGGCGGCTCGCCAGGGCATGATGGACGAACATATCGAGGTCGGCCACCGCTTCCCGTCCGTGAAATTGAACACCACCTACTCGTTCGGTCTCGACGACCAGGAATGGGTCGTGGCGTTTGAGAGCGATAAGCCGGAAGACTTCCTCGATCTTGTGATGGCCCTGCGCGAGACCGAAGGGTCCCGCTATACATTGCGCGACACGCCGATCTTCACCTGTATCCGTAAAACGCTGAAGGAGACGCTCGACACCATCGGCGGGTAACACAGGCATCACGTGATTACGAAGGGCCTTCGATCCTGAGATCGAAGGCTCTTCTTTTTTCCGGCCCCGGATGCCGCCTCCGGCCTCTCGCCTATTACCCCCTCACGCGCCACATCTGCTTTGACAGTCAATTCGCCCGTATGTTACCTGTACTAGGTCCGCGTTCATTACCAATCAGGTAGGATCATGGCAGATACCACCGCCCTCTATGCGCTCAGATTCCCCGACGGATCCGTCAGCCTCTACATCGATGAGCACTACGCCAAAGACCGCGGCGTCGATCCATCCAAACTGGTCAGAATCGAGATCCCCCGGGAGATGTTCATCAACGGCAGCGTGCAGGAGGTTCGCGAATACGTCGCGCTCTATCTGGAGACACACCAACAGCAAACCGGGAACGCGTAACCTTACGCAGACAGGACACACGATCGCTATGCCTTCAACCATGGCTGCTTCCCTCACTGCCGAGCTGATTCAAGACGTCATCGCGAAGATGCCCATCCAGGGCCGCATCATGCTCCGGCTGCTCCTGATCCAGCACCTGGACGTGACACACGAAGAAATTCTATTCATGGTCTCGGACCGCCCCGACCCCCGTTGCGTCTCCGGGAAAAAGCCCATCACGACCATGACGGAAGAATCGATCTCGGCCATGGTCAGCCGGCGGGACGAATATCGCCGCCGCGCCCGGCTCCGCCGGGAGCGCACCGGACTGCAATGCACCGCCCTCGCGACCCTCGCGTCCACCGCTGAAAAGTTAGTCGATCGAACGTCGGCGCTCCTGGCCGCCCGCGGCGTATCGGCGGAAGCCATCGCCAATCTGAAAACGCAAGCCCGCGTGGCCGTTCCCGGTCCCGCGCTGCGCGTGCTGGAAGAACGCTGGGATAACAACGACATTTCCGCGGAGGAATACCAGACCTATCGGCTGGCCATCGAAATGCAGCAGCACATCCGCATGGCGGAACGGTTCAAGACCAGGCTCGCCCTGGCGGAACGCGAGCGGCAGACGTCCGATCAGACCACGTTGCTGGACCACGAGATCGGTCATATCTGGGGCATTCCGGCCGGCACGCTGGCCGCGCGGAAAGTCAAATTCCTGTCGCAATACCTGACGGCGCTCCAGACCGCCTTGAGCGGCACACCGGCCAACCCGAACACGGTTCCCCCGCTGGACCTCTGGAAAGATACTCTGGCAACGCTCTCCCGCACTCCGGTCCAACGTTCCATCGCCACCTACGACGGGCTGGAACAGACGGAGTCCGCCCTGATCGAAAAGCTCTCGGCCTATGTCGTCGGCGCGGTGCCGGAATCCATTGAGGTCAAGTTCTGGAACTCGTTGGTCTACGGGGCCAGCTCCCAAGCGATGCACAGCGAAAATACCCGCACCTTGTTCGGGCTGCAGCGACTGGTCTCCATTCAACAGGACACCGATACCAGCCCCGAGGCACTCGATGAGGAACTCCTCAAACGCACCGCCCCGCGGGCAAAAGCCGACGCCGATGCCCTTGCGGGTCCGTCCGATCCGAAGATGGTCATCACCGATCACCAGAAACAGATTCTGCACAACTTTATCGGGGAAGACGTCAGCGGCCGGGCATCGGATAAGTGGTAGCCTCAGCGATCTTGCGAATTGCATGTGCTCAGGTATAATCAGGCTCAACCATGCTGAACCAATCTGTCAGACGCCCCGGCCTGTTCACCTTGACGACGATGCTGCTGTCCGCGCTCGTCGCCGTCGGAAACATCAGTGCGCCGCCGGGCACGTCGGCGGCCGGCATGCTTGAAATCGCCGAATTGCTGGCGCACCCGGAGCAATACGATCATCAGGATGTCGTGGTGAGCGGCTCCGTGACCAACGTCCAGCTGGCCACCAACCGCCAGGGACAGCCGGCCTACGGGTTTCTGTTGAAAGATCAGGCCGGAACGCTGAAAGTCATCAGCCTCGGACAGGCGGACGTGCATGAAGGCGACCAGGTCATCGTCGAAGGCGTCTTCAACCGGCTGCGCCAGGTCGGCCGCTCGATCGTCTACAACGAAATCAAAGCGCTCTCGGTGAAGCCGCTCAATCGCTTGAATCCTGATCTCGTCGGGTAATTGATACAGCCCCCGCACAGTGATACCCCAACCGGCACACATTCAACCGATCTTGCAAAGCTCATCCGACCAGATGCCATCCACCCGGCTGAACATCAGCCGGACCTCGCCCGACTCGTTCCGGCTGATGATACTGGCCTCTGGGCTGATCAGTCTGACGATGGTCACCGGTTGCGCCGCGCAGGCAACCGTCGGCGAGTATCCCAATCAACAAAAAATCCTCGGCCAATCGAAAGCCGCGATCTTGGCCTGTGCCGGCAAGCCGGTAAAGGAACAGACCCGCAACGACGTCGTCCTCCTTCAATACTACCGTGAGGCGCCGGTGCTCGAAGAGTCTCAGCCGGTCGGGAAAGGCAGCATGTCGACGGTCCGGCACGGCTGCTGGGCCACGGTGGTCATCACGGACGATCACGTGACCGACGTGCGCTATCGATTCGTGCCTCCGAGCATGGACGCCTCCAACGATTGCGAAGCCATCTTCGATCCCTGCGCACAGTAGTTCCGCGGTCCGCGCTTCATCACTCAGGTTCCTGTTTCCGCCTAGCCGCACGGGGCAAATCATGATACTCCTAGCGATCATGAGACTCCGGCAATTCTTCTTCAGCTTCTGTCTCCTCTGGCTGTTCGCTTGCGGCCTCCCCGCGAACACCCACGCGCTGGAGAAATACGGCCGTCCGCTGCCGTCCATGGACGATCCCAACGACCTGGACCGCGAGTCTGAGGAAAGTCTCTTCGCCGGCTATCTGCTCACCGGAGCATTTGCCAAAAACCCTTCGTTCGCCGCCAGGCCGGATAACAGCGGTCTCGTCGGCCTGCGGCACATGCTTCATCTCGAAACAGATCTCTATAAACAATATCTGACCTTCTATACCGATCAGAATTTCTTTTCGGATCGCACGAACGGCTGGATCGAACTCAGCGAGTGGGACAGCACCTACGCCTTCACCGGCGTGATCGATCACGTCAGCTGGCGCCTCCAATATGAGCGGGACGCGCCGATCGACCGCCGGGGTATCAAGCAGGCCTATGCCGACGGTATGATTACGGCCAAACTGCAATCGGCGCAGGATATGGCCTGGTGGCGGAAACTCTTTCCTAATCAGAGTCTGACGATGTATGGCGGCGCCGGCTGGCTCTTCCATAACAGCAATTACTTTGCGCGGCCCGACAATACCGGACGAGCCCTTTTCCGCTACGTCGCCCATGCCGATCTCGATCTCTACAAAAACAAAGTCGTGCTGTATGGAGACGTCAATTTCTTTACCGACCGGGACGGCAGCAACCAGGCCAAGCCGACGGAAATGGATTGGATCGTGGGCCTCGCCCTGCGCTGGCACGAGACGGAACTCGCGGTCTACCATGAGCAGGACCAGCCGCTGGATAAACCCGGCCTCGTCCAGAAATATCTGGCCGTCCAACTGCGCTTTTCGTTCGACGTGTCGAAGGGAGATTTGGGGTTGGGCCGGACGAAATCCGCCGCCGGCCTTCAGTGAGGCAGTTTCAAGATCCACGTCATCAGCCGGTCCGACAGCCGGTCAGGCAACAGCTTGATCATCAGCGCGCGAACCTTCGCATCCCGCCCCACGAGATAACGCGTGCGCGGACAGGCAGCCGTGAGTGCATGCTCCACCGCCAGCGCGACCGCGTCCGGTGGAATTGCCCGAGCAGCCGCGTCAGCCACACGCGCCCTGACGCCGGCAATGACACCGGCATACAACGTCTTCAATTCTTTCGACGTCGCCGTTTCCAATTCTTCGGCTTTCGCACCCGACTTCGTCCAGATCGGCGTGGCAATCGCGCCCGGCTCCACGATGGAGACCTGAATGCCCCACTGCTGCACTTCAAGCCGCAAGGCATCCGTCAACGCTTCCAATGCAAACTTCGAAGCCGAATACGGCCCCATGACCGGCATCGCGGCACGTCCGGCGATCGAGCCCATATTGACGATGCGCCCGCGTCCTTGACGGAGCAGCGGCAGAAAGGCCTGGGTCACTGCGACCTGTCCGATCACATTCACCTCAAACTGCCGGCGCAGGTCGGCAATCGGCACGGTCTCCAGCGGGCCCGCTACGGCGATTCCCGCATTGTTCACAAGACCGGCCAACCCGCGCGGCCCGACCAGTCCGGCGACCGCTTGCCGCGCCTGTTCGATCGACGCCGCATCGGTGACATCCAACAATATCGGCTGAAGCCTGGCCGAAGCCCGGGCCTTCAACGCATCGCCGTCTACTATCCGGCGGACCCCGGCCAGCACGATACAGCCGAGCCGGTCGAGATGCCACGCGCAGGCCGCGCCGATGCCGGTCGAAGCGCCGGTTATCACCACGGCCTTACCATTGTCCTTCACCATCCCGCTGTCCCTTCAGTGAGCGACAGGACCATAGCAGCTTTGCAGAGCAGGGTCATCTTCTTACGTCCCACGGATTCCACCTCTCAGCACTCAGTCATCAGCACTCGTCCACAGTGGATCACTCTGGATTCAAGTGGAATGATATTGGGTTCCATCCACCCCGCCTGACGCGCCGACGGTCACCTTATGATCCCGGCACAACAAAGTCACAAACTCCTGATCAGCATTGATGTTTGTTCACTTCCGTGGCGACCGTGCGAGTCCGGCATCCGCGTGGCCCGCTCATTGCACTGAGTGCATGACATCACTCTGAGAAAAAGGAGAATGCCATGGACTTCGGACTTATCTTATTTACGACCAACACTCTCATGGCCATCTTCATCTTCTTTGTTTTGAACTTGATCTGGAAGCAATAGCGGAATCAGCGCATGCACAGAGCACCATTTGAGGGAAATCAACCACCCATGAAGCAGATACCGGACCATACTGGCGCGACGTGGAGCCGGTCAGCGGCCAGCCGCTGACACCCTCAAAGAAAGGAGGAAGGGCACCATGACATACGGAACAATCCTGGTGGTCGACGACAATCCCGACATTCGAGAAACCACCCGCATGACACTCAGCCGGCACGGCTATGAAGTCTGGCTCGCTCCTGACGGCAACAGCGCCATGCAGTTGTTGAACGAGCCGGTGCTGGCGAGTGAAGTCTGCGCCGTGATCTGCGATCTGGCCATGCCGAACGGCAACGGGACGGATCTCATCACCTATCTCCAGAGACATCATCCGGCCGTTCCCATCATCGTCTGCAGCGGGACCGATGACACCACGTTCCTTCAAGGCATCCTGCAGCACGGTGTGGGCGACTGGATACGCAAGCCCATGTCACGGGACGCGCTTCTGCAAAAAGTCAAAACCGCCGTCCATCTCTTCACGCTCAGGACACAGCCGGACTCGGCCCATCAACACCCTCAAACACCAATTGCGAGGCCAGGAACAGCCTCCTCCTCAGAGATTGAGCCATTCCAGGAATATCAGGACTAGGCCACCGACCGGTGAGATTAAACGTCCGCCCGGGTTGCGTCACTCACATCCATCGGCCTGTCATCAAATCAAAGGCACTCGGGCCTGCGGTTCCAGGCCTCAATGAACCTTCTAGTGCCGTCGGCGCCGAATCGAAAAGGATCCAGCCTGAATTATTTTTGGTTCATTCACCCAGGGTCCATCACCGCAGCAGCCAACCTCTGAGTGAATCATTGCCTTCGACTCGCACGCCAATCGAGCAATCGATTTGTCTTCAGATGGACGCGACATTCCATCAGTGATGGTCCACCCTTTGCACTTTATCTCAATCATCAGTGACGCGAATGAAAGAGAAACAACCAAGCGGCCGTGAAGGGAAAGAAAGGAGCGCATCATGGATGTCACACTCCTCATTCTGCTTTCCAACCTCTTCATGGCCGCCTTCATCTACCTGGTCGTGCGGCTGATTTGGCAGGAGTAACGAGCTTAGATCGGGACAGCCCGCACGCTGCCCGCAATGAAACGCCGTACACACACGGGTGGGAAAATCATCGACACATGACTCTGCTTAGAACAACCCCTCGCCTCAGCATGGAGCCGACCAGCGTCATCCGACTCATACGCGGAGTCGAATCGCTCCACGCAGCCCGGATCCAACCCACTCCGGGCTGCAGCCGTCGCCTCCACGCCGAGGACGCAGGAGCCGCCCCTTCGCTTCATACCCGAAGAGGCGGCTCCTTCCAATCAGACTACGGCAAGACAGCGGCGTCACAGGAAGGAAAGAGGAACGGACGGACGGCAGGATGCACAAGCGAAGGATCAAGCCCCAGGAGCAGAGCCGCGGAGCGGCGATCTGAGTGGATGAGGATGGAGCCACCGGCATCTTGGATCAGACGAACCGGCGATACCTGCCGGGCGATCCCGGTTACGGAACGAAGGATACTGACCGGCTCCCCTTCATCCTCCATCGGTGACGTTGAGACAACAGACATTCCGACGGGCAGCGAGACGAAACCCGGAACCCTGGCAGGCAGCACATCGCGCCGGTCCATCCGGAGACAGCCGGTCAGTAAAGCGAGACCGAGCAGAATCAAGATTGATCGATGAAAAGCCCGAAAACACACGCGCTCAAAAATAGGCATCGTTTCCATATCGGAAGCCCGGGGGGAGATCTGAAGCTGATGAAAAGTGTCGGGACTTTCCTGATACCGCAGGGGGGCAAACCGCGTTGGAACGCAGCTCTGTAAGAATATTCCAAGCCAGGGCCTATCGGCCCCATCCTAAAGGGGCATTGCACAAATTGCGCGGGAAGCCTAGCTAGAAGGTGGCGGAACCGAATGGTACGAACACCCTCGGTCAGTTTGGTCGAATGCGAGTCAAGGAGATGCCCAGGATGGCGCCTCACGTTCGCATCGCACATCGCTTTCTTCTTCTCACGCTCACATCGTCAGCGAGGCAGCTTCCATTCAAGGGAAGGAACAGGTGCTATTACTT
Organism: uncultured Nitrospira sp.; assembly: GCA_964412445.1. Taxonomy (GTDB): domain Bacteria; phylum Nitrospirota; class Nitrospiria; order Nitrospirales; family Nitrospiraceae; genus Nitrospira_D. The sequence goes on from CAYPOR010000021.1 coordinate 9,734, forward strand.
TTTCGACACAACCGCTCGTGAAGGGCCTCACGAAGCTGATGATCGACGGGCTCTCGGCGATGATTGAGCGCGCTGACGTCCACTGAGCGACAGAGGGAGATCGGCATGCCAAGAACAGAAATGAAATTTCCCGGCCGGCTTCAGCACGCATGCACAATAAAGGGGAAAACACCGGTGCTCAAGCTCGATCGGTCCAGGCTGCTTCTGGCATTCAAACAGAAGCAATCGAGGGAGACAGTCCAACAGCTCCTTATCCGTGTGCCCTTGCTCCTGGAAGGCCTGCTCGATGCCGAGAAGAACCATCACCAAGCCGAAAAGAAGCACCACCGAGAGAGACCGGTCATCAATCACACCGACCGCAGATTTTGGGTCAGGACGATAGACAGGACTCCCCTCTCTGACAAGCTCCGACGGTTGCTCGAAAAACAACTGAAGAATCAACTGGCGTGGATCGCTCCCGTTTATCAGACCATCGGGATTCCCGGCCTGAAGGGCGTGGTCGCTCCCGTCCCGGATACGCTCCTCATCAAACCTCGTCCACAAGCAGGACTCACGGACGGCGCCGTCATCCAAGCGGTCACGACAAGACTCGCTGAAATGAAATGCGCGGCGAAGCCCAACCGAGCGGCGAACTTGGCCGAGGAGGCTGCCTATGTGCCCTACACGATTGAAAAGCCGGAAGGGGGAACAATCTACCGTCTCAAGTCAGGACGACGGGCCATACGTAAAGGGCCCATTGATGACGTGCAATTTGACTTTATGCCGCTGGTCAGCACCGTCGCATGGGCAAACAATGTGACAAAAGATCCCCTGTCCGCTCACCAGTGGAACCTGCCCGTGATGAATTGGGATACGGTCTACCAACAAAGATCAGCCGGCAACCTAGGCCAGAACATTGTCGTGGCTGTTCTCGACAAAGGATGCGACCTCGGTCACCCTGATCTCCAAGGTTCGTTTGTCACCGGAGCAACGTTCCACGGGCCGGCGCAAGTAACCGTACCGCGAGGCACGGAGGCGCACGCGACGGACATGAACCCTCACGGCACCTGCTGCGCCGGCATCATCGCGGCGCATTGCGATAATAACATCGGCGTCTCCGGCCTCGCGCCGGGCTGCCGGATCATGCCTGTGAGACTGGAAACTGAAACCGCCGCCGAGTTGGCAGAGGCGATCAAGTTTGCCTGTGACAGTGGCGCCAAAGTCATCAGTATCAGTATGGCGTCGCCCCAACTCGACACGATCGACGTGCGCGTACAGATACGCCGTGCGGCCGCTAAGGATGTGGTGATTTGCGCCTCCAGCGGCAACGACAGCAGCCCCGCCTTGTCCTATCCGGCGGCAGACCCCCATGTGATTGCCTGCGGGGCAATCACACAAACCGGCACGAGATGCACTACGGCCGATTGGGGAGCGAGCGGTGACGCGAACTTTGGAAATGGGCTGTCAGTCGTCGCTCCCGGGGTAGGCATTCCGACCACGATCCATAGCTCGGGATCCGGCGGACACTGGCCCGCAGACTACCGAACAGATTTCTACGGCACTTCGTCAGCGTCCCCCCAAGTCGCAGCCTTGGCAGCCGTCATCTTGTCGTTAAAACCCAGGCTTACGCTGCAAGAAGTCCGCGACATCATCGAGGACACGGCTCAACGGCTGCCGAACTATCAATTTGCCGATTCGCCCCAGGACGCAGATGGTACCGCAATGCCACAGCGGAAAGGATGGGACAGAGAAGTCGGGTACGGGCTGATTGATTTTTCCGCAGCCATAACCAAGGCCCTTACATATCCGTAGCTAGAGAAGTGGAAGGGCATGGTCAGGAGCCATGCGAGGCTCACGCAGTTCACCACGGAAGGGAAGGGGGAGACTATGCGGCAAGCAGTATTCGTTCTGGCACTCTGTGTGACCTTTCTAATCGGAAGTTCGTTCAACGCAGGCGCCGTGAGCAATATGACAGTCGTCATTCAAGGGCAGACAGAGGTCAACAGCAATTGCCCCGCCGCCCCTGCTCCCTGCGAAATCGTCATCAGCGCAAACTCCCCCCCCGGCCCTGGTGCCAGATCCTATTCCGGCATCACAATCTCAGGCCTCGACGGCGTGAACCCGGCCAAAGTCAGAGCCATCGACGACAATACCAACGACACACTCGAATTAGTCAATGCGAAGATCACGGCGACGGCGGATGGCCTGAACGGGGACATTTCCTTCTGGTCGAGGTTCGATGCAGGCCCCAAAACAGCGGCGACTCCTCCACCTCCGACCAAAGTCAACTTCGCTCGAACCGAGACCGGCTCGATGAGACGGGGGGCCAACGCGGCCAAGGACAATTGGTTCAAAGTCACGGGATGGGTCAATGACAACGATACGGGAGACAATGAGATCGCGACCTATTCCCAAAAGACGGTGTGCTGCTCCGTTCCTTCCTCGTACGGGAACATCAACTGCCCGTCGATGTGCCTCTCTGAGGAATGGACCGACGGCCTCCAGTACCAACGTGTAATCAAAACACAGTTTTGGTTCTACCAGAAATACGTCAGCGACCTGTTGAATCTTACCTCCGTTCAGATTTATTCGACGACCGTCACCCCGTCGGATTTCTCCCACGTCGGCGTATTCGACGGGCACTCGGAAGAATTCCTCGCCGACCAGGACGAGACGGGCAAGAAGAAGGGAAAAGACAAGAAACAAAAATAAATGACGTTCGACGCCAAGTTTATCAACGACAAGTTGAATGTGGTTAGTGTAGAGATGACGGGCTCATCGGTGCTTTGAGTACCGATGGTACGGCAGAGTCAAAGGCCGACACCGTGCGGAGGTTTTACCATGATAATGAGGAAGCAGGTTCCAGTCATTGAGAGGGACACCTCGCGTCTCATTGTCCTCGTTGTCTTAGCCCTTGCGCCTATCCTGCTGGGACCGCCTGCTGACGCCCGGGCCGCCGGTTCGACGACGATTGCGGGCGACGGTACGCTCGGCACGACAGTCAACGGTCAACCGTTGACTCTGTGCACGGCAAACTGCGGAATCAGCGGCGGCACGCTCAAAGGCGCCAATCAGTTCCACAGTTTCGACACGTTTTCCGTCGGCGCAGGCGACGTCACCACATTCAACGTCCCAGGCGGCATCACGCACATTCTCAGCCGGGTCACGGGACTGCAATCCGGCCTCTCGGCGTCCATGCTCTACGGCGCCGTCGAAGCCACAACCCCGGTGAACTTCTTTTTCATGAATCCGGCGGGGATCGTCTTCGGGCCGAACGCCCAGCTCAACGTCGGCAGTTCAGTCAACTTCACCACCGCCAACTACATTCGCCTGTTCGATGAGGCGACCAATCAGAGTACGATGTTCTACGCAAACCCAGCTAGTGACGCCGTAACCACCGCGGGCAAGGTCAGCATTCTTTCCTCAGCGCCGCTTCCGGAATTCGGCTTCGTCCCGGCCGCATTCGGATTCCTCGACGGCAACTCGGCAGGCATTACCGTCCTGCCGGGAAGCACGCTCTCGGTCCCTCCAGGCGGCGATCTCACGCTTGTGGCAGGCAACAAAGAGTTCACCTACAAAGATCCCGACACCGAGAATCCGGTGACCGCTGCAGGAGGCATCCAAGTGCGCGGAGGCCTCCTCTCGGCGCCAGCCGGTGAAATCCGCCTGGCCAGTGTCGCCTCGCCGGGCGAAATACTGCTCCCCAACTTGCAAACCGGCCCTAATATAAACGGGCAGTCCTTCTCTAAAATGGGAACTATCGGGCTTACCGAAGGTGCCTTCTTAGACGCCAGCGATAATGCGTTTGAAGCCGGCGGAGCCGGAGGCACCATTCGTATCCGCGGCGGACAGCTCGTCATGGACAACAATGCGGTTCTCCTCTCAGCCACGCAGGGGGATGTCGATGGAGCCTCCACGGCCATCGACATCAACATCACCGGCGATGTGCCGCCTGACGGATTCGCCATATCGCTCAACAATTTCAGCGCGATCGCGTCACAGACATCGGACAAGGGCCGCGGAGGAGATATTGTCATTATCGCAGGCACCGACGCAAAACCAGGCAGCGTCGACGTCGCAGGCGCTTCGACCATCGTAACAATTGCCAACGGGGACGGACGGGCAGGAGACATTTCCATTACCGCTTCGAGGTCGGTTTCCGTTCATGGGACAGACGGCCAAGGCACCTTCAGCAACATTGAAAGCATCACGGACGGGAGCACCCGCGCTATTCGCTCTGGCAACAGCGGCACTATCTCGATCGCGGCTGGCTCAGTAACTGTCAATGAACAAGGGTATATCCAAACCTCGACACAGACCGACGGCAACGCCGGAAACATCGATATACAAGCGGCCACCGTTGTACTGGGTAGCGGAGGAATCATCGAAACCCTCGGAACCCACGGTGCGCAAGGCGCTACCGGATTGCTGACGGTGACGGCAACGGATATGGTGTCCCTCACGGGAGATCCTCTGCTGAATATCGCCCAGCAAAGTGCGTTACGGAATATTCAACTTGGCGCGGGAGCCGGAAACGGCATTTCCGTCAGCGCGAGGAATATCCAGATCACGGATGGTGCTCAAATAGTCAATAAGTCGAATACGTCCAGCGGCCCGGTGGATATTTCAGCCTCAGACTCAATTCTCATTTCAGGGAAATCGCAAATAGAAAATCAGGCTTTTTCCGGTGCTATTGGAGACATCCGCCTGTCTGCGACAAAATCCATCATGCTCTCCGATCAAGCCGTATTCAGAGGAAGCACAATCGGAAACGCAACAGGCGGCACGATCAGTCTCACAGGAGAATCCATCTCGTTGTCCGGCCAGAGTGTTGTCACCAGCCGAACCGTATCAACCGGCCAGGGGGGACAGATTACACTCACGGCGGCCGATTCCGTATCCCTTTCAGGCGGCTCCATCATCACCACCAGCAGCCTTGATCCGGCGACCGGTGCGGGCGGGTCAATCGACATCACCGCCGGCAATCAGATTGCGCTCATAGACCCCGGCACCAAAGTGCTGTCAGAAACAAACGGCCCAGGTAACGGCGGCAATATCACCTTTACCTCCGGCAACATGACGTCACTCACCAGCGGCGCCACGATATCCGCCAACAGCACGAGCAAGGCGCCTGGCGCCGGCAATGCGGGCAAGATCGCGATCAATGCCGGAAGGACGTTTTTCGCCCAGGACAGCTTCGTGACAACGAAGTCGGAGAATGCCGGCGGCGGCAACATCGACATCATCGCCACCGACCAGATCCGGCTCGTCAACAGCCTGGTCAACGCGTCGGCTCGGTTAAACGGCGGGAACATTCTAATCGATCCGAACTCGGTGATTCTTCAGAACAGCCAGATTCGAGCCGATGCGATCGACGGCAACGGCGGAAATATTACGATCATCACGCCGGTGTTTCTCGCGGATCAGACCAGCGTGATCAGCGCGTCGTCGCAGTTCGGCTTGAACGGCACGGTGAATATCCAGAGCCCCACGTCGAATCTAAGCGGCACGCTGTCCTCGCTCCCCTCCTCGATGCGCCAGGCGCAATCGCTTCAAACAGGCCGCTGCGCCGCACTGGCCGACAGCCGGTCCAGCAGCCTGATCGTCGCCGGACGCGACACCATGCCGGCGGAGCCTGGCGGCTGGCTGTCGAGTCCGTTTGCGCTCACCGGAGCAGACGGCGGCCCCTTCGCTCACCCGGCGGCGCCCCCGGCCCCCCTGCTCGCATCGGCTGATGAGATAGTATCGCTGCGCCGGCTGACCCCTGCAGGCTTTCTCACGCAGCATTTTGCGGAGAGTGAGTCGACCGGATGCCGATCCTAAGTTCGCGGGGCTCCAACGGTGCCGTTCCTCGCGTCACACGTCACGCCTCACGCGTCACGTTCGCTCTGGGAATCGCCATGCTGCTCACGCTGTCACTCAATCCCCTTCCCCTTCACGCGCAGCTGACGGCGCCGGCGCCATTTGATCCGACCGGACGCTCGGGTGAGCCGCCCGCTCCGCTCAAGAAGGAGTTCACGCCGCCGAGCGCGCCGCCCGGCATGGTGCTGCCGCCGGTCCCGCGTCCTCCCGACGACGACGCGGCGCAATCGCTGGGCAAAGTCCGGGTGTTCGTCCACGACATTCACGTCGTCGGCAACACGGTATTCACCGATGCGGAGATCGACAACGTCACTCGCCCGTTCAAAGGTCGGACGCTCACGACGGAAGACCTTGAACGATTGCGCCTTGCTTTGACGCTGCTCTATGTGAATCGCGGCTACCTCACCTCCGGCGCGATCATTCCCGATCAGGATGTGACGTTCGGCGTGATCAAGATACAGATCGTCGAAGGGACGCTCGCCCGCATCGACGTCGAAGGCGCCGGCTGGTTCCGCGACGGATACCTCCGCGACCGGGTTGCGCTGGGCGTCACAACGCCCTTTGCCATCACGCCGCTGCAGGAACGGCTGCAACTGCTCCAGCAGGACCCGCGCATCGAGCGCATCAACGCGGAACTCCGCCCCGGCGATCGCCGCGGTGAGAGCGTGCTGAATCTGCGGGTGAAGGAAGCCTCTCCGTGGAAAGCCTGGCTGGATTTCAATAACCATCAGACACCGGTCGTCGGCGCAGAACGCGGCCTGGCCACGATCGCCCATCAGAATCTGACGGGAAACGGCGATCCCTTCAGCTTCACCTACGGCCGGTCGCGCGGCGTGAATCCGATCATCGATACCTCCTATACCCTGCCGCTCACCAGGTACGAGACGACGCTCACCGGATCGTACCGGCGCAACGACTTTCTGGTCATCGATGACGCGTTCCGGTTCCTCGATCTGAACGCCGACGCGGAAATCATCGGCATCACGCTCCGCCAGCCGCTCTACAAGACGCTCACCGATGAGTTTGCCGTCGCGATCACCGGAGAACGGCTCTACAACAAGGTCACCTCCGCGTTCGACCAGGCCGGGCTCCCCTCGCTGTTCATTCCCGGCTCATCGACCACCGGCGTCAGCACCGTCAGCGCGTTGCGGTTCATTCAGGAATATGTGCACCGGACGGCGAATTCGGTCGTGGCGGTCCGTTCCCGTTTTTCGATCGGAGTTGATGTGCTGGGTGCGACGAATAATTCCGGCGCCTTGCCGGACGGTCAGTTCTTTTCCTGGTTGGGACAAGTGCAAGGCATCCGACGCGTGGATGACTGGGGCGGCGTGCAGTTCCTCGGCCAGATGAGCCTGCAACTCGCCAACGACCGCCTCTTTCCGCTTGAGCAGGTTCCGGTCGGCGGACGGTTCAGCGTCCGCGGCTACCGCGAGAATACGCTCATTCGCGACAACGCCTTTCTGGCGTCGGTCGAATCGCGCATCCCGCTGCTCACGTTTCCCTCCGGCGAGCCCCGCCTCCAATTTGCGCAATTTGCCGACATGGGACACGCCTGGAATGCGAAGGGCGGCACGCCCGATCTGCAGACCCTGGCGAGCGTCGGACTGGGCGTCCGCTGGAGCCTCCTGCCTCAGGAGCGCGCGCGGGTTGAACTGTACTGGGGCCATCCGCTCAACCATGTCGCGCATCCGCCCGGCAATCTCCAAGACCACGGGATCCATCTGCAATTTGTGGTGCAAGTGTTATGAGGAACGGTCTGTCTGGTCTATTCGGTCTATCTGGTTTGTCCGGCCAGTCCGGTCGGTCTCGGCGCGCCTCGCCGGACAATCGGGATAGACGGGATAGACGACAGAATAGACCGGCCGTTCTCGTACTACTCTTCCTGCTGACATCCCTCTGTATCGGTCGTGACCAATTGACCGCCGAGCCGCACGGCAGCGATCCGGCTGCGCTGATGACGCAAGGACAGGAGGCCTATCGCCACGGAGACTTCGAGCACGCGCTGGCCCATTGGAAAGAAGCCGCCCGCTTGTACGGAGCCGGCGGTGACCATACGCATCAGGGAGAAGCCCTGGTCGCCGCCGCGCAGGCCGCGCAGACGCTCGGCCGGACGAAGCAGGCCCTGCAATCGTTGGAACTCGCGCTGGTGCTGGCGCAGCAACAACCGGAGAGCCTGTGGCACGCCACCGTGCTGGCGCAACTCGGACGAACCTATCTCGCGACCCGACAGCTGGAGCCGGCCGCCGAATATTTAGACCAGGCCCAGGAGCAGCTCACACGCCACGCGGCTCCATCCCTCGCCGCCACGCTGACCAACGATCGCGGCATCCTCTATGCCCTTCGCAAGCAGGACGAGCAGGCCCTCGCCGCATTCGCCGGCTCGGTTGAGCTCGCGACAGACGCCGCCCTGCCGCTCGTCGCACTCCACGCCCGCATCAATGCCGCCCGCACCTCCCTCAGGCTGGGCCGCGCAGAAGCCGGCCGGGAATGGCTCGATCAGGCGCTCGGTCAATTGAACGAGATTCCGCCCTCGCATGAGAAAGCCCTGGGCCTGATGAATGTCGGCCTCATCTATGGCCGCCTCCTGCCGCTGCTTCCGGAACGCCGCTCCCCGCTGCTCCTCCGCGCCGCCGGCACATTGCAGGAAGCCGCCACGACCGCCGAGCAGATGGGCGATACGCGCACCGCCTCCTACGCCTTCGGGTATCTCGGCCACCTGTATGAACTGGAATCCCGCGGAGAAGACGCGCTGCAACTGACCCGGCGGGCCGTCTTCTTGGCGCAATCGGTCGATGCGTCGGAGTCGTTGTACCGATGGCAATGGCAACTGGGGCGGCAATTGGCCGCCGCCGGTCGGCTGGATGAGGCCATCGTCTCCTATCAACAGGCGGTGACGACGTTGCAGCCGATCCGTCAGGAAGTCGCCCTGGCCAACAGCGAGGCCTCCCTGTCCGAACAGGACGCGGTGCGTCCGCTCTTCTTTGAGCTCGCCGACCTGCTGCTTCAGCGCGCATCACACACCCCGGAAACCGCATCCTACGACGGCGATCTGCTCGCGGCGCGGGACGCCATCGAAGCCTATAAAACGGCGGAGCTCAGAGACTATTTCAAAGACGAATGTGTGGACGCGCTGCAAGCGCGCATGACGAAGTTCGACACCCTCTCGCCGACGACCGCGGTTATTTATCCGATTCTGTTTCCCACGCGGCTGGAACTGCTGATCAGTCTGCCGACCGGCCTGCGCCGGATCGCCCTCCCCGTGCGCGCGGAAACCGTCACCCAGGAAATTCGCGCGTTCCGTCGCTTGATCGAGAAGCGGACGACCCGCGAATACCTGCCCCACGCGCAGCAGCTGTACGACTGGCTGGTTCGTCCGGTTGAAGCGGAGCTGCGCCGGCTGCAGATTACGACCCTGGTGTTTGTGCCGGACAGCGCCCTGCGGACGATTCCGATGGCCGCCCTGCATGACGGCTCCGCGTTTCTCATCACACGCTTCGCCGTCGCGATGACCCCGGGCCTGACCCTGACCGATCCGCATCCGTTGAACCGGAAGAATGTACGCTTCCTGGCAACCGGACTCACCCAGGGAGTGCAAGGCTTTCCCCCGCTCCCCTATGTGGCCGAAGAAATGAACGCGCTTCACACCCTCTATGCCGGCCAGCAACTGCTGAATCAGGACTTTGTCGCGTCCCATGTGGAGCAGGAACTGCGGGACGGCCGTTACGGCATCATGCACATCGCGACGCACGGGAAGTTTTCAACCGACGTCACGGATTCGTTTCTGCTCACCTTTGACGGGAAACTGTCGATGGGCCAGCTGGACCGCCTGATCGGTCTGTACCGGTTCAGACAGGAGCCGCTCGAACTCCTGACCCTCAGCGCCTGCCAAACGGGCATCGGCGATGATCGCGCCGCCCTCGGCCTCGCGGGAATCGCCATCAAAGCCGGCGCAAGAAGCGCGATCGCCACACTGTGGTTCATCAATGACGAAGCGGCCGCCGCGCTGATTTCCGAATTCTACCGGCAGCTCAGGAATCCCTCGATGTCCAAAGCGGTCGCGTTGCAACAGGCTCAAGTGAAGCTGCTGGCTGACCGGGTCTATGAGCATCCGGCATACTGGTCCCCCTTCTTGTTGCTCAATAACTGGCTATAAAGGATCGCGATCCCTATGCTAGAGTACGATTCATGCATAGATCTTCACCAAGAAACCTCAGCAAGAGGACGTGCACGGTGAAATCCACGCTGGTTTTTTGCATCCTCGTGACAATGCCCCTGGGCCCGCTCCTGGCGGAGCCGGCGCAGGCAACAGCAGAATCCGGGCCCGCCGACGCCCCGCACGTCGCCGCCCCCGATGACCCGTCGCTGCCGATCTATACCCCGCCCAGAAAATTGTCACCGCGCGCGCGCGTCGGCGGGCAACTGCGTGGAACAGACGGCAGCGACCCTGAAATTCAGGCGCTTGTGCCCGATCATGTCGGCCTCACGATCAATCAAACGCCGGTCCTCAATTGGTTTCTTTCGAAGCCCACGGCGTATACGGTTCGCTTTACCCTCGTGGATAACCGGTCGATCAAGCCGGTGCATGAAGCGCTCATCCCTTCCCCAAAGAAGGCGGGCATTCAGACGATTAATCTGAAGGAGATGGGGCTGACGCTCGAACCGGACATCCAGTATCGATGGTACGTCTCCGTGATTCGCAACCCCGACTCGCCGTCGCAGGATATCGTGGCGGGAGGAGTCATCGAACGCTGTGAGTTCAATGCCTGTCTCGTCGAAGCGGGCCCGCACCTCACCTGCAACACCCAGAGCGTACTGGACAATGCCCGTCAGGGATTCTGGTACGACGCGATGGCCTGCCTCTGCACGCTCATCGATGCCCGCCCCGCCGACGCCCCCCTCCGGCGCATGCGCGCCGCCCTGCTGAAACAGGTCGGTCTTCACGGAGTAGCTGAATGGGACCTGCGCTCCATCACGGCACCGACCCGATAGCGCGTCGCTCTTTCCTCCAACGCTCGCCACATCACGCTCATCCGTTCGCCGAGCGACGAATCTTTTCCGATTCACCTTCGGATCACATCTGATTCACTCTTATCGGCGCTCGCAATGGCACATCGAGACGAGCGACGCCTCAGATGCGATTTCTCTAAGATTCTCCGACCATAGTGTCCCCGCTCAATCAGAGCAGGCCAGTGGCATACGGCTTGCGATCATCCAGCGGAAATACGGCAAGACTCCCTCAGGAGGCCATACCATGACACAGGAATTGATCATCTGGGTGTTGTTAGCGGGGCTGGTAGGGATCTCATGGCTCATGGTCGTCTCAATCACCGGCGATGATCGCCGCACTGCCAAAGGGGTTCACACTCATGACGCACCACAGCTCAAAGAAAACGGGACACCATCGCACCGAGGGCTGGCAGCCTGATCGGACTCCGGACGATCGCCCCCTGCCCCTCGTGAGTCCGCCGCCGGCTGGCTCTCTTCCACAACGCCTGCCCCCTGCCGAGCCGCTCCTATAGGCGTCGTGTGCGAACTCAATCGTCGGCGCTCAAGGCCGAAGTGAGGACAGGTAATGACCGAGGAGCTGAGACCATCAGGCCATCCGATGCCGGCCGCGCCGCTGACCGCCAGTCTGAGCGGCCGGGGGCAGGCGGTTCCCACGTTTGCCCGCGCCGGTCTCCTGTCGCTGCCGCCCCCGACCATCGGCCCTTCCGATCTCGTGAACCTGCGGACCGGCCGACGATGAGGTTCTCCATGGTTTCCTTACGTGGTATGGCTCTACCATTCCGGCGCAATTCCCGTTATGGTACGGCGCAACACATGAACGCTCAACCGCGGACAACGGCGAGTCAGGCCGCGTCCTGTCCTGAAGGCTTGAGTGACTGAGGGCGCTATGGCCGGCAAAGCCCCTTCCTATACCGTGCTCGTCGTGGAAGACAATCCGGACATTGCCGTGGGCCTGCAAGACCTGCTCACCCACGACGGCTATGCCGTGCAGACCGCCGACTCTTGTGCCGGCGCGCTCGCCCAGCTCCGGGCCCATCACTTCAATGCGGTCTTGCTCGACGTGACCTTGCCGGACGGCGACGGCCTTGAGATGCTCGCCACGATCCAGCAGATGGACCCGCATTTACCCGTGATCGTCGTCACCGCCACCACGGCGACGGAAAAAACTGTAGGATCGCTGACGCGGGGGGCCTTCGCCTACTTGACCAAGCCCTACCATCGCGAAGAACTCCGGCAGACGCTCCGCCGCGCGATCGGCGTCAAGGAACTGGCGGTCAAAGCCCAGCGCGCCGAACATCTCCTGACGGAAAGCGAAGACCGCTTCCGTTCGCTGGTCGAGTCAGCCAGCGATGCGATTGTGGTCGCCGATGGTCGGGGCATCATCGTCTCGCATAATCGATCGGCGGCGACCATGTTCGGCCACCAGCAGCACGGCCTGGTGGGCCAACCGCTCACGGTTCTGATGCCGTCCCGGTATCACTACCGCCACACGGCCGGCCTGGCCCGCCTGGAAGCGGGCGGATCGGGGCGCCTGATCGGATCGGTCGTCGAACTCCAGGGGCTCAAGCGGGACGGCGCCGAGTTTCCGATCGAACTCTCGCTGGCCACCTGGAACACCGACACCGGCCGCTTCTACAGCGGCATCATTCGCGACTGCACCAAACGGAAGGAGACGGAGCGGGCGCTGGATGAGCTGCGCCGCCGGCACAGCCTCATCCTGACACAGGCCGGCGAGGGCATCTATGGCATCGACCGCCAGGGGCTCGCCACGTTCGTGAATCCGCGCGCGGCCGCGATGCTCGGCTATTCGGTGGACGACTTGATCGGACGCCCCATGCATGCGCTCCTGCATCACACCAGAGCCGACGGGACCGCCTACCCCGACGACGCCTGTCCGATCTACGCCGCCCTGCACGACGGCGAGATCCATCGCGTCACGCATGAGGTCTTCTGGACGCGTAACGGCACCAGCTTCCCGGTCGAATACGTCAGCTCCCCGTTGTGGGAAGACGGCACCGTCGCCGGGGCGGTCGTGGTCTTTCATGATACGACCAAACAGTGGCGCATCGAATCGGGATTACGGAAACGGGAAGACCGTTTGGAATATGTGATCCGCGGATCCAGCGACGGGTTCTGGGACGGACAGATTCTCCCGGGCCGTTCATGGGATGATCCCCGCACTCCGGTCTGGTGGTCTCCGCGGGTGCGCGAATTGTTAGGATACAGCCGGGAGGAGTTTCCGGACATTCTGGAGAGCTGGACCTCCCGGTTGCACCCTGAAGATAGCGAGCGCGTGCTGGCCGCATTGCGCGCGCATCTGGAACAGCGCGAGCCCTACGACGTGGAATACCGGCTCCTCACGAAACACGGCGACTACCGCTGGTTCCGCGCGCGCGGCCTGGCCGCGTGGGATGACACGGGACGTCCCGTCCGCATGGCGGGCTCTTTACAGTGCATCACCGACCGCAGACGGATCGAAGAAGCCCTCCGGCGCAGCGAACGGCTCCTGAAAGATGTGATCGATAACACCACCGCCGTCATATACGTGAAAGGGACCGACGGCCGGTTCATCCTGACAAACCGCCGGTTCGAGCAGCTGTTCAACCTGACCACCGAACAGATCGTCGGGCGCACCAACCATGATCTGTTCCCTCCCGAGATTGCTCGGGCATTCAGCGCGAACGATCGCCAGGTGCTGGCACGCAACGAGGCGATCGAGTACGACGAAGTCGCCCCCCATGCCGACGGGGCCCACGACTATATCTCCATCAAGTTTCCGCTCTGCGACGAGACCGGCACACCCTATGCCGTCTGCGGAATCTCCACCGACATCACCGAGCGCAAACGCCTTGGGGATTCGCTCCGCGTCAACGAGGAACGGGTTCAGCGCGCGCTCATGAGCGCGCGCGTCGGCATCTGGGACTGGAACCTGCAGACGGACCACTGCTACTGGTCGCCGATCGTCAACGAGCTGCTCGGCCTGCCGGTCGGCGCGGCGCCCCTCTCCAGACAGGATTTTCTGGCCAGAGTCTATCCGGACGACCAGGCCTCGGTTCTGGCGGCGCTGCTGACGGCACAACAGTCCTCACAACCTGAACTCGCCTTTGCTCACCGCGTGCGCCGGGCCGACGGCACGCTCCAATGGCTTTCCTGGTCGGGCCATATCGTTCGGAGTGCGACCGGCGCAGCGACCCGCATCCTCGGAACCGTTCAATCGACGACGCCCGGACAGCTGACGCGGTCGGAGCCCGCGCAGGCAGGTCGCGACGCCCTCGAGCAACCGCGACACGACCATAGTCCATCATGACATGATGACGAAACGCCTTCGACACCACACCGCGCGCCCCTCGCTCGCCAAAGGCTTCGCGTTTGGCAAGACGTTGGCGGGGTTCGCGCTGTCCCTCCTATCCTGTCTCCTCGGATCAGGCAGCGCCCACGCGGGAGAGATTGCGATTCTGAAATCCTCCGACTTGCAGGCCTATGCGCAGGCGATCGAGGGGTTCAAAGTCACGGCGCCGGCGTTCATGACCTACGCCGAATACGACTTGCGCGGCGATTCTGAACTCGGGAAAAAACTGGCCCGCAAGATCAGGGCTTCCGATGCGTCTCTCGTCCTGGCCGTCGGCCTGAAAGCCGCCCTGGCCGCCCAGGTGGAAATCGCGGATATCCCCATCGTCTACATGATGATCCTGGATCCCTCGAAGCATCATCTCGCCGCGGCGAATACCACCGGCACGCTGCTGGAGATTCCCGCCGATCGGCAGTTCAAGATTCTCCGCACATTTCTGCCCTCGCTCCGCCGGCTCGGCGTCCTGTTCGATCCCGCGAAGACCGGGTTTCACAGCACTGGTACCGCCCGCCATGCTGCCGCCAGCGGGTTCGAATTGGGTGAATTTCCCGTCGCCAGTGAAAAAGACGTCCCGCTGCAGTTGCGCACGCTCCTCACCGCCGTCGACGGGCTGTGGCTGGTGCCCGATTCAACGGTCTTGACCGCGGAGTCCGTCGGCTTCATTCTCGAATCAGCCATGGCACGACATATCCCGGTCATCGGTTTCTCGCCGGAAATGACCAGGCTCGGAGCGCTCCTCAGCATTTCCGTCTCCTACAGCGATGTCGGCCGGGAAACCGGCCTGCTGGCCAGACGACTCCTCGATGGAGACCGGAAACTCCCGATGAAACCGATCCCCATCGAACGCTTGAACATCACCGTAAACCAGAAGACCGCCAACTTCCTGGGCATCACCTTTCCCAACGATAGTGAGCGCTTGATTGATGAAAAATATTAGGACCCGACTCCTATGACAGCCGACCCGGCCGCGCTCCAGAATCCGACACCGCCTGCCGGCGTCACGACGACGCCGTTCATCAGCCTGCGCACGAAATTTGTCGTGTTCTTCAGCCTGATTCTGGTCCTGACCTGTTCAACGTTGAGCTGGTATTTCGTTGAAATACGCCGCGACGCCATGCTGCAAAATCTTCATCGCCTCGGCACAATCCTCCTGACCAATATCGCGCACAACAGCCATTTCCGGTTTGCCGGCCTGGTTGCGGAAGATCAGACGACGCTGCAACAGTACATCGAAGGGCTCCTCTCCATCGATGAAGTCGTCTATGTGGTCGTCACGGGCTCCAATGGCCAGGCTGTCGCCCGGTACAGCAAGGGAGCGCGCCAGTCGTTGACCGATCCGCGACGGGCGCTCTCCCATCCGATCTACCCACCCGCAGACATCGCCCAACGACTGGCACTCACGCCGGCGACGGTCCCGCAGATTACCCCGCTGGCCGCCTCGGATCAGCTCACGCTCGCCCCTCAGCATGAAGGCTCCTTCATGGCGCAGGTGTTTCCCACTCTCACCGAGACGTTCTATGACTTTGCCTTGCCGGTCCTTCGCGCAGCACCCGCCCCCCTCACCCCGTTTACGCTTGACCCCGAAGCCCCTGCCATCGACGGAGTGATGATGAAACGGCCTCCGGTGTACGGCGTCATTCAAATCGGGCTCACCGATGAGCACGTGCGCCAGGCCGTGCTGACCATGATACAGAATGTCTTTGCCCTGACCGCTCTCATTATCGGAGCCGGCATACTCGGCGCGCACCTGCTGACCTCGCGCATTACGACTCCGCTGCGGCGCCTGGCCGGCGTGGCCCGCCAGGTGACCGAGGGAACGGCGCCGGTTCAACTATCCCCTTCCACGAACGATGAGGTCGGCCAATTGGCCGGGCTCTTCAATGTCATGGTCCGCTCAGTTCAAGAGCGCAATCAGGCCATTACCACCAACCTCGAGACGATTAAACAACAATTCAAACAGCTGACCACCCTCCATCAAGCCAGTGCCGCCATTACGAGCACCCTGGACATGAACCACCTCCTCGACACAGTGCTCCAACTCCTGGTCGGGAATCTTGGCTTCCTGCGCATGGTGCTGGTCCTGCGGCTCGAAGAGCGAGACGTGTCGTACATCGCCCGCGTCACGGGGCTCTCGCCCGAGATTGCGACGATCGCCTATGACCTGGAGATCCCCATATGCGACGACGGCAGCATCACCGCTGATCTGTTTCTTCGCCGCAAACCGGTGCTCATCCAGGCGCTCGACGCCGCCGCCGACCGGATCTATCCGCCGGTGATGGCCTTACTGCAACGCGCCGGCATCTCGTCGTTTATTGCCGTTCCGCTTCAGAGTCATCACGGCACTCTGGGCTACATCGCCGGGGATCGAGGCGCCCAGATCTGCACCGAAGAAGACCTACATATTCTTCTGACGATCGCCAGCCATGTGGCCGCCGCAATTGACAACGCCCGCGCCTATGCCCACCTCTCCGAGCTGACCCAGCATCTGGAAGAACGCATCCGCGAGCGCACGGAGGAACTCTCGCGCGTCAATGACCAGCTCCAGGCCCACGATCGGCGGCGCTCGACCTTCCTGTCGGTCGTGTCTCATGAATTGCGTACGCCCATGACCGCCATTCGAAGTTTTGCCGAAAATATGCTCGATGGCGTCACCGGTCCGTTGACAAGCCAGCAGACGACCTACCTCACGCGGATCGAGCACAACGTCGCGCGGCTGGCACGCATCATCAACCAGCTGCTGGACTGGTCGCGGCTGGATACCCGCAAAGATGTGCTGCGGCCTGAACCGGTCTGTATTGCGGAGATCGCCGCCATCGCCGCAGAGGGCTTGCAGACGGTCGCCGCAGAGAAACAGATCGCCCTCCGGATCGAACCGGCGCAGCCCCTCCCCAGAATTCTCGGCGACCGCGACAAGCTGGAACAAATTCTCTGGAATCTGATCGGCAACGCCATCAAGTTTACCCCTCCCGGCGGATCCGTCACCGTCACCTTCTCCGGTGAGGCTGCCGGGATGGTCAAGACCTGCGTGGCCGATACCGGATGCGGGATTGACCCGCTCCACTTGCCGAGCGTCTTCAACGAATTTTCAAAAGTGCCGTCGTCGATGCCGTCCTCGCAAGGGGCGCAACTGGGCCTGTTCATTACCAAGACGTTGATCACCATGCACCGGGGAGAAATCTGGGCGGAGAGCACGCCCGGCCGCGGAACCTGCATCTGTTTTACACTGCCGGTCGCGCCCCCCCCGGAGACAGAGCGGCCGCTGCCATGAGACGGCGCAGGCCGGCCCGACGGGAGTCTCCTCTCCAGACCCGGATGGACCGGCAAGAGCCCATGTATTTTTCTCGATGAAGTCACTACACTTCAGAACACGGACCACGGGACGTACACGCTATGCGCGCCAAAATTCTTCTCGTCGATGATGACCGGGATATCCTGCTCGGACTGGAAAACCGCATCACATGGATGGGGCATGACCCTCTGACCGCGAGCGACGGGGCAGAGGCCCTGCGGCTCATTGAACAGGAGGCGCCGGACCTCGTCCTCCTTGATCTGGAACTCCCCCATCGCTCCGGGCTGGAAGTCTTACAACAGATTCGGGAAGCCGCCACCGCAGCCTCGGGGCCAGACCCGGAGACGCCGTTGCCCGCCTATACCACGCCGTTGATTATTATCCTGACCGCTTTCGGCACGGTCGAGCGCGCCGTGCAGGCCATGCACTTAGGCGCCTTCGACTTCCTGACCAAACCCTTCACGGCCGACCACCTCACCGTCGTCATTAAAAAAGCGCTCGGAACTCTGGCCCTGGATCGCCAGGTGGAAGTCCTGCGCAAAGAAATCGAGAGCCAGTATGACCCCGTCGTGGGGACCAACCCGAAGATGGCGACACAACTCAAGATCGCCCAGCAGGCAGCCGCCTCGCCGGTGACCGTGCTGTTACTGGGCGAGACCGGAACCGGGAAGGAAGTCATGGCCCGGGCGATTCACCGGTGGAGTCCGCGCCGCGCGAAACCCTTCGTGGCCGTCAATTGCGCGGCCCTGCCCGAAACCCTCTTGGAAAATGAACTCTTCGGCCACGAACGGGGCGCCTTCACCGGCGCCCTCAAACGCGAACCGGGGAAAATTGAAATCGCCGAAGGCGGCACGGTCTTTCTCGATGAAATCGGCGATATGCCCCTTCCCATGCAAAGCCATCTCCTTCGGGTCCTGCAGGATCAGCAGTTCTACCGGGTGGGCGGCACCCAGCCGGTACAGGCCAACGTCCGCTTTATCGCCGCCACCAATAAAAACGTGACCCAGGCCATCCGCCAGGGCACTTTCCGCGAAGACTTGTACTACCGGCTGAATGTCATCACCATCACCCTCCCGGCGCTTCGCGAACGGAAGGACGACCTCCCGGCGCTGACCCGCTATTTTCTGAGCCGATCCCTCAAACTGGGGCGCCAGGAGCGCTGCGTCCTCAGTGACGCCGCGGCAGATAGGCTCCAGCACTATGACTGGCCCGGCAACATACGCGAATTGGAGAATGTCCTGACCCGTGCCATGGTGTTATGCGCCCGGCACATCATCGAGCCCGAACATTTGTGCCTGCCCTCCGGAGCCGCCGCCGCGGAGCGGCGCCCGGAGAGCGCCGCCCCGGTTCGTCCCTATCACGATGCAATGGAGGCCTATAGCCGTATGGTGCTCGAAGAGGCGCTGAAGCGAAACGGATGGAATCAAACCAGGGCCGCTGAAGACCTTCAGCTGCAACGCACCTACTTCACCAAGCTGCTCAAACAAAAACACATCTCCGGCCGCCCGCACCAGGAATAGCGCTCTCGCCGCTCCGGGCAGCGCCGGCCGGAGCGTTATGGCTGTTGAAATCTGGAGCGGAACAGCTCGTCTTCCGCCTTCGCCAGCCACTTTATCAGATCATCGAACCCTTGATCGGTGAGGCTTTCGACCCGGTAGCCGGTCGTCTTGCGGTGAGAATAGGTGTCCGCCGCCATGACGACGGTCTCGATGAAGCGCAAATCCCTCCACGAAACCGGCATCGTAAAACCATACCACTCTTTGCCCCCTTCCGACTCGAACGCAACCCCGTCGACACACCACGCCAACTCTTCCAGTTGCGTCAGCGGAATATCATACATATCCGGATCGATATGATGATGCAGCGCCTTCACGTAAGAGACAATATCGTGAAGCTGTTGATGACGCGCGGCACTTACGACCCATTCAGCCGTCTCGGGCGGATTCGACTTCCGTTCAGATTCAGCCATACATCCCCGGGCGACAGCGATGCGACCCCTGCCGCACAGATTCAGCGCGGGATTGTATCCGGCACCCCCTGAAGACTCAATCCCGACCCCGCTCAGAAGCATCCGCTACGGGCCAGATCATCTCAAGCCGCCCGTCTGAACGGCACCCGCGCCTCGGGTGCGGCAGACGGCCCGGATAAGCCCTTCAACTCCTCTATATGCCGGCGCTCCGCATCGCTTTCCCCCGTCAGCGACCAGGCGAGCAACCAGATGAGCGCACTCATCGTCACCAGTCCAATCAGAATAACCATGACATCCCTCACAATCTGCCGTCAGGCTCATCGCGTTTCATCGAGCGAACCGGCGGTGAACGGATGGCCGACGCCGGCACCATGCGTCAGCCACCCGGCCCGGCTGATCCTGTTATGCCGCCGGACGATACATCCAGCGTTCACGATCGCGACGCAGCTCAGCCTGGATTTTTGATTCCCGGCTCATGGCGGACAGCCTTAGCCCGCTGAAAAAGACCAGGGCCATCCCGATCATCGCGGCAAAGAGATAGCCGACCGGAATCCCCGGCCACGTCATCACCGGCTCGGACACTGCAGTTCCCACGGCAGGCTCCATGCGTGCAACCATAATCCGATCGGCCGGGCCGGCCATGGTCGCGGTACGATCCACCGCCGCCAGCAACGTTCCGAGCTGATACTGATTCGCCGCCCAGGCTTCTTCCAGACCGGTCCTTGCCTGGGCCACATGGATAATCGCCGCGCCCAGTTGCTCCTGAACTCCGGCCGAACGGACGGCATAGTCCCGGCCGGCATCCACGATCCATCGGCCCAGCATCGGTTGCCAGTCCGCCGCAAACGCGCGCTCCATGCGTTCACCCAGGCGCTCGGCGCTGCCGATCATGGTGCGATTGTAGCCGGCCAGAGAAAAGTCCGCCGCCAGCATGCCGCTCCGAACTCCACGCCTGGTGCCGTTCACGACGGCCTGCCCCATGACCCCCTGCACTCGAGCCGCGTGTTCATCGGGCATTGCCGCGGCACGGTCCATGACGGCTCCGAACGGGCCGCCTGGCATGGACTGCAAACGATAGTGTGCCAGAAGAGCCTGATCCCATTCCAATGACGCCTGGGCGGTGATTCGATCGCTCTGCCGTTGCAAGAGCGTCCGTTCGACGATGGCCCGGCCCAGAGCCGGCTGCAACCAGACCATCCCGCCGGCTGAACCGGGCGACGGCTCGACCATCGCCGGCGGCGCGGCGACGAGGAAGGTGCCGGTGGTCGCGACAAACAGAAACAGCGCTCCGAATACGATGGCGCACATCCCGAATCCGACGATGATGTCGATACTGCTATAGCGATAGGACATGACAGCCTCCTTTCCTCCTCGGGCAGCCGGGCCTACGGCGGAGCCGCCGAAGACCGTGGTGCCGGATTCGGATGGCGTGATGTGAGGAAACGGCGCCCATGACAGCGCGCGACGCGCGAATCGGGAAACGGCCGGACCTTCGTCCCCTGAGGGGACAGTCAACCGCCCGTCTGGTGAAAGGGAAACACCCGGCAGGTCCGGGCCGATGGAATGACGTTCCACGGAGGACCATAGCACCACCTGCAGAATGAGGCGGCTGCGAACAGTTGTTATTAGCCTACGCCCCTCAACAGGCCGATGCAAGAGCGGAGCAAGTCAGACCGGTGGCCGAGATAGCCGGCGATGACCGCGCCGGGATGCAGCACGCTGCATCGTCCGCATGCGGTCCGCTGCTCGGCAACTCGCCATGTGATCGAAGACGGATTCTTCCGGCGCCGAACGCTCTTCCTGAAAAAAATTTTCAGGGTCCGTCTCCTCCGATTCCCGATCGAAACCGGGACGACACGACGATCATCCGCCCTCCCGACCCGTTTCAATGACGCATCGGCCGGACCGCACGACCGCATCGACGACAGCGATCACGCGGCCGCGCAGCGGAAATCACGGCATAGAAATGCGGGAAACCGGCTCCGGAAGCCGATCAGCGAGGATCGCGTTTCGAGTTGAATGCACACGGCGAACCCCGGAGACCGCGCGCCGAACGAAGCGGACGCGACGCGTTCCCTTGTCTCAACCAACCATCCGCCCTCCCCGGAAAGTCGATCCCGGGACACGGAAGCTCCGTCCATTTTCCGCCCGATCGAAAAAAATCCGCTGAGAAGTAATTTACTCGCCGCACAATCTCTGCTATACCTGTCACATCAGTTCACACTTTTATTCCGAAGGGGGGTGAAGTACTCATGGCCACGAAGAAAGCAGCAGCGAAGAAGCCGGCAAAAAAGGCAGCCGCGAAGAAGAAGAAGTAGTTGCGCCTTGAGGAGGCGACGGTCACGTCGCCTCCTCGCCTCTCTCCCTCCCCCCCCCGCGCACCGTGAACGGAGGGGCCAGGTACACCGACTCAGAATTCACAACCGGGGCCCGTAATGGTTGGGCGTCTCTGTTTCACCGACTCGACCAGACGAGATTCGTCCGATCACGATCCTTCACTCTGCCGACTTCCTTTTTGTCTCGTCACCTCCGTCAGACGCCTCCCGGGAGAGTCACAATCCCTAGACCGGATCGAGCCTCGTCAGCTGACCATCCCGATCTCATGAACCGGAGAGGGACTCACGGATCATCCGACGAGACAGTCGTGGACCTGGATTCGCAATATGATGGGGCTATCGATTCGGTGAAGAACGGGTGAGAACGGCACTCGCTGAGGCAGGAACGCCACAAGGCAAAAAAAAGGGGAGGTGATGGCCACATCACCTCCCCGACTTCCGACCGCCGGGTGAAGACCCTTGGCGACCAAGAAAGCAGCAAGGAGATCTTAGCACGAACAGGCCAAAGAAAACACGATAGAAAAACACTTAATTTTACAACGTATTATCAACTAGTTATGCTGCCATAGGCGGAGATTTCAGGATCGAACAGAAGGAATCACCCGGCGCCTTCCCTCCCATTCAATTCTAGAGTCGAAACCGGATTACGTATCGAGATTGCGAGAAATCAGATCAGCGCGACAGGGTTCGGAGTAGAATCCCGACGCGGTGAGCGCCTGTTCTCCGGAGATCAGCCTGATGCTCGTGACGGCAGAAACCCAACATCGAAATCAACGGCAGGCCTTCATGGCCACCCTCCTGGCAGCCGGAACAGCGGGATGGCTGACACTCCTCTTTCCTCTACTGTGGCCGCTCTTCGGCATCTGCCCCGTCGCCTACTGGTGGATCCGGAGGCCCTGCCTCCGCCGGATGGCGGTCATGCGGCAACCGTTCCCCGAAGCACGGGAACGGATCCTTCGAAAGCAGGTGGCCTTCTTCCTGGCGCTCGACGATGCGGGAAAAGATCGATTCCGGCAACTGATCCAGATCTTTCTCGATGAGGTCCGGATCACCGGCATTCGCACCGACGTAGATGAAACCATCCGGGTGCTAGTGGCGGCCAGTGCGGTCATTCCGATCTTCGGGTTTCAGGACTGGGAATACCATCGGCTGCATGAGGTCCTGATCTACCCCGACGCCTTCGACGATGCCTACCGGACCCACGGCGGGGAAGAGGCGCAGATGCTCGGCATGGTCGGCCTGCATCACTTGAGCGGCGTGATGATCCTCTCGAAGCCGGCGTTGCTGGCAGGATTTTCCCCGCAGCCCGGCGCACACAACGTGGGCGTGCATGAATTTGCGCACCTGATCGAGCAGGAAGCCGGTGAATACGGGCTGCCGCCGGAAGTTCCCTGGATGGCGGTCCGCCAGTGGATCCGGTACGTGGCGCGGGAACTGGCCCGTCCCTCCTCCCGCCGCACCCATGTCAGCGATTACGCCTACACGAACGAACACGAGTTCTTCGCGGTGCTGGCGGAATACTTCTTCACCTCGCCCGATCTGCTGAAACACCGCGATCCCGCCCTCTACGGCCTGCTGCGGGACCTCTTCCATCAGGACACCGGAGCCCTGCTTTCCTCCGTATCGTGGAGACGAAGAGGCATCAGCCGCCTCGCCCCCTGCCCCTGCGGAAGCGGGAAGCCCTATACACAGTGTTGCCTGAAGAAAGGGGGAACGAACGGAAGCGGGGCCACGGCTGCCGGGTCCGCTCCGGGCGAAAAGGAAAATCCATCACCGGATAGTTGAGCGGAGGCTCCGGGACCGGAGGCCTCGCCGTTGACCCGGCGCAAGTGAGCTACCGAGCGCCCAGCACCTCCCTGAAGACTCCGGCCAGATCCTGCAACGCCTTTCCCCCGTCGCCGACATAGACCGAGCCGTGCATCGTCGCCAGCGTCCTGGGTTGTAGCCCCGCCAGCCGTGTCAACGTCGCATCCATGAACGGACCATAGGGAAGATAGTTCGCCAGAGGGCCTCGTTGATATTCCACGAGCACCTCGCGGCAGCGGCCCACGACGTCCGACTCCGTCACCGGCTCCCCGTTTCCCGCTTGATGGAAAAGATCCGAACAGAGCAGCGTCCGGTGCGTCTCCTCAAACAACAGCCCCGCATCCCAGCAATGCGGCACATGCGGCGTCGCCAGAAAGCGAAAGCGGTACTTGCCCGTCTGCAAGATTTCACCGTCCGTCATCCCTTTGGCCGGACGGACCGCGAGGCAATCATCCACGCTCACGAGCTTGCCCACCAGACTACAGACCGCCGAGGAATGCCTGGCTGTCTCCTGCCACTCCGGCAGCGCCCCGCACTCGTCGGCCTCAAAATGGCTGAACCCGATCCAGCGCAGCGAGTGCGGGTCGATGAGCGCGCCCACCGCTTCCTTCACCGCCGGAAACAGCGCGCGCGGACCGGTATGAAACAGGAGCGGCTCGGCATCCCGCACGAGGAACTGGCTGAATTGCAGGTTGAACGGCTCGAGAAACGTGGTGATGCGGAACAGGTCCGGAGCGACTTCGGTAATCTGCGCCATCGCGCCTCCTCCGAGAGTGAGGCGGACATCGTACGAGGGCTGCAAGGAGGGGTCAATCGGGCACAAACCACTAGGAAACCGCGTGAGGCCCAATCCGCCGCCGGCGAACGCCAGGCACATCATGCGTTCGGCTGCCGCGCGGGCAGCGAAGCCTCGCGAATCGGTACCGCCTCGCTTTCGGCGTGTCACATGTCGTCTTTCACCCCTGGCACCATCTCGACTCCCGCTGTAGGCCTGTCTCCTCTTGCCTACAGACAGGCCTCACCCCCATCAGGTGGGAACGACCGAGCTGCCGGATACTGCTGAACATTCTCCCGATGACCCAAGGGCATAAATGTTGCTGAGTGAAATTACGTGCGCAGCATCAGTCATCGCCATCATTCAGTTGCAGGGGGGAAACACGCATGATGTGGGAGTCGAAAAAACCGAAGGCCGCCCAGAGTGACAGCGAACACTTCACGGTCCTGGGGAAAGACGTCACGTTCAAAGGCATCGTCCATTTCGAAGGCACCGTGCAGCTCGACAGTTGCTTCGAAGGGGAAATTCACACCACGGGAGTCCTGGTCGTCGGCGAGCATGCCGTCATCCGCGGCACGGTCTCAGTCGGCACCCTCATCAGCAGCGGGAAAATTCACGGCGCCATCACCGCCTCCGACAACGTCCGGCTGCTCAAATCCGCCGTACAGATCGGCGACATCCGGTCCCCGCTGTTCTCGATCGAAGAAGGCGCCTACTTCAGAGGCAACACGGAGATGGGGCCGCGGCCGCCGGTCGACGGCTCGCCGGACTTTCTCCAGGCCCTGCCGGACCAGACAACGTGGCAGCAGGAACAGGATCTCCGCCTCGCCGGAAACGAGTCCGCCCCCAGACAATTGGCCTACGATCAGATCCAGGCGGAACTGATCAATCGATCCGTGCCCCGCTGAGAGAGTGCAGGCGGAAACGGCGGACTCGTCCGGTGCCGGACGGGTCCGGTCAACGCCCCGACAAGAGGCGTTGCGCCTGAGCGATCGCGTCCAGCAGTTCGGTCCGTTCCTCGTCCAGTTTCTGCGTCGGCCGCACACCCGCCACAAACCTCGTCGCCGCGGCCGTCAGCGTCTGCAGCATCTCCGCCAGATCGCCGGGCGCAGGCGCCTGCGGCTTCGACGCCCTACGGGCCAGCGCGAGCCGCCGTCTGGGCCCGACATACATCTGCGGCGCAACCGGATTATCCTTTTCCAGCTCGGGTCGTCGAAATACCCCCATGATGCCTCCATCATAATCAGCGCACGAGAATGACTCCGTACACTCTACTCGATTCGCGGCGCGAATTGCATCGGGGATTGAGAGCCCTGCCGGTCCATCACGGCGTTTTGGCGCTCCCGTTCATCGACCGCCCCTCATTCGTCGGGGCGGAAAGATGAGGGACACAGCGCCTCCGGAAAGCCCGGCATGACACGATGCGGATCTTACGCAGCCCCGTGTCTGAGAGCCGGCTTGAGACGGGTACGCAGATGTCGATGCAGACAATCTTCCACGGCATCGATCAAAAGATGCAGCCGCGCATGCTGAAAGCCCGCCCGTTTCAGACAGGGATCGCTCAACAACCCGACGAGCAGGCTCATCCCCGTCACAAACAGCCCCACGGTGCAAGTGGCCGCCACCACCTGCCAAAACGACGGCCTGGGAGGAAACACGGAATAGAACGCCGAGCCCAGACCGGATCCGAGCAGGAACGTGGACGCCGCCCGGTCCTTGGCCCGCTGCCTGGCGATCTGATCCCCGATCCCGGAAATACCGAGCGAGTGATCGCCGAAGAGCAGCCATCCCGCAGTCAGCGTCAGCACCGTGGCCGCCGTATCCAGCACCAGCGCCCGGCTGGACGAATGGTCGGCGACCAACCGGGGAATATCGGACAGGTCCCGCAGAGCCTCGGCCGACAATGCACCCGACGCCAGCAACGGCCCCGCCTGTGTGTCTCCGGTGAAGCGCTCCAGCAGCCCGTTCGGCAAAGCCCGCCGGTCGGCTATCGTGCAAGGCCACTGCAGCAGCTCGACGGCGATCAGCCGTTCACTCTCTTTCTGATAGCGCGTCTTGAGGCCGCCGGGCAGCAGCCCGATCAGATTCGCGCCCGAGCGCCAGCCCAGCTTCACCGGCACTTCCAGGAGCTTCTTCAAGAAGAGCGAGGGAATCGCCCAGAGGGCATTGACCGGATAGCACAGCAGGTCGCTGGCCAGAGACTGCTTCTGAAGCGCGACGGTTTCCCGGAGTGAAAAGTGCCCGGCCACAAAGCCGTCCACGCGCGCGCGGCAGCCGGCAATATACTGCTCAATGCACTCTTCAAGACCCAGAAGCGCCGCCGCGGTCTGCTGATCGTTCATCAAGGCGTCCTCTCGACAACGCCTTACTATACAGAGTCAGCCCAACGGCTCAAGAAAATCTCTGTTCGCAGTGGCACGCGGAATGATCGAGCGGCGACGGGACACGATCCCGCGCCTGCGCAAAGGTCGCATCAGGAAATGAAACGCGTGTCGGGGGCGGCAATGGAGCGGCCCCCGACGGAACTGCCGGCGCTCCTACTTCGTGACGCGCACCTCGACGCGGCGGTTCTGCGCCCGCCCCGCATCGCTCGTGTTCGGCGCCACCGGCCTGGTGTCGGCATAGCCGTGCGTCTCCGCTGCGCCCAATCCGCCTTCCGTGAGAGCTCTGGCGGCATTGGCCGCGCGGGCTTCGGAAAGTTCCTTGTTGGTGGGGAACTTCTTCTTCAACGTGCTCCGGATCGGCCGGTTATCGGTATGCCCGTCCACCGAAACTTTGTATTCCGGGAAATCCTTGAGGATCGCCCCCACCTGCGTGAGAGCATCCGCCCCGGCCGGCTTCAATTCGTCCTCCCCCGACCCGAAGAGGTAGCCGGATGTCAGGTTGATCAGCAACCGCTCGTTATTCAAATCGACCGTGATGACTTTCTTTTCGATCTGCGGCCTGAGCGCTTTGATCAGGCCCCGCTGGGCTTCTTTGAGTTTCGCCATCTCGGCGGAGAGTTCACCGCGCAGACCGGCAAGTTCGTTGTCCCGGTCGGCCAGCTTGCGTTCGAGCTCCGCCAGCAGTTTGTCTTTCTCGCCGCAGGAAGCTTGCAGCGCCGCCAGTTGAGATTCCAGCGCCGCCGCTCGTTGATCGGCCGCGGCCAGGTCGGCAGCCAGCTTGTCTTTGTCTCCCGCCCCGGCCTGAAGACCGGCGGCCAGCACCTTCGCCGCGGCAAGCTGCCGCTCCAACTCGGCAATTCCGGCCTTGGCCTGATCGAGGTCGGCTTGAGCCGACCGGAGCGCATCGCCGGAACGGGACCGCAATCCGGCCAGTTCCTTGTCGCGCTCCGCCAGCTGCCGCTCCAGCTCCGCGATCTGCGCCTTGGACCTGTCGAGCTCCGCCTGGGCCGAACGGAGCGCCTCACTAGAACTGGAGCGCAACCCAGCGATCTCCTTCTCACGATCAGCCACCTGCCGCTCCAGCTCCGCGATCTGCGCCTTGGACCTGTCGAGCTCCGCCTGGGCCGAACGGAGCGCCTCACTAGAACTGGAGCGCAACGCGGCGATCTCCTTCTCACGATCGGTCAGCTGCCTCCTGGCTGCCGCCAGGTCATCCCTCAAACGCTGCTGTTCTTTTTCCCAGTTGCTCGGGTGGCGGTATTCAAAACCGCCGTCGCAGCAGATCGCACTCCAATCGACGGCGCCGGCGGTACCGGCGAATGCCAGCAGGCTCAGTGCCAGAATCGCTATCCTCAATTGCTTCATGGCGACTCCCTTCGTTTGAAAGATGAGTGAAGAATATGACGGTGCCGGACAAACCGGCAAATCCCCGCTGATCGGAAAGAAACCGATCCCGGTCTGCCGCTTCGTGGCGCCGTTGAGCGCCATATACATTTCCAGCAAGAAAATTTTATTCATTCGCGGGACCAATGGCAACCGGCCATTCGACTACGCAAAAACTACGGTAGAACGCCTCACACCAGAAGACGCGAGTACTCAGCGGAGGATCTGTCCCCTATTTCTTTTCTCGCGTACCCGGCCGGCTATCCGCCAGACTTGCTCGATCCGACGGCCACCCGGTAGAGGGCCGCGGCCGCCGGCGCGACGACCAGCAGACCCGGCCATCCGCCGAAGGGAGGCGCATCGAAAAGCGTAAACGGGTCGGCCCCGAGGCCGGGCCAGAGCGCGGTCAGCGCAATCGGGACGGCGAGTACAATACCCATGAGCGCTTCCCCTGTGATCAGCCCGGCGGCAAACAGCAGCCCCCGCCGCGAAGGATCATCACCCCGCCCCGCCGCCCGTTTCGCCAGTTCCGCAATCACCCCGCCCGCAAAAATGGCGGCGGAGAGTTTCAGCGGGAGATACACCCCCAGCGCCACGGCGAGCACCGGGAGGCGAAAGGCGCTGCCGCGCCGTTCCAGCACACGGTCCGCAAGAATCACCAGCACGCCGATCGCCGCGCCCAATCCGACCAGCGGCCAGGGCAGTCCGGCGCCGAACACGCTCTTCGTAAGGCTCGCCATCAAGGTCGCCTGCGGGGCGCTCAGCGGATGCGGATGCGCGGCCGTCGGCTCGCCGATCCCGTACTTGGCCTGGAGCAGCGACAGCACCGGCACCAGAACCACCGCGCCGGTCACCACGCCGACCACCTGCATCACCTGCTGCTTCCAGGGCGTCGCCCCGAGGAGATGCCCCGTCTTCAAATCCTGTAGATTGTCTCCCCCCATCGCCGCGGCGCAACAGACCACCGCCCCGATCACCAGCGCCGCCGCCGGTCCCGCCGGATGGCCGCCCCCCATAAACAGCACGAGCAGCAGCGCGGCCAGCATGATCGTCGCGATCGTCACGCCCGACACCGGATTGCTGGAACTCCCCACCAGACCGGCCATGTAGGCCGCCACCGATGAAAACAAAAACGCCGCGACGACCATCACGACCGTCATCAGCAGGCCGAGGGCGGGACTGTTCACCACCGACGCATAGATCCAGGCCATCGGGATCAGAGACAGTCCGAAAGGCACCGCGATCCACAGGAACGGCGCATCCTGCTCCGTCCTGGCCGCCGCCGCGCCGCCGCCGGACGTTCGCGAGGCCTGATATCCGGCCCGGAGCGTTTGCAGACTCCGCCACACCGGCTCGCGCAACTGCGTCAGCGTCCAGAGTCCCCCGGTCAGCATCGCCCCGATGCCGACGTAGCGGATCTGCCCGCTCCAGATCGCCATCGCCGCCGCCGGCCCCGTCTTGTCGGGCGGCAGTCCATGCAGCAATCCATAGGCCGGCATCAGGATCAGCCAGCCCAACACCCCGCCGAGGACCACGACCACCGCCGTGTGCAGGCCGATGATGAACCCCACCGCCAGCAGCGCGGGCGACAGATTCATCCCCGCATACAGCACCGTGCGCCCGACCGTGGCGGCCCCTTCCAACGACTCCGTCCAGAGACGCAACCCGCTTTCGCCGAATTTCACCGCCGAGCCGAGGACCGCCGCCGAGAACAGCGCCCGGAAATCCCCGGCCGCATCGCCGGATCCGGCACGGTTCCGCTCCGCCGCCGCAACCTTCAACACCTCCGCCGTCGCCACCCCTTCGGGAAACCGCAACCGCGCCGTCACGATCAGCGCCCGCCGCAACGGAATCGTAAAGAGCACGCCGAGCACGCCTCCGACCGTGGCGATCAGCACCGTCTGCCAATAGTCGAAGGCGGACCAATAGCCCACCAATACCAGCGCGGGAATCGTGAAGATGACGCCCGCCGCCAGCGCCTCACCGGACGACGCGGCGGTTTGCACGATGTTGTTTTCGAGAATGTTCGATTGACGGAACAGGCGCAGAATCGCCATCGAGGCGACCGCGGCGGGGATCGACGCCGACACCGTCATGCCGGCGAAGAGACCGAGATAGGCGTTCGCGGCAGCCAGCACGGCTGCAAGGAGCACTGAGAGCACGACCGCTTTGAGGGTGATTTCAGGCAGCGAGACGGAAGCAGGAACGACAGGCCGGTCCTCTTTCATGAGCCGGACCGAACCGGAAAGACCGCGACCATAGGATGAACCCGCCTGCCGGTGGAAGACTGCCTGCCGACCGATGACACAGCGGCCCCATCATACCCCAGCGCAGCAAAAACGCAACCGGACCAGATCGCGTTCGATCAGACTCAGGTCACGTTCTCGCGAAATCCCTGCCTCATCGCGCGAGCTTCTTCTTGATCGCCGTCAGATTCTCAGGGGTCGACCGCACCCGGACCGTCAGGCCGTCGGCATCATAGGCTTCGGACAGAATCCGCATCTTGGCGCGGATCTCCGCCATGACCCCTTGCGCCGTAAACGGAATCCGCAGGTCCTCGTCGACCATGTCGCTCTCAAAGTACCCCATGATGCGCTCACGAAGCGCCTGCAGATCCTCCTTGCTTCTCGTGGACAGCAGGACGGCATCGGGATAGTCCGCCTTCAGCGCCGCGAGTTCCTCCGGGCTGAGACGATCCCGCTTATTCAACACCAGCAGGCCGGGACTCTCCGTGGCCCCGACTTCGGCCAACACCTTCCGCGTCACCTCGAGTTGGGATCGAAAGGAGGGATCGGACGCATCGACGACAAACAGCAGCAGCGAGGCATTCGCCGCTTCATCCAGCGTCGACTTGAACGACGCCACCAGGTCATGCGGGAGCTTTTTGATGAATCCCACCGTATCGGACAGGAGCACTTTGGGACGCGTGTCGGGATACAGAGGCCGGATCGTGGTATCGAGCGTGGCGAACAGCTTGTCGGCCACCAGCACCTCGCTGCCCGTCATCGCGCGCATCAGCGAGGACTTTCCCGCATTGGTGTAGCCGACCAGCGCGACCGTCAATTCGTGCTCCCGCCTCGCGCGGCGCGTCTGATGTTCGTCCCCGATCGCCGCCAGCTCCTCCCGGAGTTCCTTCATGCGATCGCGGATCCGGCGCTTATCGAGTTCCAGACTCGTCTCCCCGGCCCCCTTGCCGCCGACGCCCCCGCCTTGCCGCTCACTGCCGCCGCCGGTTTCCCGCAACCGCGGCGCCAGATAGTTGAGCCGCGCGATCTCCACCTGCAGCCGGGCCGCCCGCGTCCGCGCGTGCCGGCTGAAAATCTCAATGATGACCCCGGTCCGATCCAGCACCGGCACGCCGGCGGCCCGTTCCAGGTTTTTCAATTGCGACGGCGAGAGATCACAGTCCACGATCACGATCTGCGCCTGTTCGCGAGGGCCTGAGGCAGCCTCGATCCTGTCATCTGATTCGTCGCCTTCCAATTCATCGTCGT
This sequence comes from uncultured Nitrospira sp., assembly GCA_964412445.1. Classification (GTDB taxonomy): domain Bacteria; phylum Nitrospirota; class Nitrospiria; order Nitrospirales; family Nitrospiraceae; genus Nitrospira_D. The sequence continues at coordinate 41,367 of CAYPOR010000021.1, forward strand.
CCGATTCCTCCGTAACGTCTGAGTCTGCTCCTTCGAACTTCGACGCCGCTTTGTGCTTCGGCCGTTCAAACGTCGATTCGATCTTCCCTGAACCGCCGGTCCACTGCGCCAGTTCGGCAAGTTTCCCCTGCCCCAGCACCGCCGCATATTTATCCGAACTCCGCTTTTGCGCCACACGGCCCACGACCGTGTACCCGAGGGTCTTCACCAGACGGCTGAGTTCCTGCAGCGAGCTCTCCAGCTCCTCCGCAGTCGTGCGGGGGGTGCGGATCGCGACAAGCACGGCATTCGGTTGTGAGGGCTTCGACATTGCAGGCCTTTCCGTGATCACTTCGTCATGAGGGTCGTGCATCTTAACAGGAAACGCCGGCTTCAGGTCAGCTCCCATTGCGCCTAGAGACGGGAGGTCTTGCCCCACACCCCAGACGCAGCCAGTCGACTTGACAAGACACGTAGCTCCAATGTAATTACAACACAATCACCCATCGGCTAGCGATTGGAGCGCGCATGAAAGCACGCGTGGTACGAATCGGGAATTCGCAGGGCATCAGGATTCCGAAATCCGTCATCGAGCAATGCCACCTGCACGGAGCCGTCGACCTTGAAATCCAACAGGGGCAATTGGTCATTCGCTCAGCAGCCAAACCGCGAGCCGGATGGAACGAGGCCTTCGCGCAGATGCATCGCCATGGAGACGACCGCCTCACGGATCAGGAATCGGTCGCCCCATCCACGTGGGACCGGAGTGAGTGGACATGGTAGTGTCCCGCTTCGACGTCTACCTCATCCGCCTCGATCCCACCCAAGGCCGTGAAATCCGCAAAACCCGCCCCTGCCTCATCATCTCCCCGGACGAAATGAACCAGCACATCGATACGGTGATCATCGCCCCCATGACAACAAAAGGTCGCCCCTATCCTACCCGTGTGCCGGTGCGGTTCAAAGGCAAGTCGGGTCAAATCGTGCTGGATCAGATCAGGACAGTGGATAAAAGCCGGCTCGTGAAACGTGTGGGGAAAATCGACGAACTGACCCGCACGCAGGTCCTCACCCTCCTCGCCGAACTCTTCGCTCCATAACCACGACACAGCACGCACGGAGGCATGACGAGAAAAGCCGCCCGCCTAGGCCTTCTTCGAATTGTCCACCCTATTCCCGATAAAACATTCTCCGCAGCCGTGCAATATCGCCTTCTTCTCCGCCCAGCCGGTGCAGCATCCGATGGCAATTCGCGCAGACCGTGACGAGGTCCTGGCTGGACGGCACCACACTCTCCGCCAGCTGTGCCAGAGGAAGCACAGAATGCGCTTCCGCAAAGCCGCTCCCGATCTCCCCATACACTTCTCTGAACGACATTTCACAGACCTGGCATCGGAACTGATCCCGCCGGAGACAGTGCTCAACCGAGAGACGGTCCTGTTCACGGGCCAGATGCTGGCGCACGGCATGCCGGTTGACCACTCCAACGTAGTCCTGCTCGCGATCATGCTCGCGTGGCGGCGCGTCGGGCTGCCGGCTCTTAATGACGCTCTCAAAAAACCCTGTGGCCTGGCCCACAAGGATCCGGATGTTCTCCGGGTCCTCCGGAAGAACCGACGCATACTGCCCGTAATAGGAATAATCGCCCTCACTCTCGTGGAATTCTTCATAGATCGGCCGGTCATAGTCGCCGAAGCCTAACGGTTTCTTGAGCACAAAGTCTGACCGTGAGCCGGTGGCGAGCCGCATGTCCTGTTCATTCAATTGCCGCACAGACCGAAGCGACTCCGGCAGGACGGCGATTCTCCTCCGCAGCTTGTCCGCTTGCGCCGCATAGAATCCGTACCACAGTCTCCGCTCACCTTCTCGAGCCCATTCGCAATACCAGAGTTCCAATCTCGGCTCCCCCAACCCCAACGATCCCAGCTCCACACGCCACCCGTTGGTACGGGACTCTTTCAGCTGCAGCTTGGTGCGCAGCCGGATCAATCGGCCCAGCCGTCCCGACAGCTCCCGCTGTAGCTCGTCCGCAACCAGCTTCAGGCGCTTCACATCCTCTACATCTTGCACGGCATCTCCCATGACCACTCTCCTTCAACGCACCATATAACGATGGACCATGAACCGAACCGCGCTCTTCCTACCTCGCTGAGCCACAGCAGCGGCCATGCTGACAAAACCCGCCACAACCAGTCCAGCGCACTCTACCCTATTCTCAAGCTGTTGTGCCCTCACTCCCACCGTTGTTTGCCCGCCCCGGTTACAGAATTTTCACCCTCCTGCTACGTGCCTGTAACATCCCGCTGCCACATTTACCCTGACGGCTTGTTCTTCAGAACCATCACGCACGCAGCCCGAAGGAGGAGATGGACACCATGACAATCACAGCCTGTTTCAAATCTCTCGGACTCTTTGCCTGGACCATCGTTGTCGCGGTGCTGGAGAGGTGGCCCCGTTAGGAGAAGTTTGAGGCGCGGATAGAGCGCAGGAGAACATATCCAGGCCCCGGTGTTCGACACAGGACCCAGCGTTCAGCCCTGGGCGTCACCCTCGGCGTCGCGGTATGGACGGAAGGCCAGAGAGAGACGAGGCCTTGAGATGGGATGTATCTCATATGGTATAGAACACGCAACGCATCGCGGTGCTGATCATGGACGTGACCGCCCACGATTATCGGAGGCAATGATGAAAACCAAAGACGTTCGTCCGGCAAAAGCACGGGTCGTGGTCTCGGTAGGAGAATCCGTTCGGATTGTCCGTGAACTGCAAGGGCTCACGCAAAGCGAACTGGCTCGAAGGACCAAGATCCCACAGTCCACCATCTCGGCCATTGAAAACGACACCATCAATCTTGGCATCGAACGAGCCAAAACTCTGGCGCGGGTCCTCCAGTGCCATCCAGCCGTCCTGGTCTTTCCCGGCTGGGAGGTAGCCAAGCAGTCCGCAGCCTACCCCCCTGATCGGCAGTATTCGGTTTCACCCTCCCCGTAACTAATGAGGCTACCCCCGTACAAGTAGGTGAAGAGGGAAGCTCTCCTCCTAATTCCCAATGAGGGATTCAAGTCCTCTGGAAGCAAGACAGGTCTGGGCAAGAGACTCTCAGCGGAAGATCCGTTCAGCACTCAGGACTCAGCACTTCCGTCGAGCCATCAGCACTGACAGCCCCTGTTCGGTTACTTGTTCTTGGAAGACTTGGAGGAGGGGCGATTGAGGCCGCGCCCGTTTGCGGCACTGTTTCCAACGAAACAGAATCGCGCTCACGCGGGCGACAAGCCCGATCAACGCCCCAAAGACGACTTCCACCGGGACACCTTCAGGGAGATAACCAGTAGAGAGCGCGGGCTACCGATTAGCAGCGTGGCTCATTTTCTTTCTACTTCGTTACGCCTCACGGCAATTACAGCTCCCCCTTGAAGGCTTTGTCGAGGATGGATGGCAGCAATGCGGCGAGTTCGGCGGCGGTCTCGGCTTGCAACTTCTTCAGCACATCCACCTTGGCCTGCAAGCCATCGAGATAATCGACAATGCGGCGCTGCTCGGGCAGAGGTGGAACTGGGATTTGCATTGGATTGATCCCTTTTTGTGATACAACGGGCTGAGCCGCTTGATTCGCTCGTTGGCGAAGATCAAGGTTTCGTAATGCATAAACGAGGTAATTGGGGTCTAGTCGATTCGAGTATTCCCTTAAATAGAGAGCGTTATCGGTGATCCACGACTTCGCCTCAGTGGAAAAAACACAACCGCACCTCGCCCCCACCCTACCAATTGCGATTTTGGGCTGATCAAACAAGTAACGTGTATACCGCCCTGCAAACCCGCCCCCCCCATACACTGGAAACTGGAATGAATCATCCATGTCACCAGAATTTAACTGCTCCCCGCTCGACATAGAAATCAAGCTGCCAAGTGATTCGCCCCCATATTGTCCTAGCACATTGAAAAATACCTGATGCTGAGCCGACCTGATCACAAGCTGAGTCTCTTCAACGATCTGCTCTCGTAGCTCTCGGGCCTCTTCAATCTCTGCGGCCAGGGATTCGATCCGCGCCACGATCCGCCGCTGCTCTGGAAGCGATGGGAGCGGAATAGCAACTTCCGGGATACGTTTGATGCTCAAGACCCGATTTCGACCTGCTGAACCAGGACAGATCTTATTAATTTGTTCTAAGCCATCACGAGTGCAGAGATACCGAACCAAGAATGGCGGGAAACAGCGCTCTTCATCGACCCGAAAAGTTGGGTACCGAGTTGAACCATACAAACCGTTCTCTTTTATTGAACAGAGCGCTATCGCGCCTTCCCAGGCAAACGTAACTTGGAGAATAAGATCCCCAGCACGAAGCTCATATAGATTCTTACCCCCTACTTCGAGACCACTCCGCGGCATCTTGTGGAAGATTCCCCGTCCAAAGCAGTAGATCCCGATCTCTTGATACTCTTTGTCTGCTACGACCTCCACTTGGCGACGCTCCAAGCGGATCAACTCGCCCAAACTCACATTTGGCCATGGCATGCTCATACCTTCTGACCGAGGGCGTCTTTAATCTCTCTCATGAGCTCAGTGATGCGCTGCTCTTTCCTTAGAATGTTGTCGGCAAGTTGCTCTGGCGGCAAGTGCTCAAAATCGGCCTTACCGCGCGGATTCTTGATGTCGAGGT
>CAYPOR010000022.1:0-8345 GCA_964412445.1 uncultured Nitrospira sp.
GGCAACGTGGTCAGGTTGTAGCCTTTCGGCTTGGGCACCGCCCCCTCCAGCGTCATCGTCCCTTTTATGGTGCCGCCCTCCGATACCGTGATTTCTTCGTAGGCAAACGCGGACTCCCCGAAAGCCATCCCCACGATCAACACTCCGACTACCGCTGCACGCATAGACTCGATCCCTTTCTTCAAAACAGCCGCGCGGGTTCCGGCTAGAACCCGGACTGCAACGGCCGCCCCGTACGGATTCGGCAGCGGCTGATGCCCTCCCGCGCTTTGAGATTGTTGGGGTCGGCGGCTAAGACCGCCTTCCAGTTGATCAAGGCTTCTTCGTGCTGCCCAAGCTCTTCAAGGAGCGACGCCAAATCGCACCGGGACAGAAGATCCGCCGGACAATCCGCCAAGATCCGCTGCAAGGCAGTCAATCGACCGATCCATGAGACATCCGGCATGAGTGCACTCCGTTCAGCATTTCGTCCGGGACGACCGGATGGGTTGATCAATTCGTGCGCTGCCGACGAGCGATCCGGATTCAGGCAACTTCTCAGCAACCTTCAAACGGTCTGTCTGTGCTTCCACATCATGGCCTTGCCGGCAACCCAACAGAATACCGGCATCTACCGGTGATTCATCCGGAGACGCAGTGCAGGGAAGATGCCGCAGATGATACTTGCGGACACTTTCCGGAAGACATGAAATAACATGCAGCTTTGTACGGTCTGATATGCCCGCACACAAAACAGCGGGCGCGCAGGCTCACCGGCCTATGCAATATTTGCAGAGTTCCCAACAGAACCGGTAACGAGGCGCTGCACATCTTGCATCACAGCCAATGAAGCGGCCGGATCCTCAGGGATCCGACCACCCGGATCATGCAACTCCTGCGGATTGAGAGGGGAGAATACGTTTCAACAGCGGGCAACTGAACCACACCGCACCGGAGCGTTATTCGCGGATGCCGTATTCTTTGATCTTATATTGCAGAGCGCGAAGGCTGATACCAAGGAGCTTGGCCGCCTTTTCGCGATGATTGGTCACTTCCGCCAGCGTGCGCCGGATCGCTTCCCGCTCGATGTCCTTCAAGGAAGATCCCAGCGCCACGACCATCGTGCGCGCGTCCTCCGTGCTCGCCCGGATCTCTTCAGGCAAATGCTCCGGCTGAATGGCCGGATCTTTCACCGTGATCACGAGCCGCTCCATGAGATTCCGCAGTTGGCGGATATTGCCCGGCCAGGCATAGAGCCGGAGCTGCTGCATCGCCTCGCGGGAGATTTCTTTGGGTTCACGGTGATGGTGTGCGGCGAACTCTCTGAGAAAACGGTCGGCCAGGAGCGGAATATCGTCGCCCCGCTCACGCAGCGGCGGAAGCCGGATCGGAATCACATTCAACCGGTAATAGAGGTCTTCCCGAAACAGACCCTGTTTGACCGCTTCCTCAAGGTTGCGGTTGGTCGCCGCAACGATCCTGGCATCGACCGTGATCACCTTCGTGCCGCCCAGACGCCGGAACTCTTTGGTTTCCAGCACGCGGAGAAAATCGACCTGCGATTTCAGCGACAACTCCCCGACCTCGTCCAGCAGCAGCGTGCCGCCGTGGGCCAGTTCGAACCGTCCCGCTTTGGTGGCCATCGCTCCGGTGAACGCGCCTTTTTCATACCCGAACAGCTCGCTCTCGAAGAGGTTCTCCGGCAACGCGCCGCAATTCATCGTCACAAACGGCCCGTCGGCCCTGGCGCTCCGGTGGTGGATGGCCCGGGCCACGAGTTCCTTCCCGGTGCCGCTTTCTCCCGTCAGCAGGACGGTGACTGCGCTGTCGGCGACCATGTCCACCAGACTATAGACCCGCTGCATGGGCTCGCTCTCGCCTACCAGCTGATCGAATCTGGTCCTCGTCTCCAGCCGCTCCCTGAGCTGTTTGTTCTCCTGCGCCAGGGCACGGCGCTCCAGCGCCTTGGCCACGACGATGTGAAACCGGTCGCGATCGATCGGCTTGGTGAGATAATCGTAGGCCCCCAGCCGCATCGCTTCGACGGCGGTATCGATGGAGCCGAACGCCGTCATCACAATCGCCTCGGTCTCCGGCGCTGTCTTCTTGATGCCGCGAAGAAACTCCATGCCGCCCAGACCCGGCATCCGCAAATCCGTAATCACCAGATCCATCGGCTGGTGTTCAAGCAGGGCCAACGCTTCCTCCCCGGTTCCCGCCCCCTGCACCCGATGCCCGAGCTTTTCCAGCATGGTGACGAGTGCCGACCGGATGTTCACCTCATCTTCCACAATGAGGATGTGCGCATGCCCTGTCATGATTCCCCCACCAAGGCGTCCTGGGCGACAGGAAGAGCAGGCAGCCGGATGACGACCGTGGTGCCTTTCCCCGGTACGCTGGAAACCTGGATCGTTCCTTCATGGTCCTGCACGATACGGTAGGCGATGGCCAAGCCGAGTCCGCTGCCCGCAGTCCTGGTGGTGTAAAACGGTTCAAACACGCGGGGCAGCGCTTCCTGCTCGATACCCACACCGCTGTCCTGCACCGTCAACTCCACCCAGTGCTTTCCGTCTGCCCGGCTGCCTCGCGCGGTCACCCGGCAGGCCCCGCCCTCCGGCATGGCCTGGAACGCATTCACAATGACATTCACCAGCACCTGGCTGATTTCCGTCTCGTCCCCCATGATCGCGGACAGAGGATCGGACGTCGTGCAATCAAGTTGGATCCGGTGTTCCTGCGCTTCGTACCGCAAGAGAGACATAATATGCGAGAGTACTTGCCCCGTATCGACCGCATGCAGGCGGAGCGCGCCGGGCCGCGCGAATTTCATGAAGGTATCCAGAATGGCTCCGAGCCGGCGGGTTTCCGCGCTCAGGACATGCAGGTACTTATCCAACGACCCCGTGATGCGGGAACCGGCCCGCAGCTCTTCTTCGAGCAGATGCAGATTCAAGTCGACGGCGCTCAAGGGATTGCGCAACTCGTGCGCGACGCCGGCCGAGAGGGTATGAAGCCCCGCCAGTTTGTCCGCGACCCGCACGCGGCGCTCCAGATCGAGCAACTCCGTCACATCCTTCAGCAGCGCAATCACTCCGGCCGGCCGGCCGTCATCTTCCGTCAGGTCTGCGGTCGTGACGCGGATCGTGCGGCTCTGCCCGTTGGTGTCATACGGCATATCGTGATGATCCACGTGGCGTCTGTTGTGGAGCGCGCCGTCGAGCACCTGGCGGATCATCTCTCCTGCGATGAACACGTCTTCGTAGGACTGCCCGAGAAGCGTTTCAGTTGAGCGCGAGAGCGTCACGGTTGCCGAGGGGTTCACGGCCGTGATCAGGCCGCCGCGGTTGACCGTGATGACGCCGGTGGGAATGCTTTCGAGAATGTTCCGGGCAAGGCCTTTGACTTCTTCAAGCGTCCGTCGCGTGCTGCTGTAATGCTGAAAGGTCATGACGGCGGCGATCCCGATGCTGCCAAGCAGAAAGAGCAGCAGGGTCATCAGCAACATATCGTAGCGGGATTGCCACAGGCCCGACAGGAATCCCGTCGGAAGATCTTTTCCCTCTGAGAGCCCTTGGACAACGACCCTTTCGTGCTCAAGGCTGAATAACAGCAGGACGGAAACCACCAGCGCCAGAATCAGGAGAACGGCGCCGATGAGCCGGACGGGAAGCTCCTGAAAGAGGCTGGTCTTGGGGGAAGGGCGAAACATGGTGAATGAGGCCTCGCTCGCACGGAATACCGTGATGCTATCACGCGGCTCTCCGGCTGTACACTACGCCGGACCCCGGGCGCCCGGATCTCGGGAAGCGTCTTCCGTCACGCAATGACCCGTCGATCCACATAGGTCTCCACAGCGGGATCATTGGTGACGAAGATGGCGGTCCAGGCTTCTTCCTTCGAACACAGCCTGCGCAGCAGGGTTTGTCGCAGATGCGGTTCCATATGATGCAATGTTCCGTCGAAAATCAGTAACGGCGGTCGAGTCACGATCGCGCGGGCCACTAAGATGCGAAGGATCTGACTCTTGGTGTACTGATGGCGGCCGGCATCGACCGGTGACTCGAGCCCGCGGGGCATCCGGTCGATCTCGTCTTGCAACTCCACGAGGTGGATGGCCCACTGGAGATCCGCAAAGTGGACCGCCGGTCGTCCGAGTGTGATGTTCTCTTCGAGCGTCCCGCTGAATAAGGTGGGTTGAGAATCCAGCACCAATCCGCGGGCTCCGTTCAGATAGTCCATCGTCACGTCGCGAAGGTCCACGTCGTTGTATCGAACGACCCCCGCCGTCGGACGATAGAGGCCGGCCAGCACCAGCGCCAACGCCGTCTTTTCCGTGCTCGACCGGACTACCACCGAGATCTTTTCCCCCGGCGCTACTTCCATGTCGACGTCCTCGAACAGCACAGGAGCATTGGGATAGGCAAATGTCAGGCTTTTGCAGGTAAGATGGAGCCCGCACAACGCCGGATCCGGCAGACTGAGACCGGTGCTCATGTCGAATGCCTCATGCTTGGGCAGGGCAAAGAAGCGATCCAATTCTCTGAGCGACGTCAGCACATAGGTCATCGCATAGATCCGACGCGTCACGGTGTCCAGATTGAGAAGCAATGTGCCGACGATCACTTCCGCGGCGACAAACTGCCCGAGCGTGATTTGGCCGGCCGACAACAGCCAGCCTCCCAGCGCAATCATGCCGCTGTGGCAGACGGCCTCCCACACGACGATGCTCCGGTACTGACTCCAGGTGAGAATATTCGATCGGGCTCGTCGAACCGCAAGATAGTCGTCCAGCAGCTGATCGGTCTTTCCCACCAAGAACGGTGCGCTGCGACTGGCCTTGAAATGGAGCCGGTTGTTCGCAATGTCCTGAATCCAGGTCATGACCGCATAATTCTTTTCCGAGACGGTGGCGGTGGCCCCGACGCTACCCTGTCCTGAAATGACGGCAACCAGCAGGAACCCGCCGATAAGAAACGCATTGAAGACGAGAAAATTCGGATGATAGAGCACCAGGATCGTCATGCCGGTCATGCCGGAGACCGACACATTAATCATGTCGACCAGGACGACCACAACGGCCCGTGGCAGCAGCTCCGCCTCCATGAAACGGTAGGCCTGTGTGCGGGCAAAGGCTTCCTGTCTAATGCGCGGCAAGTGCTCGGTCATCGCCAGCGCGATGCGTACGTACAGTCGTTGGAACAGCGTTTCCATCGCGCTGGTTTGCATGACGCGGAAGAATCCGATGAAGAGGAGGCCGATCAGCATGATCAGGGCAAACGTGACGATCATGATCGGCTCGATGGCGTAGGCGAAGGTATTCGTCAGTTCCTGAACGGTGAGCGGAATGACCAGCGAGGCGATGCCGATCGCCACGGCGTAGGAAGCGAGGATGGCAAAGATGCGGGGTTCAAGTCCGATGACGAACCCGATCCGGGCGAGGTCGGCCCATATGCCGTTCCGTGCCGCGATCATGCCCGGTCCAGAAGGGGGAGCCATTGGATTGTCGCTCGTTGCTTCAACGCATTCTTTCGGCAGATTGGCGAAGTGGGAGCGTTAGATCTTTTTCGTGATTGCAAAAAATGAGGTGGTGCCACGCCGCCGCCTTAGCCAGTCACAGCAATCTTTGCAAAGGTCCTGCAACGTCAGATCGTCGAAGAACAATGTGACCGCACGCATGGCACAGCGATCACAACATTTCACCGTCCCGGAGGGAACGTCTCTGCCTGTCCGACGAGGTATTTCCATCATGAATATCTCCATATCGTTGTCCTCGGACATTCTCCCGCGGATCATTTCTGAATCGCCGCCGGCACAGATTGCAGGCATGTCCAGCTTCCTATTCAAATCGATTCTCGGGCCTGACGCCGGACGGTGTCAGAACGGGTGAAGGCTTTCGCCGGTTCTCCGGCAGCGGAGGGAGACATTGAGAACAGTAGGCCTGCTGCGTGCGGTTATCCCAGATGCCCATTGTCAGAGATTTTCCACAGACGGGACAGATCAAGTGGGTCATAGAGGCTCACCGCCTAAACCCGATAATTGCGTAGCGACATGACAAGCATAAGCAACTCATGTGCCTCAAGACCTCATGGCAAGAGAGGCGGGATTTATCAGATACTTCGCAACGGAACCTCTCTCTGTTCCATCGTCTCTGAGATCGTTTCAGAGAAATATCTGCAACATTTGCACAAGCGTTTGAATTGAGTGCGCTGCTCTGAAGCAAATTGAGCGGGGCAGCATGTGAGAGAAGGCCCTCTCCGCCCGCTCATTCACATGCAAATATTGCAGATCGAGAAACTATCCCTGACAGGCGGGTCGTTAATGGAGTCGGAATAATGAGGTCATCGAAACAGCGTGTTTCGCTCAGCCCTCATCTTGTTCGGTCGCATCTATCAATGGCGAGAAAAACGCCTCGCATGATTGAACGCTGGAAACTCTACCGGAGTCCTCACCGGCCGCAGCCTTCGCCTTCACAACCACCCATTCCACCTCCCGGCCCGCGATGCCCCATGCCGCCCATCCCGCCTGGTCCCATCCCGGACCCCATGCCTTCGCCGTGTCCCATCATCCCGTGCCCATGGTCTCCGGCAAAACTGCGCTCGTAGTGGATGATCGACCAGATCTCTTCGTCGCTGAGTTGCTCGCCGAATCCGATCATCGCGGTGCCGGGTGAACCGTGCTTGATCACCCAGAAGATCTCGCCTTCCGTCCGGTGGCGCCAGAATCCATGATGCTGAAAATTGCGGGGGGATGGATCGAGTCCGGCCGCCGCCACACCGTTGCCGGATCCATCTTTGCCGTGGCAATTGAAGCAGGTTCCTTTGCCGTGATAGAGCGCTTTTCCCTTCTCCGCCGTCTCCGCGGATTCCGGCAACGGGCTCGCCAACGCACGGGCGTCCGCCAGCTTGCCGGCCGGCACCCGCGGCTGCATGATGTGGCGCTCCGCCGCCCACAGGGCCGGCGCACTCACGGCCCCGCACATCAGAACCACCGCCAGCGCATGGATCCGTCTCATCTTCCCCTTTCTCATTCGTCAGAAATCGAGCTCGACCATCTTGCGATGGAAGCGGGTGATGATGTTGGGATCCGGCGTCAGACGAGTCTGGGTTTCGTCTTTGCCCTTGTAGGGAAGTAGGTTCAAGACGTATCGCAGGCTTTCCAGCCGCGCCGACTGCTTGTCGTTGGCCTTCACAATGATCCAGGGACTGAAAGTCGCATGGGTCTTGCTGAACATTTCCTCTTTGTAGCGGGTATAGGAATCCCACAGCTCCTGCGCCTTTTCATCGACCGGGCTCAGCTTCCACTGCTTGAGCGGATTCTCGCGGCGCGCCTCAAACCGTTTCGCCTGTTCCTCCTTGGAAATCGAGAACCAGAACTTGATGATGGTCACGCCGTCTTCATAGAGCATATGTTCGAACTCGGTGACCTGCTGCAGGAAGCGCTGATGATCCTTCTTGCTGCAGAACCCCATCACCGGTTCGACCACCGCCCGGTTGTACCAGCTGCGATCGAAGAACACGATTTCGCCCTTGTTGGGCAATTGCCGGATGTACCGCTGAAAATACCACTGGCCCCGCTCTTCGTCCGTGGGCTTGGGCAGCGCGACGACTCGCATGGCACGGGGATTCAGATGTTCGGTGAAGCGGCGGATCGTGCCGCCTTTGCCGGCCGCGTCGCGGCCTTCGACCAGAATGGCGATCCGCTGCCCGCTCTCCTGGACCCACCGCTGCAACCGGACGAGCTCGACCTGCAGCTGCCGCAACTCCTGTTCATACAGCAATGTCTTCCGCACGTCCTCCAGATCCACTTCTTTGCGCTTCAGGAGCGTGAGCAGCCCTTTTCGCGTATTGATCCGGCTCAGGTCCTCACCCGTCAACGCATGCCCGGCGACACCGATCGCATAGGCGATCTGATCGCCGGTACCGTTCTGCCTCTGCCGGTATCCGTCGCCCTGCCTGGGGATCGCGGTCGGGATCGTTTCCAGTTCATCCACCGACAACTCACCCGGGATGGCTCCGGATTCCCGTTCGATGCGACGGTCCTTCTTCCGTTTTGCTTTTCCGGTCGACTCGTCTTCACCAGCCATGAGACCCTCCGCGTCAAACTCACGTCCCGAATTAAAACACCACGCTCCGGTCACGTTCGGCCACGGCCGTGATGTAGTCCGGCATGCCTTTAATGGACGCGCCGGCGACCAGATCCGCTCCGCCGATTTGCCGGGCTACTGCGCAGGCGCCGCAGACCCATATCGGAATATTTGCAGCTTGCACCCCGGCAAGCAAGTCTTTTAGCGGAGTCAGATTCACGCCATGGACATGATCAGCCGTGCCCTTCCGTCCCAGCGTGACGGCTTCGTTCCAAAGCCAGAG
>CAYPOR010000022.1:8445-45925 GCA_964412445.1 uncultured Nitrospira sp.
CATGATCAGCCGTGCCCTTCCGTCCCAGCGTGACGGCTTCGTTCCAAAGCCAGAGCACGACATCGTGCCCTTGCTCTTTGGCCGCTTTGGCCGCCACGAAGGGCAACGTGGCCATCGTGGGATCATCCGTGCCCCGGCTTCCGGAAATGATAAACGTCGCCATCGATGAATCCTCCATCCCTCGTCGTTCCTGAAATATCACTCGCGAGACAAGCGGGACTTGCGAGAAAAGCGCGACGGGCCAAGGATGCGATCGAAGCTAGTCCCGCCTTTCGCGCCCGTCTCGCCCATCACGCACTGGGCCCTACTTCGGCCCCTTGAACGTCGCCTTCACATAGGCCATCACGTCGGCGACGCCCTGCTGCCCGATGGTGAGACCCCAATAGGGCATATTGGCGGACTTGCCCATCGCCGCCCCCCCGTGGTTGATCATGTTGTACAGATACTCCGTCGGCACCTCGCTGAAATTGATGTTGGCATGAATCGCCGGTTTCGGCTCCAGCGTCGCCGCAGCCGGACCGTCGCCTTTCCCGGTCGCTCCATGGCACTGCATGCAATACTCTTTGTAGATGACTTTCCCTCGTCCGACACTGGCTTTTCCGAACTCGGGAGCCGTCCAGGGCTCGTAATACTTAAAGTCCGGCACGCCCTGCGTCGCCAGGTATCCCAGCACGGCGCGTAATTGCGGCTCGGTCGCATCGGCGAGGAACTCGCCGCTGTGCGGCACAAAATCCTGCGGATTCAATCCGAACCGGAACAGCCAGTCCATGTTGTACCGCTGGCCGGCTTTCTCAAGCGCAGCGCTCTGCTGGCCGCCGATGAGCTTGCCGTTTTCCTCGACCGTGTGGCAGCCGAGACAGGCGTGCGCTTTATAGGCCATCCCGCCGAAGGCCGCCTCGAACTTGGTCACCTTCGTCACATCATACGCCCCGACTGTCACCCGCGGATCCTTGTTGTGCTTGTCGAAGTAATCGGCAATGGCGTTCGCCTCCGGCTCCGTCACGACCGGATGCTTCACAGCTCCTTCGTTGAGATCCCAGCGATAGCCTTTCACGTAGAGCGGCGCTTCCTTCCCGGTCAGCCAGCGGATCAGCCAGGGCCGGTTGTACTTGCTCCCGGCCCAGATGAGATCGGGCGCGCGCAGATTGAATCGCGAGTCGGCCTGCCCTTCCATCCGATGGCATTGGACGCAGGCCTGCTGGATCAGTTCCTTCGCCCGGGGCTGGTCGCTTCCGAACAGCAGCGTCGGAACGGACATCAACCCCACCAGCGTCAGCAGCGCGCCCCCGAGCATCACATTCCGTCTCACATTCATGACCGCTCCTTTCCGTTGCGTTGAACTGAACACCCTCTTCCTTCGCCTACTTCGTCAACAACCAGGCGTGAACGTCGGCAATGTCCTGATGGCTGAGCGCGGCGCCCCAGGCCGGCATCGGCCCGCGCCCGTGCAGCACCGTCTCCCAGAACAGATCGTCATGCTTCAGAATCGGATTCTTCGCGAGCTTAGGTCCGAACCCGCCGGAGGCGCCGGTCCCGTGGCAGGCCTGACAATTGTGTTCAAAAATCCCCGCTCCCCGTACGGCCACGCCGACGAGCGGCCCCTCGGCTGCCGGTTCCTGCGTGAGCGGCTCCGCCTTGCGCAACTCGCTGTCGAGCGGCGGCAGCTGATCCGGCGCGCCAGGGTGGTAGCGGGCGGACAGAAACCGCACGAGCAGCCCCGCCTCTTCCTCCGTGATCTCGGCGCCCCAATGCCGCATCTTCTGGACCGTCGCCTCCCACCGGTCTTTCGGCAACCGTTGCTGGGCGACAAGGTCCGGCGTATGACAGACGGAGCAACGCGCGAGAATCAACGTCTCCGCCCTCGGCGCCAGGGCCGCCACGACATCCTCCTCCTGCGCTCCGGTCATGGCCGCGCCCCCGGCCACGCCCAACACAAGCACGCCGATCAACATACGACTGAGCCTCATCATGCCTGCACCGTCACGGTCACGCGATCCCACCCGTTCCATAAAAACCCGCTCGGGTTCCAGGCAGTCGTCTGCGGCTGTACCTGACCGCTTGCATCCGTCGCACGACACAGTATGCTGGCGGAGCCGGGCGTCTTGGGTTTCCAGAGAAACTGCCATTGCCGCCAGGCGTAAGGCTCATCCTCGCCGACCAGCCTCGCCTGTTCCCAGGTCCTGCCTTCGTCGAAGGAGAGCTCCACGGTCGCAATCGCCGATTCTCCGCTCCAAGCGACGCCCTGCACGGTCACCGGCCCGCGCCCGACCTCATCGCCGTTGCCGGGCAAGGCGATCAGCGACTTCACGACCATCGCTTCCACCGGAACCATCGACGTCCCCGGCAGACCGGAATTCGGCTGAATGGCCGTGACCGGCACGCGATAGGCCGTCTGCATGTAATAGCCCTTGGCTTCGTCCGCCTGCACCGTGATATCGGTCAGCCATTTGATGCAGGAATCCGCCATCCAGCCGGGCGTAATCACCCGCAACGGCGCGCCGTGCAACAGCGGCAGGGGCCGCCCGTTCATTTCGTAGGCAAGGATCGTATCCGGGTGCACCGCCTTCTCCAGCGGAATGCTGCGGGTGAACAACGGCACGGACGCGACCACCGGGCGATCGGCGCCCTGAAGCTGCACATGTTTCGCAGCCGGACGCACACCGGCTTTCGCCAACAGGTCCCGCAGCCGCACCCCCGTCCATTGGGCGTTCCCGACCGCACCCCGCTCCCACTGCACGCCCGGTACTTTCGGACGATGAAACGCGCGGCCGTTGCCGCTGCATTGCACCACCGCCGTGATCGTGATCCGTTCGAACTGCTTAAGGTCCTTGAGCGTCAACGCCAGCGGATGCTCGATCAGTCCCCCCACACGGAGCCGCCAGTCGGCCTCGGCAATCAACGCCGCCTCCGGCGGACCGAAATGGCTTCTCACAAAAAATCGATGGTTGGGCGTCAGAAACGACGCAAATTCGCGCACGGGAGTTTCTGCATCGTAGGGCCGCATGACCCGCACGGTCTGGGGACCGGTTTCGACCGCTGCCGTCTGCTGAGCCAGCGCCGGCTGAACCTGACGCCACAGGGCAAGTCCGCCGAGCAGAGACGCAATCCGCTGGAAGCACGTGCGGCGAGACAGTGAACCGGGGTCATTCATGGATGCGCTCCCGTGGTATGGGGATTGAGCTGGATCGTGACGGCCGGTGCGGCCGAGAGCGATTGATGCACCGTGCACCCGTGGGCGACTTTCAACAACCGCTCCTTCATCTCCGGCGTGAGCCGGTGCGGCAGCCTGATCGCCAGGGCGATCTTCCCCACGCGATGAGGGCCTTCGGCCATCTCCCAGTCGGCATCGACCGCAAGGCCTTCGCATGAAATGTGATGCCGGGCGCAGAACTGCCCGACGAAGTATCCGACGCAACTCGCGACCGAGCCGACGAACAGTTCGACGGGACTCATCCCCGCATCCTGCCCGCCGTCCTCGGTCGGCTGATCGGTGATGATCCGATGCCGGCCGCTCGTGACATCGTATCGGGTACCGCCGTGGTAGGCTACGGTCAGTTTCATGGCGACCTCCCGGACTCGCACCGATGGTACAGGCCTGAAACCCTGTCAGTAGGGTGTATCCGCCGGCTTGCCGCCCTTCGGCCAATCGTACTGTTTGCCGGGAAAGTCCGGACGCGGCTGACTGTTCACATAGGCCGCCACGTCGTAGGCCTCGTCGTCGTTCAAGGTCCACCCCCAGCCCCTCGGCATGTTGGACTTGATAAACGACGCCGCGACGCTCACGCGGGCCATCCCCGCCGCAATATTGTACGAGTGCGGCCCCCAGAGCGGCGGAGCGGCCATCGTCCCCTGCCCGTCCGCGCCGTGGCAGAATACGCACTTCGCAGCGAAGATCTTTTTGCCGTTGACAGGATCCGGAGTGCGGCTGGACGCGACCCGTGGAATCCCGCGCCACGGAACGGCGCTTCCCGGCGGCACATTTTCCGACAGCCAGTCGATGTAGGCGACGACGGCTTGCAATTTCGAGCTATCGGAGGGAGGCGCCTTACCGTTCATGCTGCGTTCGAAACATTCGTTGATGCGATCGGCCAGCGTCATCTTCCGGTCGGCCCGCGCCCGATATTCCGGATACAACCGGCTGATGCCGACAAAAGAGGCGGTGTTCGGATTTACTCCGGCGTCGAGATGACAGTTCGTACAATTCAACCGGTTGCCCACGTAGGGCCTGCCATACTCCTGCGTATCGACCACAATCTTATAACCCAGACGGATCTGTTCACCCCGCTGATCGCCGGGAATCATATCCGGAGAAGGCGGCGCAAACAGCATGTCGGCTGACGTTAGTCCGTCACTCCGCTGCGCAGGCTCAATAATCGAACCGGCTTTCGGCGTCGGGGTGCATCCAACCGAACCGGCCAGGAAAGCCGCCACCACCATGCCCGTCACCACACGCGATCGCATCGGCTGCTCCTTATTCCTTCTTCCCCGGAGTGACCGGACAGGTGTTGATCCTCAATATCGTCCACAGCGGACAGAATCCGAAGACGCCCGTCAGTAGGGCGATTGCCCCGACCCCCAGTGCGATTCCCGTCCCCAGCGGCGGCAATCCCGCCAGGGCTCCGATGCCCAACGCCACAAGACCAACCACGATGCGAACAGGGCGCTCTATTCCACCAACATTACAGGTCACAACGGCACCTCCTGGTCAACGGGATGAAGGGATGAACGGACTCACCGCTCCCGGTTTATTTGGAGACAGGGAATCTGAAAGGGATTCACGTATGTATCAAACACCTCACTTCTCCCGAAATGTCCGGACATAGGCCAACACATCCCAGATTTCGTCGTCGGACAAAGCCGCACTCCAGGCCCCCATCGCGGTATCGGGCTTCCCGTCATGAATCCGCTTGAAAAGACTGGCATCCAACCGCCCCTGAATCCCCGGTGACGTCAGGTCTGCCGGCTTTGGCACGAGCTGCAGTCCCATTACCCCCGTGCCGTCGATCCCATGGCAGCGAATACAGGTGTTGGAATAAATTTCCCGGCCGGTCACGGCATCGGCTTCCTTTCCAGACGACACGGGCAAATCCTTCAGTCCTCCCCTGCCAAACCCCGCCGCTGTCATCCCGACCACCAAACTCAGGACAATCCCTCCGACACGCATGCGCCACCTCTCGCTTTCTAAAATGGTACTGCGAGCGATATGCCAGTTTCTTGATATCACCGGCATCAACCAGGAGTTTAAAATGCTGCACTTTACCAACGCGTTAGCCGCTGACATCCCCCTCCCCTCTATCGAACACATCACAGGTGGCGAGAAACACCACAGGCATCAAACTGATGACTGTCGCACCATGCCACAGGAGAAAAGTTGGAGAGGAATGCAACCCCGCCGGTAACAAGACCGGCAGGATCAGATAGACGCCGGCATCGCTTCGCGAGATTCGGCGCTGAGAAAAGGATGGGGCAGGCTTTGCATCGTGACCACGACACGCGATTCTCGCATCCCCAGCCGGTCGCGTAATCCGAAGGCGCTCAGCCGCACGGTCCGGTCCTCTCCCGTGAGCAGGGATCGCGCTTCAAGTTTTTCACCATCACCCTTCCTGGTTCGGCGCGCGAGGAGCAATTCCATCTGGTCGTACAAACCGGCGATTGCTCCGGGAAGAGCGCCATCTGTGGCATGACCGTGCTCCCATCGATTAAGCATTTTCAGAAACTCAGCGGCGGCCTGATTCGCATATACGGTCCTGCATGTCGACGAGAATACCATGATGCCTATCCCGGCACAGGGCGCCGCACGAACCTGACTGCAACGCCCGGGATCGTCGCCGGCAGGGGACGCAACCATGACGTCCCCGGTCTGTGGCGCCTTCACGTTTTGCAGGCTGATCTCCGCACAATCCGAAGACACCGTTACGAGGTCCTGTGTCATGCCAGCCTCCTGGTTTATCCGGTCCGCCTGAACCGGTTCATTGACTTGCTCCCGGCACGCTTCCGGCCGGCCGGCGTTCTTCTACGTTCGCCATGACAGAATCTTCAGCGACGGCCGGCGCTGAACGAACGCCTTGATTCGACCGCGGTCCTCAGCGACCGACACCATCGCCCACGTCTGATTCGGCATTCGTCGCCGCTCCATCAGGCCTCTCCTTCCGTCTGATTCCGGGTGATGGCGCCCGCCGGCAATGATAGGAAACTTCTGTAGTACGAGAGACAGGACGGACAATACGTATGCGAGAACATCACCTCCTCGGGCCTGAGCCGGTAGGAGGCCATATAGACCTTGAAATCCTGCCACAGGCCCCCGCCCGGCTCGATCCCCGTGTCATCGCGAACTTTTTCACAAAAGCAACAGATCGCTACTACCTGTCTCATGTTTCCCTCCTTGCTCTCGGATTTCACCCGTACCGATTCCACTACGGACAACCTCGGCAACACCCGACGGGTCAGAGGGCCCTCACGATATGCGGCCGCCCCGCGCAAAACTTTCGACGAACCACCGTCAACGGCCCGAAGCATCGCCGGTTCCTCGCGATCACCGGGTCGATAATGTCTCCGCAGACCATACACTGCAGGGCATCACAACCGCCCTGCCCCCGGCCGCCTCCCCAATCCCGCAACTGAATTCGATACATCAAACCACGGCAGCGCCCACAGTGAACCGCCGCCGGCCAGGCGACCCGACCCCGCGCGCCGAGTCCCGCCCCCGGCCGAAGCGTCCCCCTGTGCGGCTTCTCCGAAAGCGCTTGCGGCTTCATTGGCTCACCTCCGCTTCCAGCCCTCTGCTCCGCCCGGGGATGATCGAAACTTCATAGCCGAACCGGCCGGGGCGCTGAAGCGCCACCGTCCCGTTCCGGCTCAACCGGTCGATCGCCGCAAACACCTGATTCCAGGTGAATCCCGTCAATTTCTCAGCCACATCCTCAACCTGACAGGCGCCGACGGTTTTGAGTTCCTGAATGATCGCCTGATCGATCTGCTGTGCGCGCATCGCCACTCCCTCCTCGTTACGCCTCCGACCGTCTCTTCTTGTACCAGAGGCGGGGTTCACGGCTGACCTGCGCGCGTTATACGGTCTTGACGGGCGGGGCACCATCAATGGCAGTTCGAATTTGTTATCGAACCTTCAAATGGTTCCATTGTCGTGGTTTGTACGACAGGACACGGAGGGGCAGGCGGAAGAACGAACGGCTTGTTAAGACACCAGCCCATACTGAATGGCATAGCGGGTTAGTTCGGCATTATGTTTCATGTTCATTTTTGCGAGAATGCGCCCCCGATACGTGCTGATGGTCGTCACGCCGAGGTGCATCGCCGCAGCGATTTCAGACACCGTTTTCCCGGATGCGATCAGACACAGCACCTCATACTCCCGGTCTGAGAGGTGCTCGTGAGGAACGCCGGCAGCGCTGGTCTTGACCGTCAACGCCAGGGTCTCCGCCAATGACGCACTGACATACTGCCCTCCGCCCAGGACCTTCTTCACGGCCTTCACTAACTCTTCGGGTGCGCTGGCCTTGGTCAGATATCCGTCCGCGCCGGCTTTGAACATACGGACGGCGTACTGATCCTCCGGATGCATGCTGAGCACAATGACCGGCAGCTTCGGATATTCGGCTTTCAGCTGCTTGAGCGTCTCCGTTCCGCTGCTTCCGGGCATCGTGATATCCAGAATCACCGTATCCCATTGTCTGCACCGCACCAGCGCCAGTAGTTCATGCGCGTCGCCGCATTCACCGACCGTGACCGGCCCCAGGCCGTCGGCCAGCAAATCCTTCACGCCCCGCCGAAACAAAGGAAAGTCGTCAGCTATCAGAATTTTCAACATGCGCTCGCACCCCGTATGCCCTCCGTTTATTCAGCGGGCAATCGTAACGTCACGATTGTTCCCGCCCCCGGCAAACCGACGATCCGGAGGGCGCCTCCGACCGCCTCTGCCCGCTCGCGCATCCCTAAGAGGCCGAAGGACCTGGCATCGCAGACTTTCTCCGGAGAAATCCCCCGGCCGTTATCCTGAATAGCCAGCAGCAGCTGCCCATCGATCGACTCCAGACACACCCGAATCTCATTCGCCGCGGCGTGCCGCAAGACATTGGTGAGCGCCTCTTGGCAGATGCGAAAGGCGGCCGTCGCCCTCACAGAGTCCAGCGGGATATTGTCTTGCTTGAAGTCGGCGACGCATCGTATTCCGCTCCGCCGTTCAAAATCCCGGCACTGCCATTCGATGGCCGCCACCAACCCGAGATCATCCAGCACTCCCGGCCGGAGTTCCGCAACCAGACCTTGAACCGCCGCAATCGTCGTATCCACCTGCTCGGTCATCGACAGAATCTTCTCCTCCAGCTTCGCAGAAGACGCCTCGCCCTTCATGGACTGCATCCTGGCGAGATCCATTTTCAGACAGGCCATTCGCACCCCCAATTCATCGTGCAATTCCCGGGCGATCCTTGCCCGCTCGTCCTCCCGCACGACTTCCAGCCGCCGAGAAAGGGTGCGCACCTGGCCCAACGTACATTGGAGCTCCTCCTCTGCCTGCTTCCGCTCCGTGATATCGAACGAGAACCCGGTCATCCGTACCGCCGCCCCCTCGTCATCGCAGATGGTCCGGCCGATCGCCACGAGCCATCGCAGGCCGCGTTCAGGGTGGACGATCCGGTAATCGAGATTGATGTCCGCACATCGCTGCATCGCGTCGCGAACCGCAAGGTCTGCACGCGACCGATCTTCCTCATACACCGATGCCAGCCAGGTGTCGTATGACGGAGCGGTCGCGGGGGATAACCCGTACAGACGATAGTATTGTTTCGACCAGGTGACTTTATTCAAACGGATGTCCCAGTCCCACAGACCGGCCTCAGCGCCGGCTTGCGCCAATTCTAAATATTCCAGGCTCCTGCGCAGCTCTTCCTCCGCCCGCTTGCGCTCGGTGATGTCTTCAATGGCGCCCTCGTAATACAGCGTCCGGCCCCGTTCATCCCGCACCACTCTGGCAAACTCGGAAATCCATATCCTGCTGCCGTCCTTCCGATACACCTCATATTCAAACCCCCGGAGGACGCCGCGCCACTCCAAGAGCCGGATCATCTCCGCGCGACGATCGGGGTCGACGTAGAGTTCGTGCGTGATATCCGTCACGCTCCCCATCAACTCCTCGGGCGATTCATACCCGTACATGCGTGCCAGCGCGGGATTGACGCTGAGGTACCGGCCGTCCGGCGTGGACTGGAAGATTCCTTCGACGGCGTTCTCAAAGATGCTGCGGTATTTCTCCTCGGCCCGCCGGAGCGCCTCTTCCATCGCCTTGCGCTCGGTGATATCGGCGGTGATGCCGCACATGCCGTAAGGTGTTCCCTCTCCATTGTTCAGCGGAAATTTGTAGACCACGCTCGTATGCGGGCCGTCATCGTGAAGCGCCACTTCTTCGAACTGCATCGGCACTCCGGATTGGAGCACCGTGAGGTCGTTGGCGCGGAACGCGGCGGCCTGCTCCGGCGGAAAGACCTCGTCATCCGTCTTGCCCGCGATTTCTTCGCGGCTGATATGGAACGTTCGCTCAAACTGGCGATTGACATCGAGATAGCGCCCCTCGGCATCCTTCAAAAACACCATCCCCGGGCTGTTGTCGAGAATGGCGCGGAGCCGCGCTTCACTGCCACGGAGTTCCCCCTCCACCCGCTTGCGTTCCGTGATGTCTCGGAACATCACCACCGCACCGACGATCCCGTTGTGCTCGACGATCGGAGTACTGGTGTACTCGACCGGGAACTTCGTGCCGTCCGCCCGCCAGAACACATCGTCGGCGACGCGTTGAATCACTCCTCCGCATAACGCCCGATAGATCGGACATTCTTCAGAGGGGTACGCCGTCCCGTCCGGTTTCGTATGGTGCGCGACGTCGTGCATGCGACGACCGAGCAATTCTTCACTTGACGATCCGAACATTCGCGCAGCAGCCGGGTTCACAAAGATCGCGGTTCCCTGCAGATCAATTCCATAAATGCCGTCGGGCGCCGAGGTTAACAGGAGTCCGTAGAGATGCCGGAGCCGTTCCAGCGTGTCCTCCACCCGCTTCCGTTCGGTAATATCCCGTCCGATCATCACGAGGCCGGAGGTCCGTTCATTCTGAACGTGCGGCATCCCGACGAACTCTCCCACCACATACCCCCGATCGCGCGAGCGAATGCGCAGAACACGGGTCAGCGCCTCTCGGTGCTCCGCGATGTGCCGGCAGAGATCGATCACGAGCGGCAGATCCCCGGCATGAAACAGCGGCGCAATGGGTTGTCCGATCCACTCAGCACAGGCCCATTGGGTAATGCGTTCAAACGCGGGGTTCAGGGACGTAATCACGCCCTCTTGAGAGAGCGTCATAATGACGTCCTGCGCGCCTTCCACCAGGTTGCGGAACCGTTCCTCCGAGTCGCGCAGCGCGGCTTCCGCGCGCTTGCGTTCAACCGCGTACCGCAGCGAACGCGCCAACAGCTGGCTGGTCACCTGCCCTTTGATCAAATAGTCCTGCGCGCCGGCCTGGATCAACCGCATGCCCAGCGCTTCATCCTCGATACCGGTCAGGACGACGATCGGAACAGCCTTCGCCGCCGCCCGCATTCGAACCAGCGTGTCCATCCCATGGCTGTCCGGAAGCGAGAGATCCAGCAGGACCGCATCAATGTCCGCTTCCGCCAGTCGATCAAGCCCCCTCGCGAGCCGGTCCGCCTGGATAAGCCGATACCGGCCGGCGCCGGCTTCTTTGAGATATTCCTCCAGCAACCGGATATCGCCGGCGTTGTCCTCAACCAGCAGTATTCGCATAGGCGTCACTCACGCTGAGAGGTTCTTCCCGTTCTTCGGCAGGATCACGATCCCGAGCCAGAAGTCTTCGATTGATTTCACCACCGTGATGAACTGGTCCAGATCCACCGGTTTGGTGATGTAGCAGTTGGCATAGAGGTCATAGGTCTTGAGCACGTCCTGTTCGTCCTTTGAGGTCGTCAAAATCACCACGGGAATGCGTTTCAGCTTGTCGTCGGCTTTGATCTCGGCCAACACTTCGCGGCCGTCTTTTCGGGGAAGGTTCAGATCAAGCAGGATAAGATCCGGCCGCGCCGCGCCTGCATGCGGACCTTCCCGGCGCAATAACGAGAGGGCTTCGATGCCGTCTTTCACGACCGTGAGCGTGTTGACCACCTTCGCCTCTTTCAGCGCTTCCATGGTCAGACGCACATCACCGGGATTGTCCTCCACCAGAAGAATCTGCACGGGCCTGACGCTCTGCGAGATTTGCATACTGCGGATCTCCTTTTATGCGGGTCATAGGCAAGACCGGTGTCATCGGAATCATGCGGACATCATGCGTCCGAGTGGTCACGCGCCGCCATCGGCAGCGTGAAATAAAAGACCGCGCCCCGGCCGATCGGCGACTTCACCCAGATGCGTCCGCCATGGCGCTCCACAATCTTTTTGCACAAGGCCAGGCCGATGCCGGTACCGGAGTACGCGTCTCGATTATGCAGGCGCTGAAAGATGACGAAGATACGCTCGGCATACTGAGGATCGACCCCGATGCCGTTATCGAGCACGGAAAATTGCCACTCATGGTTCCGGATTTCGACCGACACGTGGACCCTGGGAGGCTCCGTTCCGTGAAACTTGATCGCGTTGCCGATAAGGTTCTGAAAAAGTTGGCCCAGCTGTCCGCCGTCGGCCGTCACTACCGGCAACATGTCGTGGGTCACGACCGCCCGACTTTCTTCGACGGCTACCCGCAAATTACTCAGGACCTCCTCCAGGATCTGATTGCAGTCGACCCCCTCAAAGACTCTGCCTTGGGTCGTCACCCGGGAATAGGTCAGGAGGTCGTTGATCAACCGTTGCATGCGAGTGGCCCCCTCCACCGCATACCCGATGAATTCGTCCGCATCGGCATCCAATTTGCCCTTGTAGCGCTTCGCGATGAGCTGCGTATAACTGGCCACCATCCGCAGCGGCTCTTGCAGATCATGCGACGCCACGTAGGCGAATTGTTGCAGATCGGCATTGGAACGGGCCAGTTCGGCGACGGATTGCTCCAAAGACCGCCGCGCCTGCAGCAGGTCGCGATGCTCGCGGACCACGTTCCACGAGGCCCACATGCCGAAGCCCGCGAGCGGAGCAACCAGAAGAATCCCGGTCAATCCGACCGTCCAGACAAGCCGGTTGATCGGAGCATAGGCCCGATCACGGTCAAGACGAACCAACACCGTCCAATCGAATCCAGGAAAATCGTTGTAGCCCCTGGTCTTGACATACCCGCTGATCACGGGAGTGAGCCGCCGCTGGTGCAATTCCTCTACAAAACCTGGCCTGTCACGCCCCTCGGCCGCGCTTCTTGCAGAGGGCATGTCCTGTATCGACAGGCTGCCGTTCCTCCCCGTCGTGAGGCTTTTCTCGATGATGACCGTCCCTTGACGATCCAACAGCAGCCAATCGTAACCTTCTTCGTCATAGCCGAGCTTTCCATCCTGCTGCAGAATGGCCCGTAACTTCTCAAGCGAAACCCGGCTCGTCACCACTCCGCGAAAGTCGCCCTGTGGCCCATAGATGGGCGCCGAAAATCCCACGGCCACGCTCCCCCCTGACTCCGGCGAACGCTGCGCCCCCTGCAAATATACCCGCCCTGTTTGCCGCACCGTTTTAAACCAGTCCGGCTGATCGACCCCCTGATCGCTCTCTGCCGAACGCCCCGTCTCCCCGCCTGCGTTATTGTGCGTATCGAGTCCGGTGCCTGCCACGACGATACGGCCGGTCGCGTCGGTGATCCCTATCCAGGAGTAGTACCAGTAGAGCTTCATGTACTCCTGTAATCTTTTTGATCTCTGCTCCCTGTCGCCCTCGATGAGGATTCTGTCGTTCGCAAATACCTGAATGTCGCCGAACCGCTCAAACAAGATACGATCAAGGGTATCCGCGACCTGGCCTGCCGCCCCGGCGAGGTTGGCGCCCATTTCCCGCACCAGCGCGGCCCTCAGCGACACCAACGCATAGAGCCCCATTCCGACGGCAATGGCAAAGGACAGGAGGAGCATCAGGGGAACGACACGTCCCGACCACCATGATCCGGCAGGTGCCATATGCGTGTGAGGCGTCACCGTGCGTTGCTCCGGTATGAAACAATACCGCCCTGTTCCCTGCGGTCGGCGCCTCGGAACTATCTTACGGATACGCCGGAAGGGCGTGGTGCAGCGCGCATGCGGCTGATCGGGATGCCGCCCCCATCAGCAAGCCGCCCGGGGTCGCAGAGCAGTCTGGAATCGAACACCGGGCGGGAGGAGCAATGCGGTGATACGTCTTGCACGTGGGCTGCATGCCGGCTTTCTGTAAGACACAAGGCGGACGAACCGGGGAAAAGGATAGCAAGCTCACAGAACCGAGACAATATGGCTTAATGGCCGTAGTCGGCCGGCGTCACCCTGCATCCGCCGGACCGCTCACGCGCCGCGAGCCGGTCCAACAACTCGGCGACCTATCGGGAATCCCCCCGGCAGGAAGGGTGATCACCGGCTTGAGCGTCAGGGCCGTAAACTGATACTTCCCCGCCACCGGTTCAAGGCGCCCTTCAGCCGAACTTTCATACGATGCGAACGCCAGACCGGCCCGCTCGGCCACGGCGAGAAACGTCGTCATGAGACAGATGTTTGCCGATGCGACAAACACATCCTCCGGCGGCGTCGCCACCTGGATATCCGGCTTCCCGGCACAGGAAATGACGCCCTTGCGTTGCTCTGTCCATTTGACCGATGTGTGATCCGTATAGACGTTGCTGCGAACGTCCGTGTCATCCTCCTGATAGATCCCGAATCCACCCTGCTGAGTCCTGAGATTTGATGAGCACCCGGAGCCCGGCCGCCGCCATAGTCTGTTTCCACATCACTCCCTCTTCCGGCATGCGATTAGGGCGCCACCCCGGCAGCCAGTCGAATCAACTGTGTTGCCGCCCAGACGGAAAACACTCCGTAGACCGACCCGAAAAACCAGGGGAAGCTGACCGCGCGATGGGCCCACCACTGGCGATGCTGGCGAAAGGCCCAGTTCGGCTGAAAGACCGGCGGCTCGTTCCGCGGATCCTCGATCGACTGCCTGGTCTCGTGGAGCTGATAGAGGCCGGACACGAGTTTCGGCTTCTGCCAGCCCGGCGACTGCTCGATGCCCCGCAACCGCCACTCCCATAACGCATTCTGCCCCGACAACCGTCCCAGCACGATCGCCATCTGGAGACACATGAGCACGCCGAATGCGCATAACAGGACGATCAGAACGGTGAATGAGAGCGGGAGCACTTCCCGCGACACGATCAGACCGATCACCGCCACAAAAATGGAATGGGCCGTCAGATAGTCGGAGAGCATCGTATGGTAATCGCGCACCCCGGAGGTCCAGAGCATCAGCAGATGCGCATAGGTGGAATCGCGCGCGACCTCATCGGCTGTCCCCATCACGGCCTCCCCTCCGCCACATACCGTTGCACCCAGTGACCGACCGCATGCGTGAGGGCCACCACGCAGAGCGCGATCACGAGGTGCTCGCCGATGACTTTCCAGGGCGCAATCCCCTGCGCTCTCGCAATAACAAAGCTGAGTCCCGCCAACAGAAGCAGACCCCACATGATGCTGATGAGAATGGCCAGATCAAGCGGCGTCACGAGGACGGGCACGACGAACGTCAGGGCGATCACAAACTTCGCCAGAAACGTCGCCATCGTCGCTTCCCAGATCTGCAGGACCGGACCGCTGTTTTTCGATTCTTCCGAGACGTGGATGCCGAGGGCGTCCGACATCGCATCGGCGATCGCAATCGTGAGAATCCCGCCGATCACGATAGGCCGTGAATGCGTCCCGGAATTCAATCCGACCATGAGACCCAGCGTGGTAATCACACCGGACGTCAATCCGAAACTCAACCCGGTTTTCCATGAGGTTCGCATGACGCAACGGACAATTCTTTGGATTATGTCACGCTCAACGGGGAAACGTCAGAATATAGGCCAGCACGGCGCGGATCGCTTCATCCGACAACGTTGATTTCCACGCATCCATGGCCGTGTTCGTCCGGCCTTCATGAATACTCTTGAGCAATCGCGAATCCGGCTTCATCAACACATCACTCGATGTCAGGTCGGCCACCGGCGGATCGAACTGCGTCGCGCCGTCCCCTCGCCCCTGCGGGCCATGGCAGGCCAGACAATATTTTTCATAGACCTGTTTCCCCCGGGAAAGATCCGGTTCGCCAGCCGCCGCCCCCGGGACGGCCGCTGCCAGCCACCAGCCGATCATCGCCGCTCCGGCCATCCGTTTGCGGAAGTCCGTCATGATCCCCTCGCCTCCCTGCGCTCGGACCGTACTATTTGCTTACCGGTTGCACTCCGGCGCATGCCGCGCGCAACTCTGAAGCCACGACGTGATCTGCGCCAGCATCGTCGCCGTCGCCCGGTTCGCCGCCAGCACACCCCCGTAAGCATCCTCGCTCGGAGCCGGCTCCTCCGCCTCGAACAGCTTCGTGCCGACGACCCGGGATTCTTTCACATCGATCAACTGGCCGCGGAGCGACATCCGCACCAGGCTCGGCTGCCGGACAAATTCCTGTTGCACGATGAATCCCGACACATCCAGCCGGTAATCCCCGCGCACCGAATTCGGCAAGGCAACCACGGCGCGCCAGGTGCCGGTCCGGCTCAACGCCTGCACCAGCAACGGCGCGAACAAACGCGCGGGCGCATCGGCCCATTGACTCTCCGCGTAAAACTCCAGCTCATACGGCCGCGTGAGATAGACCATCCGCGGCGACTCAAAGCCCGGATGGGGTTGCGGCTGACCGACCAGGAGCACGGAACCGGTCACATCGGCCGGACGCCCTTCTCCCGACGCCGCATCAAGGCTCAACTGATAGGTATGCATGGGCAGTGCGTCCCCGCGAGGCGAGAGGCATCCGCCCGTCGTCGCCAGCATCACCACCGCCGCCACTGTTCGCGCGATCATCCGCTTCATCACAGTACGCTCCCTACTCCCCCGGCCCCCGCCGGGAAGGCGGACGGCCGAACACCAGCGCATTTGGCTCGCGTTCGAGATCCCGGGCCACCCGCGTCAATGTCCCGGCCAACTGCCGGAGTTCCGTCACCAGCAAGCCGGTTTCCGGCAGAGTCTGCCGTGAGAACTGTTCCAGCTCCGGCCTCGTGTCATTGACGACCGCCCCGACGGCTTTGCCGGTCTTGGCCAGCTCATCCGTCAGCGTCCGCAGCGCGTCGGCGCTCTTGTTGATGCGCGCAAGCAACAGCGGCACCTGCTCATTGAGCGACGTGGTGACCTTCACCAGATTGTCCGCACTCAGCGCCGCTCCGTTCAACCCCTGCTCCATCTGCGCCTTATGCGCCGCGACCGTCTGCGCCACATCGGAAAGATCCTTGATCGTCCGTTTCAGCGCCGACCGGTTCTCTTCGTCCAGAATCTCGGCAGCTCCTTTCGCCACCGTATCCAGATCCGTCAGCAGCTTGGTCAGCCCCTTTTCCGACAGCAGCCGCGAGATCGCTTCATCGAGCCGAAAAAACAGCGACGGGCCCGTCTTGATGACCGGATAGTCCTGTCCCGCCGACGCCTGCAACGGCGGCGCCTCGCGGCTGCCTCCGGTCAAGTTGATCGTGGCCAGCCCCGTAAGCCCCTGCGTTTCCAGCACGGCGATGGTATCGGTCTTGATCGGGGTCCCGCGCACGATATCCAGCGTCAGCAGCACCTCTTCGGGATTGCTCTGGTTCAAGGCAATCGCTTTCACCCGTCCCACGTCCACGCCGCGATACTTGACGGTGGAATCCACACTCAGGCCCGCGACCGACTCCCGCATCGAGGCTTCATACCGGTCATAGACGCCGCGATAGTCCGTTTTCCCCAGCCAGAGAACGCCCGTAAGCAGGGCTGCGCCGAGCAGCAGCACAAATGCGCCGACCACGACATAGTTTACTTTCGGTTCCATACGTCCTTCCCTTACGCTCCGGGACGATCGGCCGATGCGGCTCCGCCGCGACTGTTCCAGGAGGCCTGCTCGGTCGCCGCCCGCCCGCGCGGACCATGGAAGTATTCACGGATCACAGGATCCTCGGACTGCGACAATTCCTGCATCGTGCCCACCCCCAACACCGTTCCGTTGCCCAGCACCGCCACCCGACTGGTGATCCGCCACAATGAGTCCAGATCGTGCGTCACCATCACCACCGTCAACCCCAGAAGACTTTTCAGTGACAGCACCAGGTCGTCGAATCCCGCCGCGATGATCGGATCCAGACCGGCCGTCGGTTCGTCGAGAAACAGCAGTTCCGGATCCATGACGATCGCCCGGGCCAGCGCGGCCCTCCGCCGCATCCCGCCGCTCAGTTCGTTGGGATATCTCGACGCACTGTCCGGCGGCAGGCCCACCATCGCGATCTTGGCGACCACAATGTCACGGATGAGGCGCGGACTCAATGCCGTGTGCTCACGCAACGGGACCGCGACGTTTTCCGCCAGCGTCAGCGAACTGAACAGAGCCCCGTGCTGAAACATCACTCCGAACCGCCGGTGAACCGGCCGGCCGTCATATTCCTCCAGCGAGCGGCTGTCCAGGCCGAAGATCCGGATCGATCCGGAAGAAGGGGTCAGCAGCCCGACAATTTCACGGAGCAGCGTCGATTTCCCGCAGCCGTTGCCGCCCGCAATCGCAAAGACTTCCCCGCGCAACACCGTCAAACTGACATCCCTGTGCACGACCGCCTGTCCGAAACGCGTCACGACATGTTTCACCTCAATGACCGGCACGCTGCTGTCGTCGGAGCCTCCAATCCCCCGACTCGCGCCTGTCCCGCCTGTCTCGCGCATCACAGATCCCACCAATTCAGAAGGATCGAGCAAATCGCGTCGAACACAATGACCAGAAAAATCCCCTGCACCACGCTGATCGTCGTATGGCGACCGACGTCGTCCACTCCGCCGCGGATCTGAAACCCCTGATAACATCCGACCAGGGCGATCAGCATAGCGAAGAACGGCGCCTTCCCGATGCCGATCAAGAAGTGCCGCACGGCCACGGCTTCCTGAAAGCGGGACACGAATTCCGTAAAGCTGACATTCAACTGGCCCGACGCGATGAGCATCCCGCCGAACACCCCCAGCACGTCGGCATAGACCGTGAGCAACGGCACGGCGATCATCAGCGCCAGCGTGCGCGGGAGCACGAGCAACGCCATCGGCGAGATGCCCAGCGTTCGCACGGCATCCAGTTCTTCGGTCACCTTCATCGTGCCGATCTCCGCCGCATAGGCCGATCCCGACCGGCCGGCGATGAGAATCGCGACGATCAGCGGCGCGATTTCGCGCAACAGCGAAATGCCCACCAGATCGACGATGAAAATGTTCGTTCCGAACTTGCGTAACTGCTCCGCGCCCTGATACGCGATGACGACGCCGACCAGAAACGTCAGCAAGCCGGTGATCGGGAGCGCGTTCACCCCGTCGACATGAAGAATCCGCAACAGCGAGCGCCAGCGAATGAAGCGCGGATACCGGAGCGCATGGGTCAACGTCACGGCGCTTTCGCCGAGAAACGCCGTGCCCCGCAGGCCGGACTCCCATTGTTTCCACACGGTCTGCCCGAAACGCGCGACCCGTCCCATCGGGGCGGCTGAAGCGCCGGCATCCACGCTCCTGATCTGCCCGTCGATGCGCTCCAACAGAGCGCTGAAGTCCTCCTGCAATCCACGAACCGCCACCTGCTGGCCCCGGCGGCGCCCGTCGGCGATGATCTCCTGCAGCAGCACCGCTCCGCCGGTATCCATCGCCGTCACCTGGCTCATATCGCAGGAAGCCACCGCCCCTTCCGGCCAGTGAAGCGCGACGACCTGCCGCTCAAGATCCGCCAGATTCTGCAAGGTCCATCGCCCGCGGCAGCGGATCATATTGTCGGCGACATCGATTGAAGCCTGCTGCCCCGCCATCGCGCTCCGTTCGACCGGACCTACCGGCCGGCCGGATTGGTCTCCATGATCGTTTTCAATTCGGCGCCGGTGATGACTTCCCGCTCCATCAGCATGGTGGCTCCCGCCTGCAACGCCGCCCGCTGCTCTCCCAGCAATCGCTTCACCCGCGCAAACTGGTCGTCTACGATCCGCCGGATCTCGCAATCGATTTCACGGGCGGTCTCTTCCGAGTAATCGCCCTTTTCCTGCGACAGCTGAATTTGCATAAACTGCGGCTGCCGCTCACGCTCCAATGTGACGGCGCCCAGCTTCTCGCTCATGCCGTAGGCCTTGACCATGCTCTTGGCGATATCCGTGGCCTTCACCAGATCATTCTGCGCGCCGGTGGAGGCTTCGCCGAAGGTAAGCTCCTCTGCAATCCGCCCTCCCAGCAACACCGCAATCTTGTTCTCCAACTCCGTCCTGGTCATCAGAAAGCGGTCCTCGGTCGGAAGTTGAAGGGTATAGCCCAACGCGGCAATCCCGCGCGGGATGATCGAAATCTTCTGGATCGGATCGGCGCCGGGAAGCGAGAGGGCCACCAGCGCATGACCGACTTCATGGTAGGCGACACGCTCCTTCTCCATCTTGTTGAGCACCCGGTTCCGCTTTTCCAAACCGGCCACCACCCGCTCCACCGCCTCCTGCAATTCCGGAAGACCGACCAGCTCCTTACTCCGGCGCACGGTGAGGAGCGTGGCTTCGTTGATGATATTGGCGAGATCGGCGCCCGAGAAACCGGGCGTCATCCCGGCGATCACCTCCAGGTCCGCATCGGGCCCCAGGGCCACCTGTTTCGCATGGACCCGCAGAATGGCCAGCCGGCCGATCTTATCCGGGCGATCGACCAGCACCTGGCGGTCGAACCGGCCGGCCCGCAACAGCGCCGGATCCAGAATTTCAGGCCGATTGGTCGCGGCCATCAGAATGACGCCGATGCGGGGATCGAACCCGTCCATTTCGACCAGCAGCTGATTGAGCGTCTGTTCGCGTTCTTCATGGGCCATCGGCCCCATGCCGCGGGCTTTCCCCAGCGCATCGAGTTCGTCGATGAAGATAATGCAGGGAGCCTTCAGCTTCGCCTGCTCGAAGAGGTCTCGCACCCGCGCGGCCCCCACCCCCACGAACATTTCGACGAACTCCGACCCGCTGATGCTGAAGAACGTCACGCCGGCCTCGCCGGCCACGGCCCGCGCGAGCAGAGTCTTGCCGGTCCCCGGCGGTCCAACAAGCAGGATACCCTTGGGAATTTTTCCGCCAAGCTTGGTGAATTTCTCCGGCGTCTTCAGGAACTCGATCACTTCGCGGAGTTCCTCCTTCGCCTCATCCACCCCCGCGACGTCGGCAAATGTCACCTTGATGTCTGTCTCGGCATAGATTTTGGCTTTGGACTGGCCGACCTGCATGAACCCGCCCTGGGCCTGCCCCAGCCGGCGAATGAAGAAATACCAGATGGCCCCGAAAATAGCGGCGGGCAGAATCCAGGACAGCACATCGCGCCAGAACGTCGTCTCGATCACCCCGACGAACTTCACCGTATGCTGATTCAACTCCCGAACAAGGTCCTGATCTTCCACCCGGATGGTCGAGAACAGCTTCGGCTCTTTGGCGTCGCCCTCCGGCTTGAGCTTTCCCGTCAGGGTGTGACTGCCGACCGCCACCTCGGCGACTTTGTCCGCCGCCACGAGCTGCCGGAATTCACTGTAGGGAAGCTCTTCGATTTTCTGCAGCGCAGAGATGAAGTCGTGGACGAGGATCACCGCCCAGACGGCAAGGAAGACGTACCAGATGGAAAAGGAGATTTTTTTATTCACAACCCCTCGCTCCTGTCACGGCGGACATTCGCCGCCGTACGCCCCGAGTGATCCCCGACGGGCCACTATCAGAGCGTGCAAGCCGGAGGCCCGAACGGCGCTCGGAAACGACCGGTACCGTCGAAACGCAATCCTATGCCTTCTCATGGCACGGAACAATGCCACTCGCTTCACAAGGGAGTCTTCCCCCAGCGATTGCGCAAAATACTGTAGCAGAAGTCATCAGCCGCAGGAATGCGCCGTCCGTTCGCAGAAGGCCATATGACCGGCGTTGCTCTCTGGAACCGATACCGGGTGACGGCTAGAAACCGGCACCGGGGCCCGCAAGACGACGCCCGATCAGGTGGTAATACAACAGCGGAATGACGATGAGCGTCAGCAGGGTCGAGGCTCCGACACCAAACAGCAGCGACACAGCCAACCCTTGAAAAATGGGATCAAGGATAATCACGAACGCGCCGACCATCAGCGCGGCCGCCGTCAATAAAATCGGCCTGGTACGGATCGCGCCGGCGGTGATGATCGCCTCCCGTAACGGCATTCCCGTCCGTTCCTGCAACTGGATAAAGTCCACCAGGAGGATGGAGTTCCGCACGATGATACCGGCAAGCGCGATGAAGCCGATCATGGAGGTCGCGGTGAAGTAGGAACCGGTCAGCCAGTGACCGGGCAGAATCCCGATGAGCGTGAGCGGAATCGGCGCCATGATGATGACCGGTGTGAGAAACGATTGGAACTGCCCGACGATCAGGAGGTAGATCAGCAGCATCGCCACCGCGAACGCGATGCCCATGTCGCGAAATGTTTCATAGGTGATCTGCCACTCCCCGTCCCATTTCATCGCCAGCTTCTCTTCCGACCAGGGTTGCGACGCATAGTACTGTTCCACCTGATAGCCTTCCGGCGGCCGATAGGCGTCTAGCTTCTTTCCGACCCCAAGTACGCCGTACACCGGGCTTTCCGCCTTCTCCGCGCCGGGGCCGCCGACGTCGGCCACGACATAGACCACCGGTTTCTGATTCTTGTGATAGATCGCCTTCTCTTGCGTCGTCTGCTCCACAGTCAGGAGCTCGGAGAGTTGCACCATCCCGCCGGTAGTCGTCCGCAAGCCGATCTCGCCGATATGCTCAAGCCCCGTCCGCTCGGCCAACGGCAGACGCAACATGATTTGCACCGGGCTTTTTTCCCGAGGGATGTGGACCATTCCCACCTTCTCGCCTTCCAGCGCCATCCGCAGCGTGTTCACGATTTCCTCGGAAGGGATGCCGGCCAGCGCCGCTTTCGCCCGGTCCACGGTAAACAGGTACTTCACCTGCTCGGCTTCGATATAGTCGTCGACATCGACAACCCCGGTCGTGGATTCCATCAGCGCCCGGATCTCCCGCGCGACAGCGAGTTGCCGGTCATACTCAGGTCCATATATTTCGGCCACCAACACTGATTGCACCGGAGGCCCCGGCGGGACTTCGACGACTTTCACGTTGGCCCCGTACCGGCGGGCAATCTCCTGCACCTCCGGCCGCAGCCGTTGGGCGATCTGATGACTTTGCGCGGACCGCGAATCCTTCGCCACCAGGTTGACCTGAATATCAGCCTCGTGCGGCTGTTCCCGCAGATAATAGTGGCGGACCAACCCGTTGAAATTGAACGGCGAGGCCGTCCCGACATAGGCCTGATAGTCCCGCACCTCCGGGACGGTACTGACATAGCGGCCGAGCGCCTGTGTGACGCGCGCCGTTTCCTCCAGCGTCGTGCCCTCCGGCATATCCACCACCAACTGCAATTCGCTCTTGTTGTCGAACGGCATCATCTTCACCACCACATGCCGGGTATAGAACAAGGCGCAGGATCCGACCAGCAGGAGCGCAACACCACCCAGAAACACATAGGCCAGCACCGGATGAGCCAGCAACGGCGCCAGCATCCGGCGGTAGAGACGCGCCGTGACGCCCTGTTCGCCGCCTTCATGATCGACTCCCTTGACGACCGCACCCGGCCGATAACAGGTCTGGCAGAACCAGGGGATGACGATGAACGCGACAAGCAGCGAAAAGAACATGGCAATGGAGGCGTTCACCGGAATCGGCCGCATGTAGGGGCCCATCAATCCCGACACGAACGCCATCGGCAGCAGCGCGGCGATGACCGTGAACGTCGCCAGGATCGTGGGGTTGCCGACTTCGTCGACCGCATAGATCGACGCTTCCTGGTGAGGCTTCAGCCGCAGCGTCAGATGGCGGTAGGTGTTCTCGACGACGACGATGGCATCGTCCACCAGAATGCCGATGGAGAAGATCAGCGCAAAGAGCGTGACCCGGTTGATCGTGTACCCGATGAGCATGGACGTAAACAGTGTCAGGGCCAGCGTCAAAGGAATCGCCAGCGAGACGACGATGGCAGGCCGAAACCCGAGCGTCAGCCCGAGAAACGCCACGACCGCGGCCACCGCGATGAAAAGATGCCAGAGCAATTCGTCGGCCTTCTCGCGAGCCGTCTCCCCGTAGTCGCGCGTCACCGTCACGCGGACATCGGCAGGAACCGTCACCCCCTTCATGTCCTCGACCTTGCGGATGATGCGCTCGGCCACGGTGACGGCATTCGTCCCGCCCAGCTTGGCAAGCGCCACCGTCACTGCGGAGCTTTGTTCCACATCGCGCGCGCCGAACCAGACGTACTGCTTCGCTTCATTCGGACCGTCGGTCACCTCTGCCACCTGCCGGAGATAGACGGGGCGCTGCTCGCTGACGCCGACCACCAGCGATTCCAGATCCTCGCGGGATCGAATAAACCGCCCCGTCTCCACCAGAAAGCTTTGATTGCGGCTGTCGAACCGGCCCGTCGGCAGTGCCCGATTTTCTCCGCGGATCACACCGGCCACCTGCAGCGGTGTCAGCCCGTAGGCCTTCAAGCGTGTCGGATCGATCTGCACGCCGAGTTCGCGCGCCCGCCCCCCGACAATAAATCCGCCGGACGTGCCGGGAACTTTCTTGGTCTCCTCCAGCACCTGTTCAGCCAGCTGACGGAGTTCGAATTCGCCGTACCGCCGGCTCGACAGTGTGAGGGTCACAATCGGCACATCGTTCACATCTTTGGGTTTCACCAGAAAGGGCTCGGCTCCCGGCGGCAGGAGATCCTGGTTGGACATCAGCTTGTCGTAGAGGTCGACCAGACTCTGTTCCATCGGCTGGCCGACGTAAAAGCGCACGATGATCAGCGCGCCGCCGGGGCGCGAGGTCGAATAGACGTACTCCACGCCCTTGATCTCGGAGATTTTGCGTTCGAACGGCTTGGTCAGTTGCTCTTCGACGATTTTGGCGGAGGCGCCGGGAAACGACAGCCACACGTCGGCCATCGGAACGACGATCTGCGGCTCTTCTTCACGAGGGGTGACGACGATCGCGAACAGGCCGAGCAACAATGCCGCCAGCATGATCAGCGGGGTCAGCTTGCTTCCGATAAACAGCGCGGCAATCCGGCCGCTGAGCCCTGGGCGATACTGGTCCATAGCAATGATCTAGGGCGTGGCCGGAGCGGCCACGGAGTTGAGAATCTGCACGGACGCGCCGTCGATGCCCCGGCTCCCCTCCATCAACACCCGCTCGCCCACGTTCACGCCGGAGAGAATTTCGAGTTGTTGCTCGAACCGCCGTCCGGCCTTGACCCAGCGGAGCCGGGCGACCCCGTCGGGCCCGACGACATAGACGCTCGTCAATTCTCCCCGCTCGACCACCGCAGAAGCAGGAAGAAGGATCGTCCGGCTGATTCCTTTGTCCAGTTGAAACCGGCCGAACATGCCGCTCTGCAATCCCGGAGTCCTGGGCAGATCGACTTTCACGATAAACGTATGGGTTTGCGGATCGCCGGCCGGAAGAATCTGGCTGACGACGCCGGTCAAGACCTGCGCCTGCAACGCGTCGATAGACACGGGAATCTTCTCTCCCCGGGTGATCGCTTTCAGGTCTCCCTCCGCCACCGTCGCCTCCAGACGGAGTTGAAACGGATCTTCCATCTTCAACAACGGTTGCCCCGGCGAGGCCAGTTCACCGGCCTCCACTTTTTTTTCGGTGATCACGCCGTCGAACGGCGCCTTCACTACGGTATAGCTGAGTTGGGCCAGCACGGCCTTGCGATTCGCCTCGGCGACCTTGAACGCACGGGACGCATTTTCGACTTCCTGCCTGGACACGGCCTCGTCCTTCAGCAGCGCCTCCATTCTCCTCAGCTGTGTCCTCGCGTTTTCCTCTTCCGCCCTGACGCGCGCCAGATCGGCCTGGACATCACGATTGTCCAGTTGAAGCAGGACCTGTCCTTTCGACACCCGAGTGCCTTCCCGCACCAGCAGCGTATCGATCGTGCCTTGAATCCGGCTGGAAAGCACGGCCTGAAACACGGGAGTTACCTGTCCGGTCACCTCGACTCGGACAGGAACCTGGGAGGAAGCAATCTCGACAACCGCAGCTTGAATAGTCGACTGCGATGCCGCCGACACGACCGCCGGAACAGGCTCCTCTTTCGCACTACAGCCCGCCGAGAACAGCACGGCGGCAATCAGCCATTGCTTACCCGTCATGTCGGTTCTTTCCTGCCCCGTGCAAACACAATCCACGCCTCACCCGGACAACAGCAAACGGAGAACCGGGTGCCGACCTTCTCTCATACCCCCGGGTTTTTTACCAGCCGATTATTCCTGCACGCCCAGCTTCCTCAGCAGGGCCATCAT
The DNA here is from genome assembly GCA_964412445.1 of uncultured Nitrospira sp. Classification (GTDB taxonomy): domain Bacteria; phylum Nitrospirota; class Nitrospiria; order Nitrospirales; family Nitrospiraceae; genus Nitrospira_D. The sequence continues at coordinate 33,986 of CAYPOR010000022.1, forward strand.
CGGGCACCAGCCCGTAAACGCCGACTGAATCAAATTCGCCGCGACAAAGGCGGCAACATAATTCCAGTACGGATGGACCGTCGCCCCCAGAATAATGGCCAGCAGCACGAACACCCCGGCAATCAATCGCAACAGATCATTGAGCTTCATAACGCCTCCTTTCTCCTTCTAGCCGTGTGAGGCATCGCACAGGAAAAGGATTCGATCGCGCCGGTCAGGGCGTGCATTTGAGGCTGAGCCTATCGCTCGTCGGATCGTGCAGTTGCTGATCGGTGAGCGGAAACTTCGGCATGAACGATCCGGGCGAGACCGATTGCGGATCCTTGAATGGACGTCACATAGTCGAGCGGCTTCAACTCACCGACCGGCAGATCCCCGACGCCGCCGATATCAACCCGCGCCCGCCGTCTACTTCTCCAGCTTATTGATCCCCATTGCGTTCAGGATGGCTTTCTCGAAGAACGGCTCGCTCACGCCCCGCTTCATCTTCATCAGGAAATACTTCTCCAGGCCGATCTTGGCCAGATGCACCCACTTCCCCTTCTTCGCCCAGGTCACATTGCGCGGCGCCATCTGCGGCAAGGCGACGAACGCCATACCTGTATCACCCATGTCGGCGAGGCAGATCGCGTTCCATGTCGCCGTGTCCCGCTTGGCGTTGTTTTCGATATCGGCGTGAATGTTATGCACCGCCGCCGAGACCATTGATTCGATCATGTACCCGGTCTTCGGCGCGCCGGTCGGCACCGGAGTCTGTTCAACCGGAGGAATCGCCACGCAGACACCCACGGCATAGATGTTCCGATACTTGGGATTCGCCTGATACGAATCGATGTTCACGAATCCTTTCGGATTGCACAACCCCGCTGTTCCCGCCACCGCATCCACCCCGGCAAATGGAGGAATGACCATCGAGTACCGGAAGGGCACTTCCTGACCATCCTCCAGCAGCATCTTCCCCGGCTGCACTTCCTTTATCGCCATATTCGAGAGCGGCTTGATGGAATGTTCGGCAAACTCATCCTCCATCAGCCGCCGGGATTTTCCGACCCCCGCCAGCCCCATATGTCCGATATAGGGTTCCGGCGTCACGAAATAGATAGGCACTTTTTTCCGCAGTTTCTTTTTGCGCAAATCGGCGTCGAGAATAAAGGCCATCTCATAGGCAGGACCGAAGCAGGAGGCTCCCTGAGCGGCTCCGACCACGATCGGACCGGGATCCTTGAGAAAGCCCTGATAGGCGCCCCAGGCCTGTTCCGCATGGTCCACATTGCAGACCGACTGGGTATACCCGCTGGGGCCGAGCCCCGGCACCGCGCCGAAGTTTAATTTCGGCCCCGTCGCGATAATCAGATAATCGTACGGCACGTCACCTTTCGATGTGATCACCCGGTTCTGCTCCGGCTCGATCCGGTCCGCCGTCGCATGGATATACTCGATTCCCTTTTTCTCCAGCACCGGCCCCAGCGCGAAACTGATGTCCTTCCGTTTGCGCCAACCGACCGCCACCCAGGGATTCGACGGCACAAAGTGGAAGGACTCCACGTTCGAGATCACCGTCACCCGATGCTTCTGGTCCAGGAGTTCCCGCGCTTCATAGGCCGCCGGCAACCCTCCGATCGACGCTCCGATGATCACCACTCGTGCCATGGAATCCTCCCTTCTCAGAAGCCGTCCGCTCTCAACACATGTGGACACATCCATCCTGCGAGGTATGAGTCTTCGCGCGTGAAATGGATTCAGCCTTTACTCGCCGTGCTGCCTTCTCGTGATGCTTCGAATACACGCTTATGCCGACAGCTGACGGCTATTGCCCCACTCCGAACCGGTACATATCGTGACACGTCGTGCAGCGGGCGGTCATATTCGACAGGCGTTGCAGAATCTGCTGAGAGGTTTCTTTGTTTGCAACGGCATCAGCCAGAGCATCCATATCGCGGTGAATCGACATCCCCATCTGCTTGAAGGGCAGCGGCAGCTTCGCCATGATCGCCGGATTCACATCCGCCGCCATCCCCATGCCTGCGGCGCGGGCGGCTTGCTCGATCTGCTGCCGGTCCGCAGCCTGATCCTGCCCCGCCACACCGGCGACGACACCATGCACCGCTTTCAACAATTGGCGCATCTCTCCGAGGATCAGCTCGCGCTCGCTTGGAGCCAGAAGGATCTCCATGCGGCCATCGGTTCCTTTCACCGTCCAGCCCTTCACGAAAAACCAACCGGCCCCGGTGACCGTGACGGCCCACAGGACGACTGCAATAATAGCGACACGTGCCTTCATCTCATCCTTTCAATGACTCTTCGCGGGGTATCCTGCGACGCCCGCGCCATAGTCATAAACCAGGCTCCCGCCGTAGTAACTGGCGACCAGCATCACCAGGACTCCTGCGATTCCCAGCAGCCGTGCGACCATCCGCTGTTCGCGAATCCACCCCAGCCATGCGGCCAACCGCAATCCCAACAAGCCGGCAAAGATCCAGAATGTGGCGAACCCCAGTACTTCGTGAAGCTCAATCGCCCCCTCGGGCACCCCGCTCTGCTCGGCCGCATCTTCCGCCATCCCTCCCGAGATCACCGATACTCCCGCCCCGGCAAAGCCCAGCACGAGCGTGTAGAGACCGGCGACTCGACAGTCTTCGGGGCGCCACTTGTCTCCCAACAGATCGAAGAACACCGCCGCCGATAACAGCGCGATCGGAAAGTGCACCAACATGGGATGAATAGGGTGCATCGTCAGGCTCCTGTTGTTTCTTTATCAGAATGCAAGCGCAGGGCCGTAACTCCCCCAGAGGGACCGGAGCTGTTCCTGCTGCAATTTCAAACAGATCCCCCCATCACGCGTAGCGAACCGGTACGGCGGGGAGTCTTTCCACAGCGCCATGGAATCACACTGTCGCAGAACGGGTCACTCGCTGAGATAAAAAGAGGAATGAGGAGAAGGAGAAGAGAACGCAGCGCGGGCCTCCGGATTCATGTCCAGAGGCCCGTGCATCGCACTCATTATTTTCTGACTGCGATTCCGTGAGTATCTGCGGTTTCTTTATCGTCTTTCTTATTCGTAATCACCGCCTGCCCCTTGTAGTGTCCGACTTTGCCGGCCGCATCCACATGGATCACACCGACACCAGGGATGGTCCCCTTGGCGTTATGTACGCCCTTATCGTTGCCGGTCAGCGGATTGGGGCCTCGAAGGCCGACGAAGACATGCTGGCCATCCGGTGCAACGTCCATCAAATCGGGAGCCGGATCCCGGTTCGCTTCGCTCACGAGGTCGATTGAACCCACCGAAAAGTTACTGAGCGTATCGATGATCTCGACGTTGTTGCCGGCGCGATCCGCGCTCCAGACATAGCGGCCGACTCCGGCCATCCCATGAGAATCGGCAAACTTGTCGTCCCGCTGTGAGACCAGCCTGGCCGATACTTTAGCAGGCAGGCCCGAGAGATCGAGCGCATACACATCATAGGACAGCGGCGCCACCGGCCACCCGCCGCCGGAATTGATGTACATGGTCTCGCCGACCTGCACACCGCCGCAGCCGGCCGGGTGAACCTGATTGCTGTCCAGCATCGCCACCGCCTTCATGGGCGTCGCAGTCACATCCATCACCACCAACCCGCCTCCACGCAAAGTGACAAACGCATAGTGACTCGACGATTCGGTAATCGGACAGATCGGCGACGTATCCGGACGCTCGCCCCCTTCGAACGCGACCAGGTTCACGACATCTTTCTCAGGATCGAAGCTGAACTTATGCGCGGCATAGTCCGTCCAGATCCGGATGAACTTCTTCTCTGCAATATTTGCGGCAATCGCCATCTTCTGATCCGGCGTCGGCCAGGCGGCGTGGACGTTCTTCCCCATGGATAGACAGGCATCCGGCTTCTTCGTCGCCGCGTCCATGAACAACACGTGGCCGCTCAGGAAAGAAATAATGGCATGGTCCTGATTCTTATTGAAGAACAGCATATGCGGGCGGCGCACGGCCTTCTTGGTCGCCTCCTCGCAGAACTTGCCGATGTCGCCGGCAAAGTCGATGGTGGCCGAAGGCTTCGCCGAGGCGGGATTCGCCGCCAGCTGCGCGCCGTCATAGATATGGAGATATCCCCCGCTCTCCTTTCCGGTATCGGACTGATCAGTCAACCAGACTTCATAGGCAGAGGCGGGTGCCCCGCTGCCCAATACCGCCCCCCATGCCACACATCCTCCGACAAGCACGGCGAGTGTTGACCTCCGCTGATATGTGACAGTTTGTTTTCTCATCGCTGGCCTCCTTCTCTCTCTATCGCGAGACACGAGCAAGACCAATTCCCTGCCCGCCTCCAGGCATAACTGATACTAGCTTAGAAGGATTGCCGCATGAGCGCAACTGACCGACCTGAGCGCCCTGTGATCGTTAGGACCTGGCCAGCATCACAGCGGCATACAACACGGCCAGCGACAGAAGAAGCGCGAGGCGAGGCAGCCAGGAAGCGGCGGCCAGGATACTCCGGTCGGAAGCCGTTCGTTTGTCGGGCAGCAGAGCCAGAATCTCCCGGACGCGAGGACCGAGCACAAGATCGTGAGCGAGGGTCATCAGCAACAGCAGGGCGACCAGCGAGAGCTTGATCCCCAGGAGCGACGGCCAGCGAACGGGTTCAAACAGCGACCACCCGTGGGACAGAACCAGCAGAGGACCGGTCAATACCAGGAGAGCCGCCGCTCCCCATACGACCAGGCGAAACCGCTTTGCCGTGGTTCTGAACAACACCCCGGCATCGGGCTTCGACGCCAGTGCACGATAGGAAGGGGCGAGCACCAGCGAGAGAAAGATCGTTCCTCCGATCCAACTGACCGCTGCGAGCAAATGGAGCCAGACCAGCCCACTCATCATAGATCGCCTCTACCTTGCCGCCTCTTCCCCGGTGAAGCAGGATGCGCTTCCGCAGCACTCTATGTACCACATGCCCTTGACGCCTTCTACGCGCGCACTCTTCTTCGGCGGCGACCGGACTCAGCCGCTCCATCTGAGCGTGACTTTCCTGAGCGTGACTTTCCCCGGAACCGGATTCCGGATGGCCGGCTTTGGCGCGGCGCCGGCCCCTAGGACCGGCGCCGCCAGACTGGCCCCCGAAGTCGAAAATCGCCACCCTTGATCATTCCCGCCTCTACTGCACTCGCCGCTCCTTCGAGAAGGTTCCCCCGAGGTTTCCAGCCAGGACCATGGGCTCCCGTTCAGCTTCTTGATCTGGCGCGCTGGCCCGAATCGAATCGGACCAGCCCTTCGGCAAGTCCGAACCGGGATAACCCGTAGATCAACCACTTCGACGGATCAAAGTTGTACCACAGAGGCCCGTTCCGGTAGTCCCGCTGGAAGGCATGATGGTAGTTGTGATAGCCCTCCCCCAGCGTGATCAGCGACACCCACCAGCTATCCCGGCTGGTGTTGGCCTGACTGTAGGGCTGCCGGCCCCACAGGTGACAGATGGAATTGATGCAGAACGTGGAGTTCAGCACCAGAAAGACCCGCCCGACGCCGGCTAACAAGAAGCAGCTGAGGCCGCTCAGCGCTCCTCCGGACAATAGGCCGACCACAAACGGCAGCGCCAGTCCGGACAGGACGATGGGGACATACCACCGGTGCTGCCACATCACCACGCGATCTTCGCGCAGCCAGGGCGCGAATCGTTCGGTCTTGTGCGGATCTTTTGTGAAGAGCCAGCCGCAGTGGCTGTACCAGAATCCTTTCGTCGCATTGTAGGGGTCCTCCTCCTGATCCACACGCGCATGGTGCCGCGCATGGTCGGTGCCCCATTTCAGCGCCGAATTTTCCAGCGCCCAGCCTCCCGCGACCAACAACGCAGCTTTGACCCAGTCAGGGCACCGGAAGCTGCGATGGGAAGCCATCCGGTGGTATCCCACAGTAATGCCTAATCCGCTGATGAGATAGAGGATGCCGCCCATGGCCCAGTCCAGCCGCGTATAGCCATGGACGTAGCCGAAGAGCGGCACCGCGATGAGAGCCGTCACCGTGACCAGCGAGAACAGCACTGCCGTCGGGACATCCCACGCTCTTCGACCGTTCTCTACGGCCGCGTTCAGGTGATGGCTCATAGTCCCCTCCTCCTTATCCCTTGAGCTGGATTGTGCTCCTGTCTGGATCGACTAGACAAAATCAATCGCTGCCGTCCCCATGGCGCCTAGCAGGAAATCCCCGGAATACATGGCTTCATTATCTTGTTCAGGCACGCGGCAAGAGGTGCAAGGCAAGGGAAAGAACAATCCTTCCCCCCTCGCCTTGCACCAGAATTGATTAGAACGAAATCCCCACATAAGGGCCGACTTGGAAGTAATCGTTGTTCGTATTGGTCATCCGTGCCGTCAGGTGATAGCGGGCATCGACACCGAGCTTGATCGCCTTCCACACCTGCACCTCAAATCCCGCGCCGAACTGTAGTCCCATATCGAGATACTGGGTCTTGTTCGAGGGCGGACTGATCACGTGAAAATCCAGTCCGATTGGGATAATCCAGGGCCGAAACATGCTGCCTTCCATGAACTTGATCTTCGGCGACACGTTGATGGTCATCATCGTGAGCTGAACTTCCTGTGTATCAGTTATAGGAGTTTGGCTAAGCGCATTCTTGGCTAACGTCCCTGCGGTGTTGTTCACGCTGTGTGAGTTGATTCGGTTGAACTGCAAGCCGATTTCACCGAGGACCGATGTCTTATCCATCGCTCCCCAGACATCTTTCGACAACATCATGTCCAGACCAGCGCCGGCATACCAACCCGCATTACCACCATTTACATTCCCCCCGAGGCCGTTCGTATCCGAAAAAATCTGGGTACCTCGATCCTGGCTCAAATTCATAAACCCGCCCTTGAAGAATACCTGATTCCCGTTTCCGAACTCCTCAGCCGAAGCCGGCGGCACACCACAAACAGCGAGCCCCGCGACGATCGCAACGACGACAGACCACGCTCCAATGTTCCTGCTGCTCTTCCGAACCTGCATGATATCCCCCTCCTTGATGTGGCACCGAAGCGCCTGATTGGCTCTCCGGCTGACTTACCGTCTTGCCATCGCCGGCCCGAGGCAGAAGCCGTGTAAGCATGTGGTTGACCCTTCTGAACATCGTGGATGTTCCTCTTCTTGTCCCTGCTACGAGCCTCAACGGCATCGACCCGCTCGTCACGCCTTTCCCGCTCCTGTTGGAATTTACACTTGCAACATGCACCGGCTGATTCGCCGCTTCTGCTCGGCGGTCAACCGCATCTCGGCCAACACAAACAACACCCGCTCCTCACAGGCGATGTGTTCACGATAGCGACGAATCAGCGCGCGAAGCTCCGCGTTCAGCGTCCGCAATCCGCCGAGATTTTTTACCGCCGCCGAATCCCGGCTGCCGGTCCGCTTTCTCCTGAGCCTTCTCATCACCGCTGTCGCATCGGCTTTCAACGTCCGGTGTTCGTCCAAGAAGCTCTGGAACTGCTCTTGCTCCCCCTGCTTCCGGCCGAGGATTCGCTGAAGATCTCCGACCAGCATCTCTTCCCGTTTGAAATGAACCTCCACGGGACCGGTAAAGAATTGGAGCAGTTCCCGCAACGTGCCCCGGTCCGTTCCCTTCGCCTCCCCGCTCGCGGCGGAACGAGGACTCATCGCCGTTTCGATCATGGCCAGTTGCTCCAGAATCATTCCATGCTCCCGCTTGAGCAGGGCAACCGGATCGACGGTGAGACGCGTTCGCCTGCATGCGTGAGGCACCATCGTTCCGGTATCCCGAGGACAGAAGCTCGAACGTGCGAGCCAAGCGAAGTCTTATGCCGAGCGCACTGTACTGAACAGAACAGCAGGCTCACACTGGAATTGGCTGGTCCGATCTATGATTTTTCTCAATGTTTCGGATAGGCCATTGGACCTATGCCTGCAATGGCGTCGATAAGGGGCAACCGGCGAGAGGAGCGAGACTTGCGAGAAAAGCGAGATGAGGGAGAGGCGCATCGGGAATGTTGAATGATCGAAGCTGGCGAAACGAGAGCGAGCCGGAAATGTTCTGAATTTCGAATCCGGAACGTTGAACTTCGCGCCGCGCCGGTTGCGCTTCACAAATACCGTTTGACGGGTTGTGGTTCAGCGCCGGGCAATTCTGGCGAGGCGGTCTGGATTCAGCAAGGTGATGGTTCGTCCGTCGATGGTCAGCACCCCCTCATCCCGGAACACGCTGAGCAGGCGGATGGCGGTTTCAACCGTAATCCCGGCCATCTCAGCCACTTCTTCCCGTTTGAGCGTGAGGCCGACCCGGACATGATCGTCGTCTTTTTTTCCGAATCGATCACCGAGTTCCAGCAGCAGGCCGGCCAGCCGCTCGCGAGCCGTCTTGAACGTGAACTGATCGAGATGATCCATATTGACTCCGACCTCATTGCTGAGGAGCTGGATCAGCTTGATCGCCAGTTGAGGATTTCTGTGGATGACCGCGAGGTAGCGTTCCTTGTCGATGACGCAGACTTGAGAAGGCTCCAAGGTCTCGCACGTCACTTCATGAACGGCCCTCTCCCCGAAGACGTGTTTCTCGATCAATTCACCGGGGCCCAGGATCCGGACGATCTGCCGCTGGCCCCGTGCCGAAGAACGCGTCAGCTTGACCTTGCCCGCGCATAACAAATAGAGGCCCAAACACACATGGCCTTCGTAAAAGACGGTCTGGTGAGGCTCGTAATTGAGGGCGCGTTTGATTTTCTGAAATTCGGCGAGGTCGCTTCCTTCGAGATCGCACAGCACCACCTTCGCGCGAAGCGCACAGGTATCGCAATGCTCGATCTGACAGGGCTTCCGTTTCACAGCTCGCCGGTCCTTATTGTAAATGCCCCTTCACCCGTCAGCCCTACGGCATTCTGAGGTTCGGACACCAGTCCACTTCGGCCTGGCGCGCGATCTCCCGCAGCTGAACCGAGATCGGAGGCGCGCCCAGTTCGCGGGCCACGCCCAGGCATCTCGAACAGATAAATTGGCAATGCGACACGCACGTCCGATCCGGACATCCGCCGACGTCGCCGACGCCCTCCGCCCGGGACGCGCAATGGGCCTGAGGGTCGCGCACCGCCAGGCTTTCACGGTAACATCTCAGGACGTTCAAGAACTTCGTCAGACCTTCGACCGGCCGTCCATCAATCGAACCCTGGATATCCGGAAGCTCGGACGCTGCGACGATCAGCCGCTCCACAAGATCGAACGACAGCGAGAGATCCGGAAAGATCGCGATATAGGCCGGCGACCGGCCGTCGGTCTCCGTTTGAAACTTCGGCGCCGAACGGGCTAGGCTGAGCACGAGAGGCAATGTCTCAGACTCGGACTGGGGAATCCGCAGGGTCAATCGCATGTGAAGATCCCCCGGCAAGAGGCAGGAGGTGCGGGGCGAGAGAGAGCAACACCCCCTTCCCGTACCTCGTGCCTCTCGCCTCTCGCCTTCGCGGCCGGATTCCACCGGAGCAACGCGGCAGGTCCAAAGTAGGCAAACGCGTCCTTGAGATTGGAAAACATCTTCTTGAACGGCCCCATCTCCTGATTCGTCACATACTGCAGCGTGAGCACCACCCGTTCTTCGCCTTTTCCAAGGGGTGTGACGGCATGCCAGAGTTTATCGCCGTTGAAGAGCACGGCAGTCCCAGGGTCCATGGGAATCCGTGTTTCCCTGATTTCTTCAGTCTCTCCCCGCTTCCTGACGCGGGCGACCAGCCGGCACTGTTCCGATCGCTCGACCAGGCCGATCAGCACCGTATACCGCTTCCCTTTGTAGTAGGACGTATCGTAATGAAAGCCGATGTGATCGCCGGGTTGCTGGTAATAGTACAGTGCGCAGGAATGGGGATCGTCTTCAGGACAGAGCAGGAGGGGCGCCTCCACAAGCCGGCTCAGGAATGCGAGAAGAGCGGGCGAGCGATAGAGGGAAAGAATGGCCGGCCCCTTATTGAGGAGCGTGTAGAAGCTGACACTGCCTCCCTTCTTGTGTCCAGGAACGTAATTCCGATTGACGTCAGGCCTCAGCAGATCCACCTCGTCGAGCAACTGATCGACCACGGGCTGCGTGAGAAAGCGCTCCAGGACAACAAACTCATTCTGCTCGCGGTAGCAACCGCGCATTTCCTCAAGATCCACCCCTTCGGTCGCTCGCAGGACGTCACGTTCGATGCTGAGCTTGAGATTCCGCATCATCTTTCCCGATCAAAACAGTCCTCAGTCGCCCCCTCGGGGGGGACCTCTTCAGGGACGTACCGTCGCCCAAGCCCAGCCGTTCGACAGACTCACAGTCCTGATCGCGGAATCGCAAGACACTCACCCGGTGTCATAGAGAGCAGATGGTTCCCATCCCCTGGTCGAGTTGAGGATCGCGGAGCGGACGGTGATGATGCATCACCGTCCTCGTTGGTTTCGCGCCGGCTCACGCCGAATCCTAGGGCGCTGTGATAACGCTGATGCGGCAAGAACGCTCCATCCGGGCTCACGTCGGGAACCGTCCGGAGGAGCGTCCGCTGCGTCGCTCCAACGCGATCAGCCGCACCTGGCCGTACTTGTCACAGTCGCTTTCCGTTACGGCACAAGCCTTGACACCTTCACGCCTGCGGCTTCCGGCGCATCCTTTGCGCAACGGAATCCCATCCAATTGATCCTGGTGTTAGGATCCGTGCCGTTCCGCATCGCGACCCGCATCGTCGTCGTGCTGTCCATCCAGCCGCCGCCCCGGAAGGCCTTCTGCGTGCCGGTCTCCGGACCTTTCGGATTACGATCCGGCGCAGACACGTAATAATCCTTGTCGTACCAGTCGGAGACCCATTCGGACACGTTCCCGATCGTTTGATACAGACCATACGGACTCACGGCTTTGTCGTACCGATCGACGGAAATGATCGGAGGATACAGCAACAGCCGCTCCGGACGATCACGCACGGGACCGGACAGCCCGGTCCGCCCGAAATTCGCCCTCGTCGGTCCGGCGAGTTCCGGCCCCCAGGGGAAGAGCCGCCCGTCGGTGCCACGCGCCGCCTTCTCCCATTCCGCTTCGGTCGGCAACCGCCGCCCCGCCCACTTGCAATAGGCATCCGCGTCATACCAGGAGACATGCATGATCGGATGGTGGGCCATGGTCTCCTGGAAATTTCCGCCGTCATACCGCCAGTCCAGTTGCGGCTTCCGATCGGTCGCCAGGATAAACTTCAGATATTCCAGCGCGGTCACTTCGTACTTGCCGATCTCGAACGCATCCAGATAGACCCGGCGCTGCGGCATCTCTCCGCGATAGGCGAGCCGATCCGTTTTCTTATCGCTGCCCATGATGAACTCACCGGCCGGGACCAGCACCATTTCATCTTTGGTCTTCCAGTTGGCCACCCGTTCAGCTGCAAGCTTCTTCCCCGCGTCGGTCCACTCCACGACGATGTCCTGGGTATCCAACCCCCACGCCACCTTCGCCATGACCAGGAGCGCGGCGGTGACCAACACGGCGTTGATCACCCACTCCCATTTTTTCAACGTCTCGACTTCTTTCCGTTCCATACCTCGGCCTCCTCTGATTAATGCGAACGTTGGCGCGCCGGCTGTGAGGGTGCGACGACTTCCGTCGTCAGCACGTGCTCCGCGCTTTGCTGATGCGATTTCGCACAGCGAAATCCTGTGAGATAACTTTTCCTGGTCGGCTCTCCGCCGTTGCGTCCGGCGGACCGCGCCACTTCCGGATCTTCGTTCCACGACCCGCCGCGGAACACTTTCAGTTCACCGGCATCAGGACCTTTCGGGTTGTCGTTCATGCCTTTACGGTAATAGTCCGGATCAAACCAATCCGATACCCACTCGCTGACGTTGCCGGCCAGCTGGTAGACCCCGTACGGACTGACGCCTTTGTCGTACCGATTGATGTTGGCCAGCGGCGGATATTTGGCCCCCCGCTTGGAGCCGGGATGCGC
>CAYPOR010000023.1:0-42500 GCA_964412445.1 uncultured Nitrospira sp.
GATCGCCCAATCTCTGATCATCGCCCACCCGGCCGCTCGTTTGACCGACGCATTCAGACCATACTTCTTATAGAACCCCAGCGGCTCCGCCATGATGATCGGCGTGGCGCAGGTGATCGGAATGAAGCCGATGCTCAAATCTTTCTTTTCCGGTTTCCCGCCGGACTCTTCCGCAAAGGCGACCAGCCGAGCGAGCGGAAACACGTCGGCGATGAACGCCGTCAGCGCGGCGGCTCCAAGCTGTGCCAGCAGTCGGCGCCTGGTCGGATCCGCGGCACGCAGGACCGCTCCGGCGACCGCGCGCTCAATGGCCGTATTGAAATGATGCGGACTGGATTCCCGCGAGGCTACCGGCTCATCCCCGTTCTTTACTGCCCCTACGTTGCCGTTCCCCATCGCTTTCATATTTCACCCTTTCGGTTTGTGAGCCCGGTCATCGACCTGCCGGTTGCACCGCCCCCAAAAACACAAAAGGCGTCCCCCTCCCTCGCGGGAGAAGGGACGCCTTTGTCCACTTCACGACAGGTCTGCCACGACCTGCCTGTACGTGCGAGGCTTCGACGAAGAAGCCTCACTGGCTCAGAAATTAAAAAGGCGCCCGCCACTCTTTGCAGAATGACGGACGCCTTTGTCCGTTGCCTTATGTCGAGAGCTTCGATCGGAGCGCCTTTGCTCAAATCAGCTCACAAATGCACTTGTAGCACGCTCACAGACCAACCGTCAACCCATACTTTCGAATGGACCGACGACGTTCTAGATGTCGTAGTACAAATAGAACTCGTACGGATGCGGCCGCAACCGCATGGTATCCACTTCCTTCGTGCGCTTGTACCCGATCCAGGCCTCGATGAGATCCTCCGTAAAGACTCCGCCCTTAAGCAGGAATTGATGGTCTTTTTCGAGGCTATTGAGCGCCTCGTCGAGGCTGCCCGGCATGGTCCGGATCTTGGCCATTTCCTTCGCCTCGAGATCGTAGAGATCCTTCTCGGCCGGTTCGCCGGGATTGATCTTGTTCTCGATCCCGTCCAGGCCCGCCATCAACATGGCCGCGAACGCGAGATAGGGATTGGCACCGGGGTCGGGGAAGCGCACTTCGATCCGCTTCGCCTTGGGGCTCGGGGAATACATCGGAATGCGGATACCCGCCGACCGGTTCCGGCTGGAGTAGGCCAGCAACACCGGCGCTTCAAATCCGGGAGTCAGCCGCTTGTACGAGTTCGTCGTCGGATTCGTGAACGCCGCCAGCGCCGGCGCATGCTTGAGAATGCCGCCGATGTAGTGGAGACACATCTGGGAGACGCCCGCGTACTCTTTGCCAGCGAACAGCGGCTTGCCGTCCTTCCAGATGCTCTGGTGCGTATGCATACCCGAACCGTTGTCGCCGAAAATCGGCTTCGGCATGAAGGTCGCGGTCTTGCCGTGGCGGCGCGCGACGTTCTTGACGATGTACTTGTACATCATCATTTTGTCGGCCGTCTTGACGAGCGAGTCGAAGCGGATGTCGATTTCCGCCTGACCGGCCGTGGCCACTTCATGGTGATGTTTTTCGATGGCGATCCCGGCCTTCTCCATCTCCAGAATCATCTCGGTCCGGATATCCTGCTGCGTGTCGGTCGGCGCCACCGGAAAGTAGCCTTCCTTGGAGCGGATCTTTCCGCCCAGATTGACCCCCTCCTGCCCCATGTTCCAGACGCCCTCTTCGGAATCGATGAAGTAGTAGCCGCTGTGGTTCGTCTGATCGTAGCGGGCCTGATCGAAAATGAAAAACTCGGCTTCGGGCCCCCAGTAGGAGGTGTCGCCGATCTTCGTGCTCTGCAGATACTTCTCCGCCTTCTGAGCGATGAAACGGGGATCGCGATTGTAGGTCTCGCGGGTGATCGGATCGACCACGTTGCCGATCAGGCTCAGCGTCGGCACGGCGCAGAACGGATCCATGCAGGCGGTCGAAGGATCAGGCACCACGAGCATGTCGCTGTTGTTGATCGCCTTCCAGCCGCGGATGGATGAGCCGTCCAGACCCGAGCCGTCCTTGAAGAGATCTTCCGTCAACTCTCCGAGGGGAATGGTAAAATGCTGCCATGTCCCGATCAGGTCCACAAACTTCAGATCCACCACCTGGATCTTGTTCTTCTTCGCAAACTCCAACACTTCACGAACGTTCATCCCCCTCCTCCTTTCAGGCTCCTCACAACGACCTGCGTGAGACCTTTTCGACGGTTATGCTGCCTTCACACCCAAAAACTCTTCGATTTCCTTCCAGACTCCCTGCCGCACCCGCTCGACCTGTTCCGCCTGCTCCACCTTTTTCCCCTGCGCGTCGGTCACGTAGAACACGTCGGCGACCTGATCGAGCCGTGTCGAAATCCGCGCCGCATGCACCGATAATCCCTGGCGAAAGATGGCATGGGTGATCACATAGAGCAACCCCTGCCGGTCGTCGGCAAACACATCGACGATGGTGTACCGGTCCGAAGTTTCATTGTCGATCCGCACTTCCGTCGCCTGTCTGGCCGGGCCGATCGACCGCGCCGCCGCCAGGCGCGTCCCGCGCTGCACGACCGCTTCGACCGCTTCCTTCCCGCGGAGCACCGAACGGATCATCTCCCCGATCGCCTCGCGGCGATCCACCGGAGGCGCCCCGTTGTAATCCGGGTCGATCACCTGAAACGTGTCGACCACCACGCCGTCCTGCCGGGTCAGAATCTGCGCGTCCAGAATCTGCAATCCGTTCGCCGCCATCACCCCGGCGATTTTCGAAAAGATGCCGGGGATCACATCATTGAACGTCACCACGGCATATTCGCAGGTGCCCAGGGCTTCGTTGAACTCGGAATCGACCAGCACCTCCCCCGGACTCAGCCGCCTGATCGTCGACAAATGCGCGGAGATTCTCCGCGGCGACGTCCCGTAGGCATAGCGCAACGGAAACTGGCGCAACTGCGCCTCTACCCAGGGCGGAGAAACATCCGCCTGTCCGCTGAACGCCGGCTGCTGCATCACCTCGGCCACAATACTCTTGAGGCGCTCCGGCGCATCGGCGGCTTCCCGCTCTCCCGACACTTCCTGCATGGTGCGCACATATAACTCGATCAGCAGCGACTCTTTCCATTTCGTCAACACCCCGGGTCCCACCGCCGCAATGTCGGCCGCCGTGAGCGCCAGGAGTTTGCGCAGCACTTCCGGAGTGCCGACTTCGCGGGCGAAGGGCAACACGACTTTCTCGTCATTGGGATCCCGGCGAAAGGCGGTGTGAGCCATCATGAGATGCCGGTGGACAAGGAATACCACCGTCCGGCGCTCCGCATCGTTCAGCCCCAATCGCGTCGCCATCTCATCGGCGATGCGCCGGCCGACTTCGCTGTGATCCTCCTCCTGGCCTTTTCCAAGATCGTGGAGAAACACCGCGAGATGGAGCAGATCCTTGCGCTTGACCTCCCGGTACACTTCACCCAGCATGCCCTGATCCTGCGCGAAGGATTCGACTTTCGCGACCGCCAGCAGGCTATGCTCATCGACCGTGTACTTATGATACTGGTTGAACTGCATCAGTCCCCGCACGGACGAGCACACGGGAATCAGCTTCTCCAGCAAATGCGCGCGATGCATCGCCTCCAGGGTGTCGGCGGTGCCGGGTCCGGCCAGGATATTCAGAAAAATCCGGCTGACATCCGGCGTCCGGAACCCTTCGTCCGTGAGCCCCTCCATATGGCGATGGATGTCCTCGACCAGCGCCGGCTCGATGGCGACCCGCTTCGAGCGGGCCAGATCGAACAGCCGCATCAGCAGGGCCGGACTTTCAATCACCCGCGGCCGCAACTCGACTGGCACGGTCAACGTCTCGCCGCTGAGCACGAAATACTGTTCCAGCTTGGCGGCCGGCAGCCACCCGGTGAGGCGCGCCCAGATCGAGCGCGGCTTGCACCGGCGGACAAACCGCACCGTCGCTTCATGCAGTCCCATGGTATGGCGATAGTACTGCTGCATGAACTGCTCGACCGCCAGGAGATGCGGACGGTCTTCAAATCCGAACCGTGCGGCCAGCCACACCTGCTCGTCGAACGACAGAATCTCCTGTGCCATGCCCGCATGAATGTGCAACAATCCACGCACACGAAGCAAAAACTCACGGGCTTCACTCACGACCGCATAATCCTGCCGCGAGAGAATCCCCCGGTCCGAGAGTTCGCGAATCGTCGGTGCCTGATACCGGGCGATTCCCGCCCATTGCAGCAGATGCAGATCGCGCAACCCGCCCTGGCTTTTCTTCACGTTCGGTTCGAGCAGATAGACGGTTTCGCCGAACTTCTCGTATTCCCGGCGCCGCTCGACGAGCTTCTGCTCCAGATACTTGTCGACCGAGACCGTCGCCACTTTGCGAGAATAGAGCGAATGGAATTCCTGAAAGAGCTGGGAGCTGCCGGTGAGAAACCGGGCCTCCATCATCGACGTGCGAACCGTGGCATCGCTCAGGCCGAGACTGATGCAATCCGGAATCGTGCGCACGCTATGGCCCACTTGAAAGCCGATGTCCCACAGCGGGTGGAGCACCTGCCGCACAAACTCCGGCACCACCTTCTGCGCCTCGGGACGGAACAGCACCATCAGATCGATGTCCGAATAAGGCGAGAGTTCGCGACGTCCATAGCCTCCGATCGCGACCAGGCAACAGTGCTGGAAACCGGCCGTCATCATGGCCTCGCCGCCCTGCCGCGCGGCATTACGATACCGGCCGATGATCAATCCATCCGCCAGATCGGTCTGGGCAGCCACCGCCTCCGCCCCGGACGCTCCGTCCATCAGGCGCTGCGCAATCGCCTGCCGCTGCTCGGCCAGCATGGCACCCACCGATGCCCCGTCGAAATCGGCCTGGGCGAGCGCCCTCTGATCGGACGAGAGGCTCACAACGCCGTGTCTCCCGTTTCCCCCGTCCGGATCCGGACCGCCATGCCGAGGTCGCGCACAAAGATCTTCCCGTCTCCGATACTGCCGGTCTTGGCCGTCCTGGTAATCGTATCGAGTACGCGCTGCACCTGGCTGTCCGGCACGGCGACTTCAATTTTCACTTTCGGCACAAACTCGATCGTATACTCCTGACCGCGGTAGGTTTCCTTATGGCCCTTCTGGCGACCGAATCCTTTGACCTCGGTCACGGTCATCCCCTGGATGCCGATCTCCAGCAGGGCGTCCTTGACCTCATCGAGTTTGAACGGCTTGATGATGGCTTCGATCAATTTCATGCTCGATCTCCTATGAGTAGGCGCGCTCGTTGTGTTGGCTCAGATCCAATCCCGTCGCTTCTTCTTCCGGTTCGACGCGCAGTTTCGTCATGCCGTCGACCAGCTTGAGCAGAAGGAACGTCACCACCGCGGAAAAAACCGCGGCCACGACCACCGTCAACAGCTGCACCCCTAAAAAAGCAGGATTGCCGTACAGGAGCCCGTCGGTTCCCCCGGAATTGATCGCCTTACTGGCGAACAGCCCTGTCGCGAGAATACCCAGCACCCCGCCGACCCCGTGGATGCCCACGACGTCAAGCGAGTCATCATAGCCGAATCGCCCCTTCCAGACAATTGCGAAATAGCAAGCCAGTCCGGCCACCGCACCGATCAACAGCGCCGCAAACGGGCCGATATACCCGGAGGCGGGCGTGACGGTCGCCAATCCGGCGACGGCGCCGCTCGCCACCCCGAGCACCGTCGGTTTCCCCCGATGCGTCCATTCTGCGATGCACCAGACGACCGCCCCCATCGAGGCCGCGGTATGCGTCGCCACGATGGCCGAGATCGCCACCCCGTTGGCCCCCAGCGCGCTTCCTCCGTTGAATCCGAACCACCCGAACCAGAGCAATCCCGCCCCTAAGAGGGTCATGGGCAGATTATGCGGGGCCATATAGTCGGTGCCGTAGCCGTGGCGTTTCCCCAACACGATTGCGCACACCAGCGCCGCTGCGCCGGAGCTGATATGCACCACGGCGCCGCCGGCAAAATCCAGGGCGCCCATCTTCGCCAGCCAGCCGCCGCCCCAGATCCAATGTGCGAGCGGCGCATAGACGAGCAGCGACCACAAAGCCGAAAAGAGCACCACCGCGCTGAACCGCTTCCGCTCGGCAAACGCGCCCGCGATGAGCGCCGGCGTAATGGCGGCAAACATCATCTGAAAAAACATGAAGGCTTGATGCGGAATCGTCGGCCCGTACGCCGGATGCGGCTCCGTCCCGACGCCGTTCAAGCCGGCCCAGTCCAACCCGCCGATCACGCCGCCCTTGTCCGGCCCGAACGCCAGACTGTACCCGATGAGAATCCACAACAGACTCACCACGCTCAGGATAATGAAGCTCTGCATGATCGTGCCCAGCACGTTCTTACTCCGCACCAGCCCCCCGTAAAACAGCGCCAGTCCTGGGACCAGCATGACCAGCACCAATGCCGACGACATCAGCACCCAGGCCGTGTCCCCCGAATCGACCTTCAATGCCGCGGCCTGCGCGCCCGCCTCGGGCACCCCGGCCAGCGATGCACAGAGCACCCCAAGCCCGGCCCCCAGCACGACCGCAAAACGTCTGGACATGGTCACGATCTGCCTCCTTCGCATCGGATTGTCACATACCCGCGAGCGGAGCGGGAGACACGTCCCCCGCCCCGCTCCCGATTCATCCCTGTCCAGTCACTAGAACGTCTTGGTGAACTTCAACTTGTAGAAATCTTCGTTGTCTGCAAAGTCATGACCGGCCGTGAACCGGAAAGCCATGCCGCCAGCCAATTTCATTTCCACGTAGGGTCCGAACCACCGGTAGTAATCCTGCTGTGCCCCCGGCCCGCTGCTGTCGCGCGTGCTCAGCAAATGCTCATAGTGCGCGCCCACGGAGAACATGCTGTTCACCCGGTAGCCCGCATTGGCCCACCAGTGGAGGAAGTCCCAGGTCCCGCGGCGACCCGTTTGGCAATCGGGGAAATCGGACGTACAGGCCGTCCCGGTTCCGCCGCTGCCGCCTTCGCTCCGGCCGGCCTTGTAATAGCCCATGTAGAATTCGCCCTCGAAGCGATCGTCCAGATAGTTCACGATCAGGTTCGGCACCCATCCATCAAAGGCGGTGCTCCGTTCATTGCGGCTGCCGCCCCCCTTAGGGAATGTCCCGCCGCGTGAAGAGAGCAGGCTGCCGTGCACCGTACCCAGCATCGGGGTCACGCTCAGGCGCTTGTCGAAAAACGTAAAATTCAACCCGAGGTCCAACTCCAGCCAGGGATTGGCATCATGCACCCCCGGACTGTTGACATCCGTCCAGTAGGTTGTGCTGAAGGCCAGGGCAATATCTTTGGTCAATCCATAGGTTCCGTACACCGATGGATTGAACCCGAAGAAGCTGTCAGCCTGCATCGCCATGGTAACGGAGACCGGATGTTTCGTCGTATCCATCAAGTCATCCGTGATACCGGCTTGAGACAACCCGGGAGAAAGAACCAGACCACTGATCCCCAACAGAACTCCAACGACCCACCCGCGCACCCCTCGATGCTCTAACTTTTGCATGGCGCCTCCAAATAAATAATAATCCTGCCTGTTCAGTGCCCCCACGGCGAGGGCAACAAGACTCCGCTCTCTGGCGCCATTGCCAGTGAAGATGACCGACGCCCTTGTCGGCCGTTCCCGCACAGACGGAGAAACCCGCGACGCTTCTCCGCAACACTTACCGAACCTATCGATAGCCGTTGGTGATCGGCATCCGCCGATCCTTCCCGAATGCCCGATGCGTAATCTTGATCCCGATCGGCGCCTGACGCCGCTTGTACTCGCTGCGATCCACCAGACCGATCACTTTCGCCGCGACCGCCCGGTCGAATCCCATCGCCACAATTTCCTCCAGAGACCGGTCCTCCTCCACATAAGCCTTGAGGATCGGATCCAACACGGGATACGGCGGCAGACTGTCTTCGTCTTTCTGATTCGGCCGCAATTCGGCGGTCGGCGCGCGATCGAGAATGCGCTTCGGAATCACCGGCGACTTGCCGGCCGCATTGCGCAGATACGAGAGGTCGTAGACCATGGTCTTCGGCACGTCCTTGATCACGGCAAACCCGCCGGCCATATCGCCGTAGAGCGTCGCATACCCCACGCTCATCTCGCTCTTGTTGCCGGTGGTCAGCACGAGATGGCCGAACTTGTTCGAGTAGGCCATCAACAGATTCCCTCGAATGCGCGCCTGTAGATTCTCCTCGGTGGTATCGACGGGCCGCCCGGCAAACGACGCGGAGAGGGATTGCCGGTAGGCGTCGAACGCCGGGGTGATCGCGATCGTGTCACAGGCCATGCGCAGCCGCCGAGCCAGCTCCGCCACATCCTCGCCGCTTTCCTGCGACGTATAGGGCGAGGGCATGAACAAGCCGAGCACATTGTCCGCGCCCAGCGCATCAACCGCGATCACCGCGGTGACGGCCGAATCGATCCCGCCGCTCAGTCCGATGACGACTTTTTTGAATCCGTTTTTCCGCACGTAGTCCCGCACCCCGAGCACCAGCGCGGCATAGACCTCGTCCAGCTCATCCCGCAGCGGCTCCAGCCCGGACACCACGCGCGCGCGCTTCGGCGCGGCGGGAAGCTTCACGGTCAGTCGCTCGACCGCGCCCGCCAGTTTGCCGCTCAGCGCCTTCGTCCGCCGCTGCGCCATGCGATGCCGCGCCACGGCATCGACATTCAAGTCCGCCAGGAGAAAATCCTCCTGGAAGGCGTTGGCCCGCGCAACGACCGCGCCGGTCTGATCGAGCACCAGACTGTTGCCGTCGAAGACCAGTTCGTCCTGCCCGCCCACGGTATTCGTGTACGTTACGATCACGCCGTTCTCGCGGGCGCGCGTGGCCAGCATCTGCTCGCGAATCCGGCTCTTGCCGATCTGAAAGGGGGACGCGTTGATGTTGATGATGACATCGGCGCCGGCGGCGGCCTGCAGCCGCGTCGGACCGTCCGGAAACCAGATGTCTTCGCAGATATTGAGGCTGATCGTCGCGCCGCGAAGGGTGATGACCGGCAAAGTTCGACCGGGATGGAAGTACCGGCTCTCGTCGAAGACGCCGTAGTTCGGGAGGAGCCACTTGCTGTACCGGCACAACACGCCGCGCTCGCCGATGAGCGCCGCGGCGTTGGTCAATTCATGCTGCCCGGCGGCGACCACCGCCTGCCGGGACTTCCCGTCGGACGTCCGCCCCTGGCCGACGTGACCGACCACGGCCAGCACGCCTTTACAATCCTTCGCAATCTCATCCAACGCCCGCAGATTGTCCGCCACAAACCGCGGCTTGAGCAATAAATCCTCCGGCGGATACCCCGTCACCGCCAGTTCCGGGAACGCCACAACATCCGCCTTGGCCTTCCTGGCCTCCTTGATCCAGCGCTTGATCGCACGGGTATTCCCGGCGATGTCGCCGACCGTGGGGTTCATCTGAGCCATCGCAATTCGAAGGATGCGCATGAACTACCCGTTTCCAAGAGAATGCTCAAAACAGTCGCCCGCAAGGCCGCAGCGACGAGAGGAACCGAGTCGTACAAGTCCGGTACGTCGAGGTTCCGAGCTAGCGAGAACGACGCCGGCGGCTGTTTTCGGCATTCACAACAAAAAAAAACGCCCTCTGGCTTTTCATCCCGCAACCGGGGAAAGAAATGCCGGAGGACGTCATTGTCCGCCTACTTCAATCAGTGCAACCGAAGACTCCGTTGTCTCCGAAATTACAGGCCGATTTATAGCAATGCCACCGGGTTCCTGTCAATGGAAGAAAAAGCCGTTCCAACAGAGAGGTTCCCTGAAGATTCGCTCAGAAACCTATGCTAGACTGCATCCCATGATCCCCCGTTCAATCAGATCGATGCTGACCGGTATCACCGTGAGCGGAGCGCTTCTTTTGGCCGGGTGCGGAGCGTTTTCTGATCAAACACTGGTAACCGACGGAGCAGACGGCGCGGTGTACCTCCAGCAACTCTCCAATCGGGGAACAACGATGCGCTATAGCGGTCCCCTCAAAGCATTCAAAGCCAGTCATCCGATCGACCTGGCCCCCGATACGTTAGCCAAGGCGTTCGCCGGTCTCTCCATCGGCATTTACCCGTCGGATGATCGCCGCACACCGCGGGGAGTGAAACCCGCCCCGGTCTTCTCATCACAACAGGTTGCTTTTCTGGCCCCTGCCGTTGCCATGGCACTCAAACGGGCGCAACCGGATCACCGAATCAAATTTCAGGTTGGAAGCGGCAGCGACGTGATCGATGGAACGCTCTATATCGAGGGCCCGGTATTGCGCCTTGCCTTCAGTCATTATCATTCACCTGCGGATCGGCGCGACGAGGACCTCTCGATTTATGCTCTCTCCTTCGAGCCTCGTGAAGTCCAAATCCCCTCAGTCACTCCGCAAACCTGGATGGAGATCGAGCCGGATCTGCCTAGCGTCGCTCTTGCGTATGAACTGCTGGCCAAACTTCCCTCAGCCATACAGCCCGCCCCGGCTTCCCCTCCCGCAACCATGGCCCATCCTGTGCCGGCAAGTGGTTCAGCCCCGCAGACAGCCGACTCCGCCCCGGCTATTAAGGCCGTCGTGGACAAACAGGCACAGGAACTGGAATCGTTACGCACAGAGCTGGAGGCGCTCAAGAAACAGCTGGCAGAGCAGGAGCCGAAGACCAAGTCCAAGACAAAACCGAAAGCTACCCCCTAACCAGCCCCCTCTTCTGAACCACTATTTTCTGATGGCTGGACAGGACGATTCCGGAAACAGGCTCGCACGCGTTCCCTGGCAAAGGCCTGAAATGTACGACAACCGGCGCACCAGGGGGGGTCCGCCCCCTGACTAGCCGACCGTTTGTATTGCGCTACGATCTCGACAGAACCGTAGACGGCCCAACGGTCAAAATCTGACGATCATGTCGGCCCCGACCATGTAGAGATTCTTCTCCGTAGCCTGATCGAATGCCGGTCGCGTGTAGCAGCGATAGAATCCCGCTTCAGGACGGATCATCACGATATCGTTGAACTGATGCGTCAGGCCGATCGCATGAGTCGAGTAATGCCCGGCGATGCCCGAGCGCATGCCCCGATCGTCCCGCCACCATTCGTTCCTGACCGTCACGAAATCGCGCGGGGCGACCTGGATCATGGTGTAATTCAGGATGCCATAGGTCTGCGACAACCCCGGCAGGACCGCCCCGCGGCCGCCCCCGCCGCCGAACGACTGAACCGGCCCGATGATCGGCGTGCCGCCGAGGACCGCATCCCGCTGCCACATGTAGATGCCCGCCAGCTTCGAATGG
This sequence comes from uncultured Nitrospira sp., assembly GCA_964412445.1. GTDB lineage: Bacteria > Nitrospirota > Nitrospiria > Nitrospirales > Nitrospiraceae > Nitrospira_D. The sequence goes on from CAYPOR010000023.1 coordinate 11,287, forward strand.
ATTTCTTTGGTAAACCGGTGCTGCCAGGTCCCGACGACATAGTTGAAGTTGTCATGCCCGGCAGGCTGTCCGTTCACATCGAAGTGACGGAACTTGGCCGTATTCACGTTATTCAACACGACATAGGCCGAATCATTGTTGTCGAGCGACACCCACCGCACGCCCACCATGCCGGTCGGGGTTGCACCTTTGTACCAGGGCGCCATATCCGTCCCTGCATGCACGGCGCCTTGCACGGTCCACTGCTTATCGAGCATGACCGTCGCCATGGCGCCTGTTTGCGTATAGGTGTCGAAAGTAAACTGGAGCGAGTGCGTGGCCATATAGTTGTCCGGCGCGAACTGGATCTCGATGTCCGGCGTCGCTACCCACCGCCCGAGTCGAAGAATCAGACCCTGGGCCACCCAGGGTATATACACATCGGTGTACACCTCGGTGGGATCGTACCCGTAGCGCTGATTCCTCTTCAGCAGCTGATTGCTGAACCAGCCTCCGGACGTCATGTAGCGGTAATTGCTCCCATACAAGTTGCTGAACCGGAATCCCCAATCGACATGATCGGTCTGTACGGTGTCGGCCTCGCGCTCGATTCTGAGGAGTGCCTGCTCCAGCACCACGGATTTGGGAATGATCCAATACGAAGTCGGCTGGTTCGAGTTGCTGGAATTGCTCCAGTTATAGGACGCATTCACCCAGCCGTAGGTCTTGATGCGGGAGTCGCGCATCCATTCGCCGAGCGACGTGCCTCCCAGCGCCTTCATCAGCGGGTACTCCTTGGTGCTGACCGGAACACCGATCAACGGAGATCCTTGATACTCCCCACCCGGATAAGGCGGTGAATCCCAGGGCGCAGGCAGGGCGCGCCGGGCCGGCTCCGGCTCAGTCGAAGCGACGGCGGGAGGAGGACTAAACTCCTCGACATACGCGTTGAAAAACCGTCTAAAAAACCAGGGCCGTTCTTCCGATTGGACGGACTCCGCCGACAGCCGTTCTGCAGAAACCGTTTCCGGTGACGCCGCCGGCGCTCCCCATGCCAATGCCGGCACCACGCACATGATTCCGATTACTCCTGTGGCCCCTCTCCCAAGATGCGTCATCATCGTCTTCTCTCTGTGAGTCCGGCTGGGAACGACAGGGCCTGAGCCCGGTCTTTGAATTCCCTGCGTCAAGCATCTCACCAGCGGCTCATGACTCCTGGCCTCACTATTTTCAATTGTTGTTGTCCGGATCGAAACAAGCACCGAAGCAAAAAAGCGTCCTCCGGTCCCCTCGGTGGAACCAGAAGGACGCCATGGACCTTCCGCAATCCTATTCGTACGGGTGAAGAAGACCTCTTCGTCTCCTTCGCTTGTTGTCACGACGGCTGCACTTGTACGTGGCACGGACTTTCCTGTCAAGTTCCTTTTCGCCGGCTGTGTTGCCTCAACCTCTCCTGCGATCTTGTTCAGCTGTGCTACACTGGCACGACTCATCCGGAGCCGTCCTGTGTACACACAACCGCCTTCGCCTCATCCTTTCGTCGCTCTGGCACTGGCCGCAGCCATGGCCACCTTGACCGCGTGCGCCGCGACGCCGGAATTCGACGCTCCCTTGGGACACTCCTCGCTCGGGTCTGTTTTTCTCGAACGAATTCCGGACCGGTCCTTTCACGCCACGCATCCGACGACTCTCGACGGGACGACTCTACGGACGGCTCTGGAAGGCATTCTGGTTGAAGACACCCACGTTTCGATGAGTGCGCTGCTTGCGGAGAAACCGCACCCATTACGCGCATTTGCGGACGCCGAAGTAGCATTTCTGGCCCCGCTTCTGAGCGACGGGCTGCGACAAGCCGCGCCGGATCAGCAAATCGGCTTCACCCTGGCACATCAGGACAATCTTTTCTCTCATCGGGATGCGGCAGGGGCAGGAGTCGGGTCAAGCGGTGTCATATCGATATCCCCAGCTCGCGAAACGAGCTCAGGATCGGTCTTTATTTACGGACGATCCCTGCATATCCAATTTCATCAGCTTCGGGTGAAGCCCGAACGACCCGATGCGGTGAATATGCCGAACCGGCGGTTGCCCGATCACACCGGGTTGACCGACCATGCGCTGTCGTTTGCATTCCCGTCCGCGAGACGCCCTGCGTCCTATGTCATTCGCGGCGATGCCGACACCACGCTTGTGCTCGACTACGAGCTGATCGCCGGATTGAGGCTGCTGCCCTCCCTGATTGCGGCCCCCGAGCCCTTCCGAACCAGGCCCGGCACGGCTCCCGTTGTCCCGGACACCGGGCGGGACGCCGACGTGCGCACGCTTCAGAAGCAAATGCAGGAGAAAGATCGCGAACTGGAACACATGAGGAAGGAACTACTGGAAATCCGCCGGCAGCTGAACCGCCAGGCCCCGGAGCCCGCCGCCCCGAGCACGGACCGGATTCGATGACGCAGGCGCGATCAGACCTTTCGTTTTTCGGCTCGTTCGTCGATGTCCCCGGCGAGCAGAATCGCCTCGGCAATCTCGCGCATGGATTTCCGCAAATCCATGCTCTGCCGCTGGATAAGCTTGAAGGCCTCCTCTTCCGACAGCCGCTTGGATCGCATAAGATACCCCTTCGCGCGATCCAATAACTTTCGCACGGCCAGCGCCTCCTGCATCTCGAATGATTTTTCTAACAAGGTGGTGTGTTCGATTGAGATCGCCGCTTGATTGGCGATCGCCTGCATCAGCCGCACTTCTTCCGCCGTAAAGGTATGGGGCACGGACGTATAACTATTGATCACTCCCACGCACTTCTCCCGCATCATCATCGGCACCGACAGCAGGGAACAGAGCCCCTCCTTCGCCGCCATATCCGGATACATATAGTCCCGCGCTTTCATCACCTCGGGAACAATGATCGACCGCCGTTCTTGAACGGCCCGGCCGCTGATGCTTTGTCCGACCTTGAGATTGGGCTTTCGCCGGTACTCCTCGCTCAAGCTTTGCGTGGCCGCGATCCGCAGCTCTCCGCTGGCTTCGTCCAGCAGCATGATCGAACAGATTTTCGATCCCAACATCTGCGCGGTCATGGTCACAATAAGCTGCAGCACATCATCCGTAATCCGGTTGGACGCGACCGTCTCGGAGACCTGCGACAGTGTTTCCAACTGTAGCGCTTTCCGCCGCATCTGGTCGTAGAGGCGCGCGTTCTCGATCGCCCCGCCGACCTGATTGGCGATGGTCGTCAGCAACGCCAGTTCGTCTTCCCGATAGCGACGCGAGCGCTTGTGCTGGACATTGATGACGCCGCTCACCTCTTTCTTGGCGAGAATCGGCACGGACACAAACGCCTGATAGCGGTCCTCAGGAAGGTTGTTGAAAAACTTGAATCGAGGATCCTCACCGGCGTTGCTGGGAACCACGACCCGGGTCCGCTCGCGGGCCACCCAGCCGGTGATGCCTTCGCCCAAGCCGATCGTGATGCGACCGATCAGTCTGGGATGCGGGTTTTTTGACGCCCGCAAGATGAGTTCATCCCGCGCGTCGGACAACAGATACAGAAGACAGGCGTCCGCCTTTGTCACTTCGACGACCACATCGACAATATGCCGCAGGACCGCCTCAAGATCGAGCGTATTAGTGATCGATTCGCTGATCCGATGCAACACGTCCACCTCGCGGGTTTTTTCCCGCAAGGCTTGCTCCAATTGCGCGGCGGTAAGTTTTTTTGATTCCATGACTATAGACCCCGAAGTGTCCCGTCCCGTACCGTCATCGTTTTCCTGCCCGACTTGACCGCGCTCAGGCTCCGACGGAAACCGTTTGGAACCACTCCGTAAACGCAGCTTTCTCCAACGGTGCGATTCGGACTTGTCCGATCGATTCCGGCCACACTCCCACGACTTTTCCCTGCGAAACCTTCTTGTCATGCTGCATGGCCGTCCATATCTTTCCGGAGGAACGGCTGGTCGGATGATCAGACAACCCGGCAGCCAACACCAATGATCTGATCCGATCGACCGTCCCGAAATCGCAATATCCCTGGTGCCTGGCCAGATCCGCTTCCAGCACTAATCCAATGCCCACGGCCTCGCCATGGATCAAGGAACGATAGCCGCCCAACGCCTCCAGCGCATGTCCGATCGTGTGGCCGTAATTCAAAATTCTCCGGCGATCCGACTCCTGCTCATCCTCAGCCACCACCTGCGCCTTGATCTCGCAGGAACGCTTGACGACCTGCATGACGGCCCGGGCATCAAGCTTCAACAGGGAGGGCATCGTTCGCTCGAGATAGGCAAAGAAAGACCGGTCGGCAATGATCCCATACTTGATGACTTCGGCCAGACCGGCGATCCATTCCCGCTTCGGCAACGTGCGCAACAGTATCGGGTCAATCCACACAGCTTTCGGCTGATGGAACGCGCCGATCAGATTCTTTCCCAACCGGTGGTCGACGCCGGTTTTCCCTCCGACACTCGAATCCACTTGCGCCACCAACGTGGTCGGCACTTGAACGAACGGAATGCCTCGCTGGTATATCGCCGCCGCAAATCCCGTCAAATCCCCTACGACTCCTCCACCCAGTGCCATCAGCAACGACTTCCGCTCAAAGCGTTGCTTCGCCAGCACATCAAGAATCTTCCCGACGGTTGCCAGCGTCTTATTTTTTTCCCCCGGCGGCAATATGACCGGCACCGGATGAAATCCGGCGCGCTCACATTGCGTGAGTACGGCCTGAAGATAATGCTTGGCAACATGCCGATCCGTCACGACGCCGATATGGTTCGACATGGCAATGGCACGAAGACGCATGGCAAGCTCGCCCATCAAGCCGGACTTGATGACGATCTCGTAGCTTCGCGACCCAAGCGATACCGCCACCCGTTGCTCTGCACTACTCATGCGTCCCATGCTCTCAAAACCAAACCTCCCGAACGCTCACACAACTCATCCTGGCAGTCGGCGCATCACAACCAGCCCCATCGCTGATGCGAAACCGCGTGCGGATGGTAGCATAGCCTTACGCGAACTAAAAGGTGACGACTGCCGGTCAATGGAATGCGCTCTCCACTTTCCGCCACAATGAAGGGCGAGGCCAAAATAATTCGACCCGTACCCATTGCCATTCAGCAACGAGTACGGGCCGAATCAAACACCGCTGATAACCGACTATGTCGTGCGGATAATCGTCGGGGTCATGAAAATCAGGAGTTCCTGTTTCGAAACACTCTCCGACTTATTTTTAAACAACCACCCCAAGACGGGAATTCGTGACAGGTACGGAACACCCTGGACGTTGTTATTCTGAGTATCAACAAACACACCACCGATCACCATGGTCTCCCCGTCGCGGACAATAACCTGAGTATTCGCCTCACGACGATCAATACTCGGACCGGCCGGATTGCTTCTCGCACCGACGGCATTCCGAGTCGCACGCACCTTCATCAGAATCTGCTTCCCCACTTCCTTCGGGTCACGCGACGTAATCTGCGGCGTCACGTTCAACTCCAAATTTGCATCCACAAAGGTCGTCTGCGTTCCTTGGAGTGACGTGGTTTGAAAAGGAATCGATTCGCCCTGCGATATCTTCGCCTCGCGCTTGTCCAGAGTTGTGATCTTTGGAGCCGCGATCACTTTGCTTAGGCCGAGCAACTCCCCGGCAGAAAGGCGCAAATCCAAGGCAAAACCGGGAGCCAACTTTCCAAACTGGTACCCGATCGCAGGCACTGCTGGAAGACCACCGACCTGAGCAGGAAGGTTGACGATAAAGTCGCGGGGAATGGTCCCGGTCCCGCTCGCGCCTGCAGCCGTCCCGCCGACCGGAGCAAAAGCGCCGGTCGCATTACCGAAGAAATTGAACTTATTGTTATTAAAATCGGCATTCTGAATGCCCCACTGAATACCCATGCCGCGGGCATAGACAGTGTCCGCTTGAACAATGCGCGCTTCGATCTGTACCTGCGGCACCTGGAGATCCAATCCGTCCACCAATTGCTTCATCACGGCCAGCTTCGACTCGGTATCACGTACGATCAGGGCGTTACTTCCCTGACTAATATTCATCACTCCACGAGGACTTAAATACTGCCGCAGCGAGGTCTGAAGCTCTTGCGCCTGAAGATTCTTAATATAGAACACACGATCCACGAGCTCTTCCGCTTTGGTTTTGGCTTCTTTTGCTCTTGCCTCTTCATCCTGCTGCTTGGCAATGTTCGCTAACGTATCAACCCACACAATTGTTCCCTGCCGAATCATGCCTAGCCCATTCATCTTAAGCAGCATATCCAGAGCTTGATCCCAGGGCACGCTCACTAACTTCATGGTCACTTTAGCCTTGACCCCCTCGCCCACCACGATATTGAATCCGCTCACCTCGGCGATGAGGCGAAGAATATTCGTAATGTCTGCCTGCTGAAAGTCCAGGGAAATTCGACGCCCGGCGTACCGGGTCTGACCGGCGACGAGATCATCCCCTCTTGGCTCTGGCTCAGAAGCAACAGTATCCGACGTCATCTGGACGGTTCTGACTTTGAACTTGGTGTGCGCGGGCGCCATGGCACGCCCGGACTTGATTCGTCCGTCGGCGCGCGCCAACTTTTCAAAATCTGCAGAATTACCCCCTCCCACACTCGGCAGGTCAACAGACTCTCCTACAGACCGAGTTGCTGAAGCCGTGAATGTTTCCACATGCCTCGGTTTCAGCGAAATTACAACATCATACCCTACTGGCGTAACCTCGAAAGCGGGACGACCACGAAGGTCTAGAACAAGGCGTACTTTGTCCGCATGATATCCAACGCGAACCTTCTTAAGAAGTTGGTGTTGCCCTTCCACTACTGGCGACTTGATGGCTGAAGAAACAGAGAGAAGATCGATGATCAGGCGGTTATCTTCTAGCATCCTCGCCGTATGAAACAATTTCCCGTCGCCTTTCACAACTACAGTAAGACCTTCACCTTCAGGACGTAAGTCGATCCTGGATACCACTTGGGCCGGAGTCTCCATGCTTTCCTGCTCAATCGCCGGCCTGTCTTCCGCCCGTCCTTCAAGACTTGATGTCTGCGTGACCAGTGGTTCTGCCCGGCTAATCTGGGCGTTCACCAGAATACTCATTACGACGAACCACCCTGCCAGACAATGCGAACGACCCACCACTGCTGTTAATGTTTTCATTCTACGCCCTCTTTCGGATGAAGAAGCTTGACGTATTCACGTTCCTGTTTTCGCCCATAAACATCGGTAAACCGTTCTTGCACGATGATTCCCCGTTCGGTAATCGCACTCACCACGCCATTATTTTGTCCCACGCGGGTTCCCCGCCTAATGGCATAACCGAACCCATCGGGAGTTTGCACCATCGCCGTATACCCGTAAGCCCCCCACACGATTGCAATCAAGTTCAACTCCGTCAAATTGACACGTTGAAGCGGGGGAAGGTTTGGATCCAACTTACCAGGCTGAAGTTGCTGCAAAACTGGCGCAAACGGATCACGGCGTCCCGACGGATCATATCCAAATCCACTGCCGACGTCTGGCAACTGAGCCGAAAGCGAAAGCGGGGTATTTCCGTCTACGGAAGGACTTGCAGCTAATGTCGGAGCTAGCTGTTGGCGCTGAATTTCAGGAGTGGCTGGCATTTTAATCGAATCTTGTCGAAGCGGACTGATTTGGGTAGGTAGTGACAATGTCCCCGCTCCAGCTTCTGCACCAACTCCACCCACGAAATACAGCAGCAGCCCGGTCAGGACGATCACAGACCCTGGAGTCCCGCCTAACTTACGCACAGCCATCACAACACTTAACATGTACATGCCCCTCTATCGCTATTGACCCACCGGTGCCGGCCTCGCAACATTTGAGGCAGACGCTGCAGCAACCTGCTTTTCTCGTGGAGCCGCGTATGCAACAAGATCGAATTGAGCCTGAGATACGATCCGCCCCTGGTCCATTTTTGGCGTTCCCATTCTAAGACCTGATACCGCAACGATTCTTGGCAACCGGTTGATGCGATCAAAAAAAAGCGCCGTTGTATGATACGCACCGCTCGCCTCAACGGTAACCGGCATCTTTACAAAAAGCTTAGATGGATCTTCAGACTGCGCCCCAGGCCGCCACAAATTGATATCAAGACCCAAACGAACTCCGAGGTCAGAGACTTGCTTCAACAACATCACTGCTTCTTCCTCCGGAGGAAGACGTTCCTTCTTCTTTGCCAGTTCAATTTCAAGTTGCTTATTGGCGGCGAGAAGCTCATCAAGATGCTTCGCCTTGATCGTAAGGGCCTGGATTTCTCCATCCAAACGTGTGTTGTCCGCTTGAAGCATCTCAATGGTTGCCGATTTGGGCTCGGCTATATAGAAATAGAACCCGGCAAGTAGCACTCCTACCAGCAACCCCAATAGCGCCAGCTTTTGCGAGGCGGGGACATTGCGAAGCGCATCAAAATTGACAGAAGGCAACGCCATACTCAGCCTTTCAGGCGAAACGCCAGTTTAAACTGGTAGAGGTTGATTTTATTCTCTACCGCCGCTCTACTTTCCTGGAGATTGATGTTCGTAAAAAAATCCGTCCGTCGAAGATTGTTAACGAATTCGACGACCTCATCATTCGTCAACGCCTTCCCTTCTATTTCTACATTGTCAGTGGAAAGTTTCAGATTCGTCAGCCAAACTTTCAATGGCTCAATGCTTTGACTGACATAATCCAGCACTTTGACCGGCCCGACGCGCGCAGATTCAAGCTGATCAATTATACGATTCTTGTCTTCCAAGAGCTTCTTCTTCTGCTCAAAATCCTGAACCTGCTTTACCTGTTCCTTCAGCTGTACAATCTGCTTCTCCTTAGCCACCTTCTCTTCCTGTCGAACCTCGATGGCCTCATCTAGTGAGGCAGAGTACCACCAACAACCGGCTATGGTAACTAGCAACACACCGACACCCAAGAGTACCTGCGCCCGGACATCGTACTGAGGTTTGGCTGTGCGGCCTTTCGGGCCGGGAAGCAAATTGATGCGAATCATCGGTCCCCCACTGATCTCAGAGCCAATCCGACCGCAACTGACGCAAGCGGCGCCATCTCAGCCAGGGCATCCTGATCGAAGTCGCTTCCAGAGGTATCAATCTCACTAAATGGATTCGCCACTTCGACTGGGGTTTGCATACGATCACTCAACTGCTGGATGAGTCCGCTAACACGCGCGACCCCGCCGCACACCAGGACGCGATCCAAACCTACATTTGACGCGGACGTCTTGAAATAGTCGACCGTCCGGGCAATTTCAGAGGCCACTTCGCCGTTGACACTATCGATGACGCTTTCAACAGATCCAGTGGTAGCCTTCCCGTTTCGCTCCCCCCTTTTGACCTCTTCAGCCTCTTCGTAAGACAGGCCCATTTCCCGCTGAATCGCTTCAGTATAACGATTCCCTCCCAACGGAATATCGCGGGTAAAGAGGGAAACCCCTCCGCGGATAATATTGACGTTCATCACGCTGGCGCCCAAATTCACCAGTGCCGTTGTCTCATCCAGAGCCAAGGGATAGTTAATTGCGTGCATATTCTCGATGGCGAACGCATCCACATCCATCACTACCGGCATCAATCCGGCCCCCTTTACCAGCTCGGTCAACTCATTGATCTTGTCTTTCTTGGCGGCGACAAGAATGATCGACATTTCTCCCTGGCTGTCACCGGACACATCGGCCGGGAGCACATGAAAATCGATGTTCACTTCATTGATGTCGAATGGAATATATTGCTCCGCCGCAAGCTTCACCTGACCTTCTAATTCTTCATCCGGCATCGGAGGCAAACTGATTTTCTTCACAATGACGGCATGGCCTGAGATGGAGACCGCGACTTGCTTATTCTTGACATTGGCCTCATCAAACAGCTCACGAATCGCCGAGACCACTCGCCCTTCATCCATGACCGTCCCATCGACAATCACCTCGGGCTCCAACGGCTTCATGCCGAACTTTTGAAGGTAGTAGCGCCCTTTACTTTCCCTGAGCTGCACCAGCTTAATCGCGCTCGATCCGATATCGAGTCCAACAAGCTGACGTTTCGGCGTCAGCAGGGAAACGAGGTCGGTTTCAAACATATTTTTGAATGTACTTAGCATATCCCTCACCCGCCACCCTACAGGACAATCTTCCTGGCATGAATCATTTTCTGAATTTCGGCCACATTCTCTTTCGTATACAGACGCCAGTTTCGCCAATCTCGCGGAGGGCCAGTGATCAACCCTTCACGTTCCCAGCGAAACAAGGTGGCCTTAGAAATGTCGAATAAATCGCATACCTGATTTGTTTTATACCCTGACACCTTGCGACTCAAGTTTCGTTTCTTCACGTGAAATTTGCCTAAGGGAAGCGAGTTTCTGTAGGTGCAAGGTAAGTATAGTCAATATGCTCGACCTGTCAAGCAACCGACTAGATCCGACAGGGAGGATACCGGACGGAACAGTCCAGATCTCCAGCTACGACTTCTGCACATCTCGATGTTTCAGGATAACGTCATGACCGATGGCTCCCAGGCTCTCCCGGAGCCGGCTTGCGATAGCTACCGACCGATGACGTCCGCCGGTACATCCAATCGCAATAGTGAGATAACTGCGCTGTTCACGCTCATACAGCGGGATCAAGAACTTCAGCATATTCTCGAACTGAGCTAGCAGCGCAACTGCATCAGGATCGGAGAGCACATAGGCGCGAACGCGGGGATCATCACCGGAAAGCGGCTTGAGCTCCGGAACAAAAAAAGGATTCTTCAGAAAACGGACATCAAACAGCAAATCGATATCATACGGAACGCCGAACTTATACCCGAATGTCAGTAACGTGACCGTCAGCCGCCGCGTGGACGGGCCTCGGGAAAATTCCTTTGTCAGCAGATCCCGAAGTTCATGCACCGTCAGATCTGATGTATCGATGATCCGATCGGCGTGGCGACGCAATTCTGCGACACGCTCCTTTTCGAATCGAACCCCCTCCAGAACCGGCAAATGAGGCAGCAGGGGATGCGGACGGCGCGACTCCGAAAATCGTCTGACGAGTACTTCATCGCGCGCTTCCAAAAACAGCAGGTGAATCGCATACCCGAGCGATCTGATCCGCTCAAGCGTCCCGACCAGGTCAGAAAAAAAGACTCTCTCCCGAACATCGACGCCGAGCGCGACATTGGATATTTCTCCACCCTGTTGATTGCAAAGCTCTACGAACGTAGGAATCAACGCGGGAGGAAGGTTATCAATGCAGAAATAGCCGGCATCCTCAAACGCCTTGAGTGCGTGCGACTTACCCGACCCTGACAGACCGCTGACGATAACCAGATTGAGCTGCGCCATACATCCTTGAAAAAGAACACCGCATCATCCTCGTGGAGGAGCACACCGCAACGGTAAAAAGATGATCGCGCCCCTCTGCCTCACGGCGGCTGAAACCTGCTCAGTTCAGGCCGTCCGGTTAAACACCGGACCCAGAAAAGGAATGCCCGCGCCGGCCCTCTGCGAATGGCTCGATCACGAGCACGCGCCCACTGACAGCCCGTTGCAACATATGGAGATTCCCCGTTTCAATGTTGGCGAATAGAAGGAACGTCTCGTCATGGGCATCAAACCGATCATGCGCTTCTGCAAGCGACAAGACCGGCACGGCTCGACGCTCTACTTTAAATGAAGGCTCTTTGGCCAGCTCGGCAGCCAAGGCCCGCACCGACCTCGCCCGCGTCGCTTTCGCAGGCTTATGACTGACTACCCGCTCCTTCAATTTTCTTAACTGTCCGTCGATGCGATCGACCAACGCATCGATCGTGGCATACATCTCTCGTGTTGACGTCTTCGCTTGCACCCGTTTTCCATGCACCACACACACGGCTTCGGCCTTATGCTGAAGCTTCTCAACACTCAGTACGACCTGTACAATTCCCGCCTTCAATTCATATCGATCGAGCCGATCGAATCGCGTTTCAAGATACCGGCGAAGCGCGGATGTGACATCCATGTGGCGACCAGTAATTCGTAGCTTCATGCGACATGTCTCCTTACGTGAACCCACCATTGCGCCCACGCACAGCGGGCGCAAACTAAAAATGACGCTTTCTCTGGCTGGCAGAGGGGATATTGTCCTCGGCACGATATTTCGCCACCGTGCGCCGCGCGATCAACACTTGCTGAAGTTTCAACCTCGCCGCGATTTCTTCGTCTTTCAGCGGACGATGCGTATCTTCTTCGGCGATCATTTTCCGAATCATTTCACGAACCGAGACGGACGACATCATGTCGGAAGGCTGATCGGCTCGTTGTAGTCCCGCATTGAAGAAGAACTTCAATTCAAGCATCCCTTGCGGGCAATACATATACTTGTTGGCGGTAACACGGCTGATCGTCGATTCGTGCATACCGATGTCTTCCGCTACCTGCTTGAGCACTAACGGTTTCAGATACTCGACCCCGTGCTCAAAAAACTGCTCCTGAAACTTCACAATGCTTGTCACAACCTTCACGATGGTTTTATTCCGCTGGTCGATGCTCCGAATAACCCACTGCGCAGCTCTGAGTTTTTCATCAAGATATGATTTAGTTTCAGCCGTCCCCCCGTCTCCAGCCGTGATCAGTTGCTTATAATACGGACTGATCCGCATGCGAGGCAGGCCGTCGTCATTTAACAACACCACCCACTCCCCCTCATTCTTGACGACAAAGACGTCCGGAACGATCACATAATTCTGGGTGTTCGTGAAAGGACGCCCGGGTTTCGGTTCGAGATCCCCGATCAACTTCGTCGCCTCAAACACTTCCTCGATGGTCACATTCAAGGCTTTGGCGACCTTGGCATACTGCTTCTTCTCAAGATCCTTGAGGTGATGCAGAATAATACCTTCAACGACAGCACCCTTGAGCGCGCCAGGTCTCGCACCGAGCGACCCCATGGGATTTTTCCCCAGATGGCCGAGTTGGAGAAGTAAGCATTCCGGAAGATCGCGTGCCCCGACGCCGGTCGGATCGAACGTCTGAATATCCTTCAGGACTGACTCGGCCTCGGCCTCAGAAAACTCCGTCCCATTGACGACCTCAGCCAGAGAAATCCGTAAATAGCCATCATCATCCAAGTTTCCGATGAGCAGGCGCCCGATGGCCTTCTCCCGCTCCGAAAGGCCCGACAACGACAGCTGCCAGAGCAAATGCTCTTCCAACGAAGTGGCTTTGGCCACCGTCTGCTCATAAGAAGGAAATTCCTCTTGCGAGGAAGACGGATATTCCGAGTCTCCGACTCGACGATCCGAACCGAAGTACTCTTCCCATCCGGATGCTGAAAATTCTTCAGGAGACCCCCGCTCTTCCAGCGTGCCCGCCTCCTCCGTCGCTTCCTGTGCGGACGGCGTGGATGCGTCTTCCGTTTTCCCTTCCGCTGCCGCCGCTTCAGCCTCCTCAACATCCGTCTGCACTTCGTCAAGAAGCGGATTTTCAAGCAGATGCTGGGTCAAACTTTGCTGCAATTCCAGACGAGACAGCTGCAACAGCTTGATCGCCTGCTGCAACTGCGGAGTCATGATCAGCTTTTGACTAAGCCGCAAGTCGAGACGAAGTTTCATAACAGGATCAACAACCCTCTACAGCTTGAATCGCTCTCCGAGATACACCGCCCGAGCGGTTTCGCTCTTGACAATGGCATCCGGAGACCCAGATTCCAGAATCAATCCTTCATTAATGATATAGGCACGGTCGGTGATGGACAACGTCTCTTGCACATTATGATCAGTGATAAGAATTCCGATCCCCTTGTCCTTCAGCCGAAGAATAATCTGCTGAATATCGGCGACTGCGATCGGATCAATCCCTGCAAACGGTTCATCCAACAGCATGAACGATGGGCTTGTCGCCAAGCCTCGGGTGATTTCCAAACGGCGGCGCTCCCCCCCCGAAAGCGCATAGGCCATGCTGCTCCGGATGTGCAGCAGATCGAGATCCTTGAGCAAGGCATCAACCCGTGCCGCCCGCTCACCACGAGGATAGCCCAGGATTTCCAAAATCGCCAAGACATTCTTCTCTACGGAAAGACGGCGAAAGACCGAGGACTCCTGCGGAAGATACCCGATCCCTCGTCTCGCCCGTTGATACATCGGCAAATCCGTGATCGACTCGCCGTTGAACGTGATCTCGCCCTCGTCCGGCTGGCAAAGCCCCACCACCATGTCAAAGATCGTCGTTTTCCCCGCACCGTTCGGTCCAAGCAATCCCACCACTTCACCGGCACGCACTTCGATCGCGACGCCTTTCACGACCTTACGCCCACGAAAACTTTTCACCAGACCGCGAGCCCGCAAACACGATATGGGCTGACCCGCGACTGCGTCCGACGATAGCCCGGCCACCACAGATTCGGCTCCGTGAGTCATTTCACTCCGCCGCTTTCGCCATCGATCAACAGATGCGATCCCCCCTCCACAACGCTCCGATCCTCATCTAAATAGATAATGATCTTTTCTCCGCTGACCCGCGTCCCCTTCTCCCAGGCCACCGGATCACCGGTCAATGTGACAACCCGTCGACTATTGTCGAATACCGCCTTGCTAGATGTCGCATTTCCCGTCTCCTTCTCGATCCGGACATGACCGGTCGCCTCTATCTGCCTGACAGATCGACCTGAGGAGCCCGGCATCATATCGCCTCCCTTGCCGGTTGTTTTGGCCGCAGAAGAGGCATCGCTCTTCCTGCCCTCATTCGCTTCTCCCTTCCCTCCATCGGTGGACTGGGGGGAAAAGGACACCACCATTTTATCCGAATAGACCATCAACGTGCCTTGCGTCAGAACAACCGACCCCTCAAACACAGCCTGACTGTCTTGATTCCGCACAGTCATTTTTTTCGCAGTGATTGTCGTCGGAGCTTGTCCGGCCCCTGAACTGTTAGCACCGGCAGGTCCTGTCGGCGCCACAGATTCGGCCGTGACAGGCGACAAAAGACTAAGAACCAGAAACAAGGTCCACATGAACATCATCGAGTACCTCAAACTCCTCAGACTCCGTCCGCCCCAGCAAGCCTCTGCCGGTTATTTCCAATCCATTACCTACAATACGAACAGGGTCACCGGTCTGAATAATTTTTGTGGCATCGGTCCACGCCAGATGGTTGGTATAAATCGTATAGCCACTTCCCGTTGCGATTATCAGCGGATCCGTCCGATTCGCCAACACAAAGTTCTTTGTCGCTGTATCGAGCGCGCCCTCGTCCCCCAGAACAATCACTTCCTTCCCGGCTTGCCCATAGAGCGTCACTTCTACATCGCTCAAGACGGCGCGCTTCTCCTGCTCAAATAATCGTGCCTGCTTGGCCTGCACCCGCCACTGCACCACATCTCCCTTGGTCTGCGTAAAGGTAAAGTCAGAAATTTTGGCGTCCGCCGACTCTATGACGCCTGGCGCAGCAGGTTGATTAGTTGGAGCGGAGTCTGCGTTCACAAACAACAAATAAGCCAGAAATGCAGCCAGTGCCCCGCTCAAGGCAAGGAGACTTCGTCTGGCTAACACATCCCACATGCTTCACTCAATCCAACAGAAAACCAGGCTCATACTCTGGCACGATAGTAGCACTGGGGAGCAGGCAAGTAAACGGCTGGCACAGCAAGAAATGAAAAGCGCCCCTCACACACAACACGCGAGGGGCGCTCTCTGTTTGACAAGAAATCGAGTGACAACTAGGCAGAGGCTTCTGAGGATCCAGCAGGAGCCGTGGTCGCTGGAACCGAAGGCGTTTTTGAAGCGGCCTTCTCCGCCATCGCCACCAACTCAATGGCGACCATTTCTGCCCCATCGCCGATTCGGCGACGAGTCTTCACCATACGGGTATAGCCGCCTTGCCGATCTTTGAATCGTCCTGCCACATCGCTAAACAGCTTCGACACCACGTCTTTGCTTCGGATAAATGCCAGAGCCCGACGACGCGCAGGCAGCGTTCCATCCTTACCAAGCGTGATCATCCGATCGGTAAAACCGCGGATCTCTTTTGCCTTGGCTTCGGTCGTCTCGATACGCTCATGCTCCAAGAGCGAAGTCACGAGGCTCCGGAACAACGCCCATCGGTGTTTCGTCTGCCGACCAAGTTGACGGCCTTTTTTTCTGTGTCGCACGGCATTCCCCTTCGCTGAAAATTACTCTGACTGCGAACTCCCGCCACTGGAGGATCCGGCTTCCACCTTACCCCCCAACGTGAGGCCCATCTCCAACAAGATTTCCTTGATTTCGTTCAGCGATTTCTTACCGAAATTCTTCGTCTTGAGCATTTCGTTCTCGGTCTTCTGGACCAGATCCCGAATGGTCTTGATGTTGGCATTCTTTAAGCAATTCGCCGCTCGTACGGAGAGCTCGAGTTCGTTCACGCTCCGTGAAAGATTCTTATTCTCCTCGAGTTCCGATTCATCATACCCTGCTTCACGCTTGCCCTCGCCGCGCTCTTCAGGATTAATGAAGATATCCAGGTGATCGCGCAAAATATTCGCCGCTGTTGAGAGGGCATCGCGCGGACTGATGGTGGCGTCAGTCCAAATTTCCATCGTCAGCTTGTCATAGTCGGTCATACGACCGACCCGCGCATTCTCCACATGAAAGTTCACACGCTTGATGGGCGAGAAGACCGAATCGATCGCGATCACACCGATCGGCAAGCCTTCTTCCTTATTACGCTCGGCTGGAACATAGCCACGACCATGCTTGACGGTCATCTCAATATCCAACGTTGCATCTTTATCCAGCGTGGCAATATGCAGATCCGGCGTAAGAATAGTCACATCGGCATCGTGAATAATGTCTGACCCCTTGGCTTCGCCCGGCCCTTTTTTCCGCAACCGAATTGTCTTTGGTTTATCAGTATGCAGCGCCAGCCGCAAGCTCTTGACATTCAAAATAATCGACGTGACATCTTCCGTCACACCAGGAATCGTCGAAAACTCGTGAAGTACGCCTTCAATTTTCACCGTCGTGACCGCCGCACCCGTGAGCGACGACAACAACACACGGCGCAAAGAGTTTCCAATCGTCGTGCCAAACCCCCGCTCAAACGCCTCGGTGGTGAATCGACCGAATACTGGGGAATTCGCATCCTTATCGACTTCGACCCGCATCGGGATCTGAAAGTCTTTCATCGCTTTAATCATGACTCCCCCTTCACAACCATCGAGTGACCAGCATACCGAATAGGGATGACACCATAAACTGCAGACAGCTCCCTATCCGACCAATGTGCTATCGAGAATACAATTCGACGACCATCTGCTCGTTGACCGGCAGCGTAATCTGCTCCTTCGTCGGCAACGCCCGCACGGTCCCTTTCAGCGTACCTTTATCAAGCTCCAGCCAATCAGGAATCCCGCGCCCGTCAACGCCCTCCAGAGCCGTTTGGATGGAAAGCAGATTCCGGCTCCGTTCACGCACTTGAATCACATCCCCGGTCTTGACTGTCGCACCGGCCACGTTGATTTTCTTTCCGTTCATGGTCAAATGCCCATGGCTCACGATTTGGCGCGCTTGTTTCCGAGAGGCGCCAAATCCCAGACGATAGGCCACGTTGTCCAACCGGCATTCCAGCAAACGCAACAGAGCATCTCCCGTGACGCCGGACTGCCGTTCCGCCTTTTCAAAGAGGCCGCGGAATTGACATTCCTGCAATCCGTAGATTCTCCGCAACTTCTGTTTCTCGCGCAACTGCATGCTATAGTCAGAGTTTCTTGGGCGCCCCTGACCGTGCTGACCGGGAGGATAACTCCGTCGCTCAATAGCACACTTTTCAGTCATGCAACGAGTGCCCTTCAAAAAGAGCTTCTCGCCTTCGCGTCGACAGAGACGGCAAACGGGACCCCGATACTTAGCCACTGCATTACCTCCGGTTACAGGACGCCTGAATTCTGGCGCCGACATTGCTGCGAACTTGAACCTTGGTGCTCATCGAGACTACACACGTCTCCGCTTCGGAGGACGGCAGCCATTATGCGGAATAGGCGTGACATCACGGATCAGATTGATGCGCAAACCGGCTGCTTGCAGCGAACGAATGGCTGATTCACGACCGGCCCCAGGCCCGTTCACGTAGACATCAATTTGGCGCATGCCGCTTTCCATCGCCTTGCGAGCCGCCGCTTCACCGGCGCGTTGCGCCGCAAACGGGGTGCTCTTTCGAGAGCCCTTGAACCCCTGATTTCCCGAGCTGGCCCAGACGACCGTGTTGCCGCTCATGTCGGTAATCGTCACAATCGTATTATTGAAGGACGCCTGGACATGTGCGACACCGGCTTGAACGATCCGGCGCTCTTTCTTCTTGCCCTTCTTCACACTCATAGAAACTCCTTCACTTCAGACCACGAGCTGCACGCTCGATCATTTGGCTGTCGGTTTCGGTTTGCTTGTCACACCAGCGCGACGACCCTTCCGCGTTCTGGCATTGGTCTTTGTGCGCTGACCTCGTACCGGCAACCCTTTTCGATGGCGCAATCCCCGATACGTTCCCGTGTCGATCAAGCGCTTAATGTTGAGCGACATCTCCTTCCGAAGGTCACCCTCAACTCGATGATCGCGATCAATGATTTCCCTGAGCTTGACAATCTTGTCCTCGCTTAAATCCTTGATCCGAATCGACCCATCTACTCCGGCCTTTCTCAGAATCTCACGTGCGGCGGCTCGCCCAATCCCGTAGATGTACGTGAGGCCGATATCGGTCCGCTTGTCTCTCGGCAAATCGATGCCTGCGATGCGTGCCATGATCTCTCCTCTTTCCTGTTCCCTAGACGAGCACGGACCTACCCTGCTCGGCGTTATCCCTGACGCTGTTTGTGCCTGGGGTTCTCACACAAAATTCGCACGACACCCCGGCGACGAACGACCATACACTTGGCACAAATCGGCTTGACTGAAGACTTTACTTTCATGACGCGTCAGCGCTCCTACTACTTGAAACGGTAAGTGATTCGGCCTCTCGTCAAATCGTATGGAGACATCTCCACCGTGACTTTGTCCCCCGGAAGAATTCGGATAAAATGCATCCGCATCTTTCCCGAGATATGGGCCAGAAGAATATGGCCATTGTCGAGTTTCACACGAAACATCGCATTCGGTAATGTCTCAGCAACCGTTCCCTGTATCTCGATAATGTCTTCTTTACCCACGTACTCCCAGTCCTCTATCTATACTGCAATTATGCGGCGGCGCTCTGGCTGAGCACCCGCGCCGGACCAACCGGCTGAATTGCTATTGTATGCTCAAAGTGGGCCGAAAGGCTACCGTCGGCTGTGACTGCCGTCCAGCGATCTTCAAGCACACGCACCGCACTTCCGCCCATATTGACCATCGGCTCGATGGCTAAGACCATCCCATACTGCAACCGCGGCCCCTGTCCGGCCTTCCCATAGTTTGGAACTTGAGGTTCTTCATGAAGTTGCCGGCCAATACCATGACCGACGAACTCCGTCACAACTGAAAATCCAGCAGCTTCTACATGGCGTTGAACCGCATTTGAAATATCGGTCAACCGATTCCCGACCACGGCCTGTCGAATACCAAGATCGAGAGCTTCTTTCGTCACTTGGATCAACCTGATAACCGAGTCGTGCGCCTGCCCGACCGCCACAGTGACTGCTGAGTCACCATAAAAACCACCGACAATGGCACCAAGATCTAATCCGATGATATCGCCGTCTTTGAGCTTTCGCTTCGACGGAATTCCGTGAACCACCTGTTCATTGACCGACGCGCAAAGCGTTTTGGGATAGCTACGGTATCCCTTAAATGCAGGAACAGCTCCTCGTTCACGGATAGCCTGCTCTGCAATGCGGTCGAGGTCGTCAGTTGTAACGCCTGCACGAACTGCTTTCCGCACAACCTCGAGAGCCTCAGCTACCACTCTCGACGCCTGAGCCATTACTTCAATTTCATCAGGCGTTTTGAGAATGATCATACGTTCTTATATGGTGCCAGGACCTTCGTCAGACGCTGATACACGCCGTCTACGGGACCGGCTCCATCCAAGTGAGCTAACAGCCCCTTTTGATCATAGTATCTAATCAATGGGGACGTTTGCTCCTCGTAGACCTTCAATCGCGTTTCAATCGCATCACGCTTGTCATCGTTCCGCTGGACGAGCGTCTCACCGCAGCGATCACAGATATCCGCCTTTTGTGGAGGGGCAAAGTCTACATGGAATGTAGCCTGACACTTCGGGCAACTGCGTCGACCACTGAGTCGCTTAACGACATCCTCACGTGACACTTGAAAGTTAATCACCCGATCAAGCGCAATATTCCGCTGTGAAAGAACACTCCCCAATTCTTCAGCTTGAGGCACGGTTCTCGGAAAACCGTCAAGGACAAAACCTTTATCACAACTTGCATCGCTCAATTTATCGCGAACAAGACCGATAACGACAGAGTCCGGCACCAGCTTACCCTGATCCATATAAGCCTTGGCGTCTCTTCCAAGAGCAGTCTGCGTACGAACTGCTTCTCTCAGCAAATCACCGGTTGAGATCTTGGCTACTCCGAACTGAGCAGCCACCTTCTCAGCCTGCGTCCCCTTCCCTACTCCTGGAGCACCAAGAAAAACAAGACGCATCGCAGGCTACCCATTCCGACCGCGTAACGGGGCCATACCTTTTCCAAGAAAGCCCTCATAGTTACGCATCAGCATATGAGACTCGATCTGCTGAGCCGTATCCAGCCCTACGCCGATGACAATCAAAAGCGAAGTGCCGCCGAAATAGAATGGTACGTTCATTTTATAGATCAAAAATTCAGGGATCACGCACACGATAGCCAGATATATCGCGCCGGCAAACGTGATCTTCGTCAACACGCCATAAATGTAGTCTGACGTGCGCTGTCCCGGACGGATACCAGGCACGAATCCACCATACTTTTTCATATTATCGGCCATATCAACCGGGTTGAGTACCACAGCCGTATAGAAGAAACAGAAGAAAACAATGAGACCGACATACAGCAGCGTATAGAGCAACGAACCTGGCGCCAATTGCGAACCGATGGCCTTGACCCACGGAGTCTCAAAGAAGCCTGCAATAGTCGCCGGAAACGCGATAATTGAAGACGCGAAAATCGGAGGAATGACTCCGGCTGTATTGATTTTAAGTGGGATATGAGTACTTTGACCGCCGAAAACACGGCGGCCGATTACCCGCTTTGCATATTGAACAGGAATCTTCCGACGCCCGCTCTCCAGAAACACGATTGCTGCTACAACCCCGACCATCAACACGGCGAGAGCAACGAGCAAGATAATACTGAGTTGGCCGACTTTATAGAGATCGAATGTCTGGGCAACCGCCGCAGGCAGTCGAGCGACAATGCCGGAGAAAATAATCAGAGAAATGCCATTCCCGATTCCCCGCTCGGTAATCTGCTCGCCCAGCCACATCAGGAATCCCGTGCCGGCCGTCAAGGTAATCACCGTCATTAAACGGAAGGCCCAGCCACCATTCAGGACGAATGCCCCCTGATTCATCTGCTCAAGGCCGATCGCAATACCGAATCCCTGGATCAACGCAATAACGATCGTTCCGAAACGCGTGTACTGAATAATTTTTTTGCGCCCACGTTCACCCTCTTTTGCGAGCTTTGAGAGGTGCGGAACCACCACCGTCAGCAATTGGAGAATGATAGACGCGCTGATGTAGGGCATGATGCCCAGCGCAAAAATCGTGAGCCTGGAAAGAGATCCACCTGAAAAGATATCCAAAAACCCGAGGAGCGCACCGCCCTGCTTGGTCAAAAACTCAGAAAGGGCGTCGCCGTTAATTCCTGGGGTAGGAATATGCGCGCCGATTCGATAGACGACAAGCATCCCTAGCGTAAAGAGGACGCGAGTCCGCAGTTCCGGGATCTTAAAGATATTTTGAAAACTGGTTAGAAGTCGCTCAAGCACCGCCGATAACCTCAACTCGCCCACCGGCGGATTCGATTTTTGCCTTGGCAGATTCGCTAAATTTATGAGCCTGAATCACCAACGGTTTCGTTATCTCGCCATTCCCTAAAATCTTGATCGGCAGCCGCTTCCGCTTTACCAGGCCTGCATCGACCAAAGCCTGAGGCGTGACCGTTGAAGGCCCTGTCCAGGCGTCAAAACTTTTTAAGTTCAGCACGTTGTATTCTGTCCGAAATGGATTATTAAAGCCAAACTTCGGCAGACGACGGACCAGCGGCATTTGGCCACCTTCAAACCCAGGCCTCTTTCCCCCGCCGGATCTCGCCTTGATACCCTTATGCCCCTTAGTCGCGGTCTTTCCATGTCCAGAACCAGGACCACGGCCGATACGCTTTCTGCGCTTCTTGGCTCCACGTGCCGGTGATAAATCGTGCAAATTCATGGTTTCCCCACCTCAAGCAAATAGCCCACTTTCTTGATCAGCCCGCGAACCTGTGGGGTATCAGGATGAACCGCTGTTTGTCTGATATGCCGAAGACCAAGTCCTCGCAGCACAAGACGATGCGTCTGAGGAGTTCCAATGGGGCTCCGTCGCAAAGTGACCCGTACGGCTTGAACTGTGGACTTCGCTCCCTTATCTGTTTTTGCAGTAGCCATTACGCACTCGCCCTTTCAAGTCGCTCGCCAGCAGCTTCACGCCGAAGCCTGAGCACTTCCTCAGGATTACGCAATTGACCGAGACCAGCTAACGTGGCTCGAACCGTATTGAAAGGGTTTCCACGGCCAAGCGTCTTGGCAATAATGTTATGCGCGCCGACCGCTTCGACGACCGCACGCACTGCACCGCCGGCGATGATTCCAGTTCCATCGACCGCCGGCTTTAACAATACATGCTCGGCACCGAAGAGACCATGCACTTCATGAGGAATAGTTCCACCTTTCAGCGAAACATGAACCAGATTCTTCTTCGCCTGCTCAACGGCCTTGGAAATAGCCACCGGCACCTCTGCCGCCTTACCCTTTCCAATACCGACCCAGCCATGGCCGTCACCGACCACCACCAGCGCGCAGAAATTAAATCTTTTTCCGCCCTTCACAACCTTCGCCACCCGGTTGATGAAGACGACCTTGTCCTTCAGGTTCAATTCATCTGGATTAACTCGCACGCGATTTCCCTCTTCTTCCTTCCAACCCATTCATGGGCAGGACTCACAGATGTGAGCGACTTAAAACTGGAGACCCCCCTCACGCGAGGCTTCGGCGAGGGCTTTAATTCGACCGTGATACATCCGTCCACCGCGATCAAAGACGACCGTCAACACTTTTGCAGCCTTTGCTCGATCAGCCAGCAACTTGCCCACCGCCTTTGCGGCCTCAATGCTGCCGGTGGACTTCAAAGTTTTTCTCAGGTCCTTATCGAGCGATGAGGCGGCCACAAGCGTAGCGCCATTCAGATCGTTGATGACCTGCGCGTAAATATGCGAACGGCTTCGAAACACGTTGAGCCTCGGACGCTCTGTCGTCCCGAATACCCGCTTGCGAACGCGCTGCCTTCTCTGTTCCAGCTGTCTTGATTTTTCTGCAGTATTCATCGTCGTCCCTATTTTCCCGTCTTTCCTTCTTTCTTGCGTAAGACCTCACCCATATACCGAACACCCTTCTGCTTATACACATCCGGGGGCTTAATCGCACGCAAGTTTGCCGCCACTTGACCGACCAATCGCTTGTCGACTCCCTTCACGTTGATAAGCGTCTGCTTATCAACCTTGACCTCAATCCCGGCCGGAACCTGATACAACACCGGATTGATATAGCCGACATTGAAGCTCATAGTCCGCCCTTGAAGAGCGACCTTGTAGCCGACTCCCGTAATTTCAAGGGAGCGCTCATAGCCTTTGGATACGCCATGAATCATGTTGCTCAATTCCGCTCGTGCCAAACCATGAAGCGCCCGCACGTTGCGCTCTTCCGTGGAACGGCTAACAAGCAACTGGCCACCTTCGACCACAGCACCAAGACCTTCATCGAGCGCCCAATCGAGCTTGCCCAACGGACCCTTGATCGAGACCTTCGGACCAGCCACTTTCACCTCTACTCCCGCAGGAATAGCAATCGGCATTTTCCCAATCCGCGACATGTTCTCTTCCTTGTCCTTTACGCTGCTACCAGACGGAACACAATACTTCGCCACCCAGGCCGTTTTTGCGCGATTCCTGGTCGGTCATGATTCCCTTTGATGTGGACAGAATCGCCATGCCAATTCCATTTCTCACTTTGGCGATTTCTTTGCTACCAACATACACCCGCCGACCAGGCTTACTGATCCGCTGCAAGCCCGTGATCATCGGTTGCCCTTCATTGACATAGCGCATCTGAACGGTAAACACCGGATGCCCGTCCTCGACAGTCTCAGTAATGTCGTGGACATAACCTTCCTGTTTGAGAATCTGAAGAATGGCGCGCTTCAGCTTTGAAGCTGGAACAGACACGGTATCGTGACGGCGCTGAGAGCCGTTGCGGAGCCGAACAAGAAGATCACTAATTGGATCAGTCAACATGCTATTCCCTTTTCTTTCCCGTACTAATGTCTCAGAGCTGCCGCTACTACCAACTGGACTTGCGCACGCCGGGAATATCCCCGCGGAGGCTCAAGAGGCGAAAACAAATTCTGCACATATCAAAGCGGGTCAAAAAACCACGCACTCTACCACATAATGGACACCGGTTGTATGACCGGCATTCGAACTTTGGCTTTTTTGCCGCTTTATTACGGAGCGCTAAACGTGACACATGAACTCCTTCTTCTCACCGGCCTCTATGGCCGGAATGGCATTCCGAGATGCTTTAACAGGGCCTTCCCCTCATCATTCGTCTTGGCAGTCGTCACAATCGTGATATCCATACCATGGATGGAGGCCACTTCGTCATACTTGATTTCGGGAAATATCAACTGCTCTTTGACGCCCAACGTATAATTTCCCCGCCCATCAAAAGCCTTCGGCGATACCCCGCGGAAATCTCGGATGCGCGGCAAAGCCAGCGTGACCAACCGATCAAAAAACTCATACATACGACGGCTGCGGAGCGTAACCTTGGCCCCGATCGGAAGTCCCTGCCTGAGCTTGAATCCGGCGATCGCCTTTTTCGCTCTCGTGACAACCGGCTTCTGCCCAGTAATGGTCCCGAGTTCTGTAACCGCGCTTTCCAGCAACTTAACGTTCTGGATCGCTTCGCCCATTCCAACGTTGAGTACGATGCGCTCTAACTTTGGAACCTGCATCACGTTCTTATAACCGAACTCCTTCATGAGCGCGGGAATGACCCGTTCCTGGTAGGCATCGCGGAGTCGCGGCTTAAAACTCGATTCATGACTGTTATCGTCTAATTGCTTAGGCGCAGCCTCCGCATCCTTCTTCGAGGACTTTCGTTCGGAGGGTTTACCCGTTCGCCCTTTTTCAACCTTCGCCATTCCGTGCTCCTCAGACTACTCGAAAGTCTCGTTCGATTTCTTACTGAACCGTGCCCGCCGTCCATCCTCAAGCTTACGAATACCTACGCGAGTTGGCTTTTGCGTCACGGGACAGACATACATGACATTAGAAATCGCCAGGGGAGCCTCGCGCTCCAGGATTCCACCCTGCTTGACCTTTTGATTGGGCTTGGTATGGCGCTTGATGATATTCAGCTTTTCGACAATCACCTTGCCAGCCGTCAAATCAACGGACAAGACCTTCCCGGACTTGCCGCGCTCACGTCCCGTGATCACTACCACCGTATCGCCTTTTCGAATTCTGCTTTTCCGAAGTGCTTGCACAACAACCCCCACCACGCGTCCCTACAGCACTTCAGGTGCCAGGGAGATGATCTTCATGAACTTCTTCCAACGCAATTCACGTGCGACCGGACCGAAAATACGAGTCCCGATCGGCTCGCCTTCTTTATTGATCAACACACAGGCGTTCCGGTCGAACTTAATGTACGATCCGTCTTCGCGACGCACTTCCTTTGTAGTCCTGACGATGACCGCCCGGCTCACATCGCCCTTCTTGACGCTCGCATGTGGAATGGCTTCCTTGACCGCGACGACGATAATGTCCCCCAACGAGGCATACCGGCGGCGAGTTCCACCGAACACATGGAAGCACATGGCCTGCTTGGCCCCCGAGTTATCCGCCACATCCATATAGGTATAGTTCTGAATCATGCTAGCGCTCTTTCCTTACCTTGCAATCAGACCCACGTCGACTATTCTGCTCGACCCTTCTGAAGGACTTCCACCACGCGCCAATGCTTATCTTTGCTGATAGGGCGTGTTTCGATCATACGTACACGGTCGCCGATTTTGCAGACATTCTGCTCGTCGTGCGCCTTGAACTTTGAAATTCTACGAAGCACCTTTCGATAGAGCGGGTGCGTCACTGAGCGTTCCACGGAGACCACCACGGTCTTGTTCATCTTGTTGCTCAACACCCGGCCGACCCACTCCCGCTTCTTTACAGCTTCAGACATAGTCGAAAACCCTTACCCTTTCGTCGCAGACTGAGAGACTTCCTGCAAGACCGTCTTGATCCGAGCAATTTCGCGCTTCGTTTTTCTGATCTGCATCGGATTCTCCAGCCTTCCGGTGCCCAGTTGAAAGCGCAAGTTAAACAGCTCTTGCACTAACTGCTTTTCTTTTTCAATCAACTCTGGTGCCGTCAACTGCCGCAACTCTTTCAAATCCAACGCCATGTCGCCTACTCCTCGAACCGCTATGAGAACTGATTAAAAATCACCGCGAGCAACGCACTTCGTTGCCACAGGCAACTTGTGGGAAGCAAGCCGAAAAGCTTCCTTAGCCACATCTAACGGCACCCCGTCCATTTCATACAAAATTCGTCCCGGCTTTACGACGGCCACCCAATACTCAGGGTTACCTTTACCTTTACCCATTCGAGTTTCTGCGGGCTTCTTGGTGATCGGCTTGTCAGGGAAAATTCTCGTCCAAACCTGCCCGCCGCGCTTGACAAACCGTGTGATCGCAATTCGAGCCGCTTCGATCTGACGACTCGTTACCCAACCAGGCTCCAACGCCTTGAGGCCGAATTCACCCAAAGTGATCTGCCCGCCACGATAGGCCTTGCCACGCATACGGCCCTTTTGCATCTTTCGAAACTTGACTTTCTTTGGCGCTAACACAGTACGTTCTCCTTACCCGATCCGCCGTTCGAGAAATGTTTCTGACTTGACCGGTTGAGCTGGCAGCACCTCTCCCTTGAAGAGCCACGTTTTCACACCGATCTGTCCCATCGTTGTATGCGCTTCAGCAAACCCATAATCGACATTGGCGCGAAGCGTATGTAGAGGCACGCGGCCTTCGCGATACCATTCCGTTCTGGCGATTTCCGCGCCACCCAAACGGCCGGCAACCATGATCTTGATCCCCTGAGCTCCGAGTCTGAGAGCTGACTGGACGCTCCGCTTCATGGCTCTGCGGAAAGCGACGCGCTTCTCCAGCTGCGTGGCAACGTTTTCGCTGACAAGCTGGGCATCCAGTTCTGGCTTTTTGATTTCCTTCACCGTGATATAAACCTGCCCGCCGTACTGCTTTTCCAATTCCGCCTTGAGCTTATCAACTTCAGCGCCTTTACGGCCGATGATGATTCCTGGGCGAGCCGTATGGATAATCACCCGCGTCTGATCACCAGAGCGCTCAATCTCAACTTTCGCGACGCCGGCGTGGAACAGCTTGGCCTTCACAACCTTCCGAATCTTGATGTCCTGATGAAGAAGCTTGGCGTAGTCCTTCCCGGCATACCACCGAGAGTTCCACGTGACGTTGTAGCCCAGCCGGTACCCGATTGGATGTGTTTTCTGACCCATAAAAGCTTGCCTCTGTCTGCCTTAGCTAGATTGTGAGTTCTTATGCCGACTACTTTGCATCGCCGATCGTAGGCGCGGCGACAACCACGGTAATATGACTGGTGCGCTTGTGAATCGAATTGGCGCGTCCCATGGAACGAGCCCGAAAGCGCTTGTACGTTGGGCCGCAATTCACAAAAGCCTTCGAAATAACCATCGATTCGCTGTCGCCCATCTCCTTCTGCTCCGCGTTCGCCACCGCAGAACGGAGAATCTTCTCGACAACACGCGCGGCCTGCCGCGGCGTATGCTTCAACATGGCGAGCGCCTGAGGAACCTGCTGACCTCGTATCATATCAACAACCGGCCGCGCCTTCCGAGGGGCCACCCGAACAAATCTGAGAATTGCACGTGCTTCAGTCATATCCTTGTCCTTTACCCATTCGCTGATCAAGCAGTCAAACAGACCGGGAGACTACTTGAGCGCAACAGCCTTTTCCGTCTTGGCTTGTCCGTGTCCTTTGAAAAACCGAGTCGGGGCAAATTCACCGAGCTTATGACCGACCATGTTTTCCGTGACAAACACGGGAATAAATTTCTTGCCGTTATGCACCGCAAGCGTGTGACCGATCATGTCAGGAATCACCGTCGAACGACGCGACCAGGTCTTGATAATCTTTCGATCTTTCATCTGATTCATTTGCTCAACTTTCTTGAGCAAATGATCGTCGACAAAAGCGCCCTTACTAATAGATCTAGCCATTGCGTACCCCTGACTTGCGTCTCGCGATAATGAACTTATCCGTCTTCTTGTTCTGCCTCGTCTTGTACCCCTTGGTCGGCAAACCCCACGGAGAAACCGGATGCGGATTCCCCTGCCCCGATTTACCCTCACCGCCGCCGTGCGGATGGTCGACCGGGTTCATGACGACTCCACGAACGTGAGGACGCTTGCCTTTCCATCTGGTTCTGCCGGCCTTCCCCACACTCACGTTTTCGTGATCGACATTGCCGACCTGACCGACCGTCGCCATGCAGGACGACAAAACCTTCCTCATTTCTCCAGACTTCAGACGAATCTGAACATAGTCCCCGTCACGCCCCATGACCTGAGCTGATCCGCCGGCGCTCCTGATAAGCTGCCCGCCCTTACCGGCCTTGAGCTCGATGTTATGGATCGTGGTACCTAATGGCATACTGGATAGCGGAAGTGCGTTTCCAGGTCTCACCTCGGCATCCGCGCCGGACTGCACCGTCACGCCAACAACAAGGCCAACCGGAGCAAGAATATAGCGCTTCTCTCCATCGACGTAATTCAGCAAGGCAATGCGGGCCGATCGGTTCGGATCATATTCGATCGATACCACCTTGGCAGGTACGCCAACCTTGTCCCGCTTAAAATCAATTTTCCGATAAAGCCTCTTGTGCCCACCCCCACGAAAACGAACAGTGGTCCGGCCATCGGTGTTTCGGCCCCCGGTCCGATGATGGAAGGCCGTCAATGACTTCTCAGGCTTCTTCTTCGTCAACTCTTCCGTCGTGACGGCAGTCATTCCGCGGCGACCGGCTGATGTTGGCTTATACGACTTCAATCCCATGCTCAGTCCTACCTTCCCTCAACCCTATGCGCTCTCGTACATTTCTAGCTTTTCACCTTTTTTCAACGTGACAAAGGCTTTCTTCCAGTCTGATCGCTTTCCTGAAAATCTGCCCAGTCGCTTCACTTTACCCAAGACATTGAGCACGTTCACCCGAGCTACTTTCACTTTGAGCAACGTCTCGACAGCCTGCTTGATCTGGACGCGATTTGCATCAGGATGCACAATAAACCCGACGGTATTTGTCGACTCACGAATACCGGTAAGCTTTTCAGTCAACAGCGGTTGCACTAATACTGCATGCACATCAAGTTTCATGACCATACCTCTGCTACACGGGCGAGCTCTCGCTCGTGAATCACTACCACACCGGCTCGCACAACATCGTAGACGTTCAACTGATCGGCGCTGACGACTTTGACTGACGACAAGTTGCGGGCAGCTTGCAACATCGCCGTCTGCGTATCACCCGCCACCACTAACGCGGTCTCACCTAATCCGAATTGATCCAACGCCTTTGCAAGCAATTTGGTCTTCGGCTGCGCCAGCGAAAACTCAGACACTACGATCACTTTTCCATCGGCCAGTTTTGCAGAAAGCGCACTTTGCAACGCGGCCCGATATTTCTTTTTCGGCATGGTATACGAGTAGTCACGCGGCTTCGGACCAAAAACGATTCCGCCGTGCCTCCACACAGGTGACCGCAACGAACCCGCACGGGCACGACCCGTATGCTTCTGCTTCCATGGCTTCTTTCCAGAACCGCTGACCTCACTGCGGCGTAATGTGGACGACGTTCCCTGCCGCTCGCACGCACGCTGCATGACGACGGCTTCATGAACCAGGGAAACACGCGGTTCGCAGCCGAATACAGCCTGAGGCAAGTCAACGGTACCGACCTTCTTACTCTGCAAATCTACGACATCGACCGTGGGCATGTCCTAACCCTTCTTCGACTTTCTGACGACAATAAGACCATTCGTTGCACCGGGAATGGCCCCGCGAACGAAAAGCAAGTTCTCTTCAGGTCTTGAGTCCACCACTTTCAATCGCTGCACCGTAACACGCTCGGCTCCCATATGGCCAGGCAACGTCTTGCCCTTCCACACACGGGACGGATAGGAACTCGCACCCATGGAACCTGGATGGCGATGAAACATCGAACCATGAGATTCAGGACCGCCGCCATAGTTATGACGCCGCACAACACCCTGAAACCCCTTACCCTTCGACACGCCGACCACGTCGACCCAATCACCCTTCTTAAACATACCAACGGTGACTGATTCACCCACTGCCGCCTCGCCAACTTTTTCAAACTCGCGAAGCACACGAGTCGCCGGAGCCTGCTGCTTTTTCAAGTGACCGAGTTCTGCCCTAGAGAGCTTTCGCTCCTTGACTTCTCCGTAGGACAACTGAACCGCCTCGTAACCATCGCGCTCTTTTGTCCTTACCGTTACAATACGGCACGGACCGGCTTCGATTACCGTGACAGGAGTCAATCGGCTTTCGTCGAACACTTGCGTCATCCCTAATTTTTTCCCGAGCAACCCGTTTGTCATCTCGTTCAACCCTTCAATCAAACCCTAGATCACAACTTAATTTCCACATCCACGCCTGCCGCAAGATTCAACTTCATCAGAGAATCCATCGTCTCCGGCGTGGGCTGCATGATATCGAGGAGACGCTTATGCGTCCGCATCTCAAACTGTTCCCGCGATTTCTTATCAACGTGCGTCGATCGCTGCACGGTAAACTTTTCGATCTTGGTCGGCAAAGGAATAGGACCGACGACCTTGGCCCCGCTCCGCCTCACCGTCTCGACAATTTCCGCCACCGACTGATCGAGCACTCGGTAGTCAAATCCGCGCAAGCGGATCCTGATTCTTTG
>CAYPOR010000024.1:0-42521 GCA_964412445.1 uncultured Nitrospira sp.
TGCGGCCCTTCAGCCGCATCTGCACATGATAGGTCCACAGTATCCGTCGCTCTCGTACACAGCGTTGGATAAAAGTGAGCGGATTCTCCGGAATGATACGCTCGTTGACCATTTAGAAACCAGCTCTCAAGTCGGGGCGCGTCACAGCTTCTTCACCACCAGCAATTCATCCCCTCGGTCGTCGATCACTTTCACGGCAATTTAAGGAATCCGTGGCGTATCTGCTTCCATGTGAAACTTCTTGGCCGGCATGGTCTCCCCAGAGATCTAGCGTACCATTTAGTATTCGCTATATTTCCTGGAATTTCCGTAGGCCTTCTCCACAGGGTACTTGGCCTCGTTCTTTTCGAGTTTTGAACGGACTGCCGCATTTAAGTCTATCTCGAGATCATGGCATAGATATGAAAGCATGATCGCGACGTCTGCCAATTCATCCTGGATCTGCTGCTTCGACTCACTGGCAATCAAAGCTCCAATTTCCTCATTGGTCTTCCACTGGAATATCTCGAGTAATTCAGCCGCTTCTACTGAGAGGGAAATTGCCAAGTCCTTTGGCTTGTGGAACTGTTCCCAATTGCGGTTTCGTCTGAACTGAAGAAGCGCTACGAGCAAGTCGTTGCTGATCATCAGCCTTCTCTCCTTGCGATTAGCCGAGATACACGTTTTGATTGTGCCAGTGGAGAAACTGGCTTGAAGGTCGATCATTCGGAGCGGCCGGGGTTGTAACCAGCGCCTTCCCATGCAAATCGTAATAGGCCCGACCGTTCTCATACTCTTCCTTGATCTTTCGGCTAACCTCAACGTGCAGATCAGGAGTAACTGAGATATACCCAAGGTCGAAGAGTTTATGGAGATCAGACCGCATAAGGAGGCCGTTTGCCGTCAGATTCGGTCCTGATTTTGCGAATGGCATAATATGCGCAGCCTCCAATGCCGGCAAAGTTCGTTCTCCTGTTACCGCGCAACGGCGAGCATAGGCTTCGGTGACTAGAACCCGAAAGGCGCCTTGGCCCAACCGTGCTCTCGTCAAAAACTGAGTTCCATACCGTGCCTCTTCCTCAGCTGCCAGTGGTGCGATGCCTGCTTTGTCAATCTGTCGGTGGAGATGAGAGATCTGAAGCTGTTCCTGAACCTTCATCCACAGCTGTCCTCCAATTTCTTGATCGGTATCGTAAGTTTTGCCTTGAACGATGTTTGATGACCAATCGGAAGGAGCAGGGATCCAGTCTTTTCTTTGAAAGAAGAACGGATTTGCCAGAATGGTGCAGCCTATGACGGGGTCGTGTTCTCTCGGCTTTTTAGCCCTGAATTTTTCGATCCGTAAACGCAATTCCTCTAGAGAAGCTGCTCCGTTCTTTTCTCCAAATGCTTCCCAAGCCAGCGAAAGGGGCAAGTTGGAATGCTTGACTAAAAAACCTCCCCCAGCGATGAAATTATGGGGACTATGAAGTTTAAATAAGAAAAGCGAATCAGTTGGTACCGCCTGAAATGAACCAAGTCCGCTCGGCCGCCAGAAATTAACTTCATCTGGTAATCGTGCGGATAAGAATTCAAACCATTTATTGTCTGTTACGCCAATCCAGAACTTCATAATTTCAACACTTGGTCAGTGATGGAGTGCTGCGGATCGCCGAACAGGGCGAACATATCCTCCTGCTTGTCGGTCTTATGCCCGGCCAGCGTTTCGATGATGGCTTTGGTGGAAAGCCGCTCATGGATGAACAGCGGCAAGGTCGGCACATCGAACGACAGGCGCTCCGCTTTACCAGCCCAATTGAGGAAAGGTTTGCTCAGGCTCTTCAGCTTGGATGCGGCGGCCTTCGCCTCTTCAAGGTTTTTTGCATCGAGAACTTGCTTGATCAGCGTCTCGCCCTGCTCACGAGCCTGGTTCTTGGCGTCCCAATCCAGGGCGGGAGAGAGCGAGGAATCGTAACGGTAGGTCTTCGGGGATTTCTTCTTCTTGAACTGTGCCTGCGTCCCCACCTCCGGCCGCATGAGGCTCTTGGCTTCAGGGTGTTTATAGGGAGCTGTCTGTGTCTTCTTGGCTGCAGGCTTTGTTTTCTTGGCCATTCAACTGGTCCTTGAGAAAAGGCAGGGAATAATTGGGCCGAAGGATACCCGTTTCCTCACGAGAAATCACGCTCTGAGGGATGACGCACTGCGGGCTGATGGCGCAGGGCAAGGCCTACAACGCAACAGGTGGCTGGTCTGATGTCAGAGGTTAGTAAATCGATGTGCCCTGCATTCGAGTGGTCTTAAGGGCCATGGGGCCTCAGTCAAGTAACCGTCAATTAAGATTTGGCCTGTCAACATTGGTTTGGCAGTGTCTTTTCTTACTCATCGGCCTTCCGATCAATTAAGGGGTCGTAGTATAAACAGGTGCCCTGCTTCAGTTTAGATCCGAAGCTAGTTAATGCCCTCTTTATTGCCCTCTTTTAAGGGTAGTACCCTCTTTCGCCATTTGGCTCCCGGCCCACGACCGAGGCACTCGATCAGCCCGCCCGCCTTCAACTCGCGCAGTACGAGACGGATCATGTCGCGGCTGACGCCGGGACACCGCCGTTCTACATCGGTCACGCCGAACTCGCCGCTAATGGCTTCGATGGTCTGTTCGACCATGTCTGTTTTGGCGCCGCGCGGGCTTTTCATCCGGCCGACGCGCTCCTCGAATTCCTTGCACGCCTGTTTGAGGATGTAGAGCAGAAAGTTGATCGCCGGCCAGGGATCGTGTTTCCCCTCGTGCCAGCGTCGGGAACTCTGTTCGAGAACTTCGTAGTAGCGCTCTTTGTTCTCCTCAATGAGGCGTTCGAGACTGATGTAGCGCCCGGCCTCGATGCCGCAATGGTAGCAGGCGAGCAGAAACAGCAGGCGCGAGGTGCGGCCGTTGCCGTCGCGGAACGGATGGATGCAGAGGAAATCGAGGTTCAACGCGGCGGCGAGCACTAACGGCGGCACCCATTGCTCTTGCATGCCTCGCTGCCAGAGATCGACCGTCTCAGCCATCGCCCTGGGTGTCTCCTTCGGGGACAGGGATTTGAATCGGACGCGGCTTCGGCCATCGGTATAGGTCTGGATGATGTCCACATTTTTTTCTTTGTAGGCCCCGGCATCCCAGATCTCGCCACGCGACAGTTTGTGGAGGGTTTTGATGGTCGATTCGGAGACGGGCAGCTTCGCGCCGTGTTCATGGATCAGCTTGAGCGCGTCACGGTAGCCGCGCACTTCCTCTTCATCACGGTCGCGCAAGGCGGATTTGCCGAAGAGCAGCGTGGTCACGCGGGACTGATCCACCTCCACGCCTTCGATGCGGTTGGACGATACGGCGCTCTCGATGAGCGCGTGTTCGCGCAACGCCTTCAGTTTCTGCGGTGACTGGCGGGTGAACAATTCCTGCTTGCCTCTGGCCTCGGCGAGATCGGTCAGATACCACGTCGTCTGCGTGGGCAACGTGGGCGGTTCGGCTGCGAGTTGGCGGAGCGTTCTCATGGTGCACTCTTATCCCGTAAAATTCGCTATGAACGGCGGGAGCGGTTTTTCATAGGCCGTACTGCGGAGCGCTTCGTCAGCCGGAAACCATCGTTGTTCGGGGATAAGTGGTGCGTATGGCGAGGTTGGAAACTCAGGATGAAGGGACATAATGTCTTTTGCTGATGAATTCACGACTGGCTGTCGAAGAATACGCCATTCTTCATTAGAAATCACGCGCCCTGGAAGAGGGGGAGGGAGTGTGAGCGTTGAGTGGAAAGGATTGTGTGAGGTAAGACGCATCTGATCCAGGGAGGACTGCTAACCTCGCCACCGGCTGGTTAGGCTACTCAAAAAGGCGTTCAGCAAGGCCGCAGGGAGGCGAGGACCTCGAGGCGGCTAGTGCTGCACGTTGAGGGGTTCGAGCGACTGAGAACGAAGCTGAGGGCCTTTTTCAGCAGCCGTTTGATAGTCCACTTCGATCTTAAATCCCAGGTCTTCGATCATGCCCCAGACTTCGGGCGCCGGTGAGCCCGGTGTTGTGAGGTAGTTATTCACGGACTTCAGGGCTTCTTCGCCACAACCTTCCCGTTTTCCCACACGTAAATCGGCGTGCCGTGCATCCGGGGTCTTTCTTGTTGCCTTGGCGGCTCTGCGGAGTGCGCGTCCGACGGCTTGGGAGAAGGCGCTCGGAGATTGTTTCTTGGACGACCGCTTGCTGATGCCCGCTCCTCGGTAGGAAGAGGGTTCGCTACCGGTATACTTCATCATGTGTTCCGATGTCGAGGAGGACGATCTCTTTCTTGGTTACTCTCAAGGTAAGTGTGATGCGGTGCGAATGAGTCAGGCTGACGGCATGCAGGCCTTCCAGCTCGCCCTTGAGCGCATGCAGACGTAGCTGCGGCTGAAATGGATCGGCTTCTAGACTTCTAAGGACTTTAGCCAGTGGCTTCTTTAGGTCGGGGTGGGCTCGTGTGAATTTGGCCACACGTCGATCAAAATAGCTGGTGGACGCCAGCGCGTACATCAAGATTCGAGGTGAAGCTCGTCGATGAGTGTTTGGGCGGAGACTTGGCGGATACGCCCTGCCTTGAGGTCCGTTAAGGACCGTCTGATTCGGGTTACATAGGACTTGCGATATCGCTCGGTCAATTCCTGATACTGTGCCTCGGCCATGATGACATAGGTGGGCTCGTTGTCTTTGAGGACATGGACGGGTCCGCGCTTGAGTGCCTTGTCGATGACAGAGAGTCCTCGACGCCTGATTTCAGTGGCCGGAATGGTTTTGGGCACCGCGTTGGATGATCGCATGGCGTTATGCTAGCCGAAGCGATGAAAGACTACAAGATCGATCAGCTTGCTACCGGCTGCTGATAGTCCACTTCAATTTTGAAGCCGAGATCTTCGATCATGCCCCAGACTTCCGGCGCCGGTGAGCCCGGTGTTGTCAGGTAGTTGTTCACGAAGACCGAATCGGCCGGATAGAGCGAGAGGGGCTGGAGGCTGCGGAGGTTATGCTCGCGGCCGCCGGCGATGCGGATTTCCGTGCGCGGATGCAGGAAGCGGAAGAGGCAGAGGACTTTGAGGCAGCGCTGCGGTGTGAGGGCGTCGATGTTCTCCAACGGAGTGCCTTCCACCGGATTCAGCATGTTCAAGGGAATCGAGTCCGGCTTCACGTCGCGTAGCGCAGTCGCGAGATCGATCAGGTCTTCGTTGCTTTCTCCCATGCCGACGATGCCGCCCGAGCAGATTTCCAATCCCGCCGCCCGTGCGTTCTTGATGGTCGAGAGGCGGTCCTGAAACGTGTGGGTCGTGCAAATCGACTCGTGGAACGCTTCGCTGGTGTTCAAGTTATGGTTGACGCGATCGACGCCGGCGGCTTTCAACCGCTTGGCCTGCTCATCGCTCATCAACCCGAGCGAGCAGCAGATCTGAATCGGGATTTCCTGTTTGATCGACCGGACGGCTCCGGCAATCTCGTCAATTTCCCGATCCAACGGGCTGCGTCCGCTGATGACGATACAGTAGCGCTGGGCTTTCGAGGCAGCGGCTTCGCGCGCGCCTTGGATCATCTGTTTCTGCGGGAGCAGATTGTATCGTTCGATCGGCGCGGTGGAGACGGCGGATTGCGAGCAATAGTGACAGTCTTCCATGCAGGCGCCGCTCTTGGCGTTTTGCAACATCTGCAGGCGGACAGTGCGGCCGAAGTATTTGGAGCGGACTTGAAAGGCGGCATGCAACAGGGCGAGGAGGTCGTCGTCCGGGCTGTTCAAGACGGACAGCGATTCCGCTCTGGTCAGGGGCTCGTCATTGAGCGCTTTGGTCGCCAGTTGCATGTAATCGGTCATGAGAGGCACCTTTCAGTCGTAAATCAACGAAACGGGTTTGCTCGCTACGGGTTGTTCGAGATCGGGACGGGAGAAAACCTACACGGTTTCAAACGGAGAAGCAATGCCCTGATAGGGGACGGTGCGGACGGATGGCGCGTCGTTCTCTGCGCCTGCAGCCGGTTGCCCGGCTTCGAGCCAGGGGAGCGCGGTCAGGGTATTCCAGCGGGCGCAGCGGCGGCAGCGGCCGGACCATTCCACTGATTCCTGCTGGCACTGGGTGCAGATGTAGGGGACGATCACGCGCTTTTTGAAGCTGAGCGCTTTCTTGAGTTCGACGATGGCCTGTTCGAAGTGCTGCTTGCGCAGGTACAGATTGGCCATGATCTTGTGGTAGTCCAACAGGTGGTCCTGCGGCCCTTCGATGGTGGAGAGCACATCGAAGGCTTCGTCGACCATTTCAAGCCGGTAGTAGAGTTTCCCCAGATAGAACTGCAGCACGGGGTTCTGCGGGTCTTGCTGCAGCGCTTCCTGGTAGATGCGGATGATTTCGCTGGGCTCGCCCTGCTCCAGGAACAGTTCCTCCAGACGATGGAGGATGATGACGCTTCTGGTCCGGCTGTAGACCTTCTTGAGGATTTCTACCGCGTCCTTCGTCTTCCCTTCATGGATCAGGATCTCGCCGATGCCGATGTAGGCCGGGAGGAAGCTGCGTTCTTTCTTGATGGCGCCGCGGAAATACCGCCGGGCTTTGTCGGGGTGGCCCCGTTCCAGCAACTGGCGGCCGACTTCGTACATGCAGCCGACGAGGAGATCCGCTTCGGCCTGCTTTTCGGACTCCGGCAGGTTGGCCTTCAGGAGGCGGTGCTGAATTTCCAACGCATCGCTCCACTTTTCCAAGCGGATGAGCAGGTCGCGCTTCCGGATCAAGGCGGTCAGGTTATCCGGTTCGATCTTGAGGATCTTCTGCAACGCCTGCAGCGCGTCTTCATAGCGCTTGGCGCCTTCCAGATCCTTCCCCAGCTCCAGCAGGACTTCGATGTTCCGGTCATCGACGCGATGGGCATGTTGGTGGAGCCGGATGGCTTCGGCGAAGTTGTGCTCTGACCGGTAGATGTTGCCGAGCCACAGCAGCGAGTCCACCCGATTGGGATCCATAGCCAGGGCTTTCTCGAAGAGGCTCATGGCCTCGACCGTGCGCTTGGACATGAAGGCGTGGGTGCCTTCGCGGTGGAGGGCATCCACTTTTTCTTTGCGCCGGACCAGGCGGCTGCTTTGCCAGTTGATGATGGCGTGGGCGGTTTGCTGCAGACCGACGACGAAGGTCACGACGACGGCGCCGATTGCCATGGAGATGAGCACCAAGGTCACCGGGCTGAGTTCGATTTCGATGGTCGGGCTCGTGCGGACCAGCACCATGCCGGGGTTCAGCTCACGGAAATAACTGTAGATGAAGACGCCGGCGCTGACGAGGAAGATCGTAAGGAGCAGTCTGAACATGGTCTAGACCGACTTTCGCGCTTTGGGAGTCCTGACGATAATGCGCCGTTTGGATGCTGCGGGCTTGTCCGGTTTTTCTTCCGGCTTCTCTTCCGGAATGCTCAGGGGCTTCGCATCGCTCCAGAGGCGCTCCAGCGCATAGTGTTCGCGGGCGTCCTGCCGGAAGATGTGCGCGACGACGTCGCCGAAATCCATCAGGACCCACTGGCCTGAGGCGGTGCCTTCGACGCTGAGAGGCCGGTCGCCTTTGCCGGTCAGGACGTCGCCGACGTGGTCTGCAATGGCGCGCGTCTGCCGGTCCGATTCGGCGGACCCGATCACGAGGTAGTCGGCTACCGAGGTCAATGGAGCGACATGGAGGATCTGGACATCCAGGGCCTTTTTGTCGAGCATCGCTCGACCGATATCAAGCGCTGTAACCTTAGATGTGCGTGCGATGCTGATCCTCCCGATATAACTGTGTGTGAAGTATATAAGATTCCACGGGGGGCGGCAACAAATTTGCCAGCAGGTCTCCGCGCTGAATGCGTTGTCTGATGTCGGATGCGGAAATGGGAGAGGGCGGAAGAGACAGGCAGATGACCGTGTGTCCGGACGGAAGCGACAGGTCGAGACGGTTGAGTGCTCCGGCATCCAACGCCGTCAGCGTCTCCGGGGAGAGATGCCGGAGGAACGGGAGTGTCGCCAAGGCTGTGAACGACTGGCCCGGTCGCGAGATCACGACGAAGGAGCAGGCGGCCAGCAGCGCATCGGGCTCACGCCAGTTCGGGAGGTCGAGAAAGGCATCCAACCCGATCAGAAAGAACAGCGCAGCGGACGGTCCATAGTGCCGCCGGAGTTCACGGACGGTATCGATCGAGTAGGATTTCCCCCGGCGTGTGATTTCGATATCCGACAGTTCGAATGCGGGCGTTCCCGCGATGGCCAGGCGCACCATTTCATACCGGTGGCGGGCCGCCGCCAGGGTTCCGTCCCGTTTATGCGGAGGATCTCCCGTCGGGATGAATAGGATGCGGTCGAGCGCCAGTATGTCACGGGCCTGCCGGGCGACGGCCAGATGACCGTTGTGAATCGGGTTAAAGCTGCCGCCGAAGAGGCCGAGCCGCGTAGGCCTGGCTGAAGGCTGAACGCCCGGCGCCGGGAGGCTGAATTCTGAATCGGATGGACGCATCACTCAGTGCTCAGGCCCCGACGCTCGGCGCTAGAGAATGACCATGTTGTCGCGGTGGATCACTTCCTCGTATTCCTGCGGTCCGATCTGTTGCTGGATGTCCTGGGTCTTCAGCCCTTTCATGCGGCCGAGCAATTCTGCGGAGAAGTTCACGAGGCCCCGGGCAAATTCTTTTCCGTTCTGATCGATGCAACTGATCGGGTCGCCGGAGTCAAACTGGCCGGTGATCTCGACGATTCCGGATGCGAGCAGGCTTTTTCCCCGCAGCGTCAACGCGTCGACGGCGCCCTGATCGACCCGGATCTGTCCCCGCGGGCGGAGGGTAAAGGCGATCCAATGTTTGCGGCTGGTCAGGCGGCGTTCCTTGGCGAGGAAGAGGCTCCCGCCGGATCCCCCCTTGAGCACGCTCGGGAGCAGTCCGGGCTGCTGACCGTTGACGATCAAGGTTGCGACGCCGTACTCACCGACTTTCTTGGCCGCCCGCACTTTCGTCGCCATGCCGCCGGTGCCTTCGAACGTGCTGGACATGCCGGCTTTCCGTTCGACTTCTTCGGTGATCTCGGCGATGAGCGGGATCAGCGTCGCATCGGGATTTTTCCGGGGATCCTCCGTGAACATGCCGTCGACATCCGAGAGGATCACGAGCAGGTCGGCGTCCACGAGCTGCGCGACTTGCGCCGCGAGGGTATCGTTGTCGCCGACGCGGATTTCTTCGACGGCGACCGTGTCGTTTTCATTGATGATCGGCAACACGCCGAACCCGATGAGGGCGGCAAGCGTATAGCGGGCGTTGAGAAAACGGCGGCGGTCGGCGAGGTCTGCGTGGGTCAATAAGATTTGGGCGACCTGAATGCCGAGCGGCTCAAAGGCTTTTTCATAGGCCCACATCAGCCGGCTCTGCCCGACGGCGGCGGCGGCTTGTTTGATGGGAAGGCTCTTCGGATATTCTTTGAGCTGCAGTTTCTTGATGCCGGAGATGATGGCGCCGGAGGAGACGACCAGCACTTCCCGGCCGTCCGCGCGCAACGCGGCGATTTCACCGGCCAGCCGCTCGATCTGATCGGGCCGCAGTCCCGTGTTTCGAGAGGCGATCAGGCTGCTCCCGATCTTCACGACGATACGTGTGGCCTGCTTTAGGAGTTCGTCTCGCACGGCGTCGTCCTGAGGGCGTCGACTTGTTTCCCGACATAGGTCATGAGCTCGGTGAGCCCTTCACGGGTGGCGGCCGACACGGGAAAGCATTTGTATTTGCGCTTCTTGCAGTAGGCTTGGAGCTGACTCAGCCGTTCGGATGCTCCGCTGATGTCGGTTTTCGTGGCCACAATCGCGAAGGGGCGTTGATTCAGCGACTCGTCATAGGCCTCCAGCTCCTGACGCATGACCTCAAGGCTCTGGACCGGTTCTTCGGGCGCGCATTCAGAGACGTCGATGAGGTGGAGGATGAAGGCCGTCCGTTCAATGTGGCGCAGAAACTGAAAGCCGAGGCCTTTTCCTTCGGATGCGCCTTCGATCAGTCCGGGAATATCCGCGACGACAAAGCTGCGGTCCGTCGCCCAGCGGACGACGCCGAGGTTTGGAATCAGTGTGGTGAAGGGATAATCGGCGATCTTCGGCCGCGCGGACGATATGGCGGCGATGAGGGTTGATTTGCCGGCGTTCGGGAAGCCGACGAGTCCGACATCGGCCAGGAGCTTGAGTTCAAGGCGCAGATGCTTTTCTTCGCCCGCGGTGCCGTGTTCGAAATGCGTCGGTACGCGGTTCGTCGGTGTAGCAAAATGACTGTTCCCGCGCCCGCCGCGTCCGCCGTGCGCAATCACGGCGCTGTCTCCGTCGGCGACCAGGTCGGCCAGAACCTCTCCGGTTTCCTGGTCGTAGATCATGGTGCCGACGGGAAGTGCGACGACGACGGATTTGCCGCGGCGTCCGCTGCAATGGGAGGCGCCGCCGTGCCGGCCGTCCTCCGCCTCATAGTGTTTTCGATAACGGAGATCGAGCAGCGTCGTCAGCCGATGTGAAGCGGTGAAGACGACGTCGCCGCCGTTCCCGCCGTCGCCCCCGTCGGGCCCGCCGCGCGGGACGAACATCTCCCGCCGGAAGCTGCCCGATCCGTCACCGCCTCGTCCGGCTTTTACAAAGACCTGTACTTCATCGACAAACATGGCATGTCCCCGTCGGAGTCGAGAGTATACCTGACCCTGCCCCCGATAGGGGAGGGTCAGGGTGGTTTTGAGTCGGGTAGCGGGCGCGAACGAAAAGGGAGTTAGGCTTTGGCAGGGGCGGGGTAGACGCTGACTTTTCGCCGGTCTTCTCCGCCTTCGAACTTCACAACGCCGGTCACTCGCGCGAACAATGTGTGATCCCGCCCGAGATCGACATTAAACCCCGGGAAAAATTTGGTTCCACGCTGACGGACGATGATGCTGCCGGCCTTGACGGTTTCTCCGCCGTACACCTTCACACCCAAATACTGTGGGCTACTGTCCCGTCCATTCCGTGACGATCCGCCGCCTTTGTTTGTTGCCATGGCAGGTCCTTCTCCGTAAAGTGCTTATGCTGTTGCAATGCCGGTGATGCGCAGGCTCGTAAAACCCTGACGATGCCCGCGGGTCCGCCGGTAGTTCTTCCGCCGCTTTTTCTTGAACACCGTGATCGAGCGGGTCCGTCCGTGC
Organism: uncultured Nitrospira sp.; assembly: GCA_964412445.1. Lineage (GTDB taxonomy): Bacteria > Nitrospirota > Nitrospiria > Nitrospirales > Nitrospiraceae > Nitrospira_D. The sequence goes on from CAYPOR010000024.1 coordinate 11,133, forward strand.
CGGACGATTTCCGCCGTGACCTTCGCGCCCTTCACCAGCGGCTGCCCGACGACGACACCGCCGTCTCCGTGCACGAGATGAACCTGGTCGAGCTCAATGGTTGAGCCCACTTCGCCTTCAAGCGTGGCCACCTGCAAGAGTGAACCAGACTCGACTCGATACTGTTTCCCGCCTGTCTCAATAATCGCGTACATGTCCTATGTCTCCTCCAAAGCAGAACGGCTCATATAACAGAGGGTTCATCCCAGTGTCAAGAGAATGGTCAGGACTTCCTTCGAGTCCCGTCCATTGTTGTCGAGGATGCAGGCTCATTCCTCCCCCCTTTCGGGGGCTAGGATGGCGGCGATCAATGGCAGTATTCTCGCCTTTCCCAGACAGCTTGTGACCGGCTGTTGTCTACCAGATTTTTACCCGGCGAGGTGAGGAGAATGCCCCAGGCGACGCGATTTGTGATTCGAACCTATCACCGGATTCCGGTCCGGTGTCTCCTCTACTATATGGGAGGCGAGTTTCTTGGCAAGGGGACGGTGGTGAACATGTCCCGGAACGGGATGCGTGTGCTGGGCGATCACCAGGTGGTGCCCGGGATGGAGCTGGTGCTGCGCCTGTCGCTTCCCGATAAAGACGAACCGGTGGAGATTCAACGGGTGGTCGTCCGATGGGTTCGCGGCCTGCTTTTTGGAGCCAAGATCGTCACGCTCGCACCGGATGGAGAGGAGCGGGTGGGGAGCTTCTTGAGCGCCCGGCTACGGTCCTACTGCGCCTCGTCCTAATCGTTCTTCCCGCAGCCGGCTCTATGAAGTTATCGCACACGAGGAGCCCGGAGCTTGCTTGACCCGTCTCCAGCCCCAGGCTATAGTCTGCTCACGTTTTCTCTCCGAATGATCATGTGAATAATAAATAGAGGAGTATGCGTCGATGTTGGAGCCGGTAGACAAGATCTGGATGGATGGCAAGTTGATTCCATGGGCAGACGCCAACGTCCATATTCTGACGCATTCCCTGCACTATGGACTGGCTGCCTTTGAAGGCATTCGTTGCTATAAGGGGAAAGCAGGGTCTGCGATATTCCGGCTCCGGGAGCATGTCGATCGTCTGTTTGATTCCGCGCATATCGGGATGATGGAGATGCCGTACGATCGCAAGCAGATTGCCGAAGCGATCGTCGAGACGGTGCGCGCGAACAAGCTGGATGCCTGTTATATCCGGCCGTTGGTGTATATCGGCTACGGAGCAATGGGGGTCCATCCCGGCGATAATCCGATCAGAGTGGCAATCGCAGCCTGGCGCTGGGGGGCCTATCTCGGTGACGAGGCTCTGGCCAACGGGATGCGTGCGCGGGTATCGTCCTTCACTCGGCATCATGTGAATGTGTCGATGACGCGGGGGAAAATCTCCGGGTACTATGTGAATTCGATTCTTGCCAAGCGGGAGGCCAAGACGGACGGGTATGATGAAGCCATCATGCTCGATCCTGAGGGGTATGTGGCTGAAGGCACGGGTGAGAATATCTTTATCGTGCGGCATGGGAAGATCAAAACCACGCCTCTGACGTCCATTCTTGAAGGCATTACGCGCAACTCGATCATCGACATGGCGCGTGAACGCAATATCTCTGTGACGGAAGAGCGGTTTACCCGCGACGAAATGTATCTGGCCGACGAAGTGTTCGTCACCGGCACAGCGGCCGAACTGACGCCGGTACGGGAAATCGACAATCGGCGTATCGGTACGGGCAAGCCCGGTCCCATTACCCTCGCGTTGCAGAAAGCCTTCTTTGCCATTGTGCGCGGGGAAGATCCTGAGCATGAGGCCTGGATTACCCGCGTCTAACGGATCCGCTGCATACACACATCAGAAAACGCACAGAAGCCCTCTGCGAGCAGTCGCAGAGGGCTTCTGTGTATCAAGACGATTATTCTGTCCGAGATCGGATTTGCGGATGAAGCTGAGGCGGTCTAGTGAGCCGCTGCCGGAGCATCTGTCGCCGGGTGCGACTCTGTCGCAGCCGGTGCCGGCGGTGCGGCAGGGGCTGAGGATGTTTCTTTCGGCTTGAGGTCGATCACGGTCGATGCGAAGTTCCGCTGCTTTGCGAGAATAGCCAGGCTGAACGACGTCAGCATGAAAACGGCTGCGACGCCTACGGTCAGTTTGCTCAGGAAGTTTGCCGGGCCTCGGCTGCCGAAGACGGTCTGGCTCGATCCGCCGAATGACGCTCCGATTTCCGCGCCTTTGCCTGATTGCAGCAAAATTGCGCCGATCATCAGGAAGCAGACAAACACATGAAGAATGACTACCAGCGTATACAACATGCTTAATGCCCCGTTCGTTTTTGTGCGAGAGCGGTGATACTAGCAAAGGACTCGACCTGGAGGCAAGCCCCGCCGACTAATGCGCCGTCGATCTCCTCAGATGCCAGAAAGCTCGATACATTTTGCGGAGTGACGCTGCCGCCGTACAGAATGCGCGTGGTCTCTGCAAGAGAGGCGGACCAGTGTTGCTGCAAAAACAGTCTGATCGTCTGATGGCTCAGGATCGCCTGATCCGGTGATGCGGCTGTTCCTGTTCCGATCGCCCAGACTGGTTCATACGCGATCGTCAGCATCGCCAGTTGTGCTGCCGTCAATCCAGCCAGGCCGCCTTTGAGTTGTCCGGTGATGATCTCCGTGGTGCGCCCCGCTTCACGTTCGCCCAATGATTCGCCCACGCACAAAATCGGCTTGAGCCCGTGCCGGAGGGCTGCGGACAGTTTTTTCTGTATGACGTCGTCCCGTTCACCGAAGAGAGCGCGGCGCTCGGAATGTCCGAGGATGACATACTGACAGCCTAGATCTTTCAACATTGGCGCTGACACTTCTCCGGTATAGGCGCCGCAGTCTTCCCAATGCAGATTCTGGCCGGCCAGGCCGATCGAAGAGCCGGTGCCGATCGCCTGGCGAACGGAGGCTAATGCGGTGAACGGTGGAGCGAGAACAATCTCAACCGCCGGCGAGGTGATGTTCCGTTGAATCAACTGGTGGACGAACGTTGCCGCCTCGGACGCGGTCTTGTTCATTTTCCAGTTGCCGGCGATCAGCGGTGTGCGCACAGTGTCCTTTGGTCTGGCTTGCCGTGAGAGCGGATCCGGGTGACTAGACCGCTCGATCCGGCAGCGCAACCAGGCCGGGGAGTTGTTTGCCTTCCAGCAGTTCGAGGGCCGCACCGCCGCCGGTTGAAATGAAGGAGATGCTGTCCGACTCTCCGGCGCGGTGGATGGCCATGGCGGTTTCGCCGCCGCCGACGATGGTCAATGCATAGGCGTTGCCGACGGCATGGGCGATCGACAGCGTTCCGCGGGCGAAGGCATCAATTTCAAACATGCCCATCGGACCGTTCCAGAGAATCGTTTTGGCATCCTGCAGCGCTTCACTGAACAACTTCACAGAGGCCGGGCCGATGTCCAGGCCGTACCAGCCTTTGGGGATTTCCTGCACGGGAACAATCTTCGTCTCGGCGCCGGGCTCACGGCTGGCGGCGACGACGCAATCGACGGGCAGATAGAATTTCACGCCTCGAGAGAGGGCATGGTCTTCAATGCCCCGCGCGAAATCGAGCATATCGTTTTCGACCAGTGAGTTGCCGATCTCCAGGCCCTTGGCTTTCAGGAAGGTAAAGGCCATGCCGCCGCCGATAATGACCTTGTCGACGCGTTTGCCGAGATTCTCGATGACGCCGATTTTCCCGGATACTTTCGCGCCGCCGAGGATGGCGACGAACGGGCGTACCGGATTTTCGACTGCGCCTTCCAGATATTCGATTTCTTTCTTGAGGAGGGCGCCGGCGGCCGAAGTCTTGATGAATTTCGTGATGCCGACGGTCGAGGCGTGCGCTCGGTGAGCCGCGCCGAAGGCGTCGTTCACAAACACATCGCCCAGCGCAGCGAGCGCCTTGGCGAAGGCGTCGTCGTTCTTCTCTTCACCTTTGTGAAAGCGGAGATTTTCCAGCAGCATGACGTCGCCCGGATTCATTTTTGCGACCAGTTTCTCGACGGCGGGGCCGATGCAATCCGGCGCAAAAATGACTTCTTTCCCCAGCAGACGGCTCAGCCGCTTCGCCACCGGAGCCAGACTGTATTTGGGGTCAAAGGCTCCCTTAGGACGTCCCAGGTGTGAGCAGAGGATGACCATCGCGCCTTCGTCGACGACGCGGTTGATGGTCGGCAGCGTCGACCGGATGCGGGTGTCATCGGTGATTTGGAGCGACTCGTCGAGGGGGACGTTGAAGTCCGCGCGGATGATGACGCGTTTCCCGCGCAGCTTCACGTCGTCGATGGTTTGTTTCCGCAAGTTCATGAGTGCTCCTTCACGGGCCCCCGCCGCCGGTCGCCGCCGGAGGCGCGCCCCGCGTGAACGCCGAATCGCCCGATGGCTACTTCCCCTTGGCTCGTTCCGCTGTGAACTTGATCAAATCCCGTACGCGGCAGGAGTAGCCCCACTCGTTGTCGTACCAGGCGGTGACTTTGACCATCCGCTTGTCGATCACATTGGTGAGCGGTGCATCCAGAGTCGCTGAATGCGGGTCACCCTTTTTGTCGATGGAGACAATCGGATCCTCCGAGTAGAGCAGGATGTTTTTCAGCGGACCCTCGGCCGCCTTCTTGAATGCGGCATTCACTTCGGCGACAGTGCAATCCTTCTCCGTCTCAACCGTCAGATCGACCAGAGAGACATTCGGGGTCGGGACGCGAATGGCCAGTCCGTCCAGTTTGCCTTTCAGCTGGGGAATGACCAGGTGCAAGGCCTTGGCCGCCCCGGTGCTGGTCGGAATCATCGACATGCCGGCCGCCCGCGCCCGCCGCAAGTCCTTGTGCGGGAGATCGAGCAATTGCTGATCGTTGGTGTAGGAGTGGATGGTCGTCATGACGCCGTGCTTGATGCCGAAATTTTCCAGCAAGACCTTGGCGACCGGCGCCAGGCAGTTGGTCGTGCAGGAGGCATTGGACACAATGTGATGGGTCTTCGGGTCGAAGTTCCCGTCGTTCACGCCGAGCACGATCGTCACATCCGGATCGGTCGCGGGGGCCGAGATGATCACCTGCTTGGCTCCGGCGGATAAATGCTTGCCGGCGCTTTCGCGATCCGTGAAGCGTCCCGTCGATTCGATGACCACGTCGACGTTCAACTCCTTCCACGGGAGTTCTTTCGGATCCTTGACGGCCAGCACCTTAATCGGTTTGCCGTCGACGATGATCTGATTCTCCTTGGCTTCCACACTGGCGTCGAGCGTGCCGTGCACGGAGTCGTATTTCAAAAGATAGGCGAGCGTTTTTGCGTCCGTGAGGTCGTTAATCGCGACAAATTCCAAAGCAGGATCGCCCAGAGAAGCCCGTAATACGTTTCGTCCGATCCGCCCAAATCCATTGATGCCTATGCGAATAGCCATGTCGTCATATCCTTTACTGAATAGCAAACCGGTCGCAGATCACCGGCAATCGTGTGCGCGATAGTATCGGCGGTCTGAATCCTTGTCAAGCTATACGAAGGTAGGAATACGTGAAGAAACGCCAGTATTTGAGGCGTTTTCACGACGAGCGCCATCAGTAGAAACGAGGGGCTGTCGTGCGCGCGTCGGAACATTGATTCTTGGAATCTTGCTTCTCCGGATCCCCCTTCGCTAGAGTTCCGTAGAGACCAAACTGGTTGAGAGGTACTGTGTTGATAACGGATACCCTTTCCGCACAAGCCGCGCAGGCATTGGAGTGGCCGAAGGTTCTGGAGTGTGTCGCGCAGGGCGCACAGTCCGTTCTGGGGGCTGCGCGTTGCCGGGCGATGGCTCTGGATGATGACCTGGAGGTGCTGGCGAGGCGTCAACGGGAGACGACGGAATGGCTGCGTCTCAGCGAGGGCGGCGATCCGGCTCCGGTATTATCGTTTCCGGATGCGCGCGAGTTGGTCGAGCGGGCCGGGAAGGGGGGCGTGCTTGAGGCGCTGGAGTTGCGGGACTGCGGGCTCGTTCTGACGCGGATTGAAGAGGTCGCGCGCTATTGTGTCCGCCATGGGCATGAAGCTCCGACGGTGGTGGCTATGGCGGAGGGCCTGGAGTGGACGCGTGAACTCCAGACGATCGCACGGGCGCTCGAGGCCGCGATTCAGCCCGACGGGGCGATCAAGGAGTCGGCGACGCCGGAGCTGCGGCGCCTGATGCACGCCGCACAGGAGCTGAAACAGCGCATGCGTGAGCAGCTGGATCGTATTCTGCACTCCAGCCGGTATGAAGACGTGTTGCAGGAGTCGTATTTCGCTCAACGGGAAGGGCGCTATGTCCTGCCGGTGAAGGCGGACATGCGAGGACGAATTCCCGGGATTGTGCACGATGTGTCGGCCAGCGGCGCGACGGTGTTTCTCGAACCGCGCGAACTGGTGGAATTGAATAACTCGATCAAGGTCGCCGATCTGGAGATTGAGCGGGAAGTGAGGCGGATCCTGCGCGAGCTCACGCTTCTGGTTGCGGGACAGGCGGATGCCTTGCAGGCCGGGATCGAGGTGCTGGCGGAACTGGATTCCGTGCAGGCCAAGGCGGCGTTCAGCCGGCGGCTCAAGGCCAATCCCGTGGCGCTGAATAGCCGGGGTCGTGTCCTGCTGAAGCAGGCGCGGCATCCGCTGCTGATGCTGGCCAAAGAAGAGGTGGTGGCGAACGATATTCTGCTCGATGAGTCGATTCGCGTCCTGGTCATTTCCGGTCCCAATACCGGCGGCAAGACAGTCACGCTGAAGATCGTCGGATTGTTCTCGCTGATGGTGCGGGCGGGGTTGCATCTGCCCTGCGCCCCGGAGTCGGAGATGGCGATTTTTCCAGAGCTCTTTGCCGACATCGGTGATGCGCAGGATTTGAGCCGCGACCTCTCCAGTTTTTCGGCGCACATGTCGCAAATGGTGCGGTTGCTCGCGGAGTCGGCAGGGGCGCGGCGCACCGGAACGGATCCCGGACAGTCACTGGTGTTGCTCGATGAACCGGTGACGTCGACCGACCCTCAGGAAGGGGCGGCGCTGGCGGAAGCGCTGTTGTGTCACTTGGCCTCCCTGAATATGAAGGTCGTCGTGACCACGCACTACGGGCCGCTGAAAGAACTGGCTCAAACGATGCCGGGTTTTGCGAACGCGAGCGTCGAATTCGATGTGACGCGCCTGGCGCCGACCTACCGGTTGTTTCTCGGCGTGCCCGGGGGCTCCTCGGCGCTGGAGATTGCCGGTCGTTTGGGGATGGATGAGAAGATTCTGGACGATGCGCGTCAGCGATTGCCCAAGGACGACCGGCGGTTGGAAGATCTCATGGCCGATCTTCAGCAGAAACAGCGGCAGCTGGCCGACGATGTGGAACGGGCGGCGCAGGCGCGAGCCGAGGCCGAGCGGGCCGCCGCTGAAGCGAAGGCGCTGCAGGCTCGTCTGGAGGAGGATGAACTGGAGGCGCGCAAGGGACTCAAGAAAAAACTGGGCGAGCAGTTTCAGCGGGCGCGTGCGGAGGTGCAGGCGACGGTGGATGCCCTCAAACGCGAACAGAAACTCATCAAGGCCAAAGAGACCTCCGAGCGTCTGATTGAATTGGAGAGCCGGACGAAACAGGAATTGATCCCGGCCGGCGAGCCGATTCCCGTGGAGCGGCTCCGGATCGGCGACCACGTCGAAATTGCCGGTCTGGGTATGACCGGCAGTCTGCTCGAAGATCCGCAGGGCAAGAAGCGCGTTCGTGTGAAAGTGGGGGAGGGGGAAGTCCTGGCCACTGTGGCGAATCTTATTGGTCTCGCATCGGGGGCCGCTGCGCCGGCTTCACCGGCATCCGTACCCGCATTAAATCCTCGCCGGTTTTCGACCGGCGGCGGGTTGGGGCTCGACGAGCAGACGATCGTCGATGTGCGTGGGCAGGCGGCTGATGAAGCGCTGGATTGCGTCATTGCCGCCTTGGATCGGGCAACGCTTGAGGGAGCCCCCTTTCTCCGTATCATTCACGGACACGGCACCGGTAAGCTCAAAGCCGCGTTGCGAGCGTATTTGAAGGATTCTCCGTATGTCGCCACCGCGCGCCCTGGTGATCGGGCCGAAGGGGGAGACGGCGTCACGATTGTGTCGGTGCGCTAAAGTCTGTCGGGCTGTACGAAAAATAACCAGTTCAGGTGTTTTAGCGTTGGCTACTGGATGTGGTGTTTGGCCATGCGGTAGCGGAGAGTGTTCCGGGTGATTTTCAGGAGCCGGCTGGCTTCGGAGACGTTCCCGCCTGATTTGCGGAGGGCTTCCTCCAGCATCTTTTTTTCCATGTCTTGAAACGACAGTCCGAACGCGAGCAGGGATGGCTTGAGGTCGCCGCCCGGTTGCTCGGGAACTGTTCCGGTTTTCACAGAGGCCGGGAGATGGCGGGGCTCGATTGTATGTTCTTTGCAGGTAATGGTGAGCCATTCGGCCACATTGTGAAGTTCCCTGACGTTGCCCGGCCAATGATGCCGTTGCAATACGGCTAAGGCCTCCGGGCTGATGCCGGTGATGCGGCATCCCTGGTCGCGGCGTGCCTGCGCCAGGAAGTGGTGCAGGATCGGCTCGATATCTTCCGGCCGTTCGCGGAGCGGAGGAATGCGGAGCTGATACACATTGAGCCGGTAATAGAGATCGAGCCGGAAGCGTCCGGTCTTGATCTGAGCCGGGAGATCTTCGTTCGTCGCGGCGATGACGCGGATATTGACCGCGTGACTACGGGTGTCGCCGAGCGGATCGACCCGATGATCTTCGAGCACCCGAAGTAGTTTGGCCTGTGCCGCGGCGCTCATCTCGCCGATTTCATCCAGAAAGAGTGTGCCGCCCTCAGCCAGTTGGAAGCGTCCGGGCTTGGTGTGTTTCGCATCGGTGAAGGCGCCCTGGTGATAGCCGAAGAGTTCCGATTCGAGCAGGTGTTCGGGAATGCCGGCACAATTCAGGGCTACGAGCGGGCCGAGGGCGCGAGGACTGGCGTAATGAATGGCCTGAGCGAAGAGCTCCTTGCCCGTGCCGCTTTCCCCCGTGATCAAGACTGTGGCGTCAGTCGGGGCGACTTCACGAGCCAGCTGCTTGATGAGCTGCATTTGCGGGGAGAGGCTGACGATGAGATCGAAGCGGTCCGCCGGCTGTTGTGTGGTAGAGAGTACCGGCCGGGGTGTTGTCAGGATGCGACGAATGGCGGGGTCGAGGCTGGCGGCTGTCACCGGTGTCGTCAAATAGTCTGCTGCGCCGGCGCGCATGGCTTCAACCGCATCCTGTGCCGAGTCGCGTGATCCCAAGATGATGATAGAGGGATGGTTGGGGTGCAGATTCACCTGCTGGAAGAGGGACGCCATCATCGGCACAGGGCCTTCAAACAGAACGAGCGCGAGATTGGTGCGCCGGAGTTGCGCGATGCCGGTTGCGAGATTGTCTGCGGTCAGAATGTCGGTATGAGGAGGAACGACTTGCTCCAGGACACGTCGTATCTGGGCATCACGCGAAATCAACAGAACCGTTGCAGGGTTCATTCGGATGGCTCCTTTGTCAGGACTCCTGGCGAACCACCGATTGATTAGCCATAGCCTACTCCTGGTCGTGTACGAATAAAAGGGGGGGACTGTAATTGGGGACGGGACTATGGATTTGTTCGGACAATGGCCACATTCCGTTGAAGGCCGGCCAGTTTGGCGCGGCGAATTGGACTGTGTTGAAAGGAGGTGCGAAATGTCGCCTCATCCATCTGGGCCAGCGTTTCCAGAGAGGGGGCCAGCGTGAGCGGTGAGGGGGTGAAGGCCGGTTCGCGGGTGACGCCCGCCCGCAGATTGAACGGACAGACATCGAGACAATCATCGCAGCCGAAGATGTGATTGCCGAATTGCCGTTGAAGGTCGTTCGGAATGGTGTCGGCGTTCCCGCGGTGCTCGATCGTCAGATAGGAGAGGCAGCGGCTGGCATCCACGACATAGGGGTCTGTGATGGCCCGGGTCGGGCAGGCCTGCATGCAGAGGGTGCAGCTCCCGCAGAGATCCGTGGCCGGTTCATCCGACTCCAGTTCCAACGTCGTGAGAATTTCGCCCAACAGCAGCCAGGAGCCATGGTCCGGCGACACGAGGTTGGAATGTTTGCCGATCCAGCCCAGCCCCGCCTGCTCTGCCCAGGCTTTTTCCATGATCGGTCCGGTATCGACATAGGATCTGGTGATTGCCTGAGGGGCCAATGTCGCAATGCGTTCTTCCAGCTGTGTGAGTTTCGCGCCGAGCACGTCGTGATAGTCGCGGCCCCAGGCGTAGCGGGCGATGCGGCCATAGCCCGGCTGTTCGTCGGCGCGCTCGTCGGTCAGATAATTCAGGCCGACACACACCATCGAACGGCAGCCCGGCAGGACGATCCGGGGATCGGCCCGCTTCTCCGGCGTTCGCTCCATCCAGGCCATAGTCGCGTGGTAGCCGCGTTCGAGCCATTGTGTCAGCCGTGATGTGAGCGTGGCCTGCGGCGCGGACGGACTGTCGACACGGACGATTCCGACGGCGTCGAACCCGAGTGCGAGGGCTGCTTGTTTGATCGCCCGAGTGAGGGGCATAGGATTACTGTTGAGGCGTACAGTCGTAGCGGACGCTGAACTGGGCGGAGCAATGGCCGGATTGGCAGCGATTGCAGGCTCCGGTGATCTTGGTTTTCCAGTCGGTCTGCTTGTCGTCGAACCGGCACAACAGCCGGCCGCCGGTGGAAATCGTCGTCCAGGGTTTGGATGAACCGGGAGCCTGGGCGACACGGCAGCCCGGGGGAAACGGCACTGCGCAACTGTGGGAAGGTTCTCCCTTCCCCATGCCGAAGCTGCAGGACTGTTCTGTGGTGGCGGTCGATTCCTGCATCAGCTGGGCGGACGCGGTTCCGGTTGCGAGAAACTGGAGTCCGGCCGCCACAAATAGAAACAGGAGAAATGGGTATGCGCGACGCATGGCGCATCCTAGCACAGAGTGATTTGCCCTGGTCAATTGCCATTCCTGCTCGCGGGACATGAGTCGGGCCGGTATAATCGCGCCATGTTGATGCGGCTCACGTGCCATCTCCTGGTAGCGCTGTTCATGCTCGGTCAGACCTGGGCCTGGGCCGGTGATCCTGTTTCCCTTGATGTGAAGGTGCAGGCAACTGGCGGGGTGAAGGCCACTGCCACGGTGACGTTTCCGGTCGGGCCGGAGATTATCCGGCAGTTGCTGACGGACTATGCGCACTGGCCGGACCTCTTCGACACGCGGATGCGGATGGCGGATATTCGCGAACAGGCCGGGAGCGTGTTCACCGATATCCGCATCGAGCACGCGCTGCTTCCCGGTGAACGGCGTCTACTGAGCGAGTCGCGGATGCTGTCGACCTGCAGCCTGTTGACCGAATTGAGAGGCGGAGACTTCAAGCAATATCGCCGGGTCTGGACTCTGACTCCCGCGGAGGATGGCAGGCACACGAACGCCGAGTTTGAACTGCTGGTCGAGATTGAGACCATTGTGCCGGATTGGGTGATCGCCGTGGCGATGCGTCAAGAGCTGGAAACGCATTTCCGGATCGTCAGAGAGAAGGCGATGGCGCGGGCTACGCCGGGAAAATAAACTCCGACAATTCGGCTTTCTCGAGGCCCTGTTTCACCAGGCGGGGGATGTCCAGCGCGCGCTCGACCGAGAGCAATTCATCCAGGCGCGTTTTGGTGCTGGGATGCGGCGGGGTGAAGAGCTTGCAGCAATCCTGGTCCGGCTCGATGGACGTTTCATACGTCCCGATCCGTTTCGCGTCGTCCGTAATTTCCAGCTTATCCATGCCGATCAGCGGCCGCAGGATCGGCAGGCCCGCCGCCTCCTCGATCACCGAAATATTTTCCGGTGTCTGAGACGCCACCTGGCCTAAACTGTCTCCCGTCACCAGGGCCCAGCACTCTTCCCGCTTTGCGAGTGCTTCCGCAATTCTGACCATCATGCGCCGGTAGAGCACCACACGAAACGGTGCCGGGGTGTTCAAGACGATCTCCCGCTGAATTTCTCCGAACGGAATCACATACAGACGGCTGCGGTGCAGGTATGCGGTGAGAGTCTGCACGAGGTCGCGGACCTTGTCTTCCGAGTCCCGACTCACGAGCGGCCGGCCCGAAAAGTGGACGAAGAGGGCGCGGCAGCCGCGCTTGATCATGCGGTAGGATGCGACCGGCGAATCAATCCCGCCGGAGATGAGGCAGGCGACTTTGCCGCTGACTCCGACCGGCATGCCTCCCGGGCCAGGAATCTTTTCGACGGAAAAATACACATCCCGGGACAGCAGCTCCAGGTAGACGGTGAGGTCGGGATTCCTGAGGCTGACGGCCTTGCCCATCTGTTCGTAGATGGCGGCGCCGACGATGCGCTCCGCATCCATCGACGTCAAAGGCAGGCGCTTGTCGGCGCGTTTCGCGGTCACGCGGAAGGTCGAAAAGGATTTCGTTTTGAGCTCTTCGATCACTGCGGCGCTGAGTGCGTCGAAGTTCGGGTTCGTGAGATCGAGCGGCACGGAGCAGGCCAGAGAAAAATTCGCAATGCCGCAGACGCGGGACAGCCGCTGACGAATGATCTCGCTGCCGGTTTCCGCCGGCAGAAGCACCCGGATGCGGCTGCGCAGATTCTCTACCTGTGTGACGCCAAGGTCTTTAAGCGCCAGCTGGATGTTGCGAACCAGGCGATCCTCAAAGTAGTCGCGATTGCGGCCTTTGAGGGCGAGTTCGTGGTAATGGACGATGGCGCAGCGCATGATGTTCGTGGTGAGACTTATTACTCCTTACCGCTCTCGAGGAATCGCTCGGCGTCGATGGCGGCCATGCAGCCGGATCCGGCGGCGGTGACGGCCTGGCGGTAGGTTGAATCCTGCACGTCGCCGGCGGCGAAGACTCCGGGGATGTTGGTGGCGGTGCCGTGGTGTGTCCGGATATAGCCCTTTTCATCCATGTCGATCTGCCCTGTAAAGAGCGCGGTGTTGGGGCGGTGGCCGATCGCGACAAAGACACCGGAGCAGGAGACGTCCGATGATTTTCCGGTCACCACGTTTTTAATCCGCGCGCCGGTCACGACATCAGTCCCCAGGATGTCCTCCACGATCGAATTCCAGATGAACGAAATCTTCTCGTTGTGCATGGCCCGGTCTTGCATGATCTTTGATGCGCGCAGTTTGTCCCGTCGATGGATGACCGACACCTTTGTGGCGAATTTGGTGAGGAAGTTCGCCTCTTCCAGCGCGCTGTCGCCTCCGCCGACGACGAGGAGTTCCTTCTCTTTGAAGAAAAATCCGTCGCAGGTCGCGCAGGTGGAGACGCCGTGACCGGTCAGTCGTGCTTCGTTCTTAAGCCCGATCGGAATGGCTGAGGCGCCGGTTGCAATGATCACGGTACGGGTTTGAACGGTGTGTTCGCCATCGATCGTTAGGGTGAACGGCCGCTGGGCGAGATTGACGGCCGTGACATCGCCGGTAAGAAATTCGGTGCCGAACCGCCCGGCCTGGGTCCGCATGTCCTTCATCAGTTCCGGACCCATGACGCCTTTGGCGAATCCGGGGTAATTTTCGACCTCGGTGGTTGTCGTGAGTTGACCGCCTGATTGCCAGCCTTCGATGAGGAGCGGGGACAGATTCGCCCGCGCCGCATAAATCGCGGCGGTCAATCCGGCCGGTCCTGACCCGATGATGACAACGTTGCGCATGGGACTGGAATCTAACACAGTGAGAAAAGGGAATGCATGGGGAGTGAAAGTCAGGTCGATGCCCGCAATGAGTAATACAGCGACCGGACCTGCTTTTTGAGGTGCGGGAGTGGGAGGGTTCCGTTCAATAGATAGTCCGCACGGCGCCGCTTGTCTGCGAGCGGCATCTGGCTCTTGATCCGCCGAAGGGCTTCGGCGCGGGAGAGGCTGTTGCGCTTCTTGAGGCGCGCGATCTGGGTTTCGCGGTCAGCGGTCACGACGATGATGGTGTCCACGCGTGCGTCGATGCCGGCTTCGAAGAGCAGCGGGACGTCATAGATCACCACGGCGCGGGGATCTTTTTTTGCGGCTTGTTGCGTCAGCCGCCGCTGCTCGCGCGCAACACGGGGGTGGATCATGTGCTCCAGCCGGCGCAGCTTGGCAGGGTGCCCGAAGACTTTTGTGCCCAGAGCCGGGCGATTCACTGTGCGGTCAGGGTTCAGGATGGTCTTGCCGAATGCCTTGACGATCTCCCGCCAGGCCGGTTTGCCTGGTTGGACGGCTTCCCGCGCCAGCCTATCGGCATCGATGACCACTGCGCCGCAACGTTTGAACATGCCGGCGACGGTGCTTTTACCGGTGGCGATGCCGCCTGTGAGCCCGACCAGAATCATGACGGCGGAGCTTATCACGGGGGTGTGAGCCTCACAACAAAGCAGGTTGACAGGCCGCCGTGCCCGCCTGTAATACCTACCGCATGCGTATTGCGATACTGGTCTTTGCCGGTTTGATAGGGCTCAGCGGGATGTCCTGGGCGGAAGTGACGGTCCCTGCCGCTCCCCAGACCATCACGGTTGCGCTCGATGGCAGCGGAGATTTCACCTCGATTCAAGAAGCCGTGGATTCGGCCAAGAAAGGCGATACGGTGTTTTTGAAGCCCGGCGCCTATGCCCAGGACCTCACCATCCACAGCAAGGACAAGATCAAGCTGATCGGGGCCGGAGTGGACAAGGTCACCATGCTGGGTCGTGATGACCTTGTGGGTGTCTTGCATGTGGGGAAGTGGCCGTATGGGGCGACGGATATCGAAATCAGCGGATTGACGATCAACGAGCATGGCGGCCACGCCCTTGGCATTTTTAACGGCAAGGGCATCACGTTGCGCAATCTTCGCGTGAAAGGGATGCTCTTCGGGCAGCAGGTGCAGGATGTGCGTATTGAAGACTGTGTGATCGGCGGCAGTGAGACGACCGGCGTGCAGTTTTCCGATTCACAGGCTCTGCTGGTCGGCAATGTGATTCATGATAACGATCATGGCGTGAATATCGCCGGCAAATCCGATGTCCGGTTGGAGCGGAATGTGATTCTCCGGAGCTTGTTTGAAGCCGTCGTCGTGAATGACAAGGCGAAGGCCTCGCTGGTCGGCAATACGCTGGTGAAGAACGGCGGCGGGGCGGCATTTCTCGGCGCGTCCCAGAATGAGGCCTCCGGCAATGTGGTCGGCTTGAATAAGATCGGATTTCTGGTGTCCCCGTCCAGCCGGACGACGACGTCCTTCAACGCGCTGTTCAATAGCGACGGCGATTATGTGCGCGCCGGAACTCCGAATATCCCGGCGCCCGATTTGAAACAAGATTCGGATGTCGTCGGTGATCCCCGCTTTGTCGATGCCGAGCACGATGATTTCCGGCTTCGCTCGGATAGCGGACTGCTCAATAAGGGGCAGTTCCCGTTTCTCGGCGCGCTTCCTCCTGTTCAAAAGCTCTCGTCCGTCCGCTAAAGCCGTTGAAACATCACGTGTTGATCGCTGTCCCTGACAGATTGAAACCGTGTGGTATGCTTTCCCTACAGCGCTGTTGTTTCTGCGTACACTCAAGGAAATAGACGGACGGGCCGAAAAGAATTTACCAGGAGGTTCCCATTGGCCAGCTTCCGACAGGACGTCGATACGAGATCCGGTGACGGGATCCCTTCACTGGAAGATATGGAGTCGGGGAAGCTCGTCGGCGCGGTGCTTCCGATGTCCGATAAAGCGCAGACCCAGATGCGCGAGAGTATCGAGGTTATCGACTATCTGCTCAACCGGGAACGTGTGGTCTGGATGTAGGTTTGCGCTTTTCCGTTTTCCCTCCTGTAGAATTTCCTCCCTGCTGCGTTCGTGCATAATCTCCGTGAGACGTCCGCTGCCGCCCTGCGGAATGCGGAATACTTGACAGTCTCCGGCCGCCTTACTACCCTCCTGATCGGATCTTGCGGTCTCATCATTCGTCCACAAAGGAGTCTCGTATGGATAAAAGAGTATTACGGAGCGTTATCATGACTGGAAGTCTGATGTTCGGATCGGCCGTTGCGGTAGCCCAGGAAGTGCCGAAGGAATCTGTCCTGCCCCTAAGCCTTGCCCAACGGGCTACTCAGGCTGCCATCGATGCGTGCAAGAAAGACGGCTATCGCGTGAGTGCATCGGTCGTCGACCGCGCAGGATTGTTGCGCGCGATGGGACGGGCCGACGGAGCCGGTCCTCACACGATCGACAGCAGTCGAAAGAAGGCGTATACCGCGGCGAGCCTGCGCCGGGCGACGAGCGAACTGGCCGACCTCATGAGTCGAACGCCGGCATCGCAGGCGCTGCGGGATATGAACGAGCAGATTCTGATGTTGGGCGGCGGATTGCCGATCGAGATCGGTGGAGAAGTGATCGGCGGAATCGGCGTCGGCGGAGCTCCGGGGACTCATCTTGACGATGCCTGCGCGGAAGCGGGGCTCGATGCGATCGGCGCTGCGCCTAAGATTCCGGCGGGCAAATGATGCGACGACTCCGGCGAGGCCTGCTCGTCGCCGTGATCAGCATCCTGGGTGCGTGCAACAGCGGTGTGCCGGAGCCGGCTTCTACGGAGATTCCAGGGACCGGCCTCCGGCTTACGATTGTGCGAGTGGCCACCGATCCGTTTCTGTCCCGGCATAATCTGACGATGACGATCGAGCGCGCCGGCGGCTGTTCGCATACGGTGGACTTGTTTCCCGATACGGGGCGTACCAGCCGCCGCAATCTCTATATCACGGCGAAAGCCCAGGTCTATGTCGTCGGCCAATTCGATGCCCGGGTTGTCGATGTCGGGCAGTGCACGGTGACGCTCTCCGAGTTTCAGCACCTCGACCGGGAGGTTATTTTTGTCGGCAGCTTCGACGAAGATGCCGACGAGCATTGGGGATTTGTGGCTGCCGCTGTTCGTCCGGAACGGCCCTTTGAAAAGCGGTAACTTCCCGTCGCGGGTGAGCGGGAAATCACTGGCGCCGGACTCAGTACCGGTTGTATGCGTATGAACCAACGGATCGTCGGCTACCATCAGGACGAGCACGGCGATTGGGTTGCCGATCTGGCCTGCGGGCATGGGCAGCATGTCCGCCATCAGCCGCCGTTTTTTTCCCGCCCCTGGGTGCTCACGGCGGAAGACCGCGAGCGCCGTCTTGGCCAACAGTTATATTGTAAGCGCTGTCACGAGCCGGATGTGCCTCCTCCGGGTGCGTAGTCTTTCCTGCCGCCGGCGGGCTTGATTTCCCCGCACCCCAATAGCTGATTTGCTTGGTCATTCCACCTTCTGGTGGTAGCCTTCCCGGTAAGCGCCTGGAATCCAAACAGTGATCCCTGCAGGGTGATTCGAAGGGAGAAGGGCTATGCGCACAGCAGCCGTAACGGCGCCGTCCTCACAGGAACGTCGGAAGGTGTTTTTTCTGCATCAAGTACAGAAGGGGTATGCGGTCTGGATCGGCCTGATGCTCTTCTTGTATTCCGCCTTGTTTTTCACGCTGGCCTTTTACGGGCCGCATCTTGGCCCGATGATCACGTTGTACGGCGGCGGCTCGTTGGAAGAGCGCCAAGCCGCCTCCAGCGAGATGTTGCTGCTTAGCGAAACCGTTTCTGTGGCAGTGCCGGTCCTGTTTCTTGGCGCCGTCATTTTCAGTCTGGTTCTGACCCGGCGTGTAGCGGGGCCATTAGTTCAGCTGGATCAGAGTGTCCGGGAATGGGCGAAGGGCAATCTGAGCTGGCGCATGCGGTTCCGGCAATCCGACCGGCTGGACGAACTGGCCTCAACCGCCAACCAGGCGTTGACCAGGGTCGAGCAAGCATTCGGGGAAATGCATCGGCAGACCTCGGTGATTCAAGCGTCACTGGCTGCGGACCATCGGGAAAATCCGGAGGCCATTCAAAAGGCGCAACAGGCGGCGGCCTCCCTGGCCAAAATCCTGGACGCCTTTTCCTTCCAACGCTCGCGCTGATCTATGAACGCTGCCGGCTCAACCCAGAAGGGTTTCACGCTCATCGAGTTGATGGTGGTGGTGACTATTGTCGGGATTCTTGCGGCGACGGCCGCGCTGTCGTATCGCCATTTCACCAAGAAAGCACAATCGGTTGAAGCGGAAGTGGCGCTGGCGGAAATCCATCGGTTGCAGCAGCTTCATCACGCGCAACGGGGGGTATTCGCCGGAGATTTAGGCGCGATCGGCTTCAATCCTGTTCCTTCGTTGAAATTTTATTCAGTCGGAATGCGATTCCTGGGAGGGACCGACGGGATTGCGTACCGGGCGTATGCCTATGCGAAGGGCGACGTGGAAGGGTCGACGACGGTTGTGTTGACGCAGTATCAGGATGGACGCGTGACTGTGGATAAATCGATTGTGTCTGCAACCGCAGCTTCTTCGGAACCGGGAGGAGGCCGTTCCCCGTCGTTGCCGGAATCGGGCGGTCCTGCCGGATCGCAGACGGCAGACGGCGGAGGGTTGGTCGATGACCCGCTGGCGGGGGCAGGTGCCAGTTCCGGCTCTCCTTCGTCCGGCGGCGGGCAACGAACGGTGACGCATACCACCCAGTCGGTAGGGATGGGTTCAAAGTAATACGGCTACGGAATAGTGTGCATTTCGTGGTTCGGCCGGGCAGTAAGAGCAAGTCCAGGTTCTGTCCAGGGCTTCAGAGACGGACCGTGATACCGGTAGCCTCCTTGCACCGGGTCAGTCGCCAAGAGTAACGGTGTATCGAGATCTAGAATATCAAAACCCTTCATTCCCAGGACGAGGCTGAACGAGCAGCCCATCGCGATGCGGGTTTCAACCATGCCGCCCACCATCAGTTTCAATCCGGCGGCAAGCGTCGCTTCCGCGATGGCGACCGCTTCGACTACGCCGGTTTTCATGATTTTGATATTGATGTAGTCTGCGGCCTTCTGCGCAATCACCTCGTGCGCGTCCGCCAGCGATCGAACCGATTCGTCGGCGGCGACCGGAATGCCTGTGATTCGTCTGATGGCGGCCAGGCTCTCGATGTCTTCGCGCGCGACCGGCTGTTCGAGGAGGACCATCGCTCCACCGAATCGTCGGACACCTTTGGCAAATGCCAGGCACTCCTCCCGAGAGAACCCCTGGTTTCCATCGCCGATAAACGAAATGCCGGGCAATGCGCGGTGCACGGCTTCCAGTCGGCGGATATCCTGCTCCACATCCCTGCCCACTTTCATTTTGAAGAGACGAAAGCCTTGGTCATACCAGTCGCGGGCTAAGGACAGTGATTTCTCAAGCGTGGTGATGGGAACGGTGATATCAGTGTCCCGCGGGCGGACGTCCTGCCCGCCCCACAATTGCCACATGGGAATCTCCGCCGATCGGCAATAGGCGTCGAGCATGGCAGTTTCCAGCCCGCAGCGCGCCGCTGGATGCTGATGGGCGAGTGCATCCATCCGGGCCGCCAGGTCACGGTAGTTCCGGGCGTGCTGCCCGATCAGACTCGTTGCCAGCGTGCGCAGGACGGCGAGGCAGGAGGTGCGGTTTTCTCCGCCGACTTCGGGGAACGGCGCCGCTTCGCCGTATCCCTGTATGCCGTTGTCCAGCGTGAGGCGGAGAAAAATATTTTCTGCAACCACACGGGCGCCGGTGGCGACCACAAAGGGGTCCGTGATGGGAATGTCGACCGGCCAATATTCGATGCGAGCGATCCGCGACACGGGCGCAACGGAAGCGTGGTGAGATGTCATGGGTAGGATAGTACCCAGCCGGCGAATGTCCTGTCACGACAAAATACCGCGGTTTCATACGATGGGTCGCATCTTCCGCAGGGAGATGCTTGACAGGGAGATATCTATTGACCGACAACCTGAATCGTATGTTGCGGTATCCCTATCAACGATGGAGCCTCCTGATTCTCACCGCCCTGGTGGGGCTCTATCTCGTTTTGCCGCTGGCGGTTTCGCTGGGGGTCACGCAGTGGCTTCGCCATCACGGGTATCAGAACGTCATTGTGCAATTGGGCTATCCCGGCTGGCGAGGGCTGTCGATTCCGGTGGTGTCTTTTCAGCAGGATTTGGGCGATGAGCGATTAATGATCTCGTTGACGGATATCGGCTTACGGTACCGTCTGTCGGATCTTTTCCGGGGCCAGGTCGACCGTGTGGAGCTGCCGTATGTGGCCGTCCAGGTTCTCAGTAACCCCCGATCCGTGCCGGACCACGGAGAGCGCGCCGAGGAGGGATCGAGCAGCGGAGGAGGATCGCCGTGGAATATGGTGACGGCCGGCGATCTTCTCCGGCGGTTGCCGGTGCTTCCGTTCAGAGAAGTACGCGTCGAGGAAGCGACCGTATTTCGCGAGCAGGCGACGGGCCCGCTCCGAAAGGTTTCGATCAAGGGCGTGATTCTTCAGCAGGACGGCGAACTCGGCGGCCATCTCACCTTTAAAGGCCGCGACACGGCGTCGTACGGACTGACGGTGAGCGGGCATTCCGCCAGTACCTGGTCGGCGACGTTAGTATCCCAGCGGCCACAGGCGGTGCCGATCGTCACCTGGCAATCGACCGCACAGGCTGCGGGAGAACAGGTTCATATCGAGGGCAAGCTGGATGTCAACGTCAGAGAAGTCGCGCCGTTTATTGCCTTGATGCTGCCGATCGGTCCTGAGCTGGAAAAGGTCTCCGGCCAAGTGGTGGTCCAGTGGACCGGGACGGCCGCCGCCGAGTCGTCGCTGACATCCCTTCGTGACGATCCGCATTCCACGTTTGACGGCACATTCCAATCGACCGTCGCGCTTCCCGCGGTGAAGGGGATTGCCAAGCACATTGCTGTGGTCTGTTCGGGACGATTTACCGGAAATCCGTCGCGGTTCGAATGGACGGTGAATCCCGGCGTGCTCGTATCCGCAACGGTCAACACCCAGCCGCAGTTTGTGCCGGAGGCGGTGCGGGCGCTGCTGCCGCAAGGCGATCAGCCGCTTCGTATCGAGCCGGTCCAGGCGGTGCACGGCGCGCTCTATTGGACGGAGTCGCCGCTCAGACTGACGGTGGAGGGTCCCGTAGCGGTGATGTACGGGATGGCGGCCGGGCCTCTGGTGGCTGAGTTCAAAGCCGATAAAGCCACGGTGGTCGGCGGGGAACTTGAAACGGCTGAGGGAACGTTCCGTATTCAGGGCGCGATGCCACGGTTTGTTGCCAGCGGGCTTTCGTCGAGGACGGCCGTCGGCGCATTGCATGGACAGCTGGCGCTGGCCCAGCATGAAGTCAGGGGACAACTCCTGGCCCCTTCGGCCGTGACGGTGACACAGCTGCAGGCCGCAGGTGTCGTCATCCCCAGCGCGACGATTCATATCAAAGAGCCGGTATCGGTGCAGTGTGCGCTCGCTTCCATCCAATGCACCGGCGGGCCCGGGACGTTCTCGCTCCAGATTCCGACAAGCCGGCTGGCCGGGTATGATCTGAAGCTGGCGGACAGTACGATCGCGTTGCGGAGAGCCGAACTGGTCGGCACGTCATGGAACGCCCAGGGGGCTGTGACTGTGACGGGGGTCATGGTTGAGTCGTTGCCGCTGCCAGTTCCCGCGACCAATTGGCGGGCGGAGTTTTCGGCCAATCAGGCGGGCGTGAAGGCCGAGGTGCACGGCCATCTGCCGTCGGGCGAGCGGGTGGTGACCGCCAAGATCGAGCAGACATTCGCAGAGGGAAAAGGCTCGTTGCGTGGCAGTCTGGGGCCGCTCCAGTTCAATGCCAAGGAGCGCCGGCTTCGTACACTGGTTCCGACCCTACCGGATTCCCTCGACCTCATCGACGGACGACTCGCGGTGACAGCGGATCTGGCCTGGTCCGCCGGAGGTGCGGTAAGTGCCCAGGGGCAAGGCGTGGTCCTGCATCCCGGCTCTGTGACGGTGCAGGCGGACAATTTATCCGGCATCTTCAGGGAGATCGCGGTGCAAGGATTCAGCACGACGCTCGTGTTGAAAACCACCGGATTCGATCAGATCGCGACGCGCCAGCCGGCGGCCGTCACGGTGGCATCCGTGCAGACCGGAATCGAACTCTCGAATCTGAAAACGACGGTCGATCTGAACTGGACGTTGTCGGGCGCCGGACCGGTGATCGATGTGCGGGACATCCAGGGGGAATTGTTCGGCGGTACCCTGACAAGCCCCGCGGTGCACATCGACCCGGCCAAGCCGCCGGCTCAATGGACGATCTCGCTCCGTGAGATCGATCTGGCCAAGGTGTTGAGCGTGGAACAGCAGAAAGGAATCGAAGGGACGGGGCTGCTCAACGGGACGCTTCCCATCACGTTCACGGCGGCCGGCGCCAGTGTGAAGGACGGCGCCATCGAAGCTCAGCCGCCGGGCGGCGTCATCCGCTATACGGCGACGCCGGAGGCCGGGAAACTGCTTGCTGAGTCGGATCAGAGTCTGAAGCTCGTGGCTCAGGCGCTCAACAACTTTCACTACAATGTGTTAAGAGTGGGCGTACAGTATCGTGAGGACGGGCTCCTGCAACTGGCTGCCCGGCTGGAAGGGAAGAATCCGGATATGAAAAAGACGCCGCCCATCCATTTCAATCTCACGGTTCAAGAGAATATTCCGGCGCTCTTGAAAAGTCTTCGGACGGTTCAGGATATCGGAGAGTCTCTCAAGCAGCGGGCGCAGAAGGGGTGAGGAAGTGGGAGGCATGATGTCGGAACAGGGGCGGCTTGGAAACGTGCGGATGCTGGTGTTGATGGGTGTACTGTGGGGAGTCGCCGGGTGCGCGCCTCGCGTTGAAGTGGTGGCCCCTGACCAGCCGATTACGATCAATTTGAATGTGAAGATCGATCATGAAATTCGAGTCAAAGTCGATAAAGATTTGGATCAGGTGATGTCAAACAAGAGCGGACTGTTTTAGTCCCGTAAAGGAGACTGCGATGACCTTCCGGACCGGCGTCACGCTAGCGGCCTTCGTTGTTCTGTATGCAGGATCAGCTCTTCCCGTCTCTGCGCTGTCTCTTGAGGAGGCCAAAACGAAAGGCCTGGTCGGAGAAAAGTCCAGCGGATATTTAGGGGCGGTGAACGCGGGAAGCGGGGAGGTGCAATCGCTGATCGATGAGGTCAATCAAAAGCGCCGGCAGGCCTATGAGGACATTGCAAAACGGAACGGGACTCAGGTCACGGCGGTCGAAACGTTGGCGGGCGAGAAAGCGATTCAAAACACCAAGCCCGGCAACTTCATCGAGGGGCCCGGCGGGTGGACCCGGAAGTAGCCGCCGTCATCCGTACCGGTCGTTTTCCCACGGCAGCGCGGTGTTGGAATAACCCCGGACTTCCCAGAATCCCTTCTCATCCTTGTCAGAGAACGTAATCTCTTTGATCCACTTCGCGCCTTTCCACGCATAGCGCTTCGGAACGATGACGCGGACCGGGCCGCCGTGTTCTTTCGTGAGCGGCTGGTGGTTCCACTTATATGTCAGGAGCACGTCGGCATCGTCGCAGACCTCGATCGGAAGATTCGTCGTATAGTCATCGTACGATTTGAACAGCACGAATTTCGCGAGGGAGAGGGGTTGTACGACGGCCATGATCTGCCTGAAGCTCACGCCTTCCCAGTCGTTGTCGTAGCGGCTCCAGGAGGTGACACAGTGAAAATCCGAGCGGTCTTTGAACTGCGGCTGGGCGAGAAACTCTTCCCAGGTCCAAGTGACCGGCGTCGTCACGAATCCACCGATGGTCAGGGTCCATTCCGAAAGCGGGATGTCCGGTTTGAATCCGAGGTCCAGTACGGGGAACGTTTCGACGAGGTGTTGTCCCGGCGGAAGCCGGTCGTCGCCTTCATAGAAGACTTCCCGCTCTTCTCCGCCGCGCCGGGCTCTGGCCCACTGTTCTTTCGTTTTGGTCAACCGGGAGTCGTCGTCTGTCATTCGGCCTCCAGCCGGAAGGGTACGGGAAACGGACGATAGTCGCAAGTCCCTATGGGGGCGTCGAGTGAGGAGTCGAGATCTGACGGAGCCGGAATTCCCTTCTCGAATCAATGAGCTAGAGGCACAATAGCGCCTGCTACACTTAAGCTGCCCGTGGGGCAGAATTTGCCAGGAAGTTCCTGTGATCCGATATCGCTATCCGTATACGGTGTGTGTTGTTCTGACGGCCTTCCTTGCAGGATCGGGACTTGGCGAGGTGTGTCCTGTCCTGGCTGAGAGTAAACCCTCGCCCAGGCAGGCGAGAGGGGCTGCGGATCATGGGCCGGCGATCCGGCCAAAATCGAGTCCGGTCCCCCAGGCTGCAGCTGTCCAGGGAAAAGAAGGGACGGGCAGAAAAGTGTCGGATGGAAGAAAAAAAGCTCCACAGAAGGAGCCGAGCGCTTCCCGGGTGCATCGTCGGGCCAAAGGGGCCAAGCGGCTGAAGCCGCTGGTTGTCGTGACGCCGAAACCGGATTTGTCGCACCACGGTATGCTGGAACAGCCGCAACGGTACTCTCCCCATTACGAGCATGGGAAGGGAGGGACCCCGAATCCGAATACCGGGGCTCTTCTGCATGAACATTTCCAAGAGCTCGATAAGAACCGGGACGGGGCGATCGATCCGCTTGAACGGGCGCTGGGCCGGTTGGATATCGATCGGGACCTTGCTGATCGCCAGTGGCAGTGACCCCTCCATTTCTACCCCTTCAGAGATCACGCCGAATGGCCGATAGAGGCTGCAAGGGGAGTGAAGTATTTCATGAGCCGGTTCATTTGTTTCTGTGTGTTGATGCTGTTCTGCCAGAATATGGGCTGCGCAGAATCGTCGCTCTCCCGGCCTGGTACTGAACCGGCGGCCTATGTCTCCCGGCCGTCCTGCGCATCAGCCCGTTCACGAATCGACCGTGATCCACCGGCCATCCTTCCGTGTCCGTCTCAATCCGCCGGGTGGGGGCGGCTCGGTGACGCCATCAGTGGCGCTGCGGCTGCCGTCCGTCCTTCCAGGCCATAAGTCTGTTCCGCCATTCTCGCTCCGGCCGCTCCGCATAATACGGGTATGTCCGGTAAGCTCACTCGCGGTACAGGACTGTCCAGTGACGACGTGAAGCCTGGAGTGCGCGTGCTTCTCTTCTGCGGGAAGATGTAAGAATTTCCCCACCGGTGCGACTCTCTCCGAGTAGAACACATTGACAGTTACACAAGGAGTACCCATGATACGGTCCGAAGCCGCTATGACCAGCTCAGCCTCTACCACGACACCGGCGCAGCCTCCTATCGGGAGGAAGATTGCTATCCTGCTCGGCGTGGGGACGGCCGTTGGTCTGTTTTTCTATTTCGACGTCGGACATTTCCTTTCGCTGGAGGCGTTGAAGCAGAATCGCGATCAGCTGCTGGCCTTCACAGAGGCTAATTACGCGTCGGCTGTCGGCCTGTTTATCCTTGCCTACATCGTGGTGACAGGCGTGTCCCTGCCCGGGGCGGTCATCCTCACATTGGCCGGCGGGTTTTTGTTCGGCAGCGTGCTGGGTACGCTGTTCGTCAATCTGGGCGCGACGACAGGGGCAACCCTCGCGTTTCTGGCCGCGCGCTATCTCTTGCGCGATTGGGTGGAGCGGAAGTTCGGGAAGTGGCTGGGGCCTGTCCAGCAAGGGTTTACCGAGAATGCGTTCAGCTACCTCATGACGTTGCGGCTGATTCCCCTG
Source organism: uncultured Nitrospira sp. (assembly GCA_964412445.1). Classification (GTDB taxonomy): domain Bacteria; phylum Nitrospirota; class Nitrospiria; order Nitrospirales; family Nitrospiraceae; genus Nitrospira_D. The sequence continues at coordinate 36,720 of CAYPOR010000024.1, forward strand.
TTTCCGTTCTTTGTGATCAACCTTGTCTCCGGGCTGACCCGCATGAACGTCGGGACGTACGTTGCCGCGACCGCGTTGGGCATCATTCCCGGCTCCTTCGTCTATGCCTATGCCGGCCGGCAGCTGGGGACGATCAATTCCCTCAAGGAAATCGCCTCGCCGAATGTCATCGGTGCCTTCGTACTGTTGGGGCTGTTGACCCTGGCTCCGACGGTCTACAAGAAAGTCAGAGGAGCGCAGTGATGAGTCAGTATCAAGAGAGCCCGGTGTTGCCGGATGATAGGCATAATCAGCAGCTGGTCGCGAATGTCCATCCGCCCGACTGGGTCAATCCGGAACCGTCCGGTCGGTATAACATCGTGGTCATCGGGGCCGGGACGGCTGGTTTGATCACCGCCGTCATTGCCGCCGGTTTAGGAGCGAAGGTTGCTCTGATCGAAAAGCATCTGATGGGCGGAGATTGTCTGAATGTCGGCTGCGTGCCGTCGAAAAGCGTGATTCGTGCCGCGCGGGCCTGGGCCGGCTTGCGGAACGCAGCGGAGTTCGGCCTGCACATTCCTGCCGGCGTGAAATATGATTTTGGCGTGGCGATGGCCCGGATGCGGAAGTTGCGCGCGCGGATCAGTCACAACGATTCCGTGCAGCGATACAGCAAGCTGGGCGTGGATGTCTATATCGGGAGCGGACGCTTTGCCGGGGCCGATACGGTTCAGATTGAAGGGCCGGCCGGGAATCGCACGGTGCAGTTTGTGAAGGCGGCGATTTGCACGGGTGCGCGAGCGTCGGCGCCTCCGATAGCGGGCTTACAAGAGACAGGGTATCTCACCAACGAGACGGTGTTTTCGCTGACAGAGTTGCCGCCACGTCTCGCGGTGATCGGGGCGGGGCCGATCGGTTGCGAACTGGCGCAATCGTTTGCGCGGTTTGGGAGTCGTGTCTATTTGATTGAAGCGCAACACGGCATTTTGCCGAATGAAGATCGCGATGCGGCGGCCATCGTCGAGCAGCAGATAGCGAAGGACGGGGTACAACTCCTTTGTTGCGGCAAGGATCTGACGATCAGCAAAGGGGACGGCGGGAAACGTCTCACGGTCGATTCCCATGGCCGGCAGTATGATGTCACCGTCGATGAGATCCTGGTAGGGGTCGGCCGCACCCCCAATGTCGAGGGGCTGGGGCTGCAAGCGGTCGGAGTCGAGTGCGACAAGCATGGAGTGAAGGTCAATGGCCGGTTGCAGACCAGCAATCCGCGCATCTTCGCGGCGGGCGATGTCTGTTCCCGCTACAAGTTTACCCACGCGGCCGATGCGATGGCGCAAATCGTCATTCAGAATGCGCTGTTCCCCCATCCGTTCGGACTGGGTTATGCCGGCGTGGAGTCGCTGGTCATGCCCTGGTGCACGTTTACGGAACCGGAGATCGCCCATGTCGGGATGTATGAGCAAGAGGCGAAGGAGAAAGGGCTCGAGGTTGAAACCTATACGTTCAAGCTGGATGAAGTCGATCGCGCTATTCTTGACGGCGAAGACGAAGGGTTTGTGCGGGTCCACATTCAAAAGGGTTCGGACAAGATTCTGGGAGCGACGATTGTGGCGGCGCATGCCGGCGAGATGCTCAACGAATTCTCCGTATTGATGAACGCCGGGCTCGGAGCAAAGGCGATCGCCGGAACCATCCATCCCTATCCCACTCAGGCGGAAGCCAATAAGAAGGTGATCAATCTCTGGCGCAAGGCGCATTTCACTCAGGCGACCAGGAACCGCCTGGTGAAGCTATTCGCCTGGATGAGGCGGTAGAGGTGAGGATATTGCCGAATGGCCTGGCGTAGAATTATCCCCCTGGCGCTGCTCCTGGCGGGAAGCGTCGGCGATCGGGTGATAGCCTGGGCGCAGTCTGCGCCAGTCATCGAGGTCGGGAGATTTTCATCCGAGCAGCCGGGGGCCGCTCTCCCGCAGGGCTGGAAGCCGCTGACGTTCACGAAGATTCCGAAGCAGACGGAGTATGTGCTGGTGAAAGAGGGCGAACAGGTGGTTGTGAAGGCTGTCAGCGAAGCGTCGGCTTCCGGGCTTACGAAGGAAGTCACGATCAACCCCAAGGATTACCCCATCGTCAGCTGGCGCTGGAAAATCGAGAGCCTGCTCCAACATAGCGATGTGAGCCGAAAGGACGGCGACGATTACCCTGCCAGGCTCTACATTACCTTCGCCTACGATCCCGACCGAGTGAGCTTCGGGAGGAAATTGAAATACGCAGCCGGTCGGGCTCTGTTCGGCGACATTCCTATCGGGGCGTTGAATTATATCTGGGAGACGAAGACGCCGGTCGGCACGATGATCGAGAATGCCTATACCGATTTTGCGCGGATGATCGTGGTCGAAAGCGGGCCGTCCAAAGTCGGGACGTGGGTGGAAGAGGCGCGGAATATCTATGAGGACTATAGGAAAGCGTTTGGGGAAGAGCCGCCCTTGATCAGCGGGGTGGCAATCATGAGCGATACGGACAATACCAAGGAGCGGGCGGTCGCGTTCTACGGGGATATTGAATTCAGGAAGGCTGCAAAGTAATCGATAGCCGGCCAGGATAAAATACAAGGGGGCCGGCCTGTATAGGGCCGGCCCCCTTCGAGGACCGCTCCGCACCCGGGTGGGTGCGCGGCTTCAAACATCGTTACTGCACGGAATTCGCGAAGCCACCCCGCGTGATTTCGGCGCGGACCGTGTCCCCGACCTTCTTCTGCTTCATGACCTTCGTACCCTGTCCGACATAAAGCTTCACCTGATTGCCTTCGTAGTCTTCCACGGTGTAGGCATTGTTGTCGATTTGTTTCACGGTTCCACCCACGGTCTTCCAGGCGGGACCCGGCTTGGAGTCATGCTCTCCGGGTTTCGGCGTATGGCCGACTTCAGGAATGTGGCCGGTGGACGAGGCGGCAGCCGCCGCGGAAGAATGGTGCATGCCGGACGACTTCTTCTTCGCCTCTTTATCCTTGGCCAACGCCGGTGCAGCGGCCAGCGCCACCACGGCGAGGGCGGCAACAGCGATCGTCATCATTCGGGTCTTCATCATCTGGCTCTTCATCGACAACCTCCTTGGAATGGACGGTACCTAGTTGTTGTCGGCGAAATAGAGCAAGGCATATGCCCAAGGAGAGAGGCTGAATCATTGCTGGAATAACGAGAGGTTACGAATGCCATCTAAGGTCCGACACGTAGACAATACTAGGCGGGGATAAAAAATGGCGGTGTCCTGTCCAAATCTGCTCACCAGAAAGGTCCGGTCTGCATTGTGAACAAGCAGAATCGAGCGGGCGTGCCGAGGGTGGTCCGGTTTGCGAATGAGCGGGGGGCATGCCGGTGGTCGGAGCCTGCCATTGGGAGGTGGGGTTATATGGCAAGCGAGATCCGGCGCTGAGCTATGAGCGGCAGCAGGCCCGCACCGTATTTCAGCAGGTGGGCACTGAGCAGTTACTTCCCTCCGGGTCGCTGCGGCGAGACCTCAAAGACAATGTGCGGTGGTTGCAGGGCCGCGACTTGGAGCCCTGTGATGCCGGGTGGTACAGTATCGCCGTCGATGCGTCAGGAAATGCGTCGCCATGTCTTTCGCTTCTGGCTGCAGGGAATCTCTTGAACGATTCGCCGGGGGAAATTCTTGCACGATTTGATCGCAACCGTATTATGCGATGTTCCAACAAGTCGTCCTGTAATCGCCTCGACCGCCGGATCGTCGGATCCGTCCCCCGGTATCCACTGACGGCAGCTCGTACGCCGGTGTCGCTATGATTGCGGCGGCAAGGTTCATACACCCGCTGTTGACGGGACTTCTTGCGATTGCCGTGACCGGTTGTTCCGGCGTGCCGACGATCTTTCATCCGGCGAGGCCTCTGGCGCCGGACGAATTTTCCCATCAGCCTTTTGCCGGGATCCTGCAGGATCATGTGAAAAACGGGGACGTGCAGTACCCCGGCATCCAAGAAGACCGGCGCTTCAGGCAATACGTGGATCAGCTGGACCGTGTTGATCCGAACGGTCTGACAAAAGACGATCGGCTGGCGTTCTGGATCAACGCCTATAATGCATATGCCATCCAGGGCATTCTGAACGGCTATTCCCCTGGCACGCTCATCGGCCGGTATCGATACTTTATCGGAAATACCTTCAGAATCGGCGGTGAAACCATCAACCTCTATGATCTGGAGCGGACAATCCTCATTGCACAGTTTCATGAGCCACGGATGCATTTTGCCATCGTCTGTGCGTCTGCATCCTGCCCCAAATTACAGTCCTGGGCGTATGAGGGCACCCAGCTCGACCGGCAGCTCGATCGGGTGGCGCGTGAGTTTATCAACGATCCGACGAAGAATCGGTTCGACCGTGCGGCGAGGGTGGCCTACCTCTCGAAAATTTTCGATTGGTTCACGGAGGATTTTGCTGTCAAGGGCGGATCACTGCAGCGCTATCTTGCGCAATACGTGAGCGATCCCGTCTTCGCCCGCGAACTCTTGACCGTTCCGTACCGGATCGAGTTTCTCGACTACGATTGGAGTTTGAACGGGCCTTCACCCCAACGGTGATCGATGGTCGTGCTTCCTGGAGAAAAGGCGCCGATCGCACGGCTGCTCACGTTCCTCGAGTATGGGGAACGGATGGCGCAGGACTGTGCGGCGAAACAGGCAGCGGCGGTAGCCGACCCCAAAGCCGCGCGGTTTTTGAAGAGCCAGGCCAGGCAGGAAGCGATGCATGCCTATGTCTTTCAGGGGGCGATCGCGTGGCTGGCGCCGCGGCATCTCGGTGACGCCCCGTTCCTGCCGGCCCTCGAGTCGTACCGGAGGAAGTTGGACGAGGCGTTTGCGCGAGGAGATCTCTTTGAAACCTTCCTGGCCGAACAAATCATTCTTGAGGGATTGGGTGAGGCGATCTTGCATCGGATTGAAGGGGGACTGGCCAAGCGTGAGGCGCCGTTCGGCCGGTTGCGGCGGATCCTGCTCCAACAGGAAGAAGCGCATCATGCCTTCGGTGAGCGGATAATCGAGCGGGCCGTTGCTGCGGGGCAGACGGACTACGGGGATCTTTTCGCCAAGGCGGAAGATTACGTCGCATTAACACAGACGATGGTGTTGACCCTGGCCGACCTCTTCGACCTGATCGATGAAGATCCGGCAGCCTGGGCCCATGATATGCGGACCTATTTGCCGGAATGGTTGTCCGCGTGATCAGCGTCATCGTGCCCGCGTATAACGAAGAGAAGGTGTTGCCGCAGACCTTGGCCGCGCTCTTGCGCCAGCCTGGACAGTACGAGGTCATTCTTGTCGATGGCGGGAGCAGTGACCGGACCGGCGCGATGGCCCGCTCGTTTCCCGGGGTTCGGGTGCATGAGGCGCTGAAGGGCCGCGCGTCGCAAATGAATGCCGGCGCCAAGTGTGCGCGTGGCGAATGGCTGCTCTTCCTCCATGCCGATACGCAACTTCCCCCGGGGGCGATCCGGCGTTTGAACGAAATGGAGCCGGATGAGACGGTTCAGGCCGGCGGGTTCATGCATCGATTTTCCGGCGACGATTGGCGACTCAGACTGATCTCGTGGCTGGACAATTTCCGTTGTGCCAGGAGCCGGATTATCTATGGCGATCAAGCTCTCTTCGTACGCCGGGCGCTTTTCGAGCGCCTTGGTGGTTTTCCCGATCAGCCGATTCTCGAAGACGTCGCCTTCTGCGAGCGGCTTATTCGAGTCACGACCCCGCTCCTGCTTCCCTCGCCCGTGCTGCCTCGGGCCTTCTTTCAAGACGTCCGGTAACAGGCCGTTTACCTT
>CAYPOR010000025.1:0-40504 GCA_964412445.1 uncultured Nitrospira sp.
CGCGACCTGCACATCGCCCCGCTGCAAATGCAACCGCGCGAGAAGCTGGCAGACTTGCGGATTGCCCGGTTCGCGGGTCAACAACTGGTTCAAGATGGCTTCCGCTCCGGCATACTGCTGTTCGTCCATGCGCCGCGTCGCTTCAGCAAGCAGATCCAACGGCTCCGACGAGCGCGGGGCGGCGGCCGTTTTGCCGCCGGTACCGGCCACCTTGAACGACGCAGTTGCGCCTTTTTTCTCGCTCTCGACAAACTGCGCCGCTTCGCTGTTTTTGGGATCGATCCGCAACACGGCCAGATAGGCGTCTTTCGCCTCGTCATACCGGCCCTGCGCCGACCGTTCCCGCCCGAGTTGCAAATACACTTTGGTCGCTTCGTCCTGAAGATTTTCCTGGAGGCAGAGCTCGGCGACCCGCTGCTGCGCGTCGAGATTGGACGGATCCTGGCTGACGATTTTCTTGTAGACTTCGAGCGCCTCTTTTCCCTTGCGCTCCTTGAGATAGTACTTGCCCAGCGTGAGATAGTCCTGAACGGCGCTGCTCAACAGTCCGCGTTCGGCATTGAGATCGCCGAGGTGCCGATAGACTTCGTACCTCGTGGGATCGACTTTGAGAATTTTCTTATACGTCGCGATGGCCTTCAGAGTCGCGCCCTCGGATCTGAATCCGGCGGCGGCCTGAAGAAATGCGGCGATGGCTTCCGGCACCGCATTGCGCTTGAGATGGAGATCGCCGATCGAGTTGTGAATGCTGCCGTCGTTCGGCGCTTCTCCGGCCAGCTTTCGCCACTCGCCGATGGCGGCATCGTACTGGCCTTTGGCGGCCAGAACCTGTGCGGTTTGCAGTATTTTCGTCCGATCAACGGCCAAGAGACGCCCCTATCGTGAGGAATATGCAAACGCTAACAGTAGCAATAGTTTTTGTCCAGGAAATGGCGGAAAAGAAAGGGGCGTGTCTTTCACCAGGAAAAACACGCCCCTCACGCTCGCGTACCGATGCCGTTCTTAGGCTGAGAGCTCTGCCTTCAACACGTTGGCGGCTTGCGGCCCCTTCGCCCCTTGCACGATGTCAAATTCGACAGGCTCGCCCTCTTTCAGTGTCTTGAATCCATCGCCCTGAAGCGCTGAGTAGTGGACGAATACATCGTCGCCACTGTCCAGCCGGATGAACCCGAATCCCTTCCGGTCGTTGAACCACTTCACTGTTCCTTTTGTCTTCACAAGCCCCTCCTTTTCTCAATGACTACGTGCAGTTACGCAGTCGGCTACACACGCCTACAGAAACACAGATAAGTGCGATGAACAGAAAAAGAGAAGTGAGGGAGTGGAGACGGGCGTCTGCAGAAAAATTGAATCACGCACAGAACCCATCGGTAAAAATGAAAAGCGAGCTGGAAGTACCATAGCACTTTCACCTTGTCAAGAGACGCATTCGGCCCTGGTCATTTTCCCCGCGCGGTTTACAAGGTCGCTCGACTTCCCTATAGTGCCGCGACGGGCTCACGACGACTGACTTTGTGATTTTACGAACACTACTCGACCGCTATATTTTCACGGAACTGCTCGCCCCGTTCGGGCTGAGCCTGGGTGCGCTCTGCTTCGTGATGCTGACGCGGGAGCTGCTGCGCCTCGTCGAACTCCTGGTGTCGAAAGGGGTCGGGCTCTGGTCCGTACTGAAAGTGTTCGCGACTCTGCTCCCCTCGTTTCTGGTGCTGACGCTGCCCATCGCGGGCATCATCGCCTCGATCACCGCCTTCGGACGGCTCTCGTTCGATAAAGAACTGGTCGCCATGCGGGCGGCCGGGCTCAGTTTGTACCGTTTGACCCAGCCGGTCCTGCTGTTCGCCCTCTCCGTCTTTTCGTTGACGCTCGTGCTCTCCCAATGGGGACAGCCCTGGAGCTCGGTCAATCTGAAAAAAGTCGCGCTCAATCTCCTCCGGGACCAGCTGGTCCTGGCGCTGGAGCGGGGCACCTTCAATGAACCGATTCCCAAACTCGTCATCTATATCCCGGACAGCGGCTCCGGACAGGCGACGCCGGGGATCTTCGTCTCGGACGAGCGCAGCCCCGACGAACCCCGGATTATTGTGGCCGACGACTTTCACGTGCTGATGGATCCGGAACATGAGCAGGTCGCCTTGCGGCTGGTCAACGGGGTGATCCATAGCCGGCCCGATGTCGTCGATCAATACCAGCAGGTGTCGTTTACGAGCTACGACCTCAAAATGAGTCTTAACCAGAGCGGCTATGCCACGACGGAAGAGCGGCCGACCTACGCCTCGATCCTGGCCCAACTGACGGCCAGCCAGTGGAAAGACACGCAGGCGCTGCGCCGCCTGATGGAATATTACAAAGACCTGGCGTTTCCCACGGCCTCGCTGGTGTTCTGCCTGCTCGGCGTTCCCGTCGGCATTGTCTCGAAACGATCGGGACGGATGGGCGGATTCGCCGTCGGGGTGCTGATCGTGGTCGCGTACTACATTTTAAATATCGCCTGCGAGTTCCTCGTCACCACGCTCTGGATCTCCCCGTTTGCCGGCGCCTGGATGCCGAACGGCTTGTTCACGCTTCTCACGGCCTGGCTGTTCTGGAAAATGAGCTACGAATAACCACGATGACGATTCTCTTCCGCTATATCCTTCGCGAGTACGCCAAAATCTTCCTGATGTGCTTTTCCGGGCTGATGACGATCTATCTGGTGATCGACTTCTTTGAGAAGGTCCGCCGCTTCCTCAAGTTCGACGCCGATATGGTCGACGTGCTGGTCTACTTCGCGCTCAAAACTCCGGCGATCTCGTTTCAAATTACGCCGCTGGCGATCCTCATGGCGACCCTCCTGACCCTCGGACTTCTTGCCCGCAACAACGAAATCACCGCCATGCGAAGTTGCGGCATCAGCCTAACCTGGATCGCGTCGCCGTTCCTGATTTTTGCCTCCTTCGTCTCGCTGATCCTATTGAGCTTCAGTTCGACGGTGATCCCGCTTGCGTCGGAAAAAGCCGAGCAGATCCGCCTGGTCCGCATCGAAAAGAAGCCGGCCCCCATGGCCGTGAAATCCCCACGCCCGTGGATCCGCATCGGATCGGACAGTCTCATGCACGTCGCGGAAGTGGAGATCGGCGGCGCGACTCTGCATCAAGTCCACCTCTATCATTTCCAGAACGGCTTCCGGTTGGACCGGATGACCGAGGCGGCGACCGCGACCTACACGCCGGACGGATGGCTGCTCACTAAGGGCAACCAGCGGCGATTCCACCCCGACGGATCGGTGGCGCTCGTGGAATTCGGACAGCAGCCTGTCGAGCTCTCGCTGATCCCCGACGATTTTTCGACCTGGCTGGCCGGGGACTCCGACACCATGACGGTCCGGGACATCCGGGGTTACATCAGCCGTTTCAAAAACGAAGGCAGTTCGTTCGCCCGTCTCCTGACCGATTATTACGGACGCCTGGCCTTTCCCTTCGTCGCCGTGATCATGGTCATCGTGGGGCTCGCGTTGAGCCTTCGCCGAAGCGGCGTCCGCGGCGGCACCATGGCCGTGGGCATCGGCCAGGCCTTCGTCGTAGGATTCTGTTATTGGACGACACATTCGATCGCCATTGCCCTGGGCCGGGGCGGTCTGCTGGCCCCTATGCTGGCCGGCTGGATCGCCAATCTGCTGTTTGCGAGCTTCGGACTCTATCTGCTGCTCAAAGTCCGCTACTGACACCGGTTGACTGCATGCAGGCCTTCCGGTAAGTAGTGCTCAACGTATTTGTATTTGAATGAGGAGTCTCAGCTGTGGCCGGTCGCGTCGTCATTACAGGGCTTGGAGTCGTATCGCCGATCGGGATCGGCGTCGGCGACTTCTGGAAGTCGGCCATGGCCGGACAGTCCGGCATTTCGGCCATTACCTCCTTCGACCCTTTTCCCATGGACGGCTACCGTTCAAAAGTCGCCGGTCAGGTCCGGGGCTTTTCGTCCGAACAGCACATCGGCTCCGCGCACGGCGACCGTGTGGACCGGTATGCGCAATTCGCCCTCGCGGCCAGCCGTGAAGCCCTGTCGGATTCCGGGATGCGGATGGAGAAAGAATCGCCTCATCGCGTCGGCGTCATTGTCGGAGCCGGGATGGGCGGCATGGTCATGGGCGAACGGGAGATTACGCAGCTCTATCTGCATCAGAAGCCCCACCGCGTTCATCCCAACTTTATCCCGGTCATTACGCTGAATTCCGCCTCCGGAATCGTGGCGATGGCGACCGGTGCCAAAGGGCCCAACTTTACGATTTCAACGGCCTGCTCCTCGAGCGCCCACGCTCTCGGTCAGGCCCTGTACTGCATTCGCACGGGTCAGGCCGACGCGGTGATCGTCGTCGGGGCTGATGCGAGCATCACGCCGCTGGTCTTCGCGGGCTTCTGTTCGTTGCGCGCCCTTTCCAGCAAATTCAACGATCAGCCGGAGCGGGCGTCGCGCCCGTTCGACCGGAACCGGGATGGATTCGTCATGGGAGAAGGGGCCGGGGCGTTGATCGTCGAATCGCTCGCCCATGCCAAGAAGCGCCGTGCGCGTATCTACGCGGAACTCGCCGGCTATGCCGCAACGAGCGAAGCGTACCATATGGTCATCCCCCGCGAAGACGGGGAGGAAGTCGCCACGACCATGACGCTCGCTCTCAAAGCCGCCGACGTCAAGCCGGGGGAAGTGGACTACATCAACGCCCATGCCACGTCCACCAACATCGGCGACGCAGTCGAATCCAAAGCCATCAGAGCGGTGTTTAAGAAGCGCGCCGATACGATCGCCGTCAGCGCCACGAAGTCGCTCGTCGGCCATACTCTGGGAGCGGCCGGCGCGATCGGCGCCATCGCCACGACGCTGGCGATTCAGACGGGCCAGATCCATCCCACGGCCAATTACGAGGATCCTGATCCGGACTGCAACCTGGGCGGCCTCAGCCGTGCCCCGCAAGAGAAAAAGATCCGTGCGGCACTCCTGAACGCATTCGGCTTCGGCAGCAACAATGCCGCCGTCGTGTTGAAACGATTTCGTGCCTAAGCACGTCTCCTGACGCAAGAGGAAGAACCACCATGGCTGACCGGGCAATCGTCGAGAAGATCATCCAGGCGCTCGCGGAATATCTCAAGCGGGACGAATCGACCATCAAAGCCGCGCACCATCTGCGCGACGACCTCGGGCTGGATTCCATGGCGGTCATCGAATTGCTCTATAAGATCGAAGAAGCGTTCAATATTCAGATTCCCGACCAGGATCTTGTCGGCTTGACCACGGTCTCGTCGGTCGCTGCCTACGTGGAGGGGCGAGTCGCGCCGGCCGTTCCGCCGGCCAGGAAGGCGGCACCCCCTGCCCCGAAGAAACCGGCCAAACCGGCGGCGAAGGCTCCCGCTAAACCGGCATCAAAAAAACCGGCGAAGCCGGCGGCTGCCAAACCAGCCGGGAAGCGAAAGGCCTAGTAATGGGAACCCTCCTGTCGACCCCGGTTACTCTGGCACAGATTCGAGAGCTGGTCGGCGGCGAGCTTCACGGAGAAGCGTCCACCGCGATCACGAGTGTTGCAGGGCTGGCCAATGCCAATGGACACTCGCTCTCGTTCGTCGCCGATGACAAAGCCGCCAAGACGCCGGGGATCAGCAATGCCGGGGCGCTGTTAATCCATCGTCATGCCGCTGATCTGTGCGTGCCGCAGCTCGTCGTCGCCAATCCGAAGCTGGCCTTTGCCCTGGTCACTCGACGGTTCTTTGTGCCCGTTCAGCCGTCGCGCGGAATCGCTCCCGAACTGACACGCGGAGCCGATGTCGTGATCGGGGCGGATGTGTCGATCTGGCCCAGCGTGACGCTCGGCGACCGCGTCAGGATCGGCGCCCGGGTGACACTGTATCCCGGGGTCTTCATCGGAGACGATTCGACCGTGGGCGATGATTCAGTGCTGTATCCCAACGTCGTGCTGCGCGAAGGCTGTACGGTGGGGGCCCGTGTCATCATCCATAGCGGAACGGTGGTCGGGTCGGACGGATTCGGCTATGTGCAGGATCGTGGCACGCATGTGAAGATCCCGCAGCTCGGCGGCGTGATCCTCGAAGACGACGTGGAACTGGGCGCCAACGTGACGATCGACCGGGCCACTCAGCCGCTGGAACATACAGTGATCAAGCAAGGCACCAAGATCGACAACCTGGTGCAAATCGCGCACAACGTAACCGTGGGGGCGCACTCCATCGTGGTCGCGCAGGCCGGGATCGCCGGGAGCACGGCCATCGGCCATCATGTCATCATTGGCGGGCAGGCAGGATTGGCGGATCACATTACCATCGGCGATCAGGTCATGATTGCGGCCCGTGCCGGAGTGAATCGCAGCCTGGAGCCGAATCAAATCGTGTCGGGAGCGCCGGTCATGCCACACGAAACCTGGATGAAAGCGCAGGCAGTGATCCCCAGACTCCCGGAACTTCGCCAACTGGTGAGAAACCTGGAACAACGCGTCGTGTCGCTTGAAAGCCAGTTGGCCTCAAGCACCTCGGGCCCAGCAACATCCAAGAAACCCGCGCGCGCAAAAAAATAACCGCTTGGTTGCGGCCTACACCCGCCCCCGCCAGAAAAACAATCTCGCCCAATAGAATCCGGCCCAGGGTAACAGGATGGCCGGCACAATCATCACCTGTCCCATTGATGTCGCCAGCCACGAGACGCCCAGCAGCACTCCGGTGCCCAGCAGATAGGCCACGGACACAAACTGCTTGCCCGGATGCGTGATCTGCGGAGCCTCTCCCTCCTTTACCGTCTTCTTTCCCTTCTTCGTGGCCGACCGTACCCTGGCCGCCAGCACTTCCGGGAAGGTCTGCAACAGGTAGAAATGGTAGCGGGACTGGGCGAACCCGAGCGCTGCCCCAAGGGCGATCAATGCGGTACTCTGTAGAAAAGTCTGCCACGTATACATATCCGTCGCGAAGAGCTGATAGCCGAGACCTGCCACACCTCCCAGCATACTGACCAGGCCGACCAGGCCCGAGGGGATGAGAATGTATGTTTTGACATAGTCCTGCGCTTGTCTGGTGACCTGCTCGGGACGCTGGACCGTGATCAGCTTGGGCACAAACACCTCACTCGATTGGAAATAGATTATTCACGCCGCGACCAAGACCATGCCGTGTATCGCTACAAGTGCTGCTCACAGGCATACGGCCACGCCACCCGGACGATCGAACGCAAATATCGCGTCAGGCTTATCATTGATCTTCTAGCATTCATGATCACCAGGATCAACGTTCCTTTTCCCGCCTCTATCGACCAATCCCCTCTACCCGCCTACCGGACAACAGAAAGCCGGATTTTCCACCTTATTTGCACAGAAGAATGACGCATGATCACCGCAGACGCCGCACTCCTGGCGGTGTTCCATACGAGGCTCTTCGACCGCTAGCGATTCATGTCCCCAAAATCTGTGTGTGACCTGTGGATATCTATGTGGATGATGGGCCAACTCATATTCCAGGTGCAGACACAACCTCTACGCCTATTAATTAGGCATCTATTCATCAATGAATTCAATTTGATTTGCCGTGTCCGCTGCTGGAAAGCCTCGGCCACTACCCGTGGGGCACCGTCATAATATCAACGTGTTATAGACCGAAAAACGGAGAAGGAGCAGCGATTCAGGCGGGGAGAATTTCTTCAATCGTGGCTCGTTCAAGACGCCCTAAATTTACCCACTGTTCCGCCATGGGAACCAGCGTCTTCAAGCGTAATTCGAGCGCTTCCAGACGACTCGGCAACGAGGTCATTTTACGGTACGCCGTTACCGTCAGAAATGATTTCAAGCCTTGCAAAAACATCATGATCGTCATCGCCTGAACTAACCTGGCCTGATCGTGCAAGAACTCGACATGACCAAGAATGGGATCGAGCTGAGAAGCCGTCACAAAGCTGGCGACCTGTCCTCTGAGGGCTGCCAGAGACTCCATCATCTGCGGCACGCGCTCATGAACGGCTTGAAGAAACTCTTCGTCCTGCAGGTCAAGATCGTGAAGGATGCGCTCGATCATGGAGACATCGACGCCCTGTTCGGATTCGCCGGCTTCCTCCGCACGGTGAATCACCGCCTCCAGCATATCTCTGGCCGGCTGCACCGATCGTGCGCGGGCCTTCTGTAACTCACGGAGCGCCGTCAACAATGGACGAGCGGAGAATTCGCCGGCCGGGCCGACTTCGGACAGGCTGTCCGTCAGCTGGAACTTTGCATACTCGGCGACAGATTCGTTCTCTCCGGTCCGTACCGCCGGCGGCGCATCCGTGATCTGCCCCTCATCCTCCCCGGCACTCCGCAGCGGAATGGATGCCAACTGCCGGACTGCGGCGATCACCCGGTCAAGTCCCTGGTGCAGATGCCGTAACGATTCGGCTGCCACAGCTGTTTCTCCGCCACCGACATCACGAAGCGTCGGAAGCAGATTCGTCGCCATCATTTCGATCTCGTCCAGGTGCACGGTTGCGGCGGACTTCGCCAGATTCGTGATTCCGTTGAGGACAATTCCATAGACATGCGACCGAACAGGCCCTTCTTGATCGACACTCAGCCTGGCGAGCGCAGACTGAATTTGCGCCAGCCACTCGTGCGCCTCCAATGCAAATAATCCCACCACTTCTTTGTCGAACCCTGTATCGTCGTGACCGGGCGCATCAATGACCGACTCAGTCTCCGGAAGAGATTCCACTTTCCCGCCACCGGCGGCGACCGGCTGCAGGCGGTTTTCCACCACACCCTGAATCGCCGTGGCAATCGCATCAAGGCTTTCCAAGAGCGCCGTAAACTGGTCTGAGGCCCCTCCGACCGGCACGGCTGGGGGGACAGCAGATTCCTCCGCAAACGCCACCCGGCCGACCACCGGTGCATTGAGTGCTTCAATGACACCGACCAGCGGTGTCAGACTCAAATCAACCTTCCGGCCCTCCGGATTCCCCCCCCCATCCATCTCCTCGACTTTCACGATCGGGCGCAGCGGGTACCGCACATTGACCCCGACCACCGTTCCGGTTTCCCCGGTCGTCAACCGGACCGTCGTCCCTAGCGGATACACCGACAGCTGTTCCACCAGCGCTTTACTGATTTCCCGCGGGAACGTCGCACGCTCCGCCACCAGCAGTTCTTTGATCGCCTCATGCGGAAAGAGCCGTCGCCGATACGGCCTATCGCTGATCAATGCATCAAAGACGTCCGACACCCCGATAATCAGCGCCATCTCACTGATCTGCCGGCCCTTCAATCGGCCCGGGTAGCCTAATCCGTTGATCCGCTCGTGCGCCTGACGAATCAGTTCCGCCAGCCACAAGTACTCGTTCCCGGTCCGTTTGACGGCCTCATAGCCGAGATCCGGATGCTGTTCGATCAGCGCCCGCTCATCGGGGGTCAACCGCCCGGCTTTCGTCACCAGCGATTGCGGGACGGCAAAGAGGCCGATATCGTGCACCAGCCCGGCCAAGGCGAGACGCTCCAGCTCGCGGCCATAGTATCCGAGCCCCATTCCAACCTTCGTCGCCACAACCGCCACATTCACCAGATTCGTCATCAGCGGCGACCCTGCCGGACTGGAGAGCGCCATCACGATGAGTTCGTCGCTACGCTCCAGCGAGGCCACCAGCGAATGGGCCAAGCGCTCCAGCCGGTCGAGCTGAATACTCCGCTGACTCTGAATCGCCGAGGCGACATACGCCAGCTCGGCTTCCGCATCTCTATACCACGCCATGAAGACCCGCTCTCCTATTTTGTCCGATCACATCAACCATCATTCCGCAGCTTGCAGAACCAGCATCCGGTCAATTTGGTCTGCGTGTCCTTGCGCCCCGTTCAGGAGGCACAGATCACAGAGCGCATTAATCAAGCGGCAAACCCCTCCCGTGTGCCGGTGGATCGCATCAACCGCATCAGGGGTAAACAGCATGCGGGAGCAGCCGGCCGCCGCCAATCTGCCTTGGATATAGACCTGTGTTTCCTCAACGGTGAATCGTTCCAGATGATAGCGTACGGCAATCCGCTGCATCAGCTGCGGAATCCCCGCCACCCGCTCGCGAAGTTCCGGCTGGCCGAGCAACACGAGCGTCAACAGAAACCGGTCATTCATCTGATAATTCATCAACAGGCGAACCTCGTCAAAAATCCGATCCTCAAGAACCGCTTGCGCTTCGTCGATGACAAGTACCGTATCAAGCCCCCGTTGAGCATTCGTCAGCATATGCTCGTTGAAACGCCGCAACTGCACCGCCTTTGCCCCTCCCACCGGCAACCCGAACTGATAGAGGATCTCTCCAAGAAACTGCTTCTCGGGAAGGGACGGATTTGCCAGCAAGGCGACATCATACTTGGAACCGGGCAAATTGAGAATCAGCGCCCGGCTGAGGAGTGTTTTCCCGCTGCCAATCTCGCCGGTCAACATGATGGCGCCTTTTCTGGCCTGAATCCCGTACACCATCCGCTGACGGGCCGTTTCATGCTTGACTGACGGCACATAGAAACGGGGATCCGGAACATTCTCAAACGGGTGGGTCTGCAACCCCCAGTGTTGCTCATATGCGAGGGGGACCGGCTCAGCAATCAACACGTCACTCTCCATCATGCCTTCATCCCAAAACCGGTCTCGGATTCCGGAGAAGCTCGGCGCGGGGCAGGAACAACATGCATCGCCATTCAACTACGCAACGGGCAGCAGCGCTTCGATGGCGCCCCGTTCCCGCCGTCCGGCCTCAGCCCAGTCCTGAATAATTGCGGGTATCTCTCGAAGCCTGGCCTCAACCTTTTTAAACTGCGGAGAACCAGGCGCCACACGCTGCGCCAGGACAATGGAGAGGAAGCTCTGCAACCCCGTAAAAAAGGTCATTGCATCAACCGCATTGACCTGTTGTGAGGCCGACCAGAGCTCTCCGGTCCGATCCACCATCGGCGTCCACGCGTCGGCTGACTCGTTCCATTCCCCTGCCGGTACCTGCGACAGCTTTCGAATGTCATTTGCGACAAGCGGTCCGAGTTGATGCACCGCCTGAGTAAATGCCTGCTCAGCCTGCGCTCCCCGTTCAAGCAACTCGCGAAGCGACGCGACATCGCAATGCGTTACCCCGTTTCTCGTCATTCCGTCAACTTGCGCAATGATCGTTTTCGTCACCTGACAGGACATCGCTCCCGTGTCAACCGAGCGCGCCTGTAGACGATGCAGCGCCGCCAGAAAATCCTGTACCGGCCAAGTAGCTGCCGTCACCGCTTCAGCCGCGGACTCTGCATCAAAGGTCACGCCGGTAGCCCGTGTCAGAGCCCCGTGAATCTGGCCCAGCTGTTTGCACAGAGCCAGAAAGGCCTGCGCCGATAACGGGACGGACGGATCTGCTACCGCTTCAACGAACGGGAGAGAGGAAAAGCTCGTCTGCTCGACCTCATGCAGATTGATCGTCGCCGCTGACCCGCCCAAATTAGCCAACCCGGCCTTCATGGTGCGCGCCAGCTGGAGATGCCGATCGGCCGGAGGCCCTTGCTGCAACTCATCCAATGCGACATGAATCTGCTGCAGCCATTCCTGGGCTTCCTGAACAAAGAGCGTAATGAGCTCTTTCTGAAATTCATCGTCCGTATCGGCCGACATGCGCTGTAGTCCCTTCAAATCTCTTTCGGCTGCTGCTGATCAATCAGTGAGGCCGTCAGATTAAACACGCCCCTTGCCGCTTCCGAGTTGAGACGCCAGACCGGCAATCTCGCCCAGCTTTCGAGCCATATCTTCAAATCGTTTATTGGATTGCTCCGCACTCTGCTCCGACTCGGAAACACGTCGAGCCAGCACGGCATTCCGTTCCCGTTCGGTCGCCACCTGTGACTCCAACTCCTGAACCTTCGCCGCAGCTTTTTCCAGCTCTTGAATGCGCGCCTCTCCGGCACCGATGGTCTGCAGCGCCACGGACAATTGCGCATCACGCTCGCTCAACCGGTGCACCTCCCGTTCGGCTTCAGCGAGTCGCCCGCTGAGTTGCTCCGCACGAGTCCGTTCCGTCATGCCCGCCTCTTCCGCCTGCTTCGCCTGCCGCTCATAGTCCGCTGCGCGCTGTTCATGACTGGCCAATCGCGCTTCCAGATCTTTCATTCCCGCCGCCGCAGATTCGAGGACCGTCAACTGGTCGACCAGCTTTGCCGTCGCCGCCCGCTCCGATGCGAGCGTGGCTTCCAGTTGAGGAATTGTGCCGACCACTTTTTCCAAATCGACAATTTGCTGACGATCATTCTGAATGGACTCGTTCGCCTCGCGTAATGCGACTTCGAGTTCCGCTACCTTCGACTCCACGGCTTCGCTGCGCGTAAGCTGCGCTTTCAATGACGCAACCTGATCCCGCTCGTGAACCAATTCACTCTCCATCGCCTGAACCCGACTCAGATGATCGCTTGACTCGGATGCCCGACGACGCTCTGCGTCTAATTGAACTTCCAACTCCTTGGCACGCTCCGCAAGAGTCTCCAACTCCGCGACTCGCACCTTCAGTCGCTCGCTCTGAGACCGCTCCGCCCGCAATTGGGTATCGAGCTCCTTCTGCTGCGCGACCGCTTGCTTGTAGGTTTCAAGCTGCTCCTCAGTGATACGTGGACCGGTCCATTGCTCCGTAGACACCACCGGCTTTGGAGCAGGGGCAGAAGCCATGATCGGCTCCTGCCGCTTCGCAAGCAACTCCAGAACCCGGTCTTTGAGCGACGTGCCCTGGAACGGCTTCTTCAAGACACCGTCGGCATGGCAGGATTCCGCCTGCTTCGTCACCTCGTCATTAACAATTCCTGAAATAAGCAGTACGGGCGTTGTTGCCAATGCCGCATGTCCCCGGACAAATGCGCACACCTCATATCCGCTCTTATCCGGCATGATGACATCCGACACGACGACATCGGGCCGCTCCTTCGACAAATACGCGAGCGCTTCTTCTCCGTTCGCCGCCAGCGTGACCCCAAGCCCCGCCTCCGTCAATAACCGTTCGGCCACCTTTCTGACCGCAATGCTGTCATCCGCCACAAGAATCTTCGGCATACGTACTCCCTTCACCGTTGTTGCAGAACCGTCGCCTTTAGGCAGCGCCTAACCGTGCAAGTGAAATAATGGGAACCTCTTCAAATTCATCGGTAAAGCATCCGACTGCCTCGACATCCCGGCCGTGATACGTTTGAATTTTTGAAAGATCCAGGGAATATAAGACCGGCATCTCCTCATCGATACAGATCGCCATGGCGCCCGCTGGTTGTTTGGCCATCAAGCAGAAGCGTTGCGATCCTTTTACTCGCACATTCAGCATCCCAGCCAGATCGAAAACAGGGAACACAGACTGATCGCGCCGGATCACTGACGAGACAAATGGCGTGCGGCTGGGCACAGGAATACTCCTTGTCCAAGCAGAGATGCCGCCGATCTCTTCGGTTTTGGCCGCAAGCTTTCGGCCGCCGACTGAAAACACCAGCAAATGGCATGTCCGAGAGGTCGCCTGGCGCTGCCGACCAACCGCTCCTCTCAGCATGTGAGTCCCTTCTTTATTCCATCGAACCCGATATGTGCCAGCTGCGGCGGCCGCTGCACGCGCCCCGTCAGCGCTCCCTGCGCTTGCGCCACTCCCTCGATCAGCCAGTCGGCATGCAGGCCGACCGCCACACTATCTTCGAACAAGATCAGCCCGCTGTACCATGTGCGTTCATCGCCACGGAATTGACACGGCAACGGCAGCACGCGCGTTCGGTCGAATTCAACAAGGCCATGAACCTGCGCGACTCGGATACAGGCACGGATTCCGGCGCGTGCAACAAGGACCATGCGACTCTCCGGACCATCGCCGGCCTCAGCAAGGCCCAGCCGAGCGGCAAGGTTCAAGGGAGCATAGTCCCGCCCTTGCACCGCGAACGTTTCCCCGGAACGACTCTCTTCAGGCGTCAACAGTCCCTGAATCAAATCAGCGGACAACGCAAATCGTTGCCCATCAATGCTTACGATCAAATAACGTTCGGTCGGCACGTGCGCCGCAGCGCCCTCGCCTCGATTGTGGCCTCGCAAGCTCATCCGTGCGCCTCCACGATCATTGACGCTCTACGTTCTCCCGCATACGCAACGCGCGTGAAGCTCGCGGTCTTACTTTCGAGCGATCGACGCATGCCCGACCCAACGTTCAACTTCTTGCAGCAACGCGCGTTCCTCAACCGGCTTCGCGATATAGGCGCTGGCTCCAATACTGATCGCCATCTGACGGTGCTTATCCCCGGCCCGCGTTGTCATTACCACGACCGGTGTCTGCTGAGTTTGCGGCCGACTCCGCAACGCTTGGATGACTTCCAGCCCGTTCAGCTTCGGCATTTCAAGGTCGGTAAAGATCAGTCGGTATGAATGGGCAGAGGCCTTCCGCAATCCGTCTTCGCCGTCTACCGCCGTATCAACCTGATATCCGGCATTCTCCAACATCCGTCCCACAAATTTACGGATGCTCAGCGAGTCGTCGATCAGGAGAATGGCAGCCGTTGCGTGTTCCTGTAACTCCTGGCTATGCCTCACCTCTTGCTGCGACACCAATGCCGAATCAGGAGCGGCCAGCATCGCCGCCGACTCCCGGGATTCCCGTGAAAGCAATCGCCCCGTGTCCACCACGAGAACCACACGCCCCTCAGGATCAATCGTTGCTCCGCCGAAACAGGACTGCTCCATCGAACGCAGTGTTCCCAGGGACTTAATCACGATTTCCTGCCGTCCCAGCAACTCATCCACCGCCAATCCGATCGGACCTGACACCGTACGCACCACGACCACCGGCATCGCCATATCGACGGTCCCGATCTCGCGGCGGAGCAAGTGACGGAGCGAATAGAGATCAATCGCTTCCTCTCCCATCTGCAACATCACTCGTTCGCCCATATGCTGCAATGAGCCAGCCGTCGGCATCGTGACCTCGCGTACATTGGGCAAGGGAATCGCGTAGCGCTCCGACCCCGCCCGCACCATCAACGCCGTCGCAATGAGCAACGTCAGCGGCAAATCCAACGTAAATTTCGTGCCGACGCCGGGAAGCGACTCGACATCGATATGGCCATTCATGCCTTCAATCACACGCTTCACCACATCCAGACCGACGCCACGCCCGGCCTGATCCCCGACTTTCTCCGCGGTGGAGAAGCCCGGCGCGAAGATGAACTTCACCGCTTCCGAATCCGGCATTGCTTGAACTTGCTCAGATCTGGCCAACCCCAAATTCACAGCTTTCGTCCTGATCCGATTGAGATCAAGCCCTGCTCCATCGTCTTCCACTTCGATAATGATCGAGTTCCCGCGATGAGCCGCATGCAGATACACCGTGCCGACGGCGGGCTTCCCTTTGGCCACACGGATACCGGCCGGTTCAATGCCGTGATATACCGCATTGCGGACAAGGTGGACCAAAGGATCAACCAATCGCTCGACAACCCCGGTGTCCACTTCGGTGTGCTCTCCGGACGTCACTAAGGACACTTCTTTCCCGGAGGCGCGCGCAATCTCGCGAATCGCGCGTCGAAACCGGGTAAACGGCGTGCCAATAGGCACCATGCGGGCCCGTGCAATTTCATCCCGCATACCCAGCGTCAGCTGCTGCAATTGACTCATGTCCTCATGCGACCGGCGAATCGATCCGCTCAGCTGAGACATTGATTCCGTAATATCGGCCGTCACCTCGCTGATGCGCCTCGCCAAAATATTGAAATCGTCATACTTATCGAATTCCAGACTGCCGAAATCACTGGCTACTGAAACGCCGGGAGCGGGCGTCTCGCTGGAGCCGGCCGGCGCCGTCGGAAAGGTGAAGGCATGCTTTTCCTCGAACGACTGCACCGCATCGACAAGCCGCGCCTTGCACGCTAACACCTGCTGGGACAATTGTTCCAATACACGCAGGCGCTGTTCCAGCCGGCCTCGTCCGATCACCAGCTCGCCGACCAGATTCAGCAACCGTTCCAATCGATCCCGGCTGACTCGAATCACTTCGCGATCTTCGGCCGACCGCCCATCAGCAGATTTCGCTTGCGCCGCCTCCTCCTTGCTTCCCGCGGGCGATGGCATGACCGGCATGGCGGCATCGGCAACAACCGCCGAGTCCCGACTCGGCACGCCGCCTTCGTGCAAAATCTTTAATTCAGTCAGCGCGGACGCAAAGCGCTGGCGAGTTGCCGCCAGAGCAGCAGGGTCCCGGCGCATCAGAACACGAACGACGTCGACCGATCGGAGCAGCAAGTCGGTCTGACCGGGCTGAACGACTAAATGCCCGTCGCGCACCGCACCCATAAAGTCTTCAATGTGGTGAACGAGATCTCCGATAGACTGGAACCCGACGGTATACGCGGATCCCTTGAGTGTGTGGGCAGTCCGAAACAATTGATTGATCAATTCGTCGTCCTGAACATTCTTGTCGAGCCGCAATAGGTTGGCCTCAAGCGTCTCCAGATACTCCTGTGCTTCCGGAGCGAAATAGGACAACACTTCGGGATCGAGTTGAGGAATCAAATACTCGGCCGATAAAACGGGACTCGCTCCATCCTCCGCACCGGCCGCCAAGGCGACCGCGGACTGAATCTCGACATGCGCAACAGACGTTGATTGCGTAGGAGCCGCGACCGCTTTGCCATCGCGCAACTGCTCCAGCAGGCCAATCACCGCAGGTACATCCTGCTGCAACTGCGGCACATGAGTTACTTCGCGACGGAGCGCCGTCCGAACAACTCCGACCGCCCGCGTGAGCCCCTCAAACAAAGCGTCACTCAGCTGAATCCTCCGTTCACGCACGCCTCCCATGCATTCTTCCATCGGGTAGGCAATATCGCCGACAACCGTGAATCCCACCGTATACCCTGAGCCTTTCAGTGTGTGTGCGGTTCTGAAAAGCCGGTAGATTGCATCCTCGTCGCCCGGATGAGCCTGCAGCGTTCTGATAAGCCCCTCAATCGTATCGACATACTCCAACGCCTCAGGCACGAAATATGACAGCACTTCCGCGTCCACCTCAGGAACGAGGTACTCCTGAGTCAAGAATTTCTCATCTGCATGGACACCGGACGAATCGTCTCCCCCCGATGACGCCGCCGGATGTGCCGGCGCCCCGGATAGAAACCCATCTGACACTGCCAAACACCGATCGACCGTCACCTGATCTTCGCCGCCGCCCTTGCCGATCACATCTAACTGCAGCTGGACGCCTTGAACGATTTCCCGCATGGCGCCCACCGCGCGCAACCAATCTGCTTCCGCTATCGTCTGACTTTGCTCAAATAACGATTCCAACCGTTCGCTAAGTTGAGCAATTCCCGAGAAACCGTAGAGCGACGCAGCGCCGCGTATCCGATGCGCGACGATGTATTGCTCCTGCAAGAGTTGCGGGCCCGGCACGGACCCATCGACTGGATGCAACGCGCGCTTGATCTCCGCCATGCCATCGACGGCTTCGGCCACAAAGATCTCCATCAGATTGTCCGAGTCGAATTCGGCGCTCATTCTGGTCCCTTCTCGCCGGAGGATGACGGGCATCCTCCGGAAATTTCGTTATACCAGCTTGAATTGCGACACAGACGCCGTGAGACTTTCCGCCAGTTTCGCCATATCTTCGACCGTAACCCGCGCGGAGTCCGTGGCTTTCTGCGTGGCCACGGCACCGCCGGTGAAATCCTTAATCGAACGGCCGACCCTGTCAGTCGAAGAGGTCTGTTCGACGGCCGACGACGCAATGCTTTGTGCCAGCTCGGATGAACGTTGGGCGATGGCAGAGATTTCCTTGAACACATCACCGGTACGCAAGGCTGAGGCGGATCCCGCTTCGACAGCCTGAGTTTCATGTTCCATCGCGACAACCGCATCCTGCGTTTCGCTTTGGATCACTTTCACGAGATCGGCAATTTCCCGGGTTGCCTGCGTTGAACTTTCCGCGAGTTTTCTCACCTGGTCGGCAACGACCGCAAACCGGGCTCCGGCCTCTCCGGCGCCGGCGGCTTCGATAGCCGCGTTCAGCGCCAAGAGGTTTGTTTGATTGGCGATCTCACGGATCGTCGACACGATTTGAGAAATTTCCAAGGACCGGTCACCGAGCGCCTTCACCTGCTTCGACATGCGTTGCACCGCAGCCCGAATGCTTTGCATGTCCTGCACGGTCTCCTGCACCGCCACACGACCGCGTTCGGTCGCCTGCAACACTTGGCGCGCAGACTCTGACGATGCTCCGGCCGTCTCAGCCACCTGACGCATCGAGGCCGCCAACTGTTCAACCGCGCCCAACGTTTTGACGGATTCGTCCGCTTGATGTTTTGCCGTACCGGCCATCTGTCCGGCGTTATCTCTGAGCGTACCGGCCGATTTATTCACGCGTTCAGCCGCTTCTCGCACTTGACGCATCAGCTGCGCGAACCGCTGAATCATGAGATTGAAACCATCCGCCAAGTTTCCGAACATGTCCGCGGTCACTTCTCCGCGCTTGGTCAAATCCCCTTTACCGACGTCAGAAACCAAGACGAGAAATTGCATCAGGCGTTTCTGCATAACGTCCCGCTCTTCCTCCGTCGACACGAGCGCCGTAATACGATCCAACATGGAGTTGAACGCCTTCGCCATGTGGCCCACTTCATCATCGCTCTCCAATCTCGCGCGAGCCTGAAGATTGCCCGCAGCCGCCTGCTCGGCCACATCGGCGACATGCACAATATTTCCGGCAATATAGCGCGCCAAATAATACCCAATCGCGCCTCCGATGATGAGCGCGATGAGGCCTCCGAGCAAGACCACGTTGGTGCGATATGAAGCCTCAGCCTGCCCGCTGTCATTCAGCTCTTTTGCCAGATCTCGAATCGTCGTCATCAACTCTCTGACGCGCAGCGTCGCGGCGCTGTATTTATTCGCGACTTCGACGGAGAGCGCCAGGTTACCCAGGTCGCGCATGCTCTGCTTTTGTTCTTCGGAAAGTGACGCCGCATAACTGTCGGCAAAGGCACTGATGGCGCCGTCAGTTGACACAAAATATTCAGCCAACGCCGTTTTCAAGGCGGCAAGATCCCGCGCTTCATTTCGTCCGCTCGAGGATTCGCGCAAATCCGAGGTCTGATACGTCGACAGGGGTTCCAAAGTCTGCTTCTTCAATTCCGCTAAAGGCGCGATCGCGTCATCAAAATCGCTCTTCCTGGATTGGCGTCCCGCGTTCAGCAACGCATCGTGATACAGTCCGAGGTTCGTACTGCTGACACCGGTGTTGGACAAGGCGACGGTCGACCCGTCATAAATATTCTGCAACTCGCTTTTCAGCCGATTCAATCCGATGAGACCAATGAGGCCGACCATGATCATGATCGCGCCGACGGCCGAAAATCCAAGAATCAGCTTCGACAGAGTTTTGAGATTTTGGAACCATGTCTGAATCGTCCATGATGACTTGCTAGGCCTCGCCATATGATCCTCCTCAACCCGTAAGAGACTTCGTTGCTATCGTCGCCGTTCCGCCCTGTGAGCGACAACACGCCGGCTCAACGGACGGGCCCTCTTTATGTCCGTCTAGTTCAGCACACCTTCAACGCATGCCAAGAGCTTCTGCACTTCCACCATGCCGCTCATCCGCTCTTCAATTTTGACCAGCCCGGAGAGGAATGGACGCGACTCAGACATTCCTCTCGACGTCGCGTTCAACAAATCGTCAGGATGGATCGTGCGTATTTCAGGCACGGCATCAATTAAAATACCGACCTGCTGCACGCCATGACGCACGACCACCACAAAGACTTGCGCGGACGTCGATTGAATTCCGAGCGACGGACGTAAATCCGCGAGGGGCATGACAGTTCCCCGTAGATTGGCGACTCCCACCAATGCAGACGGCATCCCGGGGACCGGCGTGACTGACTCCAGCTCAAACACTTCTCGGACGTGGCGAAGATCGATGGCGAACAGCTCTCCTCCAAGCGTCACGAGACAGATGCGCGAAGGAACTCCGGTCTTCTCGACTCCACTCGAAGCAAGCCCCGCAGATTGAGATGTGCTGAGAGCAGGTTCCATGATCTCCCTCCGGCAACCCGACGAGTCGTTTCCTGGAGGCCTAGTTCAAGGCTCGCTTCACGGCCGCCAGCAGATCCTCCGCCTTGAACGGCTTCACGACATATCCATTGGCGCCCTGTTGCTGTCCCCAAAACTTGTCGCTCTCCTGCCCTTTCGACGTGCAGAGCACGACCGGAATATTCTTGAACCGTTCATCCGCTTTCAGATCGCGACACGCCTGAAACCCATTCCGTCCCGGCATCACCACATCCATCACAATCAGGTCGGGCTTTTCAGACGCAAGCTTATCTTCCAGCTTGTCCGTATTCGGAAATGACACGACCGTATGGCTGGCAGCCTTCAGATACCCCTCGATCATCTGCAATTCCGCATACGAATCATCGACCACGACAATCTTGCTCATAATGCTCGTCCTCCAGCTCAAATAGTTGACGCACTGAACCTATCGCATCGGCACAACCACGCTGATTGCGCCGGCCAGGTCTCCTTCTTTCCACCCTTCTTTTTTCGTTCCGGTAATATCCCGCTCCCCTTTCGGACCGCCATGACAGGTCAGACACGTTGGACCGGCATATTCCGGATCCATGACGCGCATGACCGGCTTCCCGCCGACCATTGTGGCCTTGGCATATTGCTGCCCTTTCGGATGGCGGGAATCGGCGAACATGCGAAGCACTTCCGCTTCGAAATCGTCCGGTTTGTTGCCGGGATAACGATAATCCGTACCGGTGAGCTTCAAGCGGATCCCTGTCTTTTTGTAAAACTTTTCTCCCGCCTTCCGGGCAAATACAGCGGGAATAAATCCTTTGAAGGAAACGCCCTGTTTATTGATCACCGGCTGCCCTTCCAGCACCACCTCACGCTCGGCTTCAAGCAGCGCGAGAAGAATGCCGCTTTGGGGCACGCCGTTCGGCCGGCTCAGATCAACACGTGTTTTGGCTTTGAATTTTTCAATGACCTGGTGGGCGACAAATTCATCGGTAAACCCTTTGTTCCCTTTACTGGCATCGTTGATCAGCGCTTGATGCTCTGAAACCACCGCGCGGCCCGATTTGAGCAAAGCAATCAGCAACTCTGCCGTTTCGCTCTCATCACCTGCGTAAACAGGCACGGCTATTCCCGTCAGACCCGCGCACAAGACCGCACCAAAAATGACTGACGTTATCCGCACTTTCATAGACTCCCTCCTCCTTCAAGACTGGCTAGTCCCGTAGTTCACGCCCCAGTGTAGCCGCTTGCACTTCATTCGCAAGAAATCGATGAAAATCGACGCTCATCCCCGTCCGCCGTGCTTTCACACAGACGAACTGCACGGCCCCGCAGGGAACATAACCGAGAACAACCTTAGAGGAATGGCAACTATTGTGCCGGACGGCCGAACGGAGCGCGTGAGATAGTTTTCCAGAGCAACTGCATGCAAATGCTGTCATATCTGCACGAATTGTGAGCGACGCAGGCAGAGGGATACCCTCGTGGCAGATTACTGAATTTCGTGCACAGTTGTGCAATGCGTGACAAATCTTGCTCCTAGATGATCAGGAGAATAGCAGCTGCGGACGAGGCCGTCCCTTTACTCTTGCGAATGAAACCCGGGAAAAATCCGCTGCGCTCTACAGTCCGGCCGGTAGAATCTATACAAAAGGGGTGCGTTTCAGATGCGACTGTAGATGGTCTGCCCATATATCGAGCTGACCGTGGAGCGACTGAGAGATGCGTTGCGAAACCGAACCGGGTAAGGAAGGGAGCCCTTTTCGCACACGAATACGATTGACCCAGGCCCGCCTGAACTCCGAACGATCAAAAACCCCGTGAAGATACGTCCCCCAAATCATTCCGGTGTCACTCGCGGCACCGTCCATGCCCCCGGTTTCCTCTTCCCCTGACCGCCCGATCTCACCGTTATGCGGGTGAAGCTGGAAACAACGGCGCACGTCCCGTCCTGTCGTCTTCCCCATATGAATGAAATAGCCTCGAACCGGGAGATGCCTGGCCGGCTCTATTTCAAGAGACTCCGCTTCGATCACTTGAGTGCGCTTCGTCCTGGTAAGCTCTGTGGTCACATTTAAGAGACCGAGTCCCTCAACTTCGCCTCCAGCTTCAACGCCTTCGGGATCGGCAATGCTGCGCCCCAGCATCTGAAATCCTCCGCAAATGCCCACGACCTCCTTCCCTTGAGCGGCATGCCGACAAATCGCGTCGGCCATACCCGAGCTGCGCACATATCCGAAATCATCGATCGTATTCTTGCTGCCTGGAAGCACCACGACATCCGCCCCGTCCAGGTCTGCAGCCCTCTCAGCGTAACGCACCACGACGTCCGGCTCAGCCATCAACGGATTGAGATCGGTAAAGTTGCTCATGCGCGGCAACAAGACCACCGCAATGTTCACACGATCCCCGGCAAACTGCGCCTGACGTGTGCGCTCAATATCGACCGCATCCTCTTGGTCTAATACAAGGCCGCGCAGCATGGGCACGACACCGAGCACCGGAATACCGGTTCGTTGCTCGATGAACGTCACCCCATCATCAAATACACTGGCGTCGCCCCGGAACTTATTGATGATGATCCCGACGACCCGCGCCCGCTCATGAGCCGCCAGCAGGTCCAACGTACCGATGACCTGCGCGAACACCCCGCCGCGATCGATATCCGCCACCAGCACGACCTGCGCATCCGCCAGTTCCACCGCCGACCAATTGGCCAAGTCGCGATCGCGCAAATTCATTTCGGCGGCGCTCCCCGCTCCTTCGATGACGATCACCTCATATTGGTCGGCCAACCGCTCGTAGCTCTCACGCACGCGCTCGGCCAGATCTGTCCGTTGTTGAAAATAGGTTCGAGCTTCCGCCTTGCCCCAGACCTTTCCCTGCACCACAATCTGCGCGCTGCAGTCCGACTCCGGCTTCATCAAAATCGGGTTCATATCCGCATCAGGCTCAAGGCCGCAGGCCTGCGCTTGCAACGCCTGCGCCCGGCCGATTTCTTTTCCGTCCGGTGTCACAAATGAATTGTTCGACATGTTCTGCGCCTTAAACGGCGCAACCCGTACTCCGGCCCTGAAAAGAAGCCGGCACAACCCGGCCGTGACCAGGCTCTTCCCGACATCCGACCCTGTTCCCAACACTGCCAGCGCGCGCGCCTTCATGTGTGCCGCTCCCGCCATTGTTTTGCCTTGGCCAACCCACGAGCGACACACGTGGCCACCACTCGCCCAACCAGCGCGCCCAGAACCGTATGGGTTCCGCTGTAGGCATGCCAGAGGCCCTTCCCGCGCAACCGGCAGGCAATCACCACCGCATCGGTCCCGGTCCCGGTCGCACCCGATCGCCCAGTCCAACTGGGCACGGCATGGTCCCGCAGCACCCCGGTCTTGCTCTCCGTCGCGACTTGTACCGCACCGACCATCGCCGCGTTCGACAGGGACACATTCGTGACCAGGATGAGATTGATTGTCCCCGGCCTTGCTACTCCTGTTCGACTGGCGCCCGTTTCAGGCCACTCTCCCGCTCGCACCGCATTTGTCACACCGACTGTCGCAAAGCACTCAACCCAGACAGAACCGGACGACGCGCGGGCAGTGACAAGCTGCTTCATCGGAACCGCCGTCATGAGGCCGACCGTTCCCTGCGTGGCTCCAAGCGCGAGGGCCAATCGCCGGAGAGCCCGAGCGGGATCGGTGTGGGGTCGGTGACCGATAGTCCCGATCGGATTCGACTCGACTTGGTGATTGAGAATATGCCCAGCCCTGGTAAATCCTCCGCCTTGCGGGGCAGACGACAGCACGCGCCGGCGCGCCCCAAGATCGATCACGAGCGTGCGCTGAATCACGCGATGCCGGGTCTGGATGCGAGACGAGCTTCCTTTCTTCATGACCGACTCTCCCTCAGCAATCGAGACAGAGACTTCACCAGCCGATCGTTGTCACGCCGCAGCCGTACCGCAACTCTGATCGCGCGCACATTCGCACCAGGAACAGCCGAACAGTCCCGGATCAGGAGGCCCTCTCGTCTCAGTCGCTCCGTCACTGTCCCTGCGAGCCACCCTCGCGGCAGCTCCATAAAGATGAAATTGGCATGAGCCGGAAATACGGTGCACCCGGACAATGCCCCAAGCAGCCTCGTCATTCGATCTCGCTCTTTCTTCATAAACAACAGGCTCTTTTTCACATGACCGGCATCTCCAAGGGCTGCCAACGCAGCCACCTGCCCCATCGCATTGACGGACCAGGGCGGCAATTGCCGACGCAGCCGTTGGACGACGGAAGCAGCCGCAACCGCATACCCGACCCGCAAACCTGGCAGTCCATAGAATTTCGTCAGGCTCCGCAACACCACCACCCTGGACCATGATGACGCCAGCGGGAGGATAGATCGTTCCGGGCAGTAATCCGCGAACGTTTCATCGACGATCAACCAGACACCCCGTCGCTGCGCCATTCGCGCCAGTTCCATCACCGCCTCAGCCCCGCAGGCCTGGCCCGTCGGACTGTTGGGATTGCACAGCACAATTCCGTCGATGGCCCGAGGCCCCGTCTGCTGCTGTTGCAGCACACTGCGGAGACGATCGATCGGCAAGGCATACTGTTCGGCTCGATCAGCATAGACCTGCGTGACCCGCCCACCGGTGCGCACCATTGACGCGGCATACTCCGAGAACGTCGGCTGAACCAGCATGAGATGGTCGATCTTGAGCGCCTGCGGAACAGCGTAGATCAAGTCCATCGAACCGTTCCCCACCACGATCTGTTCGGCTTCACAGCGCCACTGGCCGGCCAGCATCCGGCGAAGATTCCAACATTCAGGGTCCGGGTAATGGTGCAACAGATGACGGGCGCCGGCAATCGCACGCCAGACATGCGGCGACGGTCCAAGCGGATTGATACTGGCGCTGAAATCGAGCAACTGCGTCACATCGCGATTCAGTTCGCGCGATGCAGCATGCACATCGCCGCCATGACGATTGGTCTTCAGACGAGCCACAGGATTCCTACTGCCGTCACCACACCTAAAACCGAGACCATGACCATCATCTGCGTCGCCACCAGGATGTCGCCCACGATCAACCCCCTCGACGCATCTCCCATAAGCGGTCTCTCCTGGGGGACTCCGTCATAGTAATTGAGGCCTCCCAGTTGCACGCCGAGCGCCCCGGCCATCGCCGCTTCCGGTCTTCCGCTGTTCGGGCTGGGATGTTTGCCGCCGTCCCGCCGAAACACGCGCCATCCGCTTCTCATGCGATCCACGTTCCCCATGACCAAGACGGCGGCAAGCACGAGGAGCACCGCCGTCAGCCGAGCCGGGAACCAATTCGCGACATCATCGAGACGGGCAGATGCCCAACCGAAATCGATGTGCCGCTCATCCCGATGGCCGATCATCGAGTCCAGAGTATTGACCGCCTTGTATGCGAGCGCAAGCGGCGCGCCGCCGATCGCAAGATAGAACAGCGGCGCCATCACCCCGTCGGCGGCGCTCTCCGCCACCGTTTCGACCGTCGCACGCACCACCTCGGATTCGGACAGCCGCCCGGTATCCCGGCCGACCATCATTGCCACCGCCTGACGAGCGCCAGAAAGATTTCCTTGCTGCAATTGCTCGCTCACTGCCCGGACATGATCCCACAGGTCCCGCCCCGCAAGCGTGGTGGCGGCCAGACCGATCGACACCAGCCCCCCAAACCACCCGGACAGCTCCCACGCTGCAGCGATGGCCGTGGATGCAAGCAGATACATCAGCGATGGAAGCCCCACGGCCAAACAAAGCCCGGCCACGCGAAGCGCATAAGGACTCCGGGCAATTATTCTGACATGCTCGTCGCACCAGACAATGGCACATCCCATCCCGCGAACGGGATGCGGCAGCCAGCGAGGATCGCCGACCAGGGCATCGACTGCGGCGGCAAGCAGCAGCTCACTTCCTGTCATGACAGCAGCAACAGTGACGGCACGAGGAGCAGAAAGAGGATTTCGATGATTTCATTCGTCGCACCGAGCGTGTCCCCCGTGATCCCGCCGAACCAGATTCGGCAACCGGCCCATACGGCGACGAGGAGAGCCGCGGCGCACACCAAGACGACAAAAGCGCCCGGTACCGTGAACGCCAGACTCAATCCCACGACAAGCGCTCCGGTCGAGACCAGCACATGCCCCCACGACAAGTGCGTGAGAAAGGGCGCGGCCAGCCCCCCCTCCGCTCTGGCATACGGTGAAGCCCAAGCGACGGTCACCATGGCCCAGCGCCCTAACGCCGGCATACAGAGCAACGCAGGCAGCCGGAGCGCCTGTGGCAAGACCATAAGTCCGGTATAGCGCAGGATCAAGGAGAGAAACAGTCCGGTAGCGCCGACCGCCCCGATGCGCGGATCGCGCATGATCGGCAACCGCTCGGCCGGCGTCCGGCCTCCGGCCAGCCCATCTAACGTGTCGGCCAATCCGTCCTGGTGCAGCCCGCGCGTCAACAGCACCAGCAGCACGATCAACAGCACATTCACCACTTCGGCTGCAAACACCTTCGCCAGCACCAAATCAGCGAGCACCAGCCCGCCGCCGATCAGGATGCCGACAACGGGGTACCAGGCCATCGAGGCGGCCAGTTCCGATGCCGTCGGTTCATGATGGGATCGGCTCAAGGGAATGGCCGTCAAAAAATGCCAGGCAAAGACGAATGGACGGGCAACTGCTCCCATATCCTAGGCTTTCTCCGACACGCCGGCTTCACCGAAGGTTGCCATTTCGGTGTAGATCTTGAGCGCCGCGCAGATCACGCTCATGCCTAAACAGGCGCCGGTGCCTTCACCGAGACGCAGATCGAGATCCAGCAGCGGCTTCACGCCGAGATGATCGAAAATCGCCGCATGTCCCCGTTCAACGGAACGATGCGACGCGATGAGATACTCGAGACAACGCGGCTGAAGACCGACGGCAATCAATGCCGCGGCTCCGGCAATGAACCCATCCAGCACCACCGGTACGCGCACGGCCGCGGCACCGAGGATC
Source organism: uncultured Nitrospira sp. (assembly GCA_964412445.1). Classification (GTDB taxonomy): domain Bacteria; phylum Nitrospirota; class Nitrospiria; order Nitrospirales; family Nitrospiraceae; genus Nitrospira_D. Next base: position 27,026 of record CAYPOR010000025.1, read on the forward strand.
AAGCCAGCCAGCCCGCCGATTTCCAACCCGCCCACTTTGGCCAACACGTCAAGCGCATCGGCTCGATCGGGGCGATGCAGATCGAGCGCCTGCTGGATCACCGCCACTTTCCGTGCATGCCCCGCATCATCGATTCCGGTTCCACGCCCGGTCACTTCAGAAACCGGCCGCCCGGTCATCACCGCCGTGATCGCCGCGCTCGGCGTCGTGTTCCCGATGCCCATATCGCCGGTCCCGATGAGGCCAATGCCTTCCTGTGCCGCCTGCGTCGCAAGCTCCACTCCAATCAAGATTGACTGCTCCGCTGCTGCGCGAGTCATCGCCGGCTCGACAAGCAAATTGCGCGTCCCCCGCATCACTTTCTTTGAGATCAGATCCGGCATTATTCCGAAATCATGATCGACGCCGATGTCCACCACGCGCACGTCCACGCCGGCATGACGGGCCAGCACGTTTACCCCCGCCCCCCCGCGCAGGAAATTCAGCACCATCTGCGGCGTGACTTCTCTGGGATAGGCGCTCACACCTTCCTTTGTCACGCCATGATCCGCCGCAAAGGTAAAGACGACGCCACGAGGGATCGCCGGTTTCAGCTCCCCGGTCATCATCACATAGCGCGCCGCGACCTCCTCTAACCGTCCCAAACTGCCTTGAGGTTTAGTCAGGCAATCCAATCGTGCTTGAGCTCTGGCCAACAACTTGAGGTCCGGCGATTGAATCCTGTCACACACCGCTTTTAATGACATCCACTCCCCTCTTCATTTCAATCGAAGCGGAATCCCGCTCACGACAAGATGCGCCTCGTCGGCACCCGCAGCGAGCAATTGATTCACCCGCCCGGCCAGATCCCGAAAGGCCCGAACAGCCGGGTCCGCCGGCACGAGCCCCAGTCCCAACTCATTGCTCACGATCACGATCCTCGCCTTCGGCTTCCGCATCGCCTCCAGCAAGCCGGCCACTCGCTTGAGCACCAGGGGCTCTTTCATCCCGGATCCCTGCAGATTGCTGAGCCAGAGCGTCACACAATCCACGACAATCGTCTGGTAACGGCTCCCTGCGCGCGCAAACCAGGCCGCGAGTTCGAGTGGAATTTCTGCCGTCTCCCAATCCGCTGCACGGGTGGCCTGATGCCGTGCAATCCTTGCCGCCATCTCAGCATCAAGACCTTGCCCCGTCGCAACAAAGGCTCTCGGACCCTTCGATCCGGCGAGCCGCAGAGCAATCTCGCTCTTCCCCGACGCCGACCCACCGAGCACGAAGATGATCCGGCTCACCGACTTCGACCGAATGGAGCTACTCCGCTTGCTTGGCGACATCCCGTTCCCAGAGAAATTCCGGCTCCCCCTGCGTCTTGGCAACCCAACGGGCCAAGACGAACAAAGTATCACTCAGCCGATTCACAAACTTGATGATCGTGGGATCTACCGGTTCTTCTCGTGACAACTGCACACAAAGCCGCTCGGCCCGCCGGCAGACCGTTCTGGCTTGATGCAGAAAGCCGGACACTTTCCCGCCGCCCGGCAGAATGAATTCCTTGAGCGGCTCCAGATCTTTCTGGCACCGGTCGATCAGCTTTTCCAATCGCGTGACATCCTTCGCCGCCACCTGCGGCATATTCTTGAAGGTCTGGCCCGGCGCCGTGGCCAGAATACTCCCGACATCGAACAGTTTATTCTGCACCCAGCGCAACTCCTCTTCGAGGATGGCTGCCGCCGAATACTCATCCAACATGTCGGCATTCATGGCGCGCACGACTCCGATTGAAGCGTTCAACTCATCGACCGTCCCATAGGCCTCCACCCGCAGACTGTCTTTCCAGACCTGCTGTCCTCCCGCAAGACGTGTTTTCCCCGCGTCGCCTGTCCTGGTATAGACCTTGGTAATGCGCATCACGATCTCTCCTCAGATCCGGCCGCGGTATTGCCCCATGACTCGTAGTGAATGAGTTCCTCCACCGGAATCCGCGCGCGCCACCCGGCCGTCTCCAAGTCCGGCTTCGTCGCAAAGTCCGACACGTACCCGAGGCAGAGATAGGCCAGCACTTTGACCGGCTTGGGCACCCCGAGTACCCGTTTCAACGCGCCATGATCGAGAATGCTGACCCATCCGACCCCGATGCCCTCCGCGCGCGCGGCCAGCCAGAGGTTTTGAATGGCACAGCAGGTACTATACAAATCCGTATCGCGCACCGTCGAACGGCCCAGCACGTGCGAACCTCCTCGCTGGCGGCTGCACGTCACGCCGATATTGATCGGGGCTTCCTCGATCCCCTCCAGCTTGAGACTCCGGTAGAGCGCAGCCCGCTCTCCGCGATAGCGTGTCGCGGCTTCGGTATTGGCCTGGTGAAAGAGCTCTTTCACCAGGCTCTTGGTCCCACGATCGCGAACCACTACAAAATCCCATGGCTGCATGAATCCTACCGACCCGGCATGGTGGGCCGCGGTCAGCACGCGCGTCAAGACCCGGTCAGGAATCGGCGTCGGGAGAAAGTTCCGGCGGACATCGCGCCGCTCAAAGATCGCCCGATAGACCGCCTCCCGCTCCGGCAAGCTAAATTCATGGCGCGACCCATGGCCTTCTTGCGCCACACTTACCCGTGGAACGGTTCCATCGCGGCCGGATCGTATGACCCTGTGAACACCTGTTTCCCGAGCCATACGTCTCCTTCACATGGCATCAACCGACCAACACCGGCCTCCCATTGAATGATCGAATGGAAGTATCCGCCACCATCACCCTGTGATCCCGTCTCAGCTAACTCGACGTCCTGACTCGCTCGGTCCGTGCCGTTACCGCACCGGCCACGCTAAATAATGTATGAATACCACCGGCAATGCCGACAGAGAACAACACTGCCGAGAAGGCTCCCTGGAAATACGCCACAAGACGCGCGGCAAACTGGGTTAGATCTGAGAGCCCAATTCACCGGCGGCAACTTTCCCCAAGCAGCCGGGACAAAGACAATCTTTATACTGGGCGGCAATCCAATCCATCTGCGACTCGGTGATGCCGACCTTCCCGCACCAACACTGGTAGCCACCGCATGAGAACGCCACGCCGCAGGCTTCGCATGTCTTGGTCACCGGCCCTCTCAAAATTCCACCCCCGGCTGCGCCTTAATGCCTTTGCGGAACGGATGTTTGACCTGTTTCATCTCGGTGACCAGATCGGCTTCTTCTATTAAGACATCCTTCGCCCCACGGCCCGTCAACACCACATGTTGCATCGGAGGGCGAGCACGCAGCGCAGTGACCACCTCCGCCGCGTCCACATAATCCTGCTGTAACGCAATATTAAACTCGTCGAGAATCACCATCGCATAGGACGGATCGCGCAGAAATCCGCAGACGGTCTTCCACGCTTCTTGAGCGAATGTCGTATCTCGTTCCCGATCCTGCGTTTCCCAGGTATAGCCTTCACCCATTCGAAGAAACGTGACGCGATCGCCGAACGATTTCAACGCCCGCTCCTCCGCGGTGTCGATCGCCCCTTTGATAAATTGAACCACCGCCACCTTCATCCCGTGACCGATGCATCGGAGGGCCATCCCCAGCGCAGCAGTCGTTTTGCCCTTCCCTGCGCCGGTGTAGATCATCAGCAGGCCTTTCTCTTCTTGCGCCGCCTCAATACGTCGATCCACCGACGCCTTAAGCCGCTCCATCTTCGCCTTGTGCTCGGCCTGATCTGTCATCATGTTCCTCTTTGACTCACGGCTGTTCGACGGGCAGCATTCACGAGCGCTGTGACGATCTTCGGCTGGCTGGCAAAATGCAGATGGGTATAGAGCGCCAGCACATTGCCCAGCACAAGCCCATCCTGCCCCTTCGAGTCGCCTCGCGCATCGCTCAGTGAACAAGCAAAGTCGAGCGGCCCTCGCGGCACCAGCGAAGAGTAATGAAACTCGTGCCCCCGCGCGATGACACCGGAAACACCAAGAATGCAGGTCTGTGACAATTCCACTGTTCTATAGCCCAAGGTCAAACCAGATTTCTTCATAACGGCTTCGGCTGGAAACAAGCCGACCATGTCGTGCGATTGGCCCTTGAAATCACGGATGGCCTGCGTAAGGTACATCATCCCGCCGCATTCCGCATAGATCGTCCCGCCCCGCTCAGCAAAAGCACGGATGGCCTCTCGCATTGCGACGTTCCCCGTCAACTTCTCACCATAGAGCTCCGGATAACCACCCCCGAGATACAGCATAGTGACGTCCGGCAATACCTGGTCGTTCAACGGTGAAAACTTCACCACCTCCGCGCCCGCTGCTTCGAACAACTCAAGATTGTCCTGATAGTAGAAGCAAAAGGCCGGATCGTGGGCCACGCCGACACGAACCGGTTTCTCCGCTCTCCTCGTGACGGAAGGTGAAACAGAACCGGCCTCCAGATTACCTGCCGACTGGGCCAACGCCTCGACCAGATCCAAATCGATCGTTTCTGCCGCTGCCTTCGCCAGTCGATCATACAGTTCGCCGGCGCCCTGCTCCATCGCGGTCGCCAGTCCGAGGTGACGATCCGTAATCGTCACGGCCTGATCCGGCCGCAAATACCCCACGACCGCCACATTCGTGTGCTGCTCGACCGCTTCCTTGAGCAGCTGGTAGTGCCCCTCACTGCCGACCCGATTGAACAACACACCCGCGACCCTTAACGCCGGATCGAACTGCGCATACCCCGATACCATTGCCGCAGCTGAACGGGCCATGGCGCTGCCGTCGATGACCAGAAGGACCGGCGCATCCAGCTGCTTAGCGATTTCAGCCGTGCTGCCGATCTCGTTCACCGGCGAACTGCCGTCGAATAATCCCATCATCCCTTCGATGATCGAGATGTCCGCATCGGCAGCAGCCGTTGTCAAGATCGCTCGATTGAGGTCCGCTCCCAGCATCCAGCCGTCCAAGTTGCGGGACGGCCGACCGGTGGCCGCCGTATGGTGGCCTGGATCAATAAAATCAGGCCCGGCTTTGAACGGCTGCACCCGGCGGCCCCGCTGTCGCAGAGCCGCCAGAATGGCCAAGGTGACCGTCGTCTTGCCGACCCCACTCGAGGTGCCGGCAATGATCAGCCGCGAATGCGTCATGTACTCAACCTCATGGCTTGGCACTGAACGCAACGCGTACACCGCCAAATATGGAGCGAATCGGGACGCCGGCACTGGCAACCTCCTCATACTTTTCATTGAAGAGATTTTCCGCTCGTAGATAGACTTGTACCTGCTTGGTGACGTCGTACGTTGCCGCCAGCGACCAGACATCGAATGCGCGAAGGCTTTGATTGTTTCCCGTGGTATTGAACCGCGAGCCTACATACCGGCCCGTGACGGTGATCCACATCGGTTCGATGGGTTGATACCCGATCACCATGCTCCATTGATCGACCGGCCAGCGCGGGAGACGCGCCGCCGTATCAAGATCTCTGGTCAAGGTATTCGTATACTGCGCCTGGAAGGTCAGCCCTCGGAGGAACTGCCGCTCACTGGTATAGGCGTACGACAGACTGGCCTCCCACCCCTTCGTTGACGCATCCCCAAGCTGCTGCGGACAAAACTGAAATGTACTGAACGGCGCACAGAATACTGGATCAAAGGTCGTCACGATCAGATTGCGGTAGCGGTTCCAGAAAAACCCTCCGCTGAGCTTCAGCGACTTGGAGAGAAAGAACTGATCGACCCCAACATCCATGCTCTGACTCTTTTCAGGACCAAGATTGGGATTGCCGAAGTTCGGAAAATACAGCTCGTTCATCGTCGGCGCGCGGAAACCTGTCGAATAGCTGGTACGGAGTTTCGTATCGGTCTCCTTGCTATAGTAGCCTCCCGTCAATCGATAGGTCGTGGCATTGCCGAACACATTATAGCTGTCGTACCGAACTCCCGCCGTTCCAAAAAGACGATCCCAGAGATTGACCTGAGCCTGAGCAAATCCCGCATTCGAGCTCAAGATCCGATTGGTGAGACCGGAATCGTTTTCACCTTGCTGCTCACGAAACTGGTAGCCCCCGCTGAGCAAAAGCATCTCGGTGACACGAAAGTCATGTTGCCATTCGATCCGATTGGATAACACTCGCGTCTCATTCGGCGTACCAAAAGGGGTGCTGAATGCGCCGGTCACGAGGTTTCGCTGCAACGTACCCGGCAAGAACAGCGACGCCTCCTGCGCGCGCGAGAGCGTCAGTTTCTGCGACCACCATTCCGTCAATGGCTGCTGATAGCTTCCGCTGAACACATACTCCTGGCTTCTGTTTTTTGACCCAAAGACATCGCTTGGAGACGTCGCCGACACATTATCGAGAGCCACATCGGAATTGGTCCATCTGAAATTGAAGTCCAGACGTCCGTCTTTCGGCAGATCCACCCCCACTCGAGCGGATCCCGTCCAATTTCGATAGGAGTCCCGCTCTGTGGCACCGCGCCGATAGTTCACAGCGGAAAAACTGGACGTGTCCCACCGAGACAGCGCCAGACTGTAGTCCACGATCCCTTGCTTCCCTGATACCGTCCCGCCTTCACGCACCGTGGCAAAGGAGCCATACTCAAGGAAGGCCCCCACAGTCGGAGGTCCCTGACCTTTCTTGGTGGTGATATTAATAACCCCGCCCATTGCATCCGACCCGTACAACATGCTCTGCGCCCCTCGAAGAATCTCGATCCGTTCGATGTTGTCGGTCGTCAGATTGGCAAAGTTGTACTGGCCGAGCGTTGCACTGTTGACGATGGCTCCATCAATGAGCACCAGCGTTTGGGCCGAACTGCCGCCCCGGATTCTGACACTCACGTCTGTCCCGGGACCACCGCTGGAAAATGCCGCCACGCCTTGAGCCAAGCGGAGTGCATCGATCACGCTTCGAAGATTCTGCCGTTTCATATCCTCAGCCGTGATCACCTCTACCGCACTCGTGACCCGAGCAACCGGAATCGGCGTTTTCGTAGCACTGACGACGACCTCGGGAGTTTCAATGATGTCAGCCTGGTCGGCCATGGCGATTTCTTGCTGAGCGCGCGCCGATTGGAGAGGCATTAGAAAGGAGAAGAAGCAGACACACAGTATCAATCGAACGATGAAAAACAACATGACGAGACTCCCTTGTGCTCGAAGGGTTCAGTCGAATCAACTGCGGGCTGGGTCTCCTGACTTGCGGATCGTCGCGTCTCTGCGCCTTCCCATCTCCGACATGTGACGTGTGATGCGTGACGCGTGACGAGTCAAATTCTCTCATCACCTGTCACTGGTCACCTGTCACTGTCTTTAAGACAGTGGCATGATGCAGACTTACTCCCCGCTGACAGTGGCGGCACCGTGATGGATTTGCACCATCTTCCCCGTCCCCCGCGTCGTTTCTACGAAACGCCCTTTCACCTTAAAATGATCGTCCCCCCTCACACCTGCCCGTCACGGCCGGGGACATGACCGTGCGGAATTGCCTCCTGTCGAATCGCTCAAGCCGGCATCGTGACGCGCGGACGACCGCTATGCGGATGCGCATCGACCACGACGTCGCAGCCATACACCGCGCGCAAACTCTCCGACGTGATCGTCTCCATGGGCGAGCCCATCCGGACGATCCGTCCATCCTTTAACATCATCACCCGATCGCAGGACTGACTGGCGACATTCAGATCGTGCGATACCATGACCACAGTCAGAGCGCGCTCGTTATTGAGCCGGCGGATCAGTTCACAGATATCGATCTGGTGATTGATATCAAGAAACGCCATCGGCTCATCGAGCAAGAGAATCGAGGGTTCCTGCGCTAGGGCCCGTGCAATCATCACCCGCTGACGCTCTCCCCCGGACAGGTCCGACACGGAGCGATCGGCCAGGGCGACAACATCGGCATCCACCATGGCACGATGAGCCACGAGCAGATCGGCTCCGGATTCCTCCGCCATCCCCAGGTTCCACCATCCCGTGCGTTGATGCGGGAATCGTCCCATGAGCACGGTTTCCGCCACGGTAAACGGAAATACCTGCACAAACTCCTGCGGCACGACTGCAACTCTTCGAGCCAGCGCCTGCGGCTCAAGGCAACCAATGGATTGACCGGCCATCTGAATGGTGCCGCGGTTCGGCCGCAAGAGCCCGGCCAGCAATTTCAGCAGCGAGGACTTTCCCGATCCGTTCGGCCCGACAATTCCCAGCACTTCCCCAGAATTGACGGTGAATGATACCGCATCAAGCGTCCACGCCCGCCCTGGCTGGTCCGACCGATAACGGAAGGACAACCCGTCGACATCGATCGCGGCGCCAGTCGAGCAAAATGGTCCTGTGGCGCATGTCCTGGCAGGTGTCGACATGTCAGATCATCCGATTCTTTCGCCAGAGCAGGAGATACAGAAAGAACGGCCCGCCGGCGAGAGCCGTAACAATCCCCACGGGAATTTCGGCCGGCGCAAATATCGTCCGTGCAATCGTATCCGACACCACGAGAAACATTCCCCCGACCAACACGGAAGCCGGCAACAACAGTCTATGGTCGGATCCGATCATCATCCGCACCGCATGAGGCACCACCATTCCGACAAACCCGATCATGCCGCTCACCGACACCACCGCGCCAGTGACCAAAGCCGTTAAGGCATACAGCTGTTTCTTCACGCGCTCTGTATCGAGGCCGAGCGATCGCGCCGTCTCTTCCCCTTGCGTCAGGACATTCAACATCTGCGCTTTGTGCATCAACACCGCAGACACGAACGCCACATAGATTACGATGACAGACAACGCCGGATACCCCGGCGCCGCCAATGAGCCCATCAACCAGGCCATCAAACCGGCCGACCGGTTCGGCTCCATGATCGACGTAATGAACATAATCAGCGCCGTGAGAATCGCGTTCAGAATCACGCCGGCCAGCAGCAAGCTGTGGATGGGAAGCCGCCCCTGCGACTGGGCCAATCGATAAATCAGGACGAGCGCGAACAGGCCTCCGATGAACCCGAAGAGCGGCAAGAGCGGCAGCAACACCACGGTCGTGCCGATCCCGAGTAACATGGCCAGCGAGGCGCCTAATGCGGCACCGCTGGAGACACCCAACACGTAGGGATCAGCCAGCGGGTTCCTCAAGAGAGCTTGAAGCGTCACACCGACAGCCGCGAGGGCGCCACCGACAAGAAAGCCCATCAGGACGCGCGGAAGCCGAACCTGGAGGAAAATTACACCGGCGGTCCCGAGGGATGAGGCATCGAGCGATCCCGCAGTCAACACCTGTCGCAATGCGGCAAACACATCGGCCGATTGCACGGACACCGCCCCAAACTGACTGCAAAAAACGATCACTGCGGCACTTACAACCAGGAGCCCCGCCAATATCAGCCCCCATCGCCGGCGTGTCAGCAAGGCGCCGGTGCGATGCCACTGCGCCCGTACCGCTTGCGGGCGCGGCACCGACGCCGCAGCAGACCCAGCTCCGCTCGGCGCAGGCAGCTGTGATGACGTCGTGTGACCGTTCGCCATCGTACTACCGGCTCTCTCTTGACGCGGAGGCAACGGAAGGATGAAACAGGTCGGCCAGCAACTCCAGCGCCTTCCCGATCCTGGGCCCGGGACGATTGAGAAGATCAGCCGGAATTTGCCGGAGATTGCTCCGCTTCACCGCCGTCAACGTCGTCCACTTCCGCCAAGCCTGCTGCTCACTCTCGGAAATCCCCTCAGCGTTCCCGACTGGAAACAGCAGAATATCCGGATTTTCCTCCAGCACTACTTCCATGCTCAGTCGAGGATAGGCCGTGGCGCTCTTTGCGGCAATATTGCTGCCGCCTGCCAACCCGATCAGTTGATCAATGAAGCTCCCGGGACCCACCGTAATCAGCGGCTCGCTGTTCAGCACATACAACACCCGCACTGGCGCGGCACCCTGCGTCCGAGCCTTGATGCGGGCGATCTGCTGACGCAAATCCATCCCGAGAGCGGTGGCTTCGGTTGAACGATCCAACATTCGTCCTAACGTCTGGATATGCGAAAAGACGTCTTCGACCATCGTATCGGCCAAAATAAAGACAGGGATCTTTAGCTGTTCCAGCTTGCTGATCAGATCAGGCTTGAGAAATGTCTGTGGCGCCACAATCAAATCCGGCTGAAGCGCAACGAGCGTCTCAATGTTCGGATTGGCATATCCGACTTTGGCCTTTTGAGTCGCCTCAGGGGGATAATCACAGAACTGCGTGACCCCGACGACCTGCGCCCCCGCCCCGATCGCGAACAACATTTCCGTCACGCTCGGCGCCAGTGAAACAACCCGGCTCGGCGTTTGGGCCAGATAAATTCTGCGGCCCGTGTCATCGACGAACGACCGTGACGACACATGGGCCATGAACGGCATCCCCGTCAGAATGCCCTGCTGACGCCGCTTCATATCCGCACAGCCCCCTTCACCACAGGCCCATACAACGGAGCCACCCGTCACGATGGCAACAACCAACGCCACACCAATCAGAATCCAACGGCCACGAGAGTCCAAATAAAAAATCCCCAAGGCCTGACAGAGACCTTGAGGATTGCACCCGGTTCTTCATCCTCGCCTGTTCCCCAGCCCTCGAGGGAACGATGGTCAATTCATTGGGCAGGTCTTCTGGCTCATGGTTCATCCTACTTCCCGCGCCTTCCCATCCACCAGGTGGACAGTGGCAATACCGGGTTTCGTCCCCATTCACAGCGGCGGGACCGCGAGGGAGTTACACCCTCTTCCCTAACCCAAGAATCATAATTGTGGGGGCACAATAGGAGACCCTGCTGAATATTGTCAAGTCCATTAATGGCCGAATGTATGCCGGACAGTCACCGGATTCCGTACACCCGCACTCCCTCGCGAACCGGAGAACGGCCTATCAATGCGAGGTTAGAAGAACCGCCTCATCGGCATAGGCCTTGCTGATCCCGTCAAGGAATCTCTCCGGTCGTTCCAAATTAAAGGGCGCCTTCCACAACCCAAGCAACGAGGCTGACCTCACCCATGCGGAATATCATTATCAGCATCTGCATTATTGGACTGTTCCTTGAACTGTCCGGCCTGATCTGGTCGGCCCAAAATGACAAGCCCGGCGAAGCGTTTATCAGACTGTCCGCTCCTCCGGCCCGCAATATTGAACGCCCGCTTGATAATGGCTACTTTCTCTTGCTGGGAATGGCGGCTTCAAGCGCGGCAAATCCCGTCCAAACCGGATACGACATCTGGCTTGAGGCCGGCGCGCACCCAACGGAGCTCCGCTTCGACCTGGATCAACCCGGACGTACAGAACTTCGCCTTCCGGTCGCCTTCGACCGCGTCGTGCCTGAATGGCATACCGCAGACCCCCTGTCGGAGTTCCAAAACAAAGCCGCCTCATTTCGATCGTCGGCTCCGCTTTATGCGCCGCTCGTCACCCGGTACGAACAGTGGCTCCGCATGCGATTTGAAGATTGGGGATACGGCCGCCTCGGCGCACCGCGCAGTGAGGAACTCATCGCCGCCCATCGGCTTTTTATCGCAACCGGATTCGCCGGCCAGGTCAGAACCGGCCTGGATCGACTTACGCTCGACATCGCCAAGTGGCGCACCGTTCTGCGTGAGGCGCGCACACTGCCAATCAAGATGCTGGCGACGGTGATGATCGAAGACAACGTCGAACTCCTGTCGAGAATGCTGAGCCAGACCACGGTCGATCAACACGTGGTGACTCAAGGACTGAGCCTCCTCCAGCCTCTGACCGCCACAGAGTATTCACTTCGTTGGCCGATTCAAAATGAGTTCATGATGGGCTATCAACATAGCCGCACGGAAACCGTCACAGGAGCGCGGCAGCCGCAGAGCAACACTCCGGAACTTGCCACAGTGACCACCCTGGCCCATCTGCCGCCTGACGCATTTCAAAAAATCGTTCACCCCCAAAGCCATACGGGGTTGTGGTTGACCTCCAACGGACAACGAACCTGGGATGCCTACGCAAGCTTCTACGACGCCACGATCAAAACAGCTGCAACAATTCACAGTCCGCTTCCTCGCCTCCGCGACATCGCCAAACACTCCCAGCGCACATTTCTCGAACGGCTCGCCGACCCGATGGAATTCGATCCGCAATGGGAACCCTTCAGCCAGCGTCTGGTTGAAACCGATGCCCGACTCCGCCTGGTCTCGCTGCAAATTCTCATAAGGAAACCCACGGCCACAGACACCATCCCGACTCGACTCGCGGAAGTCGGTTCGATGTATTTTGACCCCTTCACGGGACTTCCCATGCTCTGGAGCCCGACTCAGAAGAAGCTCTATAGTACGGGAAAAGACAGACTCGATGACGGCGGGGACTCGAGCTTCGACATCAGTGTGCCACTGCCGCCGACCCTGACCATGCCGACCTCCTAGAGCCCCACGACCCGATCAAAGACGGGATCACCCACCAGGTCAACGCTGCTTTTGATACTTGAGCTTCAGGACCAGAATGGCAAGGGTCAGAACAAAGGTGATTGCATTGGCGGCAATAATCGGCCATGCCGTCAGCAATAAACCGTACAGCAACCAGAGAAATACGCCGGTCGTAAATATCAGCAGCATCGCCAGCGACATGTCGTCGGCGGACTTTGTTTTCCAGGTGCGCTCTAACTGCGGCAGAAACGCGATCGTCGTCAGTGTCCCAGCGACAAATCCGATCCAATTCGAGATCTCCATTCCGCTCCATCCCCGGCTATTCTCAAAACCCCGACCGTCATAAGGCCAGGCACTTGTCACCGTTCATCTTCTTATGCTACTTTATCGCGCTAACTAATCGCGCGATCACTCAGAAGGAGCACTACCGTGGCATTCTCTTGCGACCTCTGTCAGAAGAAACCGAAATCCGGGAACAACGTCAGTCACGCGAACAACAAGACCAAGCGGGTATTCAACCCCAACATTCAGACCGTTCGTGCAGTCGTAGGCGGTGCAAACAAGAAGATTCGTGTATGCACCCGCTGCCTCCGTTCAGGGCTGGTCAAGAAGGCCGTCTAGGCGCCTTCTCCGTTCCCCCTATCAATCTTAGGGCATTGAGAACAGCACTCGCCCTCCGCGCTCAACCAGAGTGATCGCTTTAGGATTGTCCGGAGATAGTGTGAGAGTTCTGCTGCCGTCTTTGCTCGTCAGGATCAGTCCTACTTCGCCGTTCGCATCCAACCCCAGTCCGGCCCTGGCTTTGCCCGCCTGATCCAATAACAAAAATTCTTCGGCGTTTACTCCGTTGGTCTTCTGCGCCTGAACGGTCTTTCCTAAAAACAACTGATCACTCAGCACCCCGCCGGCGATGCCGCCGAGAAATGCTGCCGTCACGATCACCACAGGGCGTGCCAACTTCATATTCCTGTCCTTTCTCTCATTAGCGTGTGATCTGATGCCGTACGTCAAGCTCTCGAAGACTTTGCGTATAGGGAGCACAGAACTCTTTGGCTTTGGGAGGCTCATCGTGATACTTCGCCAGACAGAGCCGATAGGCCTTCAGCAGTTCAGCCTTCTCATCCTGAATATCCGCCGTTGATTTCAACAC
>CAYPOR010000026.1:0-40484 GCA_964412445.1 uncultured Nitrospira sp.
CAACTGAAGTCGACTGAGGGCACCATATCGGAAGGTCCAGGGTCTGTCAACAAATCCGATGGCTTCGCGATCTCTTGACTTCGCCGGACCGGTTTCTATACACTGCCCGATGCTCTTTCTCTAGATTTTACGAGGCGATCGGAGAACTTGGGTAAGACTTCGATTGCCTTTTTCTTTGGGGCCCTATGCTGGACGCGCTGAGCGATAAGTTCGAGAAAATCCTTAAGAAGCTTCGCGGGCAAGGCGTGCTGACGGAGCAGAATATCGGCGAAGCCTTGAAGGAAGTCCGGCTGGCGTTGCTTGAAGCCGATGTGAACTTCAAGATCGTCAAGGATTTCATCGAACGGGTTCGTGTCAAAGCCGTCGGGCAGGAAGTCTTGCAAAGTCTGACGCCCGGCCACCAGGTCGTCAAGGTGGTGTGGGATGAATTGTGCGACATGATGGGCCGGGAGAAGGCGGGCCTGGCCCTCCATTCTCAGCCGCCCACCGTGGTGATGATGGTGGGGTTGCAAGGCGCCGGAAAGACCACGACTTGCGGCAAGCTGGCGCGTCTTTTCAAGGGCCAGGGGAAGCGGGTGCTCTTGGTCGCGGCCGATCCGCGACGGCCTGCGGCGGGCGATCAGCTCAGCAGCCTCGGCCGTGATCTCGGAATCGATGTATATCGTGTCGACAACGCGCAGGCTACGCAGACCGACGTCGTGCGGATCTGTCAGACCGGAGTTGAGCGCGGACGCGAGCAGGGATTTGATCTGGTCATCCTCGATACCGGCGGACGTCTGCACATTGACGATGAGCTGATGGGAGAGTTGGTCGCCGTGAAGACAGCGGTCAATCCCCATGAAATATTGCTGGTTGCCGATGCCATGACGGGACAGGATGCCGTCACGATGGCCACTCAGTTCGATCAGAAGGTGGGACTCACCGGGGTGATCCTGACGAAAGTCGAAGGCGATGCCCGCGGCGGAGCGGTGTTATCCATCCGTGCGGTCACCGGCAAGCCGGTCAAGTTTCTTGGAGTGGGCGAAAAACTGGATGCGCTGGAAGTGTTTCATCCGGACCGGATGGCCTCCAGGATTCTCGGGATGGGTGATGTCCTTTCGCTGATCGAGAAAGCGCAGGCGACCTTTACCCAGGAGCAGGCCGAAGAAGCCCAGCAGCGCCTGACTAGCAACAGTTTCACGCTCGAGGATTTCCGCAAGCAGATGGCCCAGATGAACAAGTTGGGTTCGCTGGAGCAGATTCTCGGCATGCTGCCCGGCGGACAAAAGTTGAAAAGTGCGATCGAAGGAGACAAGCCGGAGCGCGAGATGAAGCGGGTGACGGCGATGATCGACTCGATGACGGTCCGTGAACGGCGGGACCATACCATCATCAACGGCAGCCGGAAGAAGCGGATTGCTCGCGGCAGCGGCGCGAGCGTGCAGGAAGTGAATCGCCTGATCAAGCAGTTCTTGTCGGCGAAGAAGTTGGCGAAGGCGATGACGGGGGCAGGAGGGCGGCGACAACTCGCGCAACTCATGCGCTCCATGTAGCGAGATTCATTCACTGACCGTGTTGGACGGTTTTTCAAAGGAGGACAGTCGTGGCAGTTCATCTCAGATTGGCTCGGACAGGCAGGCATAAGCGACCGATGTATCGGCTGGTAGCGGCGGATTCCAGGAAGGCCCGCGACGGGCGGTTCCTGGAAATTCTCGGCATTTTCGACCCGCTTAAGGAACAGGGGCTTCCGGATGTGAAGCAGGACCGGGTGTTGACCTGGTTGCATCATGGCGCCCAACCGTCGGTGACCGTGCGGACGCTGTTGCGGCGGTCCGGTCTCTGGAAGCAGTTCGAAGCAGAGAAAGCGGCAAAGAAGAAGGCGTAACGCACCATGGTGGCCGAACCGGTCGAGTTGGTAACGGTGGGACGAATCGAACGGCCGTTCGGTGTCAGGGGCGAGGTGAAGGTGCGTTCGCTCAGCGATGTGCCCGGTCGGCTGGAGTCGTTGGAGGCCGTGAGTCTCCTGGGGACCAACGGGAAGACCTGGAACACGCGGGTGACGCATATCCGGCATGCGGGGCAGGGGTATATTCTTGCGCTGGAAGGTCTGACGTCACCCGAGGAGGCCGGGCTGTGGCGCGGCGGGCTGATTCAAATCCCGAAAGGCAGTGCGCCTCCGTTGCCGCAGGGCCAGTACTACGAATGTGATCTGATCGGTCTGCTGGTGCAGGATGAGCAGGGGAACGGGATCGGAACGTTGACCGACATCTGGGAATTAACCGGCAATCATGTGTTTGTGGTGCAGGACGGGAGCAAGGAAACGCTCATCCCCGCCGCGCGGGATTTGGTTGTGGCCGTTGATTTACAGCAGCGGGTGATGACCGTGCACATGATCGAAGGACTGGGGGCGTGACATGTTGTGCATCGACGTTCTGACATTGTTCCCCGACATGATTCTCCAGTCGGTGGGGCACAGCATGCTCAAGCGCGCGCAAGACAAGGGACTGCTCACGGTCCGGGTTCATAACCTTCGCGACTACACGCTGGATCGCCACAAAGTCGCGGACGATGTCCCCTACGGCGGCGGTGCGGGAATGGTGATGAAGGCGGAGCCTATTCTGCGCGCGGTGGATGCCGTGCATGCCGATGCTCAGGCATCCGGGGAAGAGATTCGCTTGATGTTTCCTTCGCCCCAGGGGCGGACCTTCACGCAGGACTATGCGAAAGACCTGGCCGCCGAACCGCGCCGGATCGTCGTTCTCTGCGGGCATTATGAAGGCGTTGATGAGCGGGTGCGCGAAGCGCTCCGGCCGGAAGAGGTGTCCGTCGGCGATTATATTCTGACCGGAGGCGAATTGCCGGCCCTGGTCCTGATCGATGCCACCGCCCGATTGGTGCCGGGCGTGCTGGGCGATCCGGAGTCCGTGGTCGAAGAGTCGTTTTCGGATTCGCTCCTGGAGTATCCGCATTACACCAGACCGGCCGAGGTACGGGGCATGGGGGTGCCCGAGGTGCTGCTGTCCGGGCATCATGAGGCTATTCGCCTGTGGCGCAGGAAGCAGGCTTTGCGCAGCACCTATGCGCGGCGTCCGGACCTCATCCGGGATCGCAGTTTGAGTCGTGAAGATCAACGGTTGCTGAGCGAGATTATTAGCGAGGGCGTTGTCTCAACGCCCGTTTGATGGAAGGAAAGGGAGAGAATCATGAACCGGTTAGCGCGTATTCAACAGTCATTCACCAAAGCGACGATGCCGAAGTTTGAAGTCGGCGATACGGTGCGTGTCCATGTGAAAGTCGTGGAAGGTGAAAAGGAACGTATTCAGGTCTACGAAGGCGCGGTGATCGCCCGTAAGGGGACGTTGAACACGGAGACCTTTACGGTCCGCAAGGTCTCCTACGGTGTCGGCGTCGAGCGAATTTTCCCGGTGCACTCGCCGATCGTGACCAAGGTGGATGTGGTGCGTCAGGGCCGCGTTCGCCGTGCCAAGCTCTACTATCTCCGGTCCAAGAAGGGCAAGTTCGCCAAGGTGGAGGAGCGTGAATTTGTGGGTGAGGGGAAGGCTGCAGCCGCGGCAAAGGCGGCGGAACCTGCCAAGGCCTAAGGGCTGCACCGGGAGGCCGGTACTCTGCCCTACCCATACCTCTGAGTCGGTCTCGTAAGTCGGGGGACATGCCGGTTGGGACCTACCGAGGAATTTGAGCAAGAGGCCCGGCGGTGCGGCTATCGCCGCATCGCCGGTGTCGATGAAGCCGGACGAGGCCCTCTCGCGGGGCCGGTCGTTGCGGCTGCCGTTATTCTTCCCGTTCGTTGTCGCCTGATCGGGGTGGACGACTCCAAACAACTCTCCGCATCGGAACGCGACCGACTGTACGCTGCGATCATGGATCGGGCCGTCGGCGTCGGCGTCGGCTCATCGACGGCGGAAGAGATCGACCGGATCAATATCCTCGAAGCGACCAAACTGGCGATGCGCCGGGCCCTCGGCGAATTGTCGCCGGCCTCCGATTATGTGCTGATCGATGCGGTGTCGCTGACCGGGGTGGCGATGCCCGTTCGCCCGATCATCAAAGGCGATGCCTTGTCCTTGTCCATCGCGGCTGCGTCGATTGTGGCCAAAGTCACGCGGGACCGGTTGATGGCCCGGTTCCATGACATCCATCCGCAGTATAATTTCCTGTCGCATAAGGGCTATGGCACAGAGGAACACCTGGCTCGATTGGCGGAGTATGGCCCATCCCCGATCCATCGGCGGACCTTTGCCCCCGTATCGGCGATGTCAGGTGCGACCGCGCGCGAGGCCGCGCGGTCATGAAGCCGGTGACGAAGAGTGATCCCCGCCACCGGTTCGGTCAGGACAGTGAAGCGAAGGCGGAGCAGTTCTTGCGCCGGAAGGGGTATCAGATTCTTGAACGAAACCTTCGGACCACGCTCGGCGAGCTTGACCTGGTGGCCGATGACCACGGTGTTCTGGTGTTCGTCGAAGTCAAAGCCAGGACCAGCGGGGCCTTCGGCGGCGCGCTTCTGGCGGTAGACCGGCGGAAGCAGGCCAAGTTGATCCGGTTGGCCGGGCAATATCTGGCCCGGCGCCATGTAAGCGATCGGGTCTGTCGATTCGATGTCGTCCTGGTGCAGGGGGATGCGGAGTCTTCCTTTCAGATCGAACACATTGAGCATGCGTTCGAGGTGCCGGATCAAGCGGGCTGGTAGCCGTATTCTGTAAACAGGTATGCAGAGATGACGGACGCGATGATTCAACTGATCCATGTGTCGAAGACCTATGACCGCCGTCCGGCGCTCTCCGACCTCACGTTCGATATCGAGAAGGGAGAATTCGTCCTGCTGATGGGGCCGAGCGGAGCCGGGAAGTCGACGTTGCTGCGTATGTTGATCGCCGCCGAGATTCCGGACGAGGGGCAAATCTTCGTTCAGGGGAAAAATGTCACGAAGCTGAAGAAATCCGAGATTCCGTTTTTGCGCCGCAAGGTCGGGACGGTCTTCCAGGATTTCCGCCTGTTGCCGAAGAAGTCGGTCTTTGACAATGTGGCTCTCCCGTTGATCGTTCAGGGGGCGTCGTCGGTCGATATTCGCCGAAAAGTCACGGAGGCGCTGCGCGCGGTCGGAGTCGACCATAAGAAGGATCAGTTGCCGACCAGCCTGTCCGCCGGCGAACAGCAGCGGGTGTGCATTGCCCGCGCGATCGTCAACGGCCCGATCGTATTGCTCGCCGATGAACCGACGGGGAATCTCGACCCCGAACGAACGGCGGAAATCATCGAGTTGTTCAAACTGATCAACGCGCGAGGCACGACGGTCCTTGTCGCCACGCACGATCCGCAGGTGATGGCGCAGATCAACCGGCGCGTGATCGTCCTGCAGGACGGCGTTATGCTTCCGTCGCCGGTTCGCGCGCAATCGGTGAACGCATGAGGCGATTGTTTTATCTCTTCCGTGAAGCCTGGGCAAATATGCGGGCGAACCGAACAACGACCGTCGTGGCGATTCTGACCACGGCCTTCACGCTCTCCTGCGTCGGGATCTTTCTCCTCTTGTACGTGAATCTCCGGAGCGCAGCCGGCTGGCTTCAGGAAGATATCAAGATCATGGTCTATCTTGATGATCAGCTCACGCGGGAATCAGTGGCGGATCTTGAAGGGCGGCTGAAGGCCGACCGCATGGTCGCGGCCATGGTGTTCATTTCGAAGGAACAAGCGCTCGGCGAGTTCCGCGCGCAATTTCCCGCCGACTCCCATCTCCTTGAAGGTTTAGGGCAGAACCCTCTGCCGGCGTCGTTTGTGGTGACGCTGGCGTCTCAGTATCGATCTCCCGACGCGGTGAAGCGCTGGACGGAGCGGGTCCGCACGATGCCGGGGGTGGCCAAAGTCGATTACAATCAGGAATGGATCGATGCGCTCGCAGGGTTGATTCGCTATATCGAACTGATTGCGATCGGGGTCGGGGTGATTCTCTCGACGGCTGCGGTCACGATCATCGGCAATACGATCCGGCTGACGTTGTTTTCGCGGCGGGAGGAAATTGAAATTTTGCGGCTGATCGGCGCGACGCGCTGGTTCATCCGAATTCCCTACCTGCTCGAGGGAGCGGTGCTGGGCGCCTTGGGGAGCGGATTGTCCCTGCTGATTCTGAAGGGCGGGTTTGAGCTGTTTCGTCAACAAATCAGTTCGACCGGTCGGTTGAGCGGGATCGAACACATGATCGCTTTCTTTCCGCTTTCGGTCTGTCTGGCGCTCGTGCTGATCGGGATCGGGCTGGGGTTTGCCGGCAGTTTCGTGTCGCTTCGGCGCTTTGGAGACAGTCGGACATGAAAGGTGCGCGCGCCGTCATACTGGCCGCTTGTGTTGTCCTGTGCGGCGGAGCGGCGGGTTCCGCCCTGGCCGCGGGCGATCCTATTTCAGAAAAGATCGAACGTGAGCGGAAGACGCTGGAACAGCTGAAAGATAAGATCGAAGAGAAGCGCAAGCGGGCGGATGAAGCGGAGAAGAAACGGGAGTCGGTGCTTCAGGGAATCCAGACGCTGGATGAACGATTGGTGCGGACCCGGCAGGAACATCAGGAGATCAACAAGAAGCTGCGGAAGAAAGACCGCGAGATCGAAGCGATCACCGAGCAGTTGGGAATCATAAGGACGAGCATTCAGGAGCGCCGCGATGCGATTCTTGCCCGCCTCCGCGTGCAGTACATGGAGGGCCGGGCGGGTTATGTCAAGGCGTTGCTGGCGGCGGATTCCTATGGGGATTTTCAGCGTCGGATGCAGTATCTGTCGGCGGTCTCTCAAAAGGATTTCGAGTTGATGGGGACCTTTCGCGCTGATGTCGGGCGGATGGAACTGGCCGAGCGGCAGCGGGCGGAGGCGCGCGCCGGGATGCTGGCCTATAAGGAGTCGACGGAGAAAAAGCTTTCCGATATCCGGTCTTTGCAGAAAGAAAAGAAGGTCTATTTCACCAAGATCACGCAGGAAAAGGAATCGTTCAGCCGGGCCGCCGAGGAACTCGAACGGTCCGCCGCACGGGTCGATAGCCTCTTGAACGAATTAGAGACACGGCGGCGGGCTATGGCGATGCGGCCGCCGACCGCGCCGGCCGTGCCGCGCGGGACCAAGGGGGCATTACCCTGGCCGGCGGATGGACAGGTGGTCTCCTTTTTCGGCCGGCAGAAGCATCCCACCTTCAATACCTATGTGCAACGAAAAGGTATCGAAATCAGAACCGCCGAAGGCAGTTTTATCCATTCGGTCATGCCGGGAACAGTGGTTTACGCGGACTGGTTGAAAGGGTACGGACTGGTTATAATCATGGATCATACGAACGGATTTTTTTCGCTCTATGCCCACGCATCGAGGATTCTGGCGAAAGTCGGGGAGCATGTGGCTGAAGGGCAGGCGATCGGAGAAACCGGAGATACGGGCATGATCGGAGAAAATACATTATACTTCGAGCTACGCGAAGGGTCGGATCCCGTTGACCCGTTGCTTTGGCTGGCGAAGCGATAGGGGGTCGGCGCGGGGACCGGTCTGGTTGGCGAAATGGCTCGGGTGTTTGGACTGAAAGGATAGGCGTATCATGGAACAGCAGCCGCGAGGGAAGTCTTGGGTCATCGGGCCGATGATGGTCGTGGCCGTCTTGTGCGGAGTTCTGATCGGCAAGGGCTGGGAGCGCACCGGCCATGCGACCGAAACGTACGAGGAGCTCAAGACCTTTTCCGAAGTGCTCAACCAGGTTCAGCGGCATTATGTCGATGAAACAAAGACCAAGGAATTGGTGCAAGGGGCCATCCGCGGCATGCTCTCGACGCTCGATCCCCATTCCGCTTATATGACGCCCGAGATGTATAAGGAAATGCAGGTGGAGACCAAGGGCGAGTTCGGCGGGGTCGGCATCCAGATCGGCGTGAAGGAGAACCGGCTGGCAGTGATCGCGCCGATCGAAGGGACGCCGGCTCAGCGGGCAGGGATCAAAGCCGGAGACTTCATCGTGAAAGTCAACGATGAGACGACCAAGGATCTCACGTTGATGGATGCGGTCCAGAAGATGCGGGGACCGAAGGGAACCAAGGTGAACCTGACGATTCAGCGCGACGGCACGCCGGATCCGCTGCTGTTTACCCTGATGCGGGATACCATCAAGATTGAAAGCGTCAAATCGAAAGTTATCGACAACCTGGGCTATGTCCGGCTGACGCAGTTTCAGGAAGCGACGGGACGCGATCTCGCGAAAGCCATCAAGCAATTTCGCGAACAGAAAGTCCAAGGGGCCATTCTGGACCTCCGGAACAATCCCGGCGGGCTGCTGACTGCGGCGGTCGATGTGTCCGAGCAGTTTCTCCCGAACGGGAAACTGGTGGTGTTCACCAAGAATCGCGAAGGGAAGAAGGACGAGTGGCTCGCGAAGTCCAAAGATCAGATGGACGAGCTTCCGATGATCATTCTGGTGAATGAAGGGTCGGCGAGCGCGTCGGAGATCGTTGCGGGAGCGCTGCAGGACTGGGGCCGTGCGGTCATCGTCGGCACGACTTCGTTCGGGAAAGGATCGGTGCAGACCATCCTTCCGCTCGGTGACGGTTCAGGCCTTCGACTCACCACGGCGAAGTACTATACGCCGAAGGGCCGATCGATCCAGTCCACGGGTATTACGCCCGATATTGTGGTGAAACTCCCGGCACCGGTTCCGGCAAAAGACGGGAAGCCCGTCGAGAAGGAGGCGGAGGCAAAGGCCCAGAAGCCTGCTCAGGGAAAAGAGAAGGATGCGGTACCGCATCCCAACGGAAAGGCTCCGGAGGACGCGGCGACCAAGAACGGAGCGACGCCCCAGGCCCCGCCGCTCGACAGCGCCGGTGATCCTGCCGTCGAGCAGGATGCGCAATTGCAGAAAGCCGTGGAGTTGTTGAAGACCTGGAAGATTTTTAAGGAGATGAAGGTCTCCTAAATTCCCGGAGACGATTTCTGCTGTCGAATGGCCTGGAGCAATTCCTCCTCCGATCCGGTATAGCCTGGAACGGTGCGGAGGAGGTGGGATGAAACCAGTTGCTCCAGGTCATCCAGCGTTCGGATTCCCAGCCTCGCGTAGAGATAGCTCACCAGAGAATCGTGAAGTCCCGGCAGCCGGGTCCAGTTCTTCACGTCGGTGGGCAAGGGCGTTTTTAGCTCTTCATAGATGCGGATCGTGCCGGTAGCCAGAAACTCTTTGATCTTTCCCGCCAGATCTTTCCCGATCCCGTCGATGTCTTCGAGTTCATCCCGTTTTGCCACCAGCGCAATATCCTCGTCCAGAGCCAGAATGGAGTCAGCGGCACGGCGATAGGCTCTGATGCGATAGGGATTGGCCCGTTGGGAGGCCAGCAGCGTGGCGATCGATTGAAAGAGTTGTGCAAGCTGTGCATTTTTCGCAGGCATGTCAGATCTCCCCGGCTCCCGACGGACCCGCATTGTGCGCGGGATGCCTCTCTCGAGACAAGGGGGAGGGCTAATTGACAACCAGAATTGTGCTCCCATAGGATGACGACATGACCGGCGAGATTCAAATCCAGGTGAACGGAGAGCCGCGCGGGTGGCGGGACGGCGGGACCGTGGCCGATCTCCTAAGCGATTTGGCTATTTCGTCGGAGCGTGTGGCCGTGGAGTTGAATCTCGAAATCCTCGACCGGAAGGATTTCGGACAGCGGAGCCTCCGCGCGGGAGACCGGGTCGAGATCCTCGGGTTTATCGGCGGCGGATGCGAGACCAAAGGAGAATCGGATGGATGCGAACGATAGATTGACGATCGGCGGTCATGAATTCCGCTCACGGCTGTGGGTGGGGACGGGGAAATATAAAGATTTTGCCGAGACGAAAAAGGCGATCGAGGCATCCGGCGCCGATGTGGTGACGGTGGCGGTGCGGCGCGTGAATATCACCGACCGTTCGAAGGAGAACCTCCTCGATTACATCGATCCGAAGAAGTATACGATTCTTCCGAATACGGCGGGCTGTTACACGGTCGAAGACGCGGTGCGGTATGCACGGCTCGCTCGGGCCGCCGGTATTTCCGATCTTGTGAAACTGGAAGTGCTCGGGGATGAAAAGACCCTGTTTCCGGATACCGCAGGGCTCATCGAAGCCGCCAAGATTCTCATCAAGGAAGGGTTCATCGTCCTGCCGTATACGAATGATGATCCCATCGTCGCGAAGAAGCTGGTCGACATCGGCTGTCCGGCCGTCATGCCGCTGGCGGCGCCGATCGGGTCGGGACTGGGCATCCGCAACCCGTATAATTTGAAGATCATTATGGAGACCGTCAAAGTGCCTATTATCGTCGATGCCGGAGTGGGGACGGCTTCCGATGCCGCGCTGGCGATGGAGTATGGCGCCGATGCGGTGTTGATGAATACGGCGATCGCTGCTGCACAGCACCCGATCATGATGGCCGAGGCGATGAAGTATGCCGTTGATGCCGGCCGGCTGGCCTTCAAAGCCGGACGTATGCCGAGAAAGTTGTATGCGACCGCGAGCAGCCCGATCGAGGGGATGCTGTAAAACCTAGTGACGGGTAAAGAGTGACGAGTGGCCGACGGCGCATAAAGAGTGTGCAAGGAGGCTTGGGCGCTTTTATTCAGATGTCACTCCTCACATGTCACCCGTCACTCGCTCATGCCGCCTGTTGATTTCCATCTTCTCCTCGTCACCGATCGTTCGCTGGTTCGCGGGCGCTCGCTTGCGAGCGCCCTCCGGGAATCGGTGGATGCCGGTGTGCCGGCAATTCAGTTGCGTGAACGGGATCTTCTCACGCGGGAGCTTTTGTCATTAGCCGGGCAGATTCATGCGATGACGAAGGCTCGCGGCGTTCCCTTGCTCCTCAATGATCGTGTCGACCTGGTGCAGGCCTTGGACCTTGACGGAGTCCATCTTCGCGCCAGCAGTCTTCCGGTCTCGGTCGCTCGTCGAGTTCTGGGCCCGCGCCGGTTGATCGGGGTGTCAACGCATTCAGTCAAAGAAGTGCAACAGGCCGGAGATGACGGAGCCGATTATGTCATCCTCGGGCCGATCTTCGAGACTCCGTCGAAGCGGGAATTCGGTGCCCCATTGGGGTTAGCCGCGCTGGCGGATGCCTGCCGCCGGTCGTCTGTCCCGGTATTCGCCATCGGAGGGATGACAGGCGAGCGAATCGCAGCGGCGCGCGACGCCGGCGCGTCCGGTGTGGCGATGATCGGGGGCATACTCGGCCGGGAGGATGTCGGGACGGCGACCGTCGAGATGCAGGCGGCTGTTCGCGCCGCGTGGGCGCCGCGGTCGCGCGATGACGCGCATGCAGGTTGAACGCGCGCAGTTGACCACCCCCAGGTCGGGTGTTAGAATCCGCTCACTGGCTTGATAATTCGTTCTCGCTCGGTGTCCTAGCGTTACAGCGAGCAGGCACATGGCAGACAAGAAGAGCGGCTCAAGCCGAATCCGGTCCCTCCGAGATTCCGTGAAGAAAATCACGAAGCGGTTGTCAGAGGGGAAAGCGGACGTGATTTCAAAAAACGACGACCATGCCCGCGAAGTCGAAAAGCTTCGCGTTCAGATTCAGTCGATGGAAGAAGAAATCCGTCGGCTGTATCAATCCCGTTACCAACTCGATCAAGCCACCAAACAGAACGACAAACTCGTCTCGACTCTGCAGGAAGCCAAGGCGCAGATCGGGGCGTTGCGTGCGGAGATCGAGAAACTGACCGCGCCGCCCTCGTCCTACGCCATCTATTCATCCCTCAACGCCGATGGTACGGCAAACGTGTTTGTGTCGGGCCGGAAGATGAAAGTCAGCCTGCTTCCCGCGATCGATGGCAAAGAGCTGCGCCGCGGGCAGGAAGTGGTGCTGAACGAAGCGTTGAATATCATCGAAGCGAAGGCCTTTGAGGTACAGGGCGAAGTCGTGCGGTTGAAAGACGTGCTGGAAGGTGGCCGCGCACTGGTCACCCTGCATTTCGACGAGGAAAAAGTCGCCGAATTGGCCGATCCGCTGTTAGTCGAACGGCTCAGCGTCGGCGATCATCTGCTCTACGACCCGCGATCCGGCTATGTGATCGAAAAGCTGCCGAAGTCCGAATCGGAGGAATTGGTCCTCGAAGAAGTGCCGGATGTCGACTACGAGCATATCGGCGGACTACAGAAGGAGCTGGAGCATGTCCGCGACGCGGTGGAGTTGCCGTTTCTCCATGCCGAGCTGTTTGCCGATTTTAAGTTGAGCGCTCCCAAAGGGGTGTTGCTCTACGGGCCTCCCGGTTGCGGAAAGACCCTGATCGCCAAGGCCGTCGCCAACTCGATCGCGAAAAAACTGGGTCATCTGACCGGCAAAGAGATCCGGAGCTATTTCCTGCATGTGAAGGGGCCCGAGCTGCTCAATAAATATGTCGGCGAATCGGAGCGGCAGGTGCGGGAAGTGTTTAAGAAGGCGAAAGAGCGCGCGGCGGACGGCAATCCCGTCATCGTGTTCTTCGACGAAATGGACGCGCTGTTCAGAACGCGCGGGACCGGGATTTCATCCGACATCGAGTCGACCATTGTGCCGCAATTTCTTTCGGAGATCGACGGCGTTGAACGGTTGAGAAACGTCATCGTCATCGGCGCCAGCAATCGACAGGATCTCATCGATCCGGCGGTGCTGCGCGCGGGGCGGCTTGACGTCAAAGTCAAAGTCGGCCGGCCGGATGCCGCGGCCGCCCGGGATATTTTCTCGAAATACCTCTCGGTCGAATTGCCCTTTGCGCCGGAGGAACTGGCGCAGCACGGCGGCGATCGGCACGCATTGGTGGACAAACTGACGACGCTCACCGTCGATGCGATGTATGCGGCCTCGGAGGAGAATAAGTTCATCGAGGTCACGTATGCGAACGGGGAGAAGGAAGTCCTCTACTTCAAGGATTTCGCCAGCGGTGCGCTGATCGAGGGCATTGTCTCCCGCGCCAAGAAATATGCGGTGAAGCGGGCGATTGCAAAAGAAGGGGTCGGGCTCCGTTCGGAGGATCTGATCCGGGCCATTCGTGAAGAATTCAAGGAGCATGAGGATCTGCCGAACACCACCAATCCGGACGACTGGGCGAAGGTGGCCGGAAAGAAGGGCGAAAAAATCGTGCATCTGCGCACGATCAGCGGCGGGCCGACGGAATCCCGCCAGATCGAAACCGTGACCACGGGCCATTATCTCTAGTCGTTCATCACTCTATGGAAGACCAGCCGTCGACGAAGTTCTCCCGCGTGATCGGCACGGAAACCGAATTCGGTATTGCAGCCAAGGATGCGGCACTATCGGATCCTGTCGCCGGATCGATCGCCGTGATCGGCCACTATCCTGGGTTGCCGGCTCCCAACGCCATCTGGGACTATGAAAACGAAAATCCGCTCCTGGACGCTCGCGGTTTCGAAGTAGAGGGGGAACGGGAGCGTCCCAACCCCGAGTACAATCGCCAGCTGAACAAAGTCTTAGCCAACGGCGGACGGCTCTATGTCGACGGCGCGCATCCCGAGTACTCTATTCCGGAATGTTCGAACCCCAGGGAAGTGGTGGCGTTCGAACGGATCGGGGAACGGATCTTCGCCAGGAGTCTCACTGAGTTGACCCGCGCGCGCGGCCGCGAGCAATGCATCGTCTATAAGAATAATTCCGATGGAAAAGGGAACAGCTACGGGTATCACGAGAACTATATGGTGTCCCGGGCCGTTCCGTTCGACCGGCTGCTCCAGGTCTTGGCGCCCTTCTTCGTCACCCGGCTGATCGTCGCCGGCGCCGGGAAGGTCGGCGCCGAGAATCAGGCCGGTCCCGCCGAATATCAGATTTCCCAGCGTGCCGACTTTTTCGAATGTCTGGCGGATCTCAACACGATGGTCAAGCGGCCCATCGTCAATACGAGGGATGAGCCGCATGCCGAGTACAGCAAGTACCGGCGTCTGCACGTGATCGTGGGCGATGCCAACATGGCCGAGCTTTCCACCTATCTGAAGGTGGGCACGTTGAGCATGGTGCTGGAATTGCTGGAAGCCGGCGCGGAACTCCCCCGCGTCGAACTGGATGAACCGGTTCGCGCGATCAAACAGGTGTCCCGCGATCTGGACATGAAGCAATCGTTGAAGCTCTCAAACGGCCGGCCGACGACCGCCTTGGCCGTTCAGCGAGCCTATTGGGGTGCCGCGAAGAGCTATTACGCCGACCATCCGACCACAGAGATCATGCGGGACGTGTTGCGCCGCTGGGAGCATGTGCTGGACTGTTTGGAAAAGGACCCGCGGTTGCTGGTTGAGGAGTTGGATTGGGTCGCCAAGCGCCATCTGATCGAGTCCTACATGGATCGGAAAGGGTGCGGGTGGTCGGATCCGCGCGTCAAGCTCATGGATCTTCAATATCATGATGTGCGGCCGGACAAGGGGCTCTTCTATACGCTCGAACGGGGAAATCTGATTCAGCGCATTGTCAGTGAAGAGGAAATCGTGCGCGCGGAAACGCTGCCGCCTCCGGGAACCCGCGCCTATTTCCGTGGGCGCTGTGCGGCCAAGTTTGCAGCCTCCCTCTATGGAGTCAGCTGGACCTCTGTGCTGTTTGATTTCGGGAATCCGACGATCACCCGGATCCCGTTGATGGATCCGAACCGGGGCACGGAAGCCATGACCGGCGCCCTGTTGGACAGTTGCCCGACGGCCGAAGCGTTGTTGGAAAAATTGAAAGCCTAACCCAGGGAGCTGCGTCCAGCGCCGACTATGAATCTTCCTTTTTTGCCGAACCACGATGAGCCGAGTTTCTTCGACTTTATTTCCAAACACTATCCCGGGCTGACGCTGGGAGGGGCCGGCGGCGGCGTGTTTCCCGCTGCCCAGGACCAGCCGCGAGGGGGAAGCGCTCTGACGGTTCCGCAGGCGACGACGGTGCTGGCCATCAAATATCAGCAGGGCGTGGTGATCGCCGGCGATCGCCGGGCGACCGAGGGCTTTCAAATCGCCGACCGGCGGATCGAGAAAGTATTCAAGATCGATGACTATTCAGCTATGGCGATCGCCGGCGCGGCCGGGCCTTGCATCGAGATGGCCAAACTGTTTCAGACTGAATTGGAACATTATGAAAAGCTGGAGGGCATGGCGCTCTCCTGCGAGGGCAAGGCCAACAAGCTCGGCCAAATGGTCAAAGCGAATTTGCCCATGGTGTTTCAAGGGCTCGTCGTGATGCCGCTGTATGTGGGCTACGATCTCAAGCGCGGCGAAGGCCGCATTTTCAAGTACGACATCACCGGCGGTCGGTACGAAGAGTCGGATTATCATGCCATCGGGTCCGGCGGGAAGGACGCGCGGAATACCATGCGTGAACATTTCCAGCGTCAGCTTCCGGAAGCGGAGGCCCTCAAGCTCGCGCTGATGTCGCTCTACAATGCCGCCGACGATGATGTGGGCACCGGTGGCCCCGATCTGGTGCGGGGGATTTATCCCACCGCCAAGCTGGTGGACTCCCAGGGAATCACGGATGTGCCGAACGACAGGATTCGCGCCGTCTATGACGCGTTGATGACCGCCCGACGCTCGAAGGAGACGTAACGATGCCGATGCCTTACTACGTGTCTCCCGAGCAGATGATGCAGGACAAGGCGGAGTATGCCAAGAAGGGCATCGCCAAGGGCCGGTCCAGCATCGCGATGGAATATGCGGACGGAGTGTTGTTCACCGCGGACAATCCCAGCGCCTCGCTCCATAAAATTTCCGAAGTGTATGACTGTATCGCGTTTGCCGGAGCCGGGAAATACAGCGAGTTTGAGAATCTCAGAAAGGCCGGCATCCGCCATGCCGATCTGAAGGGGTTCATGTACAGCCGGGAAGATGTCACGGCCCGCTCGCTGGCCAACGGGTATTCGCAAAGCCTCGGCACCATCTTCAGCCAGGAAATGAAGCCGCTCGAAGTGGAGATTCTTGTGGTGCAGGTGGGGCAGAACAGCCACGCGAACGAGATCTACCGTATTTCTTTCGACGGCAGCATCATTGATGAAAAGTCCGTCGCCGTCATCGGCGGCCGGTCGGAGGCGGTGTTGGCGGCGATGAAAGACAAGGTGACCGGTCCTCCCCCGACTCTCAAAGCCGCGCTCGGGTTCTGCGTGTCCGCGCTGGAGCAGACGGCCAATCAGAAGCTCAACCCCGAAGGGTTGGAAGTGGCCGTGCTCGAACGGGCGCGCACCGGCCGCAAGTTCAGGCGGCTCACGCCGGGTGAAGTTCAGCAACTCCTGACAGCCTGATGCGGCGGTGGGGGCCGCCCGTGCGGACGTTGAAGATCCCGCGACGGCCGTGTATGGTGTTGTGACCCCTCATGCTATCCCCCGGTTCTATGAAACAACGGATTTTCGGCCTGGAAAACGAGTACGGCCTGATCTTCTCGCCGAACGGGCGTATCTATCTGCCGATGGAGAAAGTCCTCGGCTACATCTTTGAAGGATTGATTCCCAACAGCTGGCCTTCCAACGCCTTTCTCGTCAACGGCGCCCGGTTCTATCAGGACACCGGCTGTCATCCCGAATACTCGACGCCCGAGTGCGACAATATTCTCGACCTCGTCATCCACGACAAAGCCGGCGAGCGGCTGCTGGAGGCCTGTCTTCCCGCGGCGGAAGAGCGGTTGCGCGAGGAAGGCCTGTCCGGCGAGATTTACATTTTCAAAAACAATACGGATTCGCTCGGGAATACCTACGGCTGTCATGAAAACTTTCTGATGCGGCGCGACGTGGATTTCTGGAAGGTGACGGAGCAATTGATTCCTTTCTTCGTGACCCGGCAGATCTACGGCGGGGCGGGGAAGGTGCTGAAAGTATCCGGGAAGCCGCAATATTTTATTTCTCAGCGCGCCCAGCATATCCACGAGAAAACGTCGTCCTCCACCACGTCCTCTCGCAGCATCATCAATACGCGCGATGAGCCGCATGCCGATGCGGAGCGCTACCGGCGGCTGCATATCATCGTCGGGGATTCCAACATGTCGGAGTTCGTGACCTATGTGAAGGTGGGCACGGCCGCGTTGGTGCTGTCGATGATCGAGGACGGCTATGCGGTACAGGGCATGGAACTGGAGGATCCGGTCAAAGCCATCCGGGAGATCTCACGCGATCCGACCCTGAAGAAGAAAGTGAAGCTGGATGACGGACGCCAGATGACCGCCGTCGAAATTCAGCGGGTCTACCTCGATCGCGCGCAGCAGTATTTGGCGCAGCGGGAGCATGATACGGTCCATGACGACGTGTTTCACAAATGGGCGACGTTGCTGGACCGGTTGGAAGACGATCCGATGCAACTGGTCCATCAGGTGGACTGGGTGACCAAGAAGCATCTCATCCAGTCGTATGTCGATAAAAAAGGCTGCGGGTGGGACGATCCCCGCGTCTATCTGCTGGATTTGCAATTCCATGACGTGAAACGAACGCGGGGATTATATTATCTGATGGAGTCCAAGGGGCTCATCGAGCGGGTCGTGGAGGAGGAGGCCGTGCAACGGGCCATGTCGACGCCGCCGCAGACCACACGCGCCAAAGTGCGCGGCGATTTTATCCGGTTTGCCAGGGCCAAGAACCGGTCGTATACCGTGGATTGGACCTATCTCAAATTAAACGGGTATTGGGAAGAGACGATTTTGTGTATGGACCCGTTCAGCGCCACGAATCGCCGGGTCGAAGAGTTGGTTTCACAAGTGTCAGGAGCGAGGTTCTCTCGATGAAAGCCATGATCCACGCCGTGCAGCAGCGCGCGTCGCAGTTCGATCGCATGATGCTCACGGTGATTGTCTTACTCGCGAGCATCTTTCCGATTGAGCTGGTCCCAGGCTCTATGCCGGCCCCGAAGGGGGCGGACGGACAATTGAGCGGGAAGCAGGGGCAGATCGTGCTGGTCAAAGTACCGGGCGATGATCCTCAGGCAGAGGTCCGGGGCTCGTTCATGGGGCGCACCCTGTCGTTCTTTCCGGACCCGCGAAACGGGGAAGCGCCGGGGTATGTCGGATTGCTGGGCCTCGACATGCAGGACGAGCCCGGTACTCATGAGCTGGCGGTGGATATCAAGAGCGGCGATCACACCAAGCATGTCAGCATGAACGTGCTGGTGGTCAAAGAAAAGTTTCGCGTCGAGCATTTGAAGCTGCCGAAAGAGAAGGTGGATCTGGATGAGAAGGCGCTGGCCCGGTGGAAGGCCGAACAGGATCAGGTGAAAGCGGCGCTGGCCGAGGATTCACGCTCGAAGCTCTGGCAGGGGGGCTTTCTCGAACCGGTCGGGGGCAAGCGCACAGGGATTTTCGGCAGCGTCAGAATCATGAACGGCCAGGCCAGGAATCCCCATAACGGAGAAGACATCGGGGCGCCTCAGGGAACCGACGTGCTCGCGACGAACGACGGGGTGGTGCGGCTGACCGTCGATCATATTTTCTCCGGCAAAGGCGTCTATGTGGATCATGGGCTCGGCTTCTACTCGATGTATTTCCATCTTTCAGAAGTATCGGTCAGAGAGGGCGATATCGTGAAAGCCGGGCAGGTCGTCGGCAAGGTCGGCGCGACCGGTCGGGCGACCGGTCCGCATTTGCACTGGGGCGTGAAGCTCAACGGGGCCCGCGTGAATCCCTACGCGCTGCTGGATCTCCCGTTCAAGAGCGCGGTGCAATCGGCGATACCGGCGCCGGTGGCCCAACCGACCGCCGGTGTGGGCGCGCCGGCTCCTTAAGCCGTTTTGCGTTGTCGATAGCAGTCGATCTGCCGAATCCAGCTCAGTTCGGTGAGATTCCGAGTCCCCCCAGCAGCGGCATGAGCGCCGCTTCACCAGGTCCCTGGCCGTTTTTCATCGCATCGCTGATTTCATCCAGCAGATGTCCGGCCTGAGGATTCAGGCTTTTCAGTTTCTCCGCCAGATGTCCTGACATCATGCCCTGCTGAACGTCTGCTTCCGAAAGCTTTCCCTCTTTAATGCCCTGCTGGAGTTGTTGCGCCAGGGTCTGGACTTTCGCGAAAAGGTCTGGGGGCATGTTGTTCAGGATCTTGGCGGCCTCTCCCGTTCCCATTTGTGCGAAGCAGGGGAATACCAGCCACATCGTTATTCCCCAGACGATGAGATAGGTTCTGAAATGGATCAGCATGGTTCCTCCTTCAGCCTGTGCCTCGTGAGCGTCTTTCGGCAACGCATTCATTATCCTCACCGGCTCGGCAAGGGGACAGAAAAATCATCAAACAGGATCGCCCGGTCGGCGGATCAGGGCGGAGCAGAGGAGAAAGGGATTCTGCTAGGTGCCGACGTGCACCGATGGTATTGTCGGGAACGTACGTAGTAGAGGCACGAGGAGGACGAGATGTTCGACGGCATCGAGATTCCTGATCTGACGCTCTATCTGGTGGCCGTATTGGCGCTGCTGGTCATCTGGCAATACTACCAAATGCAGATTATGGCCGGGCGTATTCTTGCGGTCGATATCTTCGACCGGTCGGGGATTCGTATGTATTTCTTTGTGACCGCCGATGACGATCATGTCTGCGAAGTCTGTTCGGCGGCGACCGGCCGGGTGTTCTCCTCCTCTCAAGTCGCGAAGCAGTTGTTTACGCCGCTGAACGGGACATGCAAGCGGGCGGTTCCCTGCGCCAGCGTGCTGGTCGGTCTGTACGGAGGATGGCTGGAGGCCAGAGGCGTGCTGGAGCGTGTGCGGGCGAATTTCAGGCGCAGAAAAGGCGTGCAGTTATCTCCGGAAGAACTGCGGGCCATGGTGAATGGGCAGTGGGAGCGCAGCATCAGCGCGGATACGGATCGGCTGGGGATCCACATCATCGAAGCCATGTGTTATGAAAAAGTCAATCCGCAAGTGGCGGTCTCAGGCTATCGTTTCGTCGTCGACCAGGCGAAAGAAATTCGCCATCTGATGTTGCTGGTGCCTGCCTATCTTCGACTGACCCAGTTGTTGATCAGATCGGGCGAAGCGGCTGAAGCGCTGGAACTCGTCGAGCGGTTCGAGGCTCGTTTCCCGACCAATAAACGGGGGCCGCATTTCCCGTCCGAGGAGCAGCGCGAGATGATGCGGACGAAAAAGACGCAACTGCTGAAGGGCCTGCCGCTGAAGATGCCCGCCTGAACGATCCATCCGCCTGTTGTTGATCGTGCGCTCTGCAACGAATGCCGGGAAGGTTGCACGAGGCGAGACCGACGATTAATAGTTCGATTCGAGGCTGGACGGAGTCTTGTTGAGGACCGTGGCTGTGGCGCGCGACAGGGCTGCGTCATGGCGATGATCCAACCCGTAGACTCTGAACTGAATCAGGCGGGTCGGCAGCAAATCGAGAAATTCTTCCAGCGGTTCGGTTGAGACCTGTCCGGTTCCGGGATCATAGACATAGAGCGGATTCCCGCGGCGGTCTTTCGGATCCGGCCTCGGGTCGAGCGGGGCCATGTCGACTCGAAATTCCACATTCCTCAATTCCCTGGGAAGCTCTTTGGCGATCTGCTGCGCGAAGTGTTCGTGGCCGGGGAACGCCATGCCCCGTTCCTGCCCCTTTTCTTTCAACGCCGTGCTATAGGCCATCTTCCACTTCACGTCGCGATCCAGGATGTGCGCCCATTCCTGGCCGAGCCGGCGGCGCGCTTTCTGGCGGGAAGCAGTCCACCGGCGGACTTCCTCCAGCAGCGACCAGTCGGTGAGTCTGAGATAGTCGTCCATCTTTTTGCGGGGATCGTTCGGGAAGAGCAGCTTCATGGTGTCCCCGAAAATATCTCTCAAGTGGATATCGATGGCTCTGGTCGTGCGGTGAAAATAGACGTTGGAATAGAGGTACATCCGGGTGTTCAAAAACATCTGCAAGGCCGGCAGACCGGTCTTGTGGATCGTGAACCCTTTGTCCGTGACGATGGTGTAGTGGATCAGGCGGGTCAGATCGACGGGCCCTACGGCAACGCCGCACATGTAGGAGTCACGGAGGACATAGTCCAGGTTGTCGCCGGTATAGCTGCCGGAGATCACCGGCTGCAGCATGTTGAGCCAGCGCGGGATCTTGGAATTGTCTTTCCCCTTTTCCTTCAGAATCAGATGGGCGATCTGATCGGGATTCAGCTCCTCGCCCTTGTCGAAGGGGCCTGAGGGGCTGCGGCGGATTTTTCGGATGATCGAGCCGAGATGGTCGCGGACGATGATCTGCCCGAGTTTTTCGTGGGTGAGATGAAAGCCGTGGAGATAGTTGTCGTCGAAGAAGTGGCAGAAGGGACCGTGCCCGATGTCATGGACCAGCGCGGTTACCCGCAGCAGTTCTTCGACGTAGTTGGCCGAGGGAACGTCCTTCACGACTTTTTTAAGGTAGGGGTACAGATGCCGGGCAAACCGGCCGGCGACATGCATCGT
This sequence comes from uncultured Nitrospira sp., assembly GCA_964412445.1. Lineage (GTDB taxonomy): Bacteria > Nitrospirota > Nitrospiria > Nitrospirales > Nitrospiraceae > Nitrospira_D. The sequence continues at coordinate 21,316 of CAYPOR010000026.1, forward strand.
GCCGAGTGAATGGACGAAGCGGGTATGCTCGGCCGAGGGATAGACCCAGCGGGCGCTCTGGAGTTGGTAGATATAACGGAGCCGCTGGACCCAGGGCGAATCGATCAGGTCTTTTTCGGTGCGCTCGTGCGGATCGGGATTCGCGTAGGGAACGGTGAACGACACATATTTATGGATCGGATCGGCAATGAGGGCGGAGCCGTCATAGGGAGCATTGAGGGATTCGTCGACCTGTTGCATAGCAGCTCTGCATCTTAGCCCAGCGGATCATGGGGCGGCAATGGTCTCTCATCCGGTGAGACGGTCGACCGGCGGTATTTTGAAATGAAATAGCAGGCGGCTGGATAGGCCAGAAACGATCCGACGAGGCTGAGCACGATGCCGCCCAGCGCGAACGGCGCGGCGTAGGGCAGCATTTGCTGATACAGGCCGGTGAAACTGAGATCGTGCCAGTCGAAGGCCGGGGCATCGGTTCGTCCGATCAGCAGGGCTCCGCTCCAGTAGGTCATGCCGAGGATGGGAACGATGGTCCAGGGATTGTTGATGAGGGCTCCGGCCAGCAGCGCCACGAAGTTGAGTTCGAACAGCCAGGTCAACAGGCCGACGAGAATCATGTGAAAGCCGTAGGCCGGGCAGAATGCGACGAACACGCCGAGCGCAAAGGCAAAGGCCGTCCGCCGGGGCGGTTCCTGAAGGTGCAGGACCTGGCGCAGGAGTGTGCGGAAAGAGCTTCGGTCAGCCACAGTGGTTCATTCGTCAGGTGAAATGGCGGTAACTGGTGACCGGCAAGGGCGCTCTGGTGCCGTCGGATGCGACGGCCTGCAGGCCGGACCGGCGCGCCCGGATGGTGCCGATTTTGGTGATGTGAAATCGCCTGGCTTCTGCCTGCCGTTCGAGCGCGCGCTCGTCGCGTGCCGCGATAGTAAAGAGGAGTTCATAGTCTTCCCCGCCTGCCAGCGCCAGCGCGCCGGGGTCTATCTTCCGGCGGTCGGCATAGGCACGACAAGCCGGTGAGAGGGGGAGGCTCGCGAGGTCGATGTCCGCTCCTACCCGGCTGGCTTCGCATACGTGGCGGAGATCACCGGAAAGTCCGTCGGAGAGGTCGATCGCGGCGGTCGCCAACCGCGACTGATTGAGCCAGAGGCCTTCCCGCACGCGGGCGGTCGGATGCCGGTGCCGGTCGATCAGAAAATTCCGGTCGGCGTTCGTCAGCCCTGTCCCCCGGCGCGGCGCGCGACGGTCCGTGAGGAGTTGAAGTCCTGCGAGGGAATCTCCGAGCGTGCCGGTGACATAGATGCCGTCTCCGGTCTGTGCGCCGTTCCGGAAGAGCGCGCGGCCTCGTGGGGCGGTGCCGATCAGCGTAATATTGAGAAAAAGTCCCTGGCGCGAGGCAGACGTGTCTCCTCCGATCAGGCGCACCTTATGCTGATCGCAGGCCGACATGAGTCCCCGGTAGAGCGCCCGGATGTCGGCTGCGCGGAGCGCGGGCGGAATCGCAATCGAAACCAGAAGAAATCGAGGGGCGGCGCCCATGGCTGCGACATCGCTCAAATTGGCCATGGCCGCCCGATAGCCGACCGACGCCGGCGGGGCGGTGCGCAGGTCGAAATGGATGCCTTCGGTCAGGAGGTCGGTGGTCAGGACGGTCCAATCGCCGGCGGGAATCGAGACGACGGCGGCATCGTCACCGATGCCTTTCCGGATCAACGGGCTGGGCCGCTCATGCCGGCGCTGGAGTTGCCGGATGAGCGGAAATTCCTGAATGGGCTGCGCGGCCTTCCGGCGGGCCATAGGTGCCAACGTTAGGGCCGGAGGTGAGCGGGCGAGGCCATGATGGTGGCCCGTGCGGCTCCGCTTCCGGCGGTTTTCCGGCTCTTCTGCGGCCGCGAGGGTTTGCTCCGGGCCGCGGCCGAAGGGGTGGACGGCTTCTTGGCCGCCGGGGCCGGTTTCGGTTTCCGGCGCAAGGCCACTTTCATCACGTCGTCCATCGTGTCGGCAAAGTGCAGCTGGATTCCCTTCAGGATATGTTTGGGGATTTCCTCCAGATCTTTCTTGTTCCGCCGCGGGAGGATCACCGTTGTGAGCATGGCCCGCTTGGCTGCAAGAATTTTTTCTTTGAGTCCCCCGATGGCCATGACACGCCCCCGCAGGGTGATTTCGCCGGTCATCGCCAGGTCCCGCCTGACTGGAATGCCCGACAGCGCCGAGGCAATCGCCGTGGCCATCGTAATGCCGGCGGATGGTCCATCCTTCGGGATGGCTCCGGCCGGAACGTGGATATGGAGGTCCTGTTTGCTGAACATGTCCGGGTTGATGTGTAACGTTTTTTCCCGTGAGCGCACATAGCTGAGGGCGGCCTGCGCGGACTCTTTCATGACGTCGCCGAGGTGTCCGGTGAGCGTCAAGTGTCCTTTGCCCTTCATGGCGGTGGCTTCAATATAGAGGACATCGCCGCCGGATTCAGTCCAGGCCAGGCCTGTCGCGACGCCGACTTCGTCTTTTTCGAGCTCGGCTTCCGGCACATACTTGGGCACGCCCAGGTACTTGTGCAGGTTGGCCGGGGTGACCGGGAAGCCCTGGCCTTTTCCCTCGGCCACCTTCTTGGCGACCTTCCGCATCACGTTGGCGATTTCCCGCTCCAGATTGCGCACGCCGGCTTCGCGCGTATAGTTGGTGATGATCTGCCGCAACGCGGTGTCGCTCACCTTCACATGTTTGGTGGTGATGCCGTGCTCGGTGAGCTGGCGGGGAATCAGATAGGTTTGCGCGATGCCCAGTTTTTCTTCCTCGGTGTAGCCGGGAATTTCGATGATCTCCATCCGGTCGCGCAGAGCCGGAAGGATCGGGTCGATCAGGTTCGCCGTCGTGATGAACATGACTTCGGTCAGGTCGAACGGCACCCCGAGATAGTGGTCGGTGAAGGCGTTATTTTGCTCAGGATCCAGGACCTCAAGCAGCGCCGCCGAGGGGTCTCCGCGAAAGTCCATGCCGACTTTATCCACTTCATCCAGCATGAAGACGGGATTGGCGGTGCCGGCCTGCTTCATCCCCTGGATCAGGCGGCCGGGGAGGGCTCCGACATAGGTGCGGCGGTGGCCGCGGATTTCCGCTTCGTCACGTACGCCGCCGAGGCTGATGCGGACGAACTCCCGTCCGAGCGCCTTGGCGATCGATTTGCCCAGCGACGTTTTTCCGACGCCCGGCGGGCCGACGAAGCAAAGGATCGGGCCTTTCATCTTCTCTTTGAGCTTCCGGACGGCCAGATATTCGAGGATGCGCTCTTTCACCTTTTCGAGGTCGTAGTGATCTTCGTTGAGCACCCGCGCGGCGGCTTTGAGATCGAGATTGTCTTTGGACCGTTTCGACCAGGGCAGTTCGACCATCCATTCGAGATAGGTGCGGACCGTGGCGGACTCGGCGGTATCCGGATGCATTTTTTCCAGCCGTTTGAGCTGCTTTTCCGCCTCTTTCAACACCTTCTCAGGCATCTTGGCGTCTTTGATCCGCTTCTTAAACTCGGTCACTTCTTCCGCCCGCTCGTCGAGCTCGCCCAGTTCCTTTTGAATCGCTTTGAGTTGTTCGCGGAGGAAGTATTCCCGCTGGGTCTTGTCCATCTCGCCTTTGGCCTGCGCCTGGATCTTCTGCTGCATCGAGAGGACTTCGATCTCTTTGCCGAGAATGTCGCTGACCAGCCGGAGGCGCTGGATCGGGTCCTGCAGCTCCAGCACGCTCTGCGTGACCTCGACTTTGAGGCCGAGGTTCGACGCCACCATATCGGCCAGGCGTCCGGGCTCTTCCAGATTCTCGATGACGACCATCACATCGGGAATCAGGACTTTGCCGAGGCTGACGATGCGTTCGATCTGTTCCTTGACCGTCCGCATGACCGCCTCGGATTCCAGCGTGGAGGCGGTCATCCTGGTGTCCGGCATCTTGTCGATGCGCACGGAGTAGTAGGGATCGGATTGAATATAATTCGCGACCTTGGCTTTGGCGATGCCCTGCACGAGAATCTTGATCCGCTCATCGGGCAGCTTGAGCATGCGCATGATGATGCCGACGGTGCCGATGGGGTGAATGTCATCCGGCGTCGGATTTTCGACGTCGAGCGCCTTCTGTGTGGCGAGGAGGATCATGCGATTGCCGGCCAGGGCGGCTTCGATCGCTTTGATGGACATCTCGCGTCCGACAAACAGCGGCAGGACCATATAGGGAAACACGACGATGTCGCGAACGGGCAGAAGCGGCAGCTGGTCGGGCACTTCCACGTTCTGCGGCGGCTGAAGGTCTTGTTCGATCGAGTCAGTCATGAGGGCGTCTATCCTCTGTTCTTAGTAGGGATGCCAATGAGGGGCGGTAGACACGAGCGGACTTGGGATCGCGGTTGTGACGCACCTGCTTCTTCGCTCACTACTTTCGGCGTTGGCCTGACGTTGTTCGAAGTTTTGCGGTCAGGTATTCCAGAAAGTCCGGTCCCAGAGACGGATTTTTCAAGGCGAATTCGACGGTCGCAATCAGGAATCCCAGCTTGTCTCCCGCATCGTGGCGCTGGCCCCGGACTTCATGCGCATACATCGGGGACTTTTTGGCCAGTTCTTTGAGCGCGTCGGTCAACTGGATTTCCCCGTTCTTTCCAGGAGGAGTCTTCCGGAGAATCGGAAAGATCTCCGGGGGCAGCACATAGCGTCCGATCACGGCGAGATTCGACTGAGCATCAGCGGGAGCCGGTTTCTCGACCAGGTCTTTGACGCGATGCAGGCCCGCGCTCATTCGTTGCGGGGTCACAATCCCGTATCGCCCCACGTCCTGCTCGGGCACTTCCTGTACTCCAAGCACGGCCGCATGGCGTTTCTTATAAACATGGATCAGCTGGGCGAGACCCGGCACAGGGGAGTCGATGATTTCATCTCCCAGGATGACGGCGAACGGTTCGTCGCCGATCAGATGCTGCGCGCAGAGCACGGCATGACCGAGCCCGAGCGCCACCGACTGGCGCACGTAGCAAAAATTCGCCAGGGTGGAGATATGGCGCATTTGACTCAGGAGCTGGCCCTTCCCTGTTCCCTTGAGATTTTCTTCGAGCTCGACCGAGCGGTCGAAGTGGTCTTCGATGGCTCGTTTCCCCCGGCCGGTGATGACGATAATGTCTTCAATGCCCGAGGCGACGGCTTCTTCCACGGCATATTGGATCAGGGGTTTGTCGACCAGAGGCAGCATCTCTTTCGGAGATGCCTTCGTGGCCGGAAGAAAGCGGGTGCCGAGGCCTGCAGCCGGGATAATGGCTTTTCGAACGGTGTAAGACGGCATGCGCGATAGTATGTGATGGGGTAGGTGAAGTCAAGAAACCGGGCGAGTTCGCAAGCGGCAAACCGGCGTGTCGATGCGTCCGCATAATCCTTTACATCATAGAAAGGGCTCAATATAATCCGGAAGTTTTGCGCTGCAGGAAGCCTGTGAGCCTCAACGCGGAGCGTCGGGGACGCTTCGTCTTACCGGGGTAAAGACCGCGGACGGCGGTTCCTCAGAATAGGATCGGCCGGGTGACATGACTTCGGCTCAGGCCTGGCGGGCGTCTCGGATACGGTCGCAGAACGTCGCGGCCGTCTACTTTTTTATGGCGGGGGGATCTGGGTTTGTGTTGTTGAGTTGGTGCGGGAAGGTCCAGTGGTGCGTGGTGATGCTGACGCTCATCGCCTCCTGTGTGGCAGTGGGGGACGCGGTCGCGCAACTTGCCGGTCTCAAGGTCACGGGGATCGAGATTCGCGGCAATAAGCGGATTGAGCTGCCCGCGATCGCCGGTCGCCTCACGCTCAAAGCCGGAGATCCCTATACGCCGGAAACCGTGCGCGGGCAGGTCAAGATTCTCTATGATACGGGATTTTTTGAGGACGTGCAGGTCGAAACGGAATCGGTCGAGGGCGGAACCGCCGTGGCGTTCGTTGTTCGGGAAAAGCCCTTTATTACTGAAATCGTCTACGACGGGAATGAAAATTTGAGCGACGATAAGCTCAAAGAGAAAACCACCATCAAGAGTCAGTCCTTTCTGGATCAGCAGCAGGCAAAAGAAAGCGCCGAGAAAATCCGTCTCGCCTATCAGGAGGACGGCTATTACAACGCCCAGGTGATCCCGGTCGTGCAGACCTTGGATGAAGACCGCAAGCGTCTGACCTTCTTCGTCAAGGAGGGGGACAAAGCCAAAGTGAAAGAGGTCGTCTTTGAGGGCATGCGCGCGGCGACGAAAGATGAGGTCTTCAAGGTCACGGCTACGCGCGAGTGGATTCCCTGGTACGGGCTGTTCACGCAGCTGAAGCTGCCCTCGTTTCTCTCGGACGCCGGCATTCTGAAACACGATGAGCTGGCGAACGATGTCGAGCGGGTCAAGGAAGTCCTGCTCAATAAAGGGTACCTGAATGTGCAGGTCGGCCTGCCGGCGGTGGAGTTGACGGACGACAAGAAGTGGTTTGTCATCACCTATAGCGTATCGGAGGGTGAGCCCTTCACCGTGGCGGAGGTCGGGTTTCGCGGCTATACCGTTTTTGAGGAGGCGGAACTTCGGGAAAAGCTGAAAATTAAGGACGGGGAGATTTTTCAACGGGCCAAGATCCGGGATGAAATTACGCGGCTCACGGATATGTACGGCAGCAAGGGGTATGCGTTTGCCGATGTCGTGCCGAACGTGAATCCGAACAACGAGGAGCGCACCGCCAGCATCATTCTCACCATTAAAGAGGGTGAGATGATGCGGATCCGGCAGATCAACATCAATGGAAACGACAAGACCCGGGACAACGTTATTCGCCGTGAGATCCGTGTCGATGAACAGGATGTCATCGACACGCCGTCGCTGAAGCGGAGTTTCCAGCGGCTGAACAATCTGAACTTTTTTGAGACGGTCGAAATTCTGCCGGCGCAAGTTGAGGCGGACAAGGTTGACCTGAATGTGCGGGTCAAAGAAAAGCCCACCGGCCAGTTCAGTGTCGGCGGCGGATTCAGTACGCTGGATAAGCTCGTCGCCATTGCAGATATCACGGAAGGGAATCTTGGCGGCAACGGCTACATGGGCCGCATCCGCGGCCAGCTCGGTCAACAGCGGTCGCTCGGCCTGATCACGTTTCGCAATCCCTACCTGAACGATTCGCTGACGTCGGTCCAGCTCGATATCTATCGCAGCATGACGAACTACATTTCCTATTTTGAAGAAAAGTCCGGCGCCAGTGTGACGTTCGGGCGGTGGCTGTCCGAGTATGTGACCGGAAGCATCAGCCTCGTCGCCGAACAGTTGAATTTTTCTGATCCCCAGGAAGGGCTTTGTCCGGACTTGTTGCCCCTCATCTGCCGTCAGCTCGGCAACCAGACCACGACCGGATTCCGGACGACGTTGTTCCGGGATACCCGAGACTATTATCTCGATCCTCGGACCGGCTGGCGGATCGGCGGCGGGGTCGACTATGGCACACCGTTTTTGGGGGGCTCCAACAATTTTGTGAAGTATACCCTTGATGTCAGCAAATATACGCCGCTGCCGTTTGATACACGGTTTTCCGTGCGGGCCCGTTTCGGAGCCATTGAAGGTATCGGCGGGAAGCCGATTCCGCTGACCGAACGGTTCTTTGTCGGCGGGATCAATACGATGCGCGGATTTGTGTTCGGGCAGGCCGGCCCCGTGGTCCCGAATATCTACTCGATCATCGGCGCGGCAAAAGAGTTGATTTTCAACGTCGACTATATCTTTACAATTTCAGCCGATGCCAAACTTAACGGCGTGATCTTCTTTGATTACGGAAAAGGTTTTGATGACAACGAGAAACTGTCGCTGAATTTGAGAAAAGCCGCCGGTATTGAAGGCCGCTGGATCTCCCCGTTCGGGCCGTTGCGTGTGGCCTACGGGCTGAATTTGGAGCCGAGAACCGGCGAGCGCACCGGCGTCTTCGAGTTTACCATCGGGTCGCTGTTCTAATGCGTCATGGAAAGGGCTTTGTGAAAAGGATGTGTGCAATGCGCGGGTGGTGTCGAAACGGCGGTGCCGTGCTTCTTGCCGGCGTGTGGCTTGCCGTGAGCGGTTGTGCGGGACCCGGCCCCAAGGTCGACGGGAAAATCGGGACATTAGATCCCGCCCGTATCTTGTCCGACACCAATGCGGGGAAAAAGGCGAAGGACAATCTCACGGCCTTTTCCAAGAACCGGCAGGCGCTCATCGAACTTGACGAAAAAGAATTGCGGCGGATGGAGGAGGATTTCGTCAAGCAGGCCACAGTGCTGAGCCCCACGGCCAAACGTGAGCGCGAAGAATCGTTCCGCCGCCGCATGCAGGAGTATCAGCAGAAGGTGACGGAGCTCAACCGGGAAGTGCAGGAAAAGCAGAAAGATGTCATGGACGGGTTCCGTGAAAAGATCGAAACGATCGCCGGCAAGGTCGCGAAGCGCCTGGGCCTTCAGATTGTGGTGGACAGCAGCAAGGGCGGTCCGACATTGTATCGCGAAGACACCATCGATATTTCAAATCAAGTCGTCGAGGAGTTTAATCGGGACTATCCCTAGCAGGAGGAGAGACATCGTATGAAACGACAGAGCGTGGTCGGGATGCTCGGGGTATTGCTCGCGAGTGCGTGGGTTGCCCACACGGCGTTCGCGGCGGAGACCTTTAAGGTGGCGGTGATGGATCAGCAGGCGGTGATGGAGCAATCCAAGGCCGGCAAGCGGGCGCTGGAGGAGATGAAGAGTTATTCGCTCACCCGGCAGAAAATCGTCAATGCGGACGATCAGGAACTGAAGGATATGGAGCTGGCGCTTCAGGATCCCAACAGCAAATTGAGCGAACAGGCGAAGCAGGAAAAACAGGACCAGTTCCGGGTGAAGCTTGAAGCCTATCAGCGCCGGCTCGGGGACTTTAACCGGGAAGTGCAGCAGAAACAGCGCGAGATGGTGACGGAATATGCCAAGAAGATCGCGGCGGCCGCGCAAGCAGTCGCGCAAAAGGACGGCTATCAAGCCATTCTCGACAAGGGCAGCGACGCCATGGTGCGGATTGTGTTGTACCATCAGCCTGCGCTGGATGTGACAGACCGGGTCGTGAAAGAGTTCGATAGTCAGAATAAGTAGCGCGGCGTCGACGCCGACGCGGGGCATAAGAGGAGGCAACGGCAATGGCAGTGATGGAGCAAGCGGAGATTCAGGCATTACTTCCCCACCGGTATCCTTTCCTGCTGGTCGATCGGGTGCTGGAGTTAGACATCGACCGCCGAATTGTGGCGCTCAAGAACGTGACCATCAACGAACCGTTCTTTCAAGGCCATTTCCCCGGCCGGCCGGTGATGCCGGGAGTCCTTATTCTCGAAGCGATGGCGCAGGTCGGCGGCGTGCTGGCCTTTAAGTCCGTCCAGGTGACGGGTCGGCCGGTGGTCTACCTGACGGGGATCGATAGCGCCAAGTTCCGGAAGCCGGTGGTGCCGGGGGATCGCTTGCGGCTTGAGGTGACGGTGGTCAAGAAGCGGGCGCCCTTCTGGAAGATGCAGGCCAAGGCCTATGTCGATGACGATGTGGTGTGTGAAGCGGACGTGACGGCCATGGTAACAGAGGAGAAGACCGAGGCCCGTCAATAGTCACCCGTCATGCGTCAACCGTGCGAGGGGGGAGGGCTGATTGATCTCGCGATTGACGACTGACCATTGGCGATTGACGTTTCCTATTGGAGGTTCAGCGTGCAGATTCATGCGACAGCAATAGTGCATCCGGGCGCGAAGTTGGCGGACGACGTGGTGGTCGGACCGTTCTGTCTAATCGGGGAGCATGTCTCGATCGGGAAGGGGACCAGGCTGCTTTCCCACGTGACGGTCGATGGATGGACCGAGATCGGCGAGCGGAACGAGCTGCATCCTTTTTCGTCCATCGGCGGCCCGCCCCAGCATTTAGGCTATAAAGGCGAGCCGACGAAGGTGGTCATCGGCGACGACAATATTCTGCGGGAGTATGTCACGGTCAATCGGGCCACGGTGCAGGGCGGGGGGCGTACGTCCGTCGGTCATAAAAACTTCCTGATGGCCTATGTGCATGTCGCCCACGATTGCCGCTTGGGGAATCACCTGATCCTGGCGAATGCGGCCAGTCTGGCCGGGCACATCACGATCGGCGATCATGCCATCATCGGCGGGCTGACGGGCGTGCATCAGTTCGTGCGCATCGGCGCCTATGCCATGGTCGGAGGGTGTTGCGGGGTCGTGCAGGATGTGCCGCCTTTTACACGGGCTGCCGGCGGGTATCGGTCGAAACTGTACGGGTTGAACTCGATCGGACTGCGCCGCCATGGATTTTCCGGTGAACGGATTTCCGTGCTGAAGAGGGCCTACGACCTGTTGTTCCGCGAAGGCCATCGATCAGCTGAGGCGATCAGGCTGGCCAGGGCTGAGTTCAAAGATCAGGCCGATGTGGCGCAGATCCTGACCTTTATGGAAGCCACCAAGCGCGGGATCTCCCGCTCTGTCGGGAAAGACCAGGGCGACGAGGACGAGTCCGCGTGAACGCCTCACTGCCTGCCGAAGACAAACGGATCGGACTGATCGCCGGGAACGGACGCTTTCCGATCATCTTTGCCGATAATGCCAGGAGACTGGGCTACTACGTCTCCGCCGTCGCCCACGTCGGCGAGGCGGAGCCTGAGCTTGAGCGGCATGTCGATCGTATCCATTGGGTCAAGATCGGACAACTCAATAAACTGATCAATGCCTTCAAGAGCGACCAGGTCACGCGCGCGGTCATGCTCGGCGGCGTCAAGAAAACCCATGTCTTTACGACGGTGCGGCCGGATTTCCGGGCGCTGGCGCTGTTCGCGAGGGTCGCGCTCTGGCGTGACGACGATATTCTCCGGGAAATCGCCGCGGAGATCGAGCGCGAGGGAATCACGATTTGCGAGTCCACGTTCGGTCTTGAGGGCATCCTCGTGGAAGAGGGAGCGCTGGCCTCCCGCACGCCCACGAAAAAAGAGTGGGATGACATCCGGTACGGGTGGGAGATGGCGTATGAGATCGGGCGTCTGGACATCGGCCAGTGCGTGGTGATCAAAGACAAGGTGGTGGTGGCGGTGGAAGCGGTGGAGGGAACCGACGGCGCGATCAAGCGGGGCGGGGAACTGGCGAAGGACGGCGCGGTGGTCGTGAAGCGTTGCAAGCCGCAGCAGGATCTCCGGTTCGACCTGCCGGCCATCGGGCCGCGAACCATCGAGGTCATGGCTTCGGTGAATGCGAAGGTGTTAGCGGTGGAAGCCGGGCGAACCGTCATGCTCGACCGGGAGCTGCTGCTGGAGAACGCGCGTGCGGCCGGCATTGCCGTCATCGGGATCAAGCACCTTGAACCGATCAAACCCGAGTGAACTGGAGGAACGGAATTCCGTGAAGATCTTGCGGGCAGGCGTCATCGGCGTCGGACATCTGGGGCAGCACCACGCCCGGCTCTATGCATCCATCCCCGGGGTGACCCTCGTCGGAGTCACCGATCAGAGCCCTGAGCGCGCGCAGGAAATCGCCGGGCGGCATGCGGCGAAGCCCTATCGCGTTCCTGAAGATCTGCTGAACGACGTCGACCTGGTCAGTGTGGCCGTGCCTACGTCTTCCCACTATGCCGTGGCCAAGCTGTGTCTCGAAGCCGGCAAGCATGTGTTGGTCGAAAAACCCATCGCGGTGCGACCGGCGGAGGCGCATGAACTGGTGGCTCTCGCCAAGGCGAAGGGCTGCCGGCTGCAGGTCGGTCACAGCGAACGCTTCAATCCGATCATGCGGATGGTCCGGCCGCACATCACGCGTCCGGTGTTTATCGAGGGGCATCGGCAGAGCAGTTACAGTCCTCGCGGGACGGACGTGGACGTGGTGCTGGATTTGATGATCCACGATCTGGATCTGGTGTTGTCGTTCAACCCCGGCCCGGTTGAAGAAGTGCGCGCCGCGGGGGTTGCGGTCCTTTCTCCGACGATCGACATTGCCCAGGCCCGCATTCAGTTCCGTGGCGGCTGCGTGGCGAATCTGACCGCGAGTCGGGTGTCGACGAACAAGATGCGCCGGTTGCGGCTGTTTCAGCGGGACAACTATCTTTCGATCGATTTCCAAACCAGGCAGGCGGTGATCTCGCGGCGCCGTCTCGTGCCCGGTGCGCCGCCCGAACTCGACACCGAATCGTTTCAGGGGAATGCCGATGAGCCTCTCAAGCTCCAGCTGGAGTCCTTTGTGCAGGCGATCCGCACGGGAACACGGCCGGAGGTCTCGGGCGAAGACGGGGCGGCCGCGCTGGATGTCGCCCATGTGGTGTTGGCTGCCATCGCGGACCATGCGGCGCGTCAATCATCCTAGGCCGCCGGTGACGGTCCGCGCCGCAGATCCGGCGGCGCTCCGCGCGGATGGTTCAGACTAACCTGATTCACACTGAGAGCATGGCGATGCCGCAGATTTTGATCGTGGCCGGAGAGGCTTCCGGCGATCTTCATGGCGCCAATCTGGCCCGGGCGCTTCATGAACTCGACCCCGCCGTCCGATTAGTGGGCGTGGGCGGGGCCGCGATGAAGGCCGCCGGCGTACGACTCGTCGAAGGGTTCGGGCATCTTGATGTGATGGGCATCATCGGATTGTCCGCTCTCCGCGCGATCATCCGCCGGTTTGCCGCCATGCGCCGGCTGCTCCGGTCTGAACGGTGGGATGCCGTGGTCTTCATCGACAATCCCGGGCTCAACCTGCGCTACGCCTGGTTTGCCAAATCGGCCGGATTGCGGGTGATCTATTACATCGCGCCGCAGATCTGGGCCTGGCGGCCGGGCCGGATGAAATATATTCAACAGCGTGTCGATCAGGTCATGGTGATTCTTCCGTTTGAAGCAGCGCTCTATCGCCGGGTCGGTCTGCCCTGTACGTTTGTCGGTCATCCGCTGCTCGATGCCGTGGCCCCGCGCTATGATCGGGACGCGTTACGCAAGCACTTCGGGTTACAACCGGCCGGCCGGGTCATCGCGCTCCTGCCGGGAAGCCGGTCGGCTGAAGTGCGGCTGCATCTCCCGATTCTTCTGGACGCGGCGGAGCGATTGCTGCGCGACGATCCGACGATGCAGTTTCTCATGGCGCAGGCGTCGACGATTCCCGATGATCTGATCCGGCCGCTGCTCGAAAAGAGTTCGGTGCCGGTGACGGTCGTTCCGGAGCAGGCAAGCGAGGTGATGGCGGCCGCCGATTTCATTTGTGTGGCATCGGGGACCGCGACGTTGCAAGCGGCGGTGGTCGGGACGCCGATGGTGCTGTTCTATCAGGCGCACTCGTGGTTGACCTACCGGCTGGCCAGGCTGCTGATCCGGGTGAAGTGGATCGGGCTGGTCAATCTGGTGGCCGGGCGGACGGTGGTCACGGAGTTGATTCAGCATGAAGCCACGGGCGAGAGGGTGTATCATGAGGTCCGTCGGCTGTTGGATGATCGTGCCGCGTACGAAGACATGACGCGAAGTCTACAGGCGGTGAAAGCCAGCCTCGGACAGCCCGGCGCTTCCCGCAGAGCCGCCCAGGTGGTATTGGACGCATGTCGAACCTAGATCGATATCTCCGGTTGTTGAAATATGTCCGGCCCTATCGGGGCCGGTTTCTCGCGGCCATTGTCTGCTCCGGCATGGTGGCGGCGTTGTCCGGCGTCTATGCCTGGCTGGTGAAGCCGGTCCTGGACGGGATTTTCATTGAGAAGAATGAATCCCTGCTGGTCGTCTTGCCGCTCGCGCTTCTTGCCGTGTCGATCATCAAAGCCTTCTTCAGCTACGGCCAGACCTACCTCATGAACTATGTCGGCAACCGGGTGATCGCCGACATTCGCCAGGCGCTGTTCCTCCATCTGATGCGGCTGCCGGTCGGCTATCACGATGCCAACACTTCAGGAAGGCTGGTCTCGCGCGTCGTCAACGATGTCGGGCTGATGGCGAACGCCGTCTCCAATGTCCTGAAGGACACGTTTCAACACGCGCTGACGTTTCTGGTAATGCTCGGGGTCATCGTCTATCAAAATTGGCAGCTGGCGGGATTGTCGATCATCGTCATTCCGCTCGCCGTCGTGACGATGTCCCGCATGGGCCGCCGCCTTCGCGCCCTGGCCACCAGCGGACAGGAGCGGATGGGGGACATGTCGTCGACGGTGCAGGAGACCTTATCCGGGATCCGGATGGTCAAGGCGTTCCGTCGCGAGGAAGCGGAGGCGGCGCGATTCGAGCAGAGTAACCGGGCGTTTCTCAGCACGACGCTGAAGGCCAATCAGGTCTGGTCGATCGGCTCATCGCACATGGAAGTGATCGGAGTGGTCGGGGTGGCCGTGATCATCTGGTACGGCGGCTATCTGGTACTGCACGGCAGCATGACGCCGGGCGCGTTTTTTTCGTTTCTGACGGCGATGTTCATGGCCTATACGCCGATTCGAAAATTGGCCGGAGCGAACAATCTGATTCAACAGGCGTTGGCCGCTTCGCAACGGGTGTTTGAAGTGCTTGATTTGGAGACGGAGCAGGCCCAGGACCGGGGCACGCTCGTGTGCCGGGGAATTTCAGACCGGATCGAGTTGCGCGGGGTGTCGCTCAGCTACAGCGGCCAGACGACTGCGGCGTTGACGGGAGTCGATCTGACCATCCGTGCCGGCGAAATGGTGGCGCTGGTCGGGAGCAGCGGCAGCGGAAAATCCACGCTCGTGAGCCTGTTGCCGAGATTTTACCAGCCGACGAGCGGGCAGCTATTGCTCGACGGCGCGCCGTTAGAGTCCTATTCCCTTGCGTCGCTGCGTACGCAGATCGGCATCGTCTCGCAGGATGTGGTGTTGTTCGACGACACGGTCGCCAGCAATATCGCGTTCGGACGCCCGGGCGCGACCGCGATGGACATCGAAGCGGCCGCCAAGAAGGCCTATGCCCACGATTTCATCTCCCGGCTTCCCGAAGGCTATCAGACGACGATCGGCGAACGGGGGGTAAAACTGTCCGGCGGCGAACGTCAGCGTCTGGCCATCGCGCGGGCGATTTTGCGCGATCCCCCGCTGTTGATTCTGGACGAGGCCACCTCCGCGCTCGACACCGAGTCCGAGCGGATCGTGCAACTGGCGCTGGGCAATTTGATGAAGAATCGCACCACGGTGGTAATTGCGCATCGGCTCTCGACCGTGCAGAATGCCACCAGAATTGTGGTGCTGGACCGCGGCCGGGTCGCCGAGATCGGCACGCACGAAGAGCTTTTGCGGCACAACGGCCTGTATCAGCGGCTGCATGCGATGCAGTTTCAAGACGTGACAAATGTTTAACAGGATGCTGAAAATATCCGCCAGCTGCGTTCTCGCATCGTTCAGACCCTCAACGTACCCCGGAGGGTACGATTCGGCCCTTCACTCGCTGCGGCCTTGCTGAACAGCTATTTTGAGCATCCTGTTGACTGTATAGGTGATTGGCGATGAACGAGAAAGATCTCATAAGCGTTCCGGTGAAGAAGCGGATCCAGAATTGGGTCAAGTTTTCTCTGTTGCCGCCACTCGGCGCGCTGGTCATCCGTGGAATCAAAGCGAGCATGCGGCTGGAGCAGCGCGGCTATGAGCCGGTGGATGCGCTGTATCGCGAAAAGCGATCCATTATTCTGGCGTTCTGGCATGCCCAGCAGTTGATGATTCCGTTCGGGTATCGCGGGCCCGGGTCGCATGTGCTGATCAGTCAGCACGGCGACGGAGAAATAATCGCCCGCATCATCGCCCGGTTCGGCCATGAGGCGGTGCGCGGGTCGAGTACACGCGGCGGCGCGGGGGCACTCCGCTCGCTGATTAAGCTCGGGCGATCGGGCCAAGATGTCGTCGTGACGCCGGATGGTCCCAAAGGTCCGCGGCAGGTCGCGAAGCTGGGCGTCATTCAATTGGCGAAGGCGACCGGGCTGCCCATTGTGCCGCTCGGCTTTGCCTGCTCAAAAAAAAACTCTTCTCGAGCTGGGATCGCTTCATGGTCCCGTATCCGTTTTCGCGCGGGCTGTTCCTCTGGGGCGCCCCGATTTGGGTGTCGCGTGAGGCGGACGACGCCGCGTTGGAAGCCGCCCGTTCCGAATTGGAGTCGACCTTAAACCGGCTGACGGCTGAGGCTGAAGCCGGCGCGACTAGCGAGAAAAGCGGGACTGGCGTGAAAGGTGGGGAGTAGTGCTAGTCGCGCCGGTCTCGCCTATCCCGCCAGTCTCGCTCTGTAGCAATCTCATGTGGCGACTGCTCTACAATATCCTCCTCGTGCTGGTGTCTCCGCTGATTGTGGCGGTGCTCCTGGCCAAGCAACGGTGCCGGAGAGGGTTTCCCGCCCGTATGGGGTTTCGGGTTCGGCCGGTGGACGATCCGTCCGGCGCGCGCCGCCCATTGATCTGGATTCATGCCGTGTCGCTCGGCGAAGTGGTCGCGGTTACGCCGTTAGTCAAAGAACTGCATCGCCTGCATCCTGACCATCGTCTGCTCGTCTCGACTGTGACAGAAACGGGGCGGGAGGCGGTGGAACAGCGGCTTGCCGGAATCGCCGAACACCGGTATGCCCCGCTCGACGTTCCCTGGGCCGTCGCGCGTGCGATCGAGTGCTGGCAGCCGGCGCTGTACGTCTTCGTCGAAACCGAGCTGTGGCCGAATCTTCTGTGGCGCTTACGGGATCGCGGGATTCCGGCGATTCTGGTGAACGGGCGGTTGTCGTCGAGGTCCTTTGCCCGGCAGCATGCGACGGGGTTGACCTCGTTCTACCGGTCGGTCCTCCAATCGCTGACGTTCTGTTTGATGCAATCGGAGCGCGATGTGCAACGTATCGTCGCGTTGGGGGCCGATCCTGCCAGGGTGAAGAGGACCGGCAATATCAAGTTCGATCAGCCGGTGCCTGCGAAGCCGGTGGATGCTTCGTTTCGGGCGAGCCTGGGCATCGGTGAGGGAGACCAGCTTGTCTTGGCCGGAAGCACCCATCCCGGCGAAGAGGAGATGATCGTTGCGGCCTATCGAAAGATTGTGTCGCAGCATGTCTCGACCGTATTGATGCTGGCGCCCCGCCATATCGAGCGGGCGGACGAGGTCGTCGCCATGGTGAGGGCGGCCGGTTTTCCGGTACAGCGCAAAAGCCGTCTTGATGCTGTCGGGTCCGGGCCGCGGGTCATTATTTTGGATACGCGGGGTGAATTGGCACGGGCCTATCATGAGGCGGCGGCGGCGTTTGTCGGGGGCACGCTGATTCCCGTGGGCGGGCATAATTTGCTGGAGCCGGCAGTCTGGGGGAAACCGGTCCTCTTTGGCCCCTATACGGACCATTGCGCGGAAATCGCGACGCTTCTTGTAGAATCAGGCGGCGCTGTTCGCGTGTCCGGCGCGGACGATCTCGCACGGACGGTTTGCGCATGGCTGGAGGATTCGGCGGCTCGTCGCCGGGTCGGGGAGGCCGCTCGCCGAACCGTCGTGAGCAATCAGGGCGCGTTGCAACGGAGTCTGGATTTGATCGAACCCTATGTGCCTCAGGCGCTGTCTCCTTCTACCCGGCCTGCCGGTCCGGCTCCGCAGTCGGTGAGTGCGAGGCCGTGACCGTGGCATTCCTGCGCCCCGGTGATCCGGTTCGTCCGTGGCTGCGCGGCGCCGCCGTTCTGTACGGGCTGGTGGTTCGCGCCAGGATGCGGGCGTATGATCAAGGATGGAAGAAACAGGCGCGGTTGCCCTGTCGGGTGGTCAGCGTCGGGAACATGACGGTCGGCGGAACGGGGAAAACCCCGATGGTGATTCTCTTGACGGAGTGGCTACAGGCGCAGGGACAGCAGGTTGCCGTCATCAGTCGCGGGTACAAACGGATCTCGACCGCTGCGCAGGTGCTGGTATCGGACGGGAATCAAGTTTTGGCCGGCCCTGCGGAAGCCGGTGACGAGCCCTATCTCATTGCGACCCGTTGTCCCAAGGCGATTGTCGCAGTCGGGGCGGATCGCGCCGCGGTCGGGCGGTGGGTGCTCGATCAGTGGCCGGTTGACTGGATCGTGCTGGACGATGCGTTTCAGCATCGCGCGCTGTATCGCGATCTTGACGTGGTGCTCGTGGATGCCATGGATGTGACGGGATTAGAGGCGGTTTTGCCGGCCGGGCGCCTTCGTGAACCGCTGGACGGGATCCGCCGCGCGGCGGCGGTGGTCATTACCCGCGCGGATTCCGAGCGGGATGTGGCGGCCGTACGAAACAGGTTGCAGGCGGTGTTGACGGACTGCCCGGTTCAGGCGGAGGTCATCTTCAGGCCCGACGAAGCGGTGTCGGTCACGACCGGCCTGCGGCATGCGGCGGATTGGTGCGTGGGCAGAAAGGCCTGGCTGGTCAGCGGAATTGGCAACAGCGAATCCTTCCGCCGCCTGGCGATGGCGAATGGCGTGCAGGTCTTGGGAGAAACGGCGTTCTCCGATCATTATGCCTATCGGCCCGAGGATCTTGACCGGATACGGACACAGGTGGCGCGGTCCAATGCGGAGATGGTGCTCACGACCGAAAAGGATGCGGGGAAGCTGGCACCGCTGTTGCGGCCTGGTGATGACGCGTGGTGGGCGTTGCGGTTACGGGCGGACGTGAGACGCGGGCAGGATGCGCTTCACCGGCTGATCTGCGGTTTTTCCGCGGGACCGCAGACACAGGGAGACGGGCGTGCGTAATGACTTCCCGTCGCGGATTCTTGTGCGGGCGCCGAATTGGATCGGCGATGCCGTGATGTGCGAGCCGGCGTTGCGCGGACTCCGCGCGCTGTTTCCCAAGGCGGAGTTGACTCTGCTCGCGAAGCCGGCCATTGCCGAACTCTTTATCGCCTATCCGGGTGTTGATCGCCGGTTGTTCTACGATGATCGCGGGGCTCATGCGGGGTTGTCGGGAAAATGGGCGCTGGCAGGGCTGCTGCGCCGTCACCGGTTCGATCTGGCGGTGTTGTTTCAGAATGCATTTGAGGCGGCGCTGCTCACCTGGCTTGCCGGGATCCGCCGCCGGTACGGGTATGTCACAGACGGGCGCGCGTTCCTGTTGACCGATCCCGTCGCGCGGCCCGATCCGGCTGCGCTCGTCCATCAAGTGCAGTACTACTGGGATTTGCTGAAGCCGCTCGGCGTGACCGGTTCGCCGTCTGTCCCTATGCTGGCTGTCTCTGATGACGAAACGCGCGCGATGGATGAACGGTTGGGAGATCT
>CAYPOR010000027.1:0-13655 GCA_964412445.1 uncultured Nitrospira sp.
CGTCTGGGCGATCGCCGAAGGCCGCAAAATGGCGGCGGGGATCAATCAGTATCTGAGCGCGGGCAAGTCGGCGAAGAAAGCCGTCTCGTAAGGAGGGCTGGTTCTATGAACCTGGTCATCGACGAGAAAGAACTCAAGTTTCTGCCGGTTACCATCGACCCTGATATTGTGAGCGGTGCTCCTGTTTTCAAGGGGACACGCGTTCCGGTTGAAGCATTGCTCACCAATCTGGAAGCAGGCCTCTCCCTCGGTGAGTTTCTCGAAAACTTCCCAACCGTGACTCGCCAGCAGGCGATCCAAGTTCTCGAGTTTTCAAAATCCACACTGCTGAAGCTGGCTAAGTCGGCTTGAAGATCCTCCTCGACGAATCGGTTCCCCATGTCGTGCAAACGCGACTGTCCCACCTTGCGATTCGCACGGTTCAAGATATGGGGTGGACAGGCACGAAGAACGGCGAATTGCTGCGCCGCGCAGAAGCCGAGTTCGATGTATTCGTCACGGCCGATCAGCAGCTTCGTTATCAGCAGAACCTGTCGGGGCGAAAGCTCGCAATCATCGTGATTCCGACCAATCAGGTTCGCCTTGTCGTTGCCTTGCTTCCAGCGATTGACGAGGGGGTGAGACGGGCACAGCCAGGCGCATTTCACGAAATCCCGATGCCTGACTAAGGGTCGCAACAATGGCGGATCCTGTCATAGCGGACAAACGGGCACCTGCTTCTGAACAGGAGCAACCAGTCAATTGGCAGGTGAGCGATCAAAGTCTGCTGGGCGGGACTTTCGCGGCGACGTCTGCGCAACGGATAGCCTGGTTGGAGGAGGCACTACAGCGTGCCTATGCGACCGGGGCCTTGAAGTCGAGGCGGATAATGACTCAAGAAGAATGGGATGCGATGGGCTCATCGCCCCAATGATCGCCTGGGCGATCACCGAAGGCCGCAAAATGGCGAGGGAATCAATCAGTATCTCCAAGCCGGAAAATCTGCAAAACAGTCAGTGAAGTAAAGAGGACTGGCTCCGGCCTCACCGGTGCCTGTCTCTGTTCCAACTTCTCATGAACGATGCGGCGGGCAAGGATTCGGCGCCGCCGTTATCCGACGAGGAGCTGCGGCCTGTGCCGGAACTCTTCCGTGTCCGTGTGGAGCGCGAGCTCCCCGTCAAAGTCGTGAAAGAGACGCTGGTCCGCCCCAACTCTGACCGCACCGAGACCATCTCCTGGAAACAGATTGCTAATGAGCAGGGCGTCGAGACGCTCCTGATCGCTGTTCTCTCGCACGTCGAACAGCGCAGTCAGGATAGTTTGCTGCTGGACGGGTCGCACGAAGGCTGGGGAGCGATGGGGACGGTGCTCGGTTCAGTGACGAGCGATTTCGCGCTGGTGGAACTGGCCCTGCTGGATACGAGGGCCGACTGGTTGCTTGCCCGCGCCGAGGGGCGGGGATGGGTGACGCTCAAAGAAATCGACAGCGGGCTCGCCTCCAACGTCCACCCGGCGATCAGGAAAGCAGGGCGAACGCAGCGCTATTTCCCGCCGCGCGAGGATCCGGCGAAACGCGCCACGCTACGCTGGGTGGCCGGAGAAGACGCCCTCGGCCAGGCGGTCGCGCATTTGAAAGAGAGTTGGGGGCTGTAAAGATAATAAGGGGCTCGGGGGACACCAAGCGCGGCGCCTCCCTCATCGTCTGGGCGATCGCTGAAGGGCGCAAAATGGCCGCGGGCATCCATCAGTACCTGAGCGCGGGCAAGTCGGCGAAGAACGCGGCGTCTTAAGGCGATCTGTTCCAAAGATAGTTTCGCGTACCCATATCAGGGATTATCGATTCAGTTCGCCGGAAGGGGAGTGTCCTTATCGTGGCTGACGAATCATTTTCTTTATTGGGCCCCCTTCCCCATCCCTCCGAAAATCCTGATCCAGAAACTTTTCTCGATGCGTCGCTGGTGGCGACACCGGCTCAGTGGCTGGCTTGGCTGGATGAGGCATTGCAGCTGGCCTACGCAACCGGGGCCTTGATGCCAAGACGGTTCCTCACCCAAGAAGAATGGGACGCAATGGGGGCCTCGAATCCGTGATTGCCAGGGCCATCATTGTAGGACGTAAGATGGTGGCGGGTTTAAATTCCTATCGATGCAATGTTCTATCCAAAAAGTAGCCTGTCGCTGTTTCTTCCACCGCAGGCCCAGCTTTTCTTCTCGGCTGAATCTCGGTGGGCCCCTGCCTCTGTCAGCGATTTTCGCTGTGAGTCCTGACATAGCCTCTTGAGGTCTGAAATGATTCCTGACATTATTTTGACTTCCCGTCATCAGCATAGCTTAATTATGCGGCAATATGTATGTCGCTATGTTTACCATTGAATAGTTATAGATGCAGGCGAGGGACGCGTATGACGCCGTATTTTTTTCTCATGATTTTGATCGGGGTTTCGGCGGTGAGTGTTCCACATGCATCGGTGGCGGGAACATCTACTGCAGGTACAGGTAGTATCAGGGGCAAGCTCCTCTGGGATGATCAATCTCCAGTCAAGGTATGCAGGGTGATGCTTGTAGATAAGATCACTAAGTTCAAAGGTCCGGATGCAATTACAGGTACCTCCCGGGTTCAAAAAATTGATATTAGTGAAACGGCAAATCGTAAAGAAATTTCTGTGAGCGAGGATGGCCTATTCCGATTTGAGAGTCTCCAGTCCGGCACTTATTACGTATTCTTCAAGTGCCCAGGAAATGACCAAAAGGGCTGGGCTTATCAATTTATTCAGGAGCAGGGTGAGTTATTCATGCCGGGATACATGCATGAGCCGGTAGCGTATGTCCTTAAGGCTCATCAGGCAATTGAGGTTGATCCAATTGTGCTTCATCGTGCTGCGATTTTACCTAGGAAGGACAGCGAAGGTAAGTCGCCGTCACAACATATACTTGCAAGACTGAATAAGAAGGCGAGTTTCTGCGCGAGTGTTTTGTATGAAATTGCCGAAAACTATGCGACCGATTTGAAGAGGGTCGACAACAGCGGTGTCCGCTCTGCTGTTCACTCGGTTCTCTCGTCTTCTAAGGCGCGGATCATTTCAGATGCAAAGTCGCCCTTTGATTGTTACTTGAAAATTCAAATTGAGGGAGTGCCTCTTCTGAAGCAGTATGCGCGGAGTGATCGGCCGGACTCAGATATTAAGCTATATTCGGGTGCAAAAGTTGCGATCAAGTTTGCGTGGCATGGTCCTTCAATGTATGCCGCTGAGAGGGAATTGGAAAATACGATAGATCCACCGGCCTCAATCCCACTTGGGTATAACTCACTTCCGAGGCAGTCATACCAGGCTCCATTCGCCGAAGCTGTTTTTAAAGCAGGATTTGAGCGTCAGCTAGAGAGATTTGTAGATGAGTCACTGAAGGTGGTGCGATAAGAAACCCTGACGTCCCACTGGGAAAAGACGACAGCTCAAAACTAGAAGGACAAGAAAATGTGCTGGGAGTTTGTGTGCTACGAACACGACCACCGCAGCAGTGATGGTCGTGGTGCTTCATTCATGATGAGGGAAGGCCCCTCGAAGTTGGCGTGCAGGTGCAGACTTCAAACCGCGGCAAGCGGCGTCGATTATATGGGGAAAGGTTCTAGTGTAGGTTCAAGGTTCTAGCGCAACACCAGTATCCTGGGGATTCCAGGAACCAAGGAGTTGCACATGGCCCTCTATCGACGCCTGGCCCTCATGGAACGGGAAGAACTGAGTCGTATGTTGGCGGCCGGGTATAGCCTGCGGGCTACGGCTCAGGCGCTGCAACGAGCGCCGAGCACGGTGTCGCGGGAACTGGCTCGGCACCGTGCCTGTCCCATCACCTATCGGGCGGTGCCGGCCCATCACCGAGCCCAACGGTGGGCGCATCATCCACGGAAACCTCGCAGGCTTGCGGTCCATCGCCGGCTTCGCCGTGCCGTGTTGGCGCTGCTCGCCCAGTGCTGGTCGCCTGAACAGATTGACACGCGGAAAATGTACCGGGAGTCTTTTTGGAATAAGAACAATGCTCGAATCGGTTGAGTCCGTGCGGGTTGTTCTGGGGGCTGGGAGTTGTGGATGCTGTCTCGCGGGTAGTCTGTTTACGAACACGGTTTCTGTGGAGATAGGACTATACGCTGGCAGTGATGAGGGTTGATTCTGCGTGGGCTGGGGCGGAGGCTTGATATAAGGGGATGGTTTCGACGAAATGCGTGACCCGCTCACGGTCTCCCTGGCGGTAGCGAAGAAACTCAATCCCCAATTGGCCGTTTTTGCACCAGCGGACGACGGACACTTCCACTCCCAACGGGGCTGGTTCTTGGGCCACCGCGATCTCCAGCGCCAGATAGGTGCCTGTATCCAGCGCAATGTCGCTGCGTATTCTGCAGCCCGAGGGGGAGAGATCGAGCAGGGTGCCTTCACCGGTACAGGTGTCGCTTTGGATATTGGCCGGATAGCCGACGGGAATGCGGTGGCGACAGCGGGACCGCATGATGGTGTCCTCCTGTTAGATACGTATCGGTCAGGCTACAAAAAACTTGATAACTTGGCGTGGTTAGGCTAGCTGGTCGCCTTAGCTCGGCCGAAGTTTTTGGTACGCGCCGTCGAATTCCATTTGTGCTGTCCTCGCTAGACTTCTCTCGCTCACGCCTGTACGTTTCGAGCCCTCACCAATCTGGAGAATGCTTGTATGACGCAACCAACCTATCCCCGCAGTCCGAAAGCCCTGCTCGGTGGCATTGCCCACTTGGGGCGGTTTATCGACAAGATCAAGCTCCGCAATGCCGGTCAGATTCAGGATTACAACTACATCACGGTCGGGTTCGATAAATACCTGGTCGATTTTCTGGCGATCGATCCAAAGGCGTTTGAACAAAAAGTCTTAGCCGGCGGGACGGACGAGCAGTTGCTTGCCTGGGTGGTGGCAAATGGCAAGCCGCACTCACGTGAGGAAATTGTCCAGTGGTCGCAGGGGCTTCTCTCTTCCAGTCCCAAGGATGACGCGACGCGCGCGCGGTTTCAGGGCCGTCTCGACGAGATTGCGAAGAAGCGCGGCGTGCCGGTCAGCTCGCTTCCTCCTGCTTCCACGTGGGTTGATGTGATCGAACTCGACGAAGGAAGAATGTAACAGGATACTGAAAAAGCCTTCCGGAGGCGGTCTCATTCTGCTGATTTTCTGAAAGTCGAGGCGCAGCCGTCCTGGCCAATGGGGCAAGACGGCGTGATTGTAGCCATTTTGCTTCAGGTGGTCGGCGAAGCCGGGAATATTCTGCCGGAAAAATCAAAAAGACAGGCAAATCATCGGGCCATACTGGTAATTGCTTGGCATCAAGGTTGCTGTGTGGTTAGGTATACAGTCCGCGTGGGATAGGCCTTCGCGTGATTGCGGGATCGATGATTTATCAATGGAGGATCGAATGACGAAGACTGTTGCGATGTTGATGGCAGTGGCGGTGTTTGCAGCCTACACGCAGGTATTTGCTCAGGCTCCTGCGGCTGAGCCGGCCCCGGCTCCGGCTCCCGCCCCTCAGGCGACGACTCCAGCTCCCGCACCGGCTCCAGCTCCAGTTCCGGCTCCTGCTTCTGCTCCGACGGTGGAAGGGGAAAAGAAGGGTGAGAAGCATGAGGCGGGGGGTGATCATGAAGGGAAGGGAAAAGGGAAAGGCAGAGGCAACGGAAAGGGGCACGGCAAAAAGCATGGTTTAGATCGGGCCGACGAAGCGGCCGGCGAACGCGGCAAGCATGGACGTGACAACGCCCGTGGCCGTGGCAAGCACGGCGATCGCGGCAAGCATGCGGATAAGGACAAGCACGAAGAAGGCGACAAGCAGGAAAAGAATTAGGCAACGGTCCTGCTTCGGCAGGCACCTGAGTTGAAACGGCGGCCGGCTCGAAAGAGCCGGCCGCTTTTTTATTTGCGGGAATGTCGAGCAGAACGGACCGGTGTGAACGCGGGGAAAGCTAGGCTGCCGGGATCGTCAGCAGCTTCTTCATCTCGCAATGCGCCATGACCACGTCGGGGGCGCGCTGCAGGGCTTCGTAGTAGCTCCGTTCAAATCCATCGCCCAGTTCTGAGGGCCGGATCATGCCGCGGACTTCCGTCAGGATCTGCGCCACGTCCTCGGTGGTCAGATTAACCTCTTCGTCCAGCATTTCGTCGATGCGAACGACGACGTTGGACAACGGATGCAGCCAGGTGAACCAGGGATCGTTCATGACCAGTTGCAGCAATTGGCCGGTCGAATCGATACGGCCGTAAATCCGTTCGAAGGTGAGCTGCTCCGCGACGATCAGGGCCTTGTGAAGCCCCAGGAGCCCGTGACGCACGTCGGTCAGCGTCTGGCGGAGCGGACCGGTTTGATGCAGGGTGGATTGTTGCGATGTAGTAGCCATAGGGGAATTCTAGCAGGGTTTTTAAATTTTGCAGACCGCCTGTCTCCGACCGGTCCGATCCGGGCGTGATATTGTTATCGGCAAGTCTCTCCCCGCACTGTAGAGCCCCGGGAATGATTGTCGTCAGCGACCGAAGCGGCCGGTCCCGCCGGCGGGGGCTTGGCTGCTTGGAGATGGCGTCTGTGGAGATAAGGCGCGGTTCGGATGAAAAGGGAGGACCGGCGCCGGAGTCAGATGATTCGGCGACAGGGGAGTACCGAACGAGGAGCGATTTCCGTTCTCGAGTTCGCCATGGGGTCGCAATCCTACCGGACTCTCCGTTCCCGGTTTGGTGATGATGGTCTGATTGCCATGGGGATCGGAATAGATGCCGAGGTCGTTTCCGAGGGGGGAAAGGCGGCCGATCGTGCCGTCCCGGTTCCGGACGATTCCGCTCTCGGCCAGACAGATTCCCGCAAGCAGGGTCTGACAGGTGAAGATGACCGTGAGCGCTGTGAGCATTCGTTGCATCGCAACCTCGTGCCGTCCGTCCTGTCAAAATTCTACTCCCTGGTCGAAGGTTCTGCCAGAGAGGCCCGTCTGTTTACTTTGAGCCGACCGGTACGTCATATGAATACGTATCGCACTTGATCCCCGGGCATGGTCTTCTTCATAGGCTGTGGCATGCGCTTCGGTATCACCCTATCTGCCGCCGTTGTCCCAATCGTGATGCTCTGCTGTCCATCATTTGGCGAGGATGTACCGGCCGGGAACGCCGGGGAGCGTGACCGGCTGCAGATTGCACGACCGCTCGATATTCCGGCTGAACGGTTGGAGCGTCCCCGTCCTGAGCAGGATCGTTTATCCCGGCCGCAGTTCAGCCCGGCGTTGAGTCAGGCGGAGGTCATCAAAATCGCCAAAACGGAAGCCCGGAAAGAACTGGGGAAGCGATTCGACGACTATGCGATCAAGAGCGTGATCTTCGAATCGTCGACCGGTCTGTGGTCTGTCACGTTCGATCGCAACCAGGCGCATCGATCGCCCGAGAGCTGTGTCGTGGTGTTCGTCCACGATAAGGACAAGACCGCCGAGGTTCAGTCCTGCGCGTGAAGGATGTGCCGGACGGTCGCACTGAACGGGCGGGTTATTGAGCGATGCGGGTCCCGTAGAAGGTAAAGAGTTCGCCGGCCAGGTGTCCCATGTCCTCCGGATCAGTCGGCCGCTTGCGGCGGATGTAATCGTTCAGCACACGCCCCTCTGCGGTCTTGTGGACATGCGGGAGCGCCAGGTTCATACGGTAGCGCTCGACGGCTTCGGCGACACGGCTGATGAAGACGACGGTGCCGTCCGGTTCGGTTCGTTCCACCACCCCGACATGTGTCAGCGGATCGTTCAGCCGGCCGTCGCCGTTGAAATCCCAGGTGTTGTCGAAAAAGACCAGATCGCCGGGCTGCACGACCGGCCCCTGGTGCAGTGTTCCGTGCTGGCGCATGTGGTTGTAGATCAGCCGGACGCCGTTCGCCTGCCGATCCGCCGTGCCGCTGGCATACAGGTCGATGCCGTGTTCCAGATAGATCGCGCGGGTGACGCCGGCACAGTCGTAGGCCACGCGGCGCCCGTTGCTCTCGATCGTTCTGGCGCCGAGCAGCCTGGTGGCCGTGCGCACGACGCCGGTGCGTGTCGCGGTCGGAAAGGGTGTCTTCTGAACTGCGGTGACTTCGAAGCGAGTGGCCGGGACGCGCGCCACCGGGGTGCTGGCACAGCCGACCAGGGTCAGCAGGACGACTGTGGTGCCGATCAGCGGGACGCGTCGATTAGCGGACATTCACGAAACGGCCCTGTGCCGTCTCCCTGAGTTGATCGATGTCTTCATGGCGTGGGACCGACAGCGGGACGCGCTCTTCTTCCACCGTCTCGATCACGATCAGCGGATGGCAGGAGCGGATCAGGGTGCGGAGATCATGGACGCTGGTTGCCGGGGCCATAGAAGTGACATGCTAGCACGCTGGCGGTGCGTCACCAAGAAAACGGCTGTTTGCTACTTGGAATCGGGCGCCGTTTCAGCCGCCGATTTCGCGCAGCGGAACCCGACGGTGGCTGATCGTTGCTCCGGAGGCGAGCCGCTGCGCGTGGCGGTGCGGAGCATGATCACTCTGCTTTTCCACGATCCCCCGCGCACGCTCCGGTAGCGCCCGCTCGTCGGCCCCGGCGGATTCTTTTCCGTCATATAGGCGTAGTAGTCGAATCCGAACCAGTCGTGCACCCACTCGGCCACGTTGCCGGCCATGTGATGCAGGCCGTAGGGACTGCGCCCGTCGTCCAGCGAATCGACCGGAGCGAGAATCGGAATCTCGTGCACGTGATATTGCCCGAACATCGCCAGCTTCGCGTCGGGCATCGCGTCGCCCCAGGGGAATAGCCCTCCCTCCGTTCCGCGCGCGGCTTTTTCCCATTCGGCTTCCGTGGGGAGCCGCTTCTGCACGGACTGGCAGAGATCCCGGGCTTCTTTCCAGGTGACGTAAAGGGCCGGCCAGCGCGACAGGGTTTCGTCGGTGACGGAGTGCACCGTGATGACATGCCAGATCAATTTCTGCAGTTCGTCGGAGGGCGTGATTTTCCGCTGTTGCAAAAACGCAAGATATTCTCCCAGGCTCACTTCGTCGCGGTCCATGTCGAACGCGTCGAGCCAGACGCGATTTTGCGGAAGCTCCGTGTCGTCGAATTGCGTGCCGATTCCGTAGGGATCGGTGTCGATGCGTTTGCTGCCGAGGAGGAAATGGCCGGCGGGCACGGGGAGCATGGGCGAGGGCTTGGCCAGCGCCGCGATGGCCGAGAGGTGGCGCGCCAGTTCCTGCGACGGTTTGGTCTCGACTTTGGCGGCCGCTGCCGGCGTCGCGAGGGCGAGCACGAGGAGAAGTGTCACGAACCAGCGCGGAAACATCATCAGGTCTTGCTCTGCGCGTCCAGCGCCTTGTGAATTTCGCCGATCAGGCGCCGCTCGATTTCCGAGGTCTCTTCCTGGCTGACGCTCAGAATCCGGCCGCCCTGCGCCACTTTTTCAAATTCGGCGCGGACGCCGAGCCTGGTGGTGTTCGTGGGGATGGCTTGCAGGGTGATGAGATATTGATTGCGAAAGCCGGCCACTTCCAGCGACGCGGGATTCGAAATTTTTCGTTCTGTCACATAGACCGCTTTCTGGTCGTTCTTGAAACTTACCTTCACGGGGTAGCCGTTCTTCGTGAGGGCTTCTTCCACGACTTTCGCCACGGCGGGCAGCAGGTGAGGCAATGTCTCGACTTGCGCGCCCTTCTCTTCGATCCGCAACTGCTGGGAGGCCTGCGCTGCCGCGGTCTTGACCGCTTCGGCGCTCGCGCGTTTCGCCTGGGCGAGCTGCGCATTCAATTGGTCGGTCAGCTGAGTCATGTCGGTCTTGGCCGACTCCGTGGCCTTCTTCGCGTCGCGGAGTTCCTGATTCAGCAGATCAATCTGTTGCTGCATGACCTTGTTGCCGTCCTGCAGGGACGAAAGCAGGGATTCCTGCCTGGTCACCTGCTTCTTCAAGGCTTCGTTCTCGGCCTTGAACGGCGAATCGTCCGGCTTGCATCCGGCGCTCGTCAGCCCCCAGGCCAGCAGGCCGATCCAGGCCATGGTGGAAAGGGTCGCCGTCCGATTTCTGAAAGTCATCATCCGGCGATTATCTACGGTTCGAGGGAGCTTGTCCACGCAGGAATTGTCGTGCGCAAGGATCGGCGGACAAGGGTCGGCGGAATTGACCGGTTTCCTGCCCGGCGGCTATGCTCACCCCATGCTCCGTACGATTGCTTTGATTCCGTTTCTTTTGATCGTGGCGATCACGCTGCCGTCCGTGGGATCGGCCGGAGAGGGCCCCGCCGTTTCGATTCCCGTCGAGGACTACGCCCGCTATGACCAGATCATCACCGGCAAGTTTCTCTCCTCGGAAACCCGACTCGTGCTGCTCGAACGGAAGACGGCGACGCAGATTTCTCCTGAACAGGAAGGGCCGCTGACGGCAGCGTGGTTTCACAAACAAGCGTATTTCGACGGGACGTTGTCCGCGGAACTGGTCCGTGACTTCGTCGCGGTGAATCAGGAGGCCGTCAGGCTGGAAGGGCGGTTTCAGTTCGGGGTGCGGTATCGCTTCGTTTCCGGCAATGCCGTCGAAGAGCCGGAGGTGTCGCTCGCGCGGCCGGTTCTGACAACCCGTCTGAGATCCGTGCAGGTCTCACCGGTGCTGGACCGTCTGGTCTTTTCGCGGATCGGGTACAACCTCCGGCAAACCGATGCCCTTGTCTATGTCGGCAATCTTCGTCCCGACGGGTCCGGCGCCGGTTTTCTCGTCTGGCTGCGCCGGCAGGGAACGGTCTGGTCGATTTGGGATACGGAAGTCATCTGGACGGTCCGTCTCGAGCCGGAGTCCGACAGCGGGCCGCTGCTTGCACCATGAGGGGTGCGAGCGGTAGCATGCTCGCCATGCCGAATCTGATCCGCAAAACTTTTTCGGTCCCTCCGCTCGGATGCAATTGCTCCATCATCGGCGATCCGGTGACGAAGGAGGCGATCGTCGTCGATCCTGGCGGGGCGCCTGAACGGATTCTTCACGAAGTGCAGCAACTGGGGTTGACCGTTCGCCATATTCTGCACACGCATGCCCATTTCGATCACTTTCTCGCGTCCGGCGAAATGCAGCGGCTCACCGGCGCGACGCTTTGCCTCCATCAGGATGACCTCGATCTCTGGACCAACCTGGAAGTGCAATGCCGGATGTTCGGCGTGCCCTATGTAGCCGTCCCGCTGCCGGAATACTGGATCAAAGATGAAGAGCGTATCCTAGTCGGCGGGGTGACCGTCGTGGGCCTCCACACACCGGGGCACACGCCAGGGTCGATGAGTTTTCATGTTCCTGGAGAAAGTCTGGTGTTGGCCGGAGATACGCTGTTCCGGGGCAGTATCGGCCGGACCGATCTCTGGGGCGGAGATTTCGATACGATCGAGCGGTCGATCCGCGAACGGCTCTATACGCTCGCCGACGAGACGACGGTGGTGACCGGGCACGGGCCGGAAACCGAGATCGGAGTCGAAAAGGAGTCGAATCAGTTTTTTCGTGTGGCGTGACGAGCGGCTACTCTTTGGCCATCCGTTCTTTCAACCGTGCGAGCCGTTTCTCGGTGGACTGTTTGATGAAGTCCATGTTCTGAGCGAGGTGTTGTTCCGCCGTGATCTTGCCCTCTTCCCGCCGCTTTAATTGATCCAGCCCGAATTGGGCGATAGCCGGTCCATCTTCCTTATTCAATTCTTTCCAGATGACGCTACATCGCGATTGTTTCTCCGGCGGGTAGGCATCGCAGGGGGGATCGATTTTAGTCGCCGCGTCGGCTACGGCCGTCAGGCTGATCACGGCAGCAAATATAAAGAGTAGATGGTTCATCTCCGGTGGTCTCTTTCTCTGATTCAGAAGCGCCATGGGTTACCGGCACCATACCACAAGTCGGATGGTCGCGCCGATTATCCAAACACGGGGAAAAACGGCAGCGATGACAGGGGTGCGCCCCGTGCTATTTGGCGGGAACCGGCTCGGCTGTCTTCCGGTCGAGGGTGAAGTAGATCTTCTCGTCGAAGGTATAGTATCCGCCTTCGTCGATGTCGTGCATGATGCAGAGCGGCGAGAAAATAATCGCGCAGCCGAGCACGTCGCCCACCACCCACCAGGACCAGGTTCGCTTGATCGTATAGGTGGCGGAGTCATACCCGTCTTTGGCGAAAGTGGCGCTGTGGTCCGATTTGCGGCTGAGGTTCACGGTGCCCGGTGCGAGCATGTGCACAAGGTCGTCGACGACGACTTTGGTGTCCGCCGGGGTCGTGAAGAGCGTGACGGATTGATGGTCTCCGTGCATCCAGGTACCGCAGCCGGTGAGGGTCAGCAGGCAGCTTCCGAGTGCGAATCCGAGCCAGTGTCGTGTCGGCATCATGGGAACCTCAGTCGGCCGGCGTCAGTGGCATCAGCCGGTGCAGTAGGAGGGTGAACAGCTGTCGGCATTCTTCCATCTTGCCTGCCGTTCCTCCAGCGTTTTTCCGATTTGTGCAGTCGTTCAGGCGGGTGCTAAATCTTCATCGCCTCGTTCACTTCGGCGAGGGTCGCCTTCGCGACTTTCTCGGCGCGTGCGCTGCCGTCCTGCACGATCTCGTCGATGCGCGAGGGGTGGCTGATCAGCGCTGCGCGGGCGTCCCATATCGGCGCCATGCGTTCGACCATCTTATCCGCCACCAGCTTCTTGCAGTCGATGCAGCCGATGGCGGCGGTGCGGCAGTCCCGATTGATCTGCGCCTGCAGCTCCTGCGGCGAGTAGATTTTGTGAAACTCATAGACCGGGCAGACGTCGGGGTTGCCGGGGTCGGTGCGCCGTACGCGCGCCGGGTCGGTCACCATCGTCTTGAGCTTATGCCGTACGACCGGCTCCGCATCGGACAGGTTGATCGTGTTGCCGTAGCTCTTGCTCATTTTCCGCCCGTCGGTGCCCAGGACCTTCGGAAATTTTGTGAGGTGTTCTTTGGGCTCGGGGAAGACGGACTTCTTGTAAATATCGTTGAAGCGTCGCGCGAGTTCTCTCGTCAATTCAAGATGTGGCAGCTGGTCTTTGCCCACGGGCACGAAATCCGGTTTGTATAACAAGATATCGGCAGCCTGGAGCACGGGATAGCCGAGAAAGCCGTAGGTGCTCAAGTCTTTTTCTTTGATCTCGTCCTGTTTTTCTTTGTAGGTCGGGTTCCGCTCCAGCCAGGAGACGGGGACCATCATCGAGAGCAGGAGGTGCAGCACGGCATGCTCGGGAATGTGCGATTGGATGAACACGGTCGAGCGTTTCGGGTCGATGCCGGCGGCCAGCCAGTCGATCAGGAGCTCGCGCACGAATTCGCGGATGCGGCTGGTGTCGGCGTAGTTTGTCGAGAGCGCGTGCCAGTCGGCGACGAAGAAGAAGCAGTCGTAATCTTCCTGCAGGGCTTTCCAGTTTTCCAGGGCGCCGAGATAGTTGCCCAGGTGCATCAAGCCGCTGGGTTGCATGCCGCTGAGAACGCGCTTACGGGGTGCGGTGGTCATTGTGATGCTCCTGCGCCGAGCCCCAGTGCCATTGAGCAAAGATTGCCGGAGAGGGCGTCGGCGAATGTGTTGGTGATACTCGGGACGAGACGGGCTTCCGTCTTGACGATGCTGAGGTCTGTCGGGATCTTCATGCCGCTGAGTACGCGCTTACGGGGTGCTGTGGTCATTGCGATGCTCCTGCGC
>CAYPOR010000027.1:13755-40426 GCA_964412445.1 uncultured Nitrospira sp.
CATGCCGCTGAGTACGCGCTTACGGGGTGCTGTGGTCATTGCGATGCTCCTGCGCCGAGCCCCAGTGCCGTCGAGAGGATCGTGCCGGACAGGGCATTGGCGAATGTACTGGTAATGGTGTGGATGACGCGGAGTTCTTTGTCGAAGACGATCAATCCCATGAGAATCATCATGCCGTAGGGTTCCAACCGCGCAAGCGCGAGCGCCGGGGCGGGGGGCAGGATGCAGGTCAGGATGCGTCCGCCGTCGAGCGGCGGGATCGGAATCAGATTGAAGAGCGCCAGAAAGACGTTGATCATGACCGAGTAGAGGGCCATGACGCTGATGGGGAGCAATATCATAGTGGCCAGGCTCGCGGGTTCGCCGTCGGCGTTGCCGGGGCGTTTGGCTAACAGGGTCGGGTCGACCGCGAAGAGTCCCGCGACCACCAGCGCACCGATCACGGCCAGGACGAGATTCATTCCGGGCCCGGCGGCGGCGACCAGCGCCATGTCCCGTCGCGGTTGCCGCATGTTGCGCGGGTCGACCGGAACCGGCTTGGCCCACCCGAGGAGGAAGCTGCCCGGCAGCGCGAGGCAGAGCAACGGCAGGATGATGGTGCCGAGCGGGTCGATGTGCGCCAGCGGATTGAAGGTCAGGCGTCCTTGCAGCTTCGCGGTCGGATCGCCGCATTTGTCGGCGGCCCATCCATGCGCGTATTCATGCAGGACCATCGCGAAGAGGAGCGGGAGGCCCATGTATGAAATCTTATGGAGGATCGGGGCGAGCGTGTCCATGCGATGGTCCGGTTAGTCGAGTTGGACGAATTTCCCGTGTTTGACCTGCAGCAACGCGAGGGGGCGTTGGAACGTGCCCTCCGCTCCGAAACTCGCCGGCCCCATCAGGGAAGGGAGATCGCGCTGGGTCGTCAGAAACTCCCGCACCGCCTCGCCCGATGTGGCCCCGTGGCGAATGGCCTCCAGCGCCAGCTTGGCGGCATCGTAGCCTTGCATTGTAAACAGCGTCGGGGTGCCCTGGAAGCGTTTCTGGTAGCGCTGGACGAAGTCCTGCACATTGATATTTGTGCTCTCCGCGAAGAACCCGTCCACGAAGACGGCGCCGTCCACCGTGCGGTCCGCCGTGCGGAGGAAGTCAGGCGAGTTCCATCCGTTCGTGCCGAGCAGCGGAACTTTGACGTCGTGAAAGGCGAGCTGCGCCGCCAGCAGACCGATTTCGCTGGCGCGGCTGGGAATAAAAATCGCGTCGAAGCCCGGCGTGTAGAGAATCCGTTTGTCGGTCTTTCCGATCGGTTTGCCCGCCGGGCGGGACGGATCATAGGGCACCGCGAGGCCGTACTTCTTCAGATCTTCCGCCTTGAGCCGTTTGATCTGCGGTGAAAAATCCGTATCGCCCTCTTTGAAGGATTCCATGGCGATGATTTCGCCTTCGTGCTGCCGGACTTCCTGGGCGAAGAGGCGCGCCTGTTCCCGGCCGTAAATCGTATCGGGGTAGAGAATGCAGAATCGGCGGTAGCCCTGTTCGCCGGTGGCGTACCCCGCAATCCGTTTGGCCTGCAGCGCGTAGGTCAGTGTGGTGCTGAAGACGAAATTTCCGAAGCGACGGACATTCGGAAACGTGGCGGCCGGGGTGATCAGCGGGATTTTCGTCCGTTCGGCGAGTTCGGCCATCACCGGGAGATTTTTCGACAGGACCGGTCCGATCACGGCCAGCGGGCGATCGTCGTTCAGCAGGGACGAGAGGTCTTCGAGAAACGACGGGCGGTCCGATTCATTGTCTTTCACGATCAGTCCGACGGGCGGCATCCCGGTCTGTTCGCGCGCGCGCTCGACGGCCAGCTGAATGCCTTCCAGCACCTCATTGGCGAAGGGAGCGAGGCGTCCGGACAGCGGCAGGACCGTGGCGATGAAGAACTGGTTCGCCTTCAGCCTGGTCTTCAACTGCGCCAGCGTGTCGGTGGCTTTCGGGCCGTAGGGGTGGTCGGGAAACTGCGCGAGGAATTGCTGGATCTGCCGTTCCGCGAGATGGTCCTCCCCCCGCCCCGTATAGAGTTCGATGAGCCGGATGGCGGCCAGATCTCCGGGGAACGATTTCGGATAGAGGTCGTGCAGGCGTATCAGCGCTTTTTTGTCCAGCTTCTCGTTGATGAACTCGCGGATCTGCGCGCGCGTTTCCGCCACCTGCTCTTCGGTGCCGGCGGCACTCTCCTGCAGCAGCGCTTCGATGGCGCGGACGTACTCTTTTTTCTGCACCAGAAATTCAGCGGTGAGCCTGAGGGCTTCGTGTTTGGTGTCTTCGTCCGCGGTGCTCGTGCGGAGCTGTGTGAGCAGCGGGAGAGCGAGATCGATATTGCCCATTGCCGCGTGGGTGCGGGCGAGCATGATCTTTCCCCGTTCGCTCAACTCGGAGGACGGGAATTCCGTTTGCAATTGGTTCAGATACTTCAAGGCCTCGGGGTATTCTTTCATGCCGAAGAGCGCCGCTCCCAGGAGCAGGTAGGTGTCATCCAGGTGCTCGGGCCGCGGTGTTGTCAGAAGAAAACGCCGAAGGACTGTGGCGGCGGACTCTGCGTCGCCTTTGTCGATCAGCTTTTTTGCCTGAGACAAGACCGGCGGATCCGGCAGCGGCGCTCTCAGGTCTGCGGCGGAACTCGGTTGGGGCTGGCCCAGCAGGCACCCCAGGGTCAGCGCCAGGGCGGTCAGCAGGCGGCGGCAGACGGACAGTCGTGTGTATGTGGGTTGAGCGCTCATTGGACGTGGCGAAACGGATGCGGGTCGTTAGTCGATGGTATTCCGTGACTAGTATCGGAAAGGGTGCGGAAGTGTCAAGGAGAACCGCGGTTGGTTCGTTGAGTTCATCCGGTGAGTTGGCTATAGTTCGTCCGGAGCCGCGTCGTGCGATTTGCCGCGCGGCCGGTCCGCAGTCCTCTTCGCACCCCCGTTCTCCTTATGACGACCTCGACAGGGCAGATTCTCGATCCACTGGCCGAACGGTATTTGGGCCATCTTCGCGTTGAAGGCGGATTGGCAACCAACACGCTGGAGGCCTATCGGCGTGATTTGGGCAAGTGGCAGGCGTTTCTTGCTCAGCAACAGGTGGGAATGGGTGCGGCTGTCACGCCGCAACAGCTCACCGGATTTCTGTCATCGCTGCACGCGCGTCGCCTGTCGTCAGTTTCGACGGCGCGCACCCTGTCGACGTTGCGCGGCTGGTTTCGATTTCTGGTTCGGGCAGGCTTGTTGCCCGTCAGTCCTATGCAGGACCTGTCCGTGGCCCGTCGGGCGGTGCGGCTGCCGAAAACGCTGACGATGGCGGAGGTCACGGCGCTTCTGGATCTGCCGCCGTTGCCGACGTTGGAGGATCAGCGCGACCGTGCGATGCTGGAGTTGATGTATGCCTCGGGGTTGCGGGTGTCTGAGCTAGTGTCGGTGGAGCTGATCCGTCTCGATCTCGGGGCGGGGTGTCTGCGAATTCTCGGAAAGGGTTCGAAGGAACGTCTCGTCCCGATCGGCGAAGCGGCCAGAGCGGCGCTCACCCACTATCTCGATCATGTCCGTTCCGCGCTGTTGAATCGTCGGACTTCGCGCGCGCTGTTTGTCTCCCGGCGCGGCGGGGCGCTGACCAGACAGGCGTTTTGGAAGATCGTGAGCCGGCGCGCCAGGCGCGCCGGGATTGTCAAACCGATTTCCCCGCACATGCTGCGACATTCGTTCGCCACGCATTTACTCGAAGGAGGCGCCGATCTTCGCGCGGTGCAGGCGATGTTGGGTCATGCGGATATCGCTACGACGCAGATCTATACGCATGTTGAACGGAGCCGGTTGAAGCAGGTGCATCAACAATTTTTCCCCAGGCAGGTCCGGACGCTCAAAAAGTGAACTTCCTGTGTGCGTGCGCAGCGACGAATCAAAAAGCTCCAGAGGCGCAAGAAAACTGCAAGAAGAGTGCGTGAATCGGTTGACAAGGCCGGCCGGACTTGGTAGCATCCGCCAACGTTGCTAAGAAAAACGGGCGGATAGCTCAGTTGGTAGAGCGCCACCTTTACACGGTGGATGTCGCAGGTTCGATCCCTGTTCCGCCTACCAGAGGTAAGCCGGTGCGTAGGGGCAGATCGAAAAAGGAAGATATTATCATTTCTGATTTCGGGACTTGAACGGCTGCACAGTCAATCGTCTTGTCGTTCCGACCATCCGCCATATAGAAGAATCGCGAGGGGCCGTCGTTCAGCTGGTTAGGACGCCAGATTGTCAATCTGGAGGTCGCGGGTTCAAATCCCGTCGGCCCCGCCATTTTTCTTCTGTGTTACACACACTCCATCACACTACGGTGTGTCATGAATAGAGGAGGGAGACGCTAGCGTCCTATGTTCCAGTCAGGTCCCATGGCTCTCATTGGATCGCTGGGTGTGGTGTCGAAAGTCGTCCTCTTTCTTCTGCTCCTGCTTTCAGTCGTGTCCTGGGCCGTCATTCTCCTCAAATGGAAAGTGTTTAAATCCGCCGATGCAGAAGACCGGCGATTCATGGCCGTGTTGGTGAAGGCCAAGGATATCGATGAGGTGGCGCGGCATGCTCAGCGTTCGACCGGCAGTCCTTGCGCCAAGATCTTTCATGGCGTGATCGATCGGCTGGGGAGCGGGCATGAGCCTCAGGATAGTGCCGGTGCCGCGGCGGTGGACCGTCACGTGATGGAGCGCACGGCTCAGCATATCGCTCAGGGACAGCTCTCGCACCTTGAATCGTACCTCCCCTTTCTCGCCACGACGGGGAATATCAGCCCCTTCGTCGGATTGCTCGGGACGGTGATGGGCATCATCGACTCATTCAGGGAAATCGGTTCGCAAGGCACGGCCAGTATCGCTGCGGTGGCGCCCGGTGTGTCCGAAGCCCTGGTAGCAACTGCGGCCGGATTGTTTACGGCGATTCCCGCGGTCATCGCGTACAATTATTTTCTGTCCCGCATCCGCGGCACGGCGTTCCGTATGGATACGGTAACGGTCGAGCTCCTGACCTTGATGTTTCCGAAGGGTAAACCGGCTTCAGCAGGGACGAAGGGATGATCCTCGAAACACGCCAGCGCCGTTTCATGGCGGAGATCAACATCATTCCCCTGGTCGATGTGGTGCTGGTGCTGCTGGTCATTTTCATGGTGACCGCGCCGATGCTCTACCGTGGCATGGACATCAAGTTGCCTGTATCCGCGTCGAACACCATCAAGCCTGAAATTCGTGCGGTGCTGACGATTGAGAAGGATCAGCGCCTGTATCTCGATAAGGATCAAGTGAGCGCTGTTCAACTGGAGCGCAAGCTGAAACTGCTGAAAGAAGAGCATGCCGATGTCTCCGTCTATCTCAGGGCCGACCGCGATGTGCCGTATGGCGTGGTGGTGCAGGTGATGGACGGGGTGAAGAAGGCCGGGATTGAGAAGTTGGGAATGGTGACTGATCCGGCCGGCCCTGAGCGGGTGGCGGATGTGGCGCTCCCGCGTCGAAATAAATAGGCCGTATCACGTGGCCATGATACAGGTTGCAGCATACGCACGGGCCAGACTGGGTACGGCGGCCAGGGCGATGGACGGAGTGAAGACGGCTATGATCGAGAAATCGGGACGGTGGCGATTCCCTGAACGGGTGACGGACGTGGCGGTTCCGCGTCGAAATAAATAGGACA
This sequence comes from uncultured Nitrospira sp., assembly GCA_964412445.1. Classification (GTDB taxonomy): domain Bacteria; phylum Nitrospirota; class Nitrospiria; order Nitrospirales; family Nitrospiraceae; genus Nitrospira_D. The sequence continues at coordinate 19,419 of CAYPOR010000027.1, forward strand.
CATCGGTTGGCCATGGTACAGGTTGCAGCGCACTCCCGGGCTTGGCTGGATGAGGGACTGCAGGGCCAGTTGACCCGCCGCCTTCAGCGGGCGGTGGTCTGGTCGGTGGCGCTCCACCTGAGTGTCTTTATTTTCGTGACGTGGGTGCGGCTGCCGCAGCACGGGGAACGGCCCCTGGCGTCCATCGAAATTTCCCTTGCCAGTTTGCCGACGCCTCCGGTCAAGACGGCGGAGCCTGTTAAAGCGGTTGAGCCGGCGAAAACACCGGTGAAGCAGGTGGAGACTCCGGTCCCGATGCCTCCGGTGAAAGCTGCCCCTGTGGCGCCGCTGGTCGTGCAGCGGCCGGCAGCCGCTCCCTCGAAGGCCGCGCAGGATCCGATGCGTGATCTCTTGAAGGGGATTGAGCTGCCTCCGGACGCGCCGAAGTTCGGCGACTTCAGTCCGACCGACAAGCCGAAGAAAGTTCAGGAACCGGCGGTTCCGAACACAGCCAAGCTGAAATTGCCGGATGTTCCGGTCGTGTCCGAGGCGAAGGTCGTCCAGAAAAAACCGCTCGACGCGAAGCCGAAGCCGTCGCTGACCGAGGAGCTCAACCGGGAGCTGGACGAAGAGCTCAATAAGATCAAAAAGATCGAGTTGCCGAAAGAGTCCAAGGCGGCTCATGCGGAGTCTCAGTCGGCGCCGACGCCGCAACCGGAGACAAAAGCGCCGAGTATAAAAGCCGTCGACACGACATTGAAAGTTCCCGGGATGGCTCCGGGTTCCAACGTCTATCTGGCGCAAGTGCGTCGCAAGATCAGTAGCATGTGGTCGGCGCCGCCGGTTGATGTGACGGCGCATGTCTACAGTGCCGTGGTGAAATTTCGATTGCATCGGGACGGGAGCGTGAGCGGTGTGGCCGTCGAGCAGTCTTCCGGGAACGAGTATTTCGATCTGGCGGCGAAGCGGGCGGTGGTGACGGCCAATCCCTTGCCGGGGTTTCCCGCGGAGCTGACCGAATCCTACTTTGATGCGCATTTCACGTTTACTGTGGGAGAACAAAACGGATAGCCCATGATATTTCGAACGTGGTGCACAGCGGGGTGCTTGGTTTTGGCTGGTCTTGTCGGGATCATCGAGTCCAGTGCGACCGATGTATTTCTTGAAGCTTCGAGGCCCGATTTCCAAAAAATTCCGCTGGGCGTCATTGGTATTCAAAACGCAGGCGGACCGGAGTGGCTTGGGGGGCGGATCGAAGAAGTCTTGAAGGCCGACATCCGTCGTTCACTTGTTTTTTCGCTGGTGGATCTTCCCAGTATCGGAATCAAAGTGCGGGATGTAGGCACCGGCCCACATCCCGCGTTCAAACAGGCGAAGGAAAACGGGGTTTCGGTGTTGGTCTGGGGGAAGGCCGGTGCAAAGGACGGGGACAAGGAAGCCGATGTGAGTATGGACGGATTCGTCTATGACGGCGAATCGGATGAAATCGTCGGGGGAAAACGCTATGTCGGGTCTTCCTCGGTTGTACGCCTGATGGCGCATCGGTTTGCCGACGAACTGGTGTTCCGCTATACAGGCGAAGCGGGTATTGCCCGCACGAAAATTGCTTATGTCTCCGAGCAGGGGACGGCGCGCGAGCTGTTTGTGATGGACTATGACGGCTATGAGCCCCGCCAGCTGACGTCGGACGGATTCTTGAATCTGATGCCGCGCTGGTCTCCGGATCGTCGTTTTCTGGTGTTTACCGCGTATCGCAATCGCAATACGCAGGATATCGACATGATCGAATTGGCCACCGGCAAGCGATGGACGATTGTTTCCTTGCCGGGGCTGAACATCACGCCGGCCCTGTCGCCCGACGGCAACTTCCTGGCGTTTGCGTCGAGTCATGAGGGGAATTCGGAACTGTACAAGCTGGATACCAGAACGAAGGCGATGCAGCGGATGACCACGCATGCATCCGGAGATCTTTCCCCGTCCTGGGCTCCGTCGGGGCGGGAGCTGGCGTTCGCGTCGGACCGGAGCGGCGGGCCGCAGATATTTCTGATGAGCGCCGACGGCACCAATATCCGCCGGTTGACGTTCGAGGGGGACTATAACGCGGCGCCGGCCTGGTCGCCGCGCGGAAACTGGATTGCGTATGTGTGCCGGACACCCAAGAAAGAGTATAAGTTGTGCCTGATCACGCCGGACGGACAGAAGCGCGTGCAGCTGACCGCGGGACCCGGAGTGGAGGATTCCCCCTCCTGGTCTCCGGACGGGAGGCATCTCGTATTCAGTTCGACGGTCGACGGGAAAAGTCAGATTTATATGATCAATGCGGACGGCAAAGATTTGGAGCGGGTCACGTTTACGGGAACGCACAACAGCGCGCCGGCCTGGTCGCCGGCGTCGTAATTCACCGTGTCGACGTACACGATAACTAATTACACGGCGTCTTTCCGGTCAGACGGGAGATGTCTTAAAGAAGAAGGAGTGAGTCTATGAGCGCGACGTTGTCACAATGGTCTATTCCGATGTTGGCCGGTCTGTTGCTGGTCACGATGCCGGGCTGTTCGAAGAAGTCGGTGCAGTCCGGCGGGGATACCCAGTCTTCTCAATCGGGTATGAGCAAAGGGACTCCCGGCGCCGGCGGGTCGACCGGCGGTTCATCGGGTGGCTCAACCGGCGGAGGCGTCAGCTCCAATTTCCCCGACACCTCGCTGGCCAGCCGAGACGGGTCGGGCGGATTGCGCGGACTCGATAAAAATCCCGGCGAGGAGCGTGTAAACGGGGGCACTATGATGGCGAAACTGGATCCTTCTCAGAGCGGCCGTCAAATGGATGAGATCCGGTCCGAGCAGGCCGCGGCCGATGCGGCCGGCTTGCGGGACGTGTTTTTCGGATATGATAGTTTTGCGATCTCCGAGGAAGGACGGCAGGCGCTCTCCCGTGATGCCGAGTGGGTCAAGGCAAATCCTGGGGCGCAGTTGAAAATCGAAGGGCATTGCGACGAGCGCGGAACCTCAGCCTATAACCTGGTGCTGGGGGAAAAGCGTGCGAAGGCGGCCCGGAACTATCTCGTCGAGCTCGGGGTCAGCGCCAATCGCCTGGGCGTGGTGTCGTATGGGAAAGAGCGTCCGTTTTGCAAAGACCATAGCGAGTCGTGCTACGCGCAGAATCGTCGCGGCCATGTGGTCGTGAAATCCGGGAAGTAAGGCTGCCTGCGCCGGGGCGCTGCGCGGATGGTGAGGGACCATGAGTAGAGATCATTTCCAGCAAGTGAGGTGTGCCGTGGCTGTCGTATTGGTCATGCTCATCACGCTGTTATCCGGATGTATGGCGCAACAGGCCGACCTGAAGCAAACCGAACGGGCCTTGCAGCAGCGGATGAAGCAGCAGGACGAACAGAACTCACAATCGCGGGCCAGGCAGGGCGCTGAGCTGTCCGAGTTGCGGGAGAAAGAACTTCCGCGGTTGCAGGGCGAACTTGAGAAGGCGTTGCACCAGGCCCAGGAGCTCCAAGCGAAGCAGGATGATCTGAAGGTCCGTTCCGCGCAGCTTGAACAGCAGACGAAGCGGCTGGAGCAGTTGGCGGCCAAGGTGGAAACCGAGACCAATACCCGGTATGTCTGGTTGCAAAAAAGCCTTGAAACGCAGGATGCCAAAGTCAACGCGCGCCTGGACGAGTTGTCCCGGTCGGTGAGCAAAGCGACCGAAGACTTGAAGCGTGACGTACTGACGGCCGTCAAGCAGAGTAATGAAGTGTTGGATCGGAAAGTCGCGGAGCGCCTTGACGGGCAGCGGAAAGAGCTGGAAGCGAGTCAGCAGAGCCTGGATCAAAAGCTGTCGCAGAATCTGACGCAGTTCAACCAGTCGCTCACCGGATTCAAGGTCGCATTCACCGGCCTGAACGATCGTGTGACGCAGGGCGAGCAGGAGTCTAGGGCAATTTCAAATAAAGTGGATGCCGATAATAAGGTGGCGGTCTCGCATATCAACGAGGCAAATCGGACTATGACCGGCCACCTCGACGGGGTGAATAAGAGCGTCGCGTCGGTGGTAAAGACGCTGGAGGCCGTGAGCCAGAAGTTTTCGGCGCGGTTCGATGAGCAGGATCGCCGGATCGAGTCATTAAGCCGGTCCGTCGAGCAGGTCGGCCAGAAGAACGGAACCCGGCCGCAGAATACCAAGCAGGCTCACCGGGCCTCTCCCGCCCCTTCCACCGAGGCTCCGGTGATCGAGCGGCATGAGCAGGATGCCGAGTCTGCTCCGTCTTCGCCCCAGGCTCAAGCCCCACAGGTGTCACCCGACGAAACGGACGCGCCGGTTGCTTCCGTCGCATCTATCTCGGCACCGGTCGAAGCTCCTGTTGTCGCAGCGCCTCATCCTGCGGAACCGGCGGCAGACCGTGCGCAATATGAACGGGTGCTGGCGTTGTTCCGCGATGGCGATCTGGAAGGCGCGCGAAGAGGATTTACGGCGTTCATCGCCAGCTATCCGAATTCCGATCTTGCCCCGAACGCCCGCTATTGGCTCGGAGAGGCGTACTACGGCGCGAAAGATTTCAAGCGGGCGATTGATGCGTACGACAAAGTCGAGTTGGATTATCCGCGAAGCGAGAAGGTGCCGGCGGCAATCCTCAAGAAGGGCTATGCCTATCTTGCTCTGAAGGACAAGAAGCGGGCATCCACGGCATTCAAGCAGGTGGTCACGCTGTATCCGAGGAGCCCCGAGGCCGGCAAAGCGTCCGACAAGCTGGTTCAGTTGAAGGAGGGTCGATAGATTTCATGCGAGCCTATATTCTCCCCTGTATGACGGCGGTCGGGATCGCCGGGACATTGTTGACCCTGTCGGGCTGCGCCAAACACGCGGACTTTGTCGAGTTGCGGGATCAGCTCTCGACGGTGTCGCGTTCTCAGGACCAGGACCATCAGCGGGTGGATGCGGTCCTGCGGCGTCTGGAGTCTGTTGAGCGCATCAAGGACGTTGAGGCGGGGAAACCGCGAGTCGATGAGCTGGCCGCGCGCATTCAAAAACTCGAGGCGAAGCTGGCGAAGATCGAGGAGAGTGCGGGGCCGCCGTCCCTGCGGTCCGACGCCGCCGTGCCCGATGCCGCCAAGACGGCGAAGCCGAGCAAGCCGCCGGTGCAGGGCGAGAACCCGTCGTCGATTGTGTCCGGCATGCCCGGCATCACGCCGACGTCGGCGTTCAATCTGGCCTATAACGATTTCCTGAACGGCAAGTACGAGCTGGCGGTGGCGGGTTTCCAGCGATTCACCAAGGATTTCCCGGGAACCTCGTTGACGCCGAACGCCCATTACTGGCTGGGTGAATCTCTCTACAACCAGAAGGATTATGCGCGCGCCACCGTGACGTTCGAATATCTGGTGGCGGAATATCCGGGGAATGAAAAAGTGTCCGCGGCGCTGTATAAGCTCGGTCTGGCGACGGCGGAGACCGGCGATCTGGTGAAGTCCAGGAAATATCTCAAGCGGGTGATCGAGGAGTTTCCGGCCTCGGACGAAGCCAAGCTCGCGAAGAATAAGCTCGCTGAAATTCGATGACCGTCGCGGGCGCGCGATTCCCCGCCTGCCGCATTCAGCTTCCGTTGCGACGTCGTGGAGCGTAGTGTTGTGCTGACCACCAGTTCGAGCGGAAAAATTCGTCTCTTGCCGGAAGACGTCGTGAGCCGGATTGCCGCCGGCGAAGTCGTGGAACGTCCTGCCGCCGTCGTCAAAGAACTTATCGAAAACAGCGTGGATGCGCAGAGCCGGACCATTACCGTCGAGATCAAGGATGGGGGGCTCGCCAGCATTCGCGTGACGGATGACGGCGAGGGTATGAGCCGGGCGGATGCGCCGCAGGCCTTTGAACGTCACGCCACCAGCAAGTTGCGGTCCGATCAGGATTTGTGGTCCATCCGCACGATGGGATTCCGCGGGGAAGCGCTCCCTAGTATCGCCTCGGTTTCGAATGTGCGGGTGGTCACCGCGATGCAGTCGGATCCGGTGGGGACCGAATTGCAGATGCGGAGCGGGGCGGCCCCGCAGATTCTCGATGCGCCTCCGATCGTCGGAACCCGCATCGAAGTCACCGATCTCTTTCACAATCAGCCCGCCCGTAAAAAATTTCTCAAATCGGTCCCGACGGAATCTTCGCATATCACGCGGGTCGTTCAGCAGGCGGCGCTCGCCTGGCCGGCGGTGCATCTCAAATTGATCTGTAACGGGCAGGAGACGTTGAATTATCCCGCGGTGGCGACAGACCGGGACCGTATCGGCCAGGTCTATCCCCGGTTCGTGCTCGACCGGACGGTATCGGTTGAAGCCGGACAGCCGGGAGCCAGACTCAGCGGGGTGATCGTCGATCCGAACCACGCGAAGGCATCGCGCATCCCGCAAGAACTATTCATCAACCGCCGGCCGGTCCGGAATGCCGCGATCTCTCATGCGATCGCCGAAGGCTATGGTTCCTTTCTCCCAAAGGGGCAGCATCCGCTGTTCGTCCTGTTTCTCGATGTCGATCCGAATCGCGTCGATGTGAACGTGCATCCATCGAAACGGGAAGTCCGTTTTGCCGAACAGGAAGCGATCCATCAACTCGTCCGGCGCGCAGTGCGTCAGGCGCTCGGCCGGCACGAACCGAACACCGGTGAGCCTGATGCCGCACGCGAGCCGCAGGAATCGGGGGAGCCCGTCGCCGGCACGCACCTGTCGCGGTCGTGGTTTCCCGCCGGTCCCGTGTCTCCCCCGGAAGAGACGCTCCGGTCGGTTGCCCGGAATGCCGACAGCTTTCCACCGTCGGCCGATCAGCTCACGTTTGTGAACGAAGCGGCCGAGCCCTATGTGCGCGTGCCTTCGTCGGAGGTGACGGCGTTCGGGCAGCTCCGCCACACGTATCTTGTCGTGCAGGTGGGCGGTGCGTTGACGATTCTTGATCAGCATACGGCGCATGAACGAGTCTTGTTCGAGCGGTTGTACCGGGCGTGGGTGGCGCGTGGAATGACCTCGCAGCCGTTGTTGATTCCGGAATCGGTGGAGCTTTCCGCTCCTCATGCGGCGCTGTTGCAGCGCTATCAGAGCGACCTTGAGAAGCTGGGACTCGAACTCGAACCGTTCGGCCTGTCCGCAGTGCTGGTGCGGAGCGTTCCGCTCGGGATCGGGGTGATCAACGCGCAGGCGTTCCTCCAGGACTTGCTGGATGATTTGAGCCTCTGGGGGCAGGTCTCCAGCCTTGAGGAACGGGTTCGTCCCGTCCTGGCGTCGCTGGCCTGCCATAGTGCGGTGCGGGCGGGACGTTCGATGGCGCTTTCCGAGATTCAGCAGTTGACGGAAGACTGGCTTGCCGAGGGGAACATTCAGACCTGCCCGCATGGGCGGCGGACGGTTTTTCAACTGACGGCGGACGAGCTGGAAAAACTATTCGGCCGGGTCGGATGGTAGCGGACCGGAATCGTTCCATGGCTGTTCAGTCCGACAGGTTTGCCGAGACGATTCGTCGGCATCGCCCGCTGGTCGTCCTGCTGGGCCCTACGGCGGCAGGAAAGAGTGCCGTGGCGGTACAGGTGGCCCGGCGGTATGGCACCGAGATTTTGACGGCCGATTCCCGCCAGGTCTACCGCGGCATGGACATCGGAACCGACAAGCCGTCGGTGGAAGAGCGGCAGGGGATTGCGCATCGGCTGATCGATCTCGTGGATCCCGATGAGCCCTATAACACCGGGCGGTATCGGCGGGAAGCGTTGGAAGAAATCGATCGTGTCATCCGGGAGGGCCGTCTTCCCTTCGTCGTCGGCGGAACCGGGCTCTATATCCGCACCTTGATTCGGGGCATCTGCGAGGCGCCGGCGGCGGATGAGGACATCCGGCGGGAACTCACGGCGCTCGCGGCCGCGCAGGGGCGCGAGGTACTACATGCGGAACTGACCCGGGTGGATCCCGTCACCGCGTCGAGGCTGCACCCCAACGATGAGTCGAAGGTGATTCGGGCGCTGGAGGTGTACAGGCTGGCCGGGTGTTCGCTGGCTTCCTTGCAGGCGCAGCATCAGCTCCAGGCTGCGGCATTCCCCGTGTTGCTCATCGGGCTGCAACGTTCCAAAGACAGCCTCTATCGCCGGATCGAAGCGCGGATCGATTGGCAGCTGACGCATGGCATGGTAGAAGAGACTCGCGCGCTGCTGGCTCGCGGGTACAGCCGGGCGCTCGGCTCCATGAAGGGGCTGGGGTATCGGCACCTCGCGGCGCACTTCGCCGGCGAGTATGATGCCATCGAGATGGTGCGACGGTTCAAACAGGACACCCGGCAGTTTGCGAAACGTCAGATGACCTGGTTCCGGAAAGAACCGGGCATTGTGTGGTTGATGCTCGATGAACAGGAGCCTGTCGGCCGGACCGCCGACCGGGTGGTTGAGCAGATTGAGCAATTCATGGCAGCGCTCGGCCACGCACGCGCGTTGCCGGTGTAGGTCCGTGACGTAAGAGGAGCACGAGTTCATGGCGCGTAAGGCGAACGGGTCCAAGGCGTCGATTGGTGTGATCGGCGGGAGCGGGTTGTATGACATCGAAGGATTGAAAGGCGTCCGTGAGATGCGGGTCCGTACACCGTTCGGTATGCCGTCCGATGCGATTCGCGTGGGACGGCTAGACGGGGTCTCGATCGCGTTTCTGTCCCGCCATGGCCGCGGACACCGCCTCAACCCCGGCGAGATCAACTATCGCGCGAATATCTACGCGATGAAATTGCTGGGTGTGCAGCGGATCATCTCCGTGAGCGCCGTCGGGAGCATGAAGGAGCTGATTGAGCCCGGCGACGTGGTTTTTCCCGATCAATTCATCGATCTGACGAAACGGCGCATGTCCACCTTCTTTGAAGGGGGGCTTGTGGCGCATGTCGCTTTCGGGGAGCCGGTTTGCGGGACGCTGGCCCAGGCGCTGGCGGTTGCGGGTGAAGGTGCCGGCGCGCATGTGCATCGCGGCGGGACGTATCTGTGCATGGAAGGTCCGCAGTTCTCCACAAAAGCGGAATCCCGCCTGTACCGGCAATGGGGCGTGGATGTGATCGGGATGACCAATATGCCGGAAGCCAAGCTGGCGCGCGAGGCGGAGCTCTGCTACGCGACGATGGCGCTCGCGACCGACTATGACTGCTGGCACGAGACGCAGGAAGCCGTGACCGTTGAAGCCATTCTCGCCACGCTCCACAAAAACATTGCGCTGGCCAAGGATGTTCTGAAACGCGTGGTGCCGACTCTGGCCGGTGCGCCGGCCTGCCCCTGTCATCGGGCGTTGGACAATGCGATCGTGACGGCTCCGGCGAGTATCTCGGCCACCGTCCGGAAGAAGTTCGGGGTTCTCACAGATCGGGTGTTGGGATCGAAGAAAGGAGCGCGTTGAATCGATGGGAAAGTTATTGGTCGTAGGGTCTGTTGCGCTCGATACCGTCAAGACTCCGTTTGGAGAGGGGACCGATATTCTGGGAGGGTCCGCAACCTATTTTTCGACGTCGGCCAGTTTTTTCACGTCGGTCGCGTTGATTGCCGTGGTGGGGGAGGATTTTCCGGCCCAGCACCTTGCGTTCTTAAAGAGCCGGGGAATCGACCTGACCGGCCTGGAACAACGGCCGGGATCGACCTTTCGCTGGAAGGGCGAATATTCGCATCAATTGAATGAGGCCAAGACGCTCGACACGAAGCTGAACGTGTTTGAAACCTTCCGGCCCAAGATTCCCGAAGCCTATCGATCACCCGATGTGCTGTTCCTCGGCAACATCGACCCCGAGTTGCAGCTCGATGTTCTGCAGAAGGTGGAGCGTCCCGGTCTTGTGGCCTGCGACACGATGAATTTCTGGATCAACGGGAAACGCGACGCGTTGTGGAAGGTGTTGGAGAAGATCGACGTGCTGATCATCAATGACGGTGAAGCCCGCGCGCTGGGACAGGATTCGAATCTGGTCAAGGTGGCGAAGCAGGTGTTGGCGCGGGGCCCCAAGCATCTCATCATCAAGCGGGGCGAATACGGCGTACTGATGTTCAACGGCACGCAAGTGTTCGGCGCGCCGGCGTTCCCGCTCGAGGATGTGCGGGATCCCACCGGTGCCGGCGATACCTTTGCGGGCGGTTTTCTCGGCTACTTGGCCGCCACCGGAAATCGCTCCCCTGAAGCGATGAAGCAGGCGATCATTTTCGGCAGCGTCATGGCGTCTTTTACCGTAGAATCCTTTAGTCTTGACCGTTTACGTATCCTGGATTACAAAGAGATTCAGGCGCGGTTCCAGGAGTTCAAGCGATTGACGCATTTTGAGGATGTGTCGTAATGCCCGAGCGGGAGAACAGCTGCAAGCGAAGGACGGGGCTCATGACATGGTGCGGACGCAGTGTGCTCGTGGCGGTCGGCCTGCTTGTCGGCGCTTGTGCGGCGACCGAAGAGACGCTCCAGAAATCGCAAGGTCACTATCAGGAAGGCGTCGCGACGCTCAGCGGGGACCGGCAAAAATCGTTCGTGTCGTTTCAGAAAGCGGTGCAACTGAATCCCAAGAATAAAGAAGCGCGGTACGGCCTCGGCCATGTCTATGCCCTCCAGGGCAAATTGGCTCAAGCCGAAGAAGAGTTCCGGTCCGCCATTCAGATTGACGATACTTACTCAGAAGCGCATACCTATTTAGGGCAGGTATTGGCCAGCCAGGGGAAATGGGATGAGGCGATTCAGTCGTACCGGGCCGCACTGTCCAATCCCCTCTATGCCACGCCGGATTTGGCGCGGTTTCATCTAGGCCGGGCATTGACCCAGCGGGGAGACTTCCAGGAGGCGATGGAGTCGCTGGAGGATGCGGTGGCGGCGAGTCCTGCCAGTGTGCCTCCGGCATTGACCCATCTTGAACTGGGGCGGGTGTATTCCAAATTAGGGTATGCGGCGAAAGCGCGAGAAGTGCTCAGCAAGGTGAAAGCCTTGGATAAAAGCGGCGAGTATACGGATGCAGCAACAGAACTTTTGGCTCGGTTAAAGTAGTCGAGGGCGTATGGAATCGGTTGGTGAATTTTTCAGGCAGGTTCGTGAGACCAAAGGGTTGACCGTCGACGAAGTGGCGTCGAAGACGCGCATCCGCTCGGATTTTGTCAAAGCGCTGGAGGATGGAAACTTTGCCAAGCTGCCCGATCAGGTCTTTGCCAGAGGATTCGTCCGCTCCTACGCACGGTCTCTGGGGCTTGACGAAGAGGATGCGATCCACCGGTTCGTCCAGTCGGCCGGGGCGTTTTATGAAAAGCAGGATGAACGTGAACGGTTGAAAGTTCGCCAGGTCGAGGAGGAGCGGAAACGCCAGGCCAACCGGAAGGCCGTGGCGGTTGCGATCGGGATCGCGGTGCTGACGCTGATCTTTTTGCTCAGCCGCGAGCAATCGTCGGTGTTGCGCCGCGGGACATCCGAACTGACATCCACTAAGCGATCCGCTCAGGCGGCAAAAGATACCCCTGAGCCAAGCGTGCATCAGGATCCGGAGCCGACGCCTGTTCCTGCCAAGTCGAGTGAAGCGGCACCCCCGGCCGCTTCGAAGGCGGCGGCGGAGGTGCATGCAAATGAGCCGGCCGGCGCTCGAGCTCCGGCGGCGGTTGCGGCAAAGCCCGATGCCGATCTTGTTTCGACGGCATCCCCAGGGACGGACGGTCCGCTCGGCGGGATTTCCATCGACGGGGTCGGCGCGTCTTCTGACGGACAGTTGTCGTTGGATCTCGAGGCCAACGAGTTGAGTTGGGTCGTGGTTCAGGTCGATAGCGGCAGCCCTCAGGAAGCGTTATTGCGGCCCGGAGAAAAGGCCCATTGGAAGGGACAGGATCAATTTGTCTTGACGCTGGGGAACGCCGGCGGCGTGAAAGCGGAACTCAATGGAAAGCCGCTCAAGCCGTTTGGTCAAAGCGGAAAAGTCGCTCGGGATGTGGTGATTAAACGATAGCACGGAAGGCTCCCGTCGCTGCGGTGCCTTCCCGCCTCAGACGCAGGTTTTCCCGCCGCAGTGATTCGACGCTCCACACTCTGCTCAACCGACCCTGGTCGCCGGGTTGTGCCGGCCATGATGTGGTTGTCCATTGCTCGCTCGTGAGGCATCTAGGGAAAGATTGTGGCGCAAAGGTGTCACGGTCGAGGCGCATTGAGCGTACGGCTGGAATCTGCTGTTGTAAGTAATCAAAATATGGGGCTTCCTGACGGGGGAGTTGTGGCACGGCCCTTGATAGATGTGTGGAGTGTAACGGGTGGCAGGCGGTGAATTCCCGGTTCGACGCGCGAGGAACGGTATCAGGCAAGATCCGGATTTCTTGACAAGAAATGAGCGCGGTTGCTATAGTCCGCCCGTTTAAGTGCACTACTTTGGTACAGGTATTCTAGAGCCAGCGGCCTCAGGCCGAGTTCACGTGCGGTGGGTTCAACACAAAGGAGGACGTGCGATGGGTTACTTCTCGAAGTTCTTGGGAGTCACTGCAGCCCTGATGCTCATGACTGCGACGGTGGCGGGAGCCGCGGAAAAAGATCCGCTCAAGCCCCGCGTTCCGGCCGACCAGATGGGCGATGCGAAGGCCATGAAGAATCCGGTTGCTTCGTCTCCGGAGAGCATTGCCAAGGGTAAGGCGTTGTTCGAGGGCAAGGGCACCTGCTTCAATTGCCACGGTAAGGAAGGCAAGGGCGATGGACCGGCCGGCGCGATCCTGGATCCGAGCCCCCGGGACTTCACCAACTGTAAGTTCCACAAGAAGCGGAAGGACGGCGAGTTGTTCTGGGTCATCAAGAACGGCAGCGCGGGCACCGGTATGGTGTCTTTGATCCCTGCCGCCATCAACGAAGAAGAAGCCTGGAACATCATCAACTACGAGCGGAGCTTCTGCAAGGGCGAGTAATTCCTTCAGAGGTCCGAGTGTTGAGGGAGGGGCGGGGAAGAGATTCCACGCCCCTCTCGCATTTTGGAAGACTGTTTGTGCCGCTCTTTGCCGAGCAGAGCCGCTTGTTTCTTTCTCATCACTTTGCGCCAGGGCGGACTGGTTTGCGATCCCCCTCCCATCCTCAAGACTAAGCGATTCCCGCTAGACGTCACCCGGTGCCGGTCCGTCATCCGGCAGGCGCGGGTCGAGCCGGTCATTGCTGTGTTGCCGGAGTCGAGGGTGAGAGGATAGAAGCGGACTGGTTAAGGAGCTTGTTCGCTTCGAATCGCGGCGAGTTTGCCGAGCACAAGAGCAAAACGCGGATCGCTTGGCTTCAGCGCCGGGTTAATGAGCGGGTGTTGCTCAGCATTGAATTGAGATTTCGAAGCCCATGTGACTTTCTGGCTTACGTAGCCGGCCACTTCCGCCAAGGTCACCGACCCGTCATGGTTCGAATCACTCTCTCCCCGTAGTGCGCGCAGCAGATAGTACGTCATCAAGCCATGGCGGTGTTTGTCGTCTTCTAGCCCCTTGCTGAGGCTGTCGCTGCTGATGATACGGATGGTTGACGAGCCTGCGGAATCCCATCGAGGCGGGAGGTGTTTGATCTTGGGGTCGCTATGAAGCCGCGATACCGCTCCGTCAAACAGCAGGATGGTCTGCTTTGCTTTGAGGCGCGCCAGTGCCGTTTCAAGATCTTTTAACGGATACAGGCGTGAACTGGCTGCGGGACTGCCCTCGTAAGGGACCAACAGAACTTCTCCGGCAGCATTCACCATCGCCTGGCCGGCAAAGTAGACAATGACGACGGCCTCCTTGGTCATGCGCGGAGGCAGCCAGTCCAGCAGGGCTTCGTCGATATCGGGACGCAGGGCTTTCCAGTCTTGCAGCAGGCGTACATTGGCCGGAGGAACGCCTCCCAGCGCCTGGAAATAGTTGGCCACCATCTCGGCATCCAACGAGGCAAACTTGCGCGGGAGCAGCTGCTGGTCCCGGTAGGATCCGATTCCGATCGATATCAAATAGGTGTGCGGCTGGCGGAACTCGGTTGTGGCAACGGGGATTTGGTCCACGTCGTCGGTCTTAATTCCGGTTGTCTGCATCACGACCGTCAGTGTTTGAGTCGGAGCCGCGGCATGTGAGGCCGTTTCCTCGACGGCGACCTGGAGTTCCGCTTTCTGTGGGTGTATCGACGGCGGCAGTGTGGCGACGAATTCAATCGACTTGGTCTCACCCGGCTGCAGGGGCGGCAGCGGCAGCATGGCTGACGGAAAGTGCGTGATGAGCGCCGGGCTCCCGGAGAGAGAGACCATGGCCTGTTGAATCGGCGTCAGACCTGCATTGACGACGTCCACCCGCACCCTGACTCGCTCGCCGCCTTCCAGCACGAGATTCCCGTTTTCATCAAGGACCATCGCTTTGAATCGGAGCGATGCAGAGGCGGAGACTGCTGCCGGAGTCTGAGCGGTAGGTGCGGGGAGATCCGCCGTGGATCGTGGGGGGGAGGCAGATGCGGCGGCGGCTGGTGCTTGCGAAGGCCGGTTCGTTCCGCCGAACGCTTGCCTGACATCCAGTGAAACTTTGGTGGCAAAGTCAACGGAGGTGTCCTGAATAAATGGATCGATAATGTAGTCGCAGTTGCGCTGGGTGGCCTCAAGCCGCAAGCGCTCTTGGCGCACGACCTTCACTTCCGATTCACGGAGCACCTTGCCGGTCAAATCATAGACCCGGGCGATGGCATTCAGCTGCAGATTCGCCGGCACCCGGTCATACACGCTGTCCTGCTGAAGCTTGAACGACCAGTTCACCAGATCGACGCGCACCACGGCTTCCGGCGCGGCCTCTTTGCTCCCGCCGCCTTCATAGGAGACGGATTTGAATGTCCGATACGCACCTTCCACCAGCGCTTCTTCCAGGCGCGCGCCAAGCGGGACTTGCATGAGATGCCCGCATCCGTCGGTATAGTCCGCACGGAGTTCCTTGATCGAAGAGGGAATTTCCAACCGGACCGAGACGGGTAGGGGTTCGCCCATCGGAGGAAATTCCAGACGGCTGGCACACCCGCTCACGGTGAGTAGGCTGGTTGCGGCCAGGATAGCGCGGAGGCTTGCCATGGGGAATTGAAACGGGGCGAAGGCGAGATCGCTCATGGGGTGTTTGCTCCAGAGATGGCGGCTATTTTCGACTGGGCACGGTACCGGATTCATAAAGTGAAAGCAACCTGAGTGTGCCCGTCCCTTGCGGCGTTACGGCCACTCGATCTATGCTCCTTCCCCATGTTTACATTGGGCCTTTCCAATATGCGCGATGCGGCGGCTGCGCTCGTCCACGATGGGCGGATCGTCGCAGCTGCGGAGGAAGAACGCTTCGTTCGTATCAAGCATGTCTCGGCGCTGCCTATCCAGGCCATTCGCTATTGCCTGCAGGAAGCCGGTCTTCGGTTGTCCGATATCGATGCCGTCGCCGTTCCGTGGAAGTACTGGGAGATCGGGACTCGCGCAAGGCTGGCGATCAGCGCGATGGTTCGCTCGCCCCAGTTGTTCCGGGAGAAAGGCCGGCGGTCGATTGCGCGTCTGCGGCAGGAATGGTGGGAGCTGGCCTGCTTGCGGCAGAAGTTGAGCGGGCAGATTGACGGGACGCCCTGTCCGCCGGTCGCGTTCCTCGATCACCACATGTGCCATGCCGCAAGCGCGTTTCTGGTCTCCCCGTTCGAACGAGCGGCTGTGCTGGTCGTGGACGGGGCGTCCGAGTCGCATTCGACGATGACGGCTCTTGCGGACCGGCAGCGGATTCAGGGGATCGACCGCACGCGATTGCCGCATTCGCTCGGACAGTTCTATGCGGCCATGACGGCGTATCTGGGGTTCACGCCGGACTGCGACGAGTATATCGTGATGGGATTGGCGGCGTACGGCGAGCCGCGGTACGCCGAGAGCATTCGCCGGCATCTGCTTCGACCGTTTCCCGGCGGGACATTTACGCTGAATACCGTCTGGCTGGATTTTCATCTGGCGCGAGTCGGGATCTTTGTTCCTGAAATGGTAGCGCTGCTCGGACCGGCGCGGTTGCCGGGTGAAGAGGTGACGCAGCGACATCGCGATCTGGCGGCGAGCGTTCAGCTGGTGTTGGAAGAGGTGTTGTTGGACATGGCCCGCTCCCTTCGCGCCAAGACGAAGGTCGACCGGCTCTGTCTGGCTGGGGGGGTCGCCTATAATTGTGTCGCGAACGGTCGCGTGTGGCGGGAGGCGGGCTTCGGAGAAATTTATATTCCTCCAGCCGCCGGTGATTCCGGAGCCGCGATGGGCGCGGCCTTATGGCACACGTTTCGGCGCGGGGCGATGATCCGTCGTCCGGTCATGACGTCGGCCTATTGGGGGCCGCAGTTCAGCGAAGGAGATTGTCTGGCCGCACTGGGGCAGGCGGGGTTGCAGGCTGAGCGTTTCACCGATGAAGCGTTATGCGATCGAGCGGCACAGGAACTCGCGAACGGCAAACTGGTCTTCTGGTTCCAGGGGCGCATGGAGTGGGGGCCGCGCGCCTTAGGAAATCGCAGCCTCCTGGCGGACCCCCGCCGGGCGGACATCCGGGCGCTGATCAATGCCAAGGTCAAACAGCGCGAGCGGTTCCGTCCGTTCGCGCCTTCCGTGCTGGCGGAGGAGGCCGATGGGTATTTCGATCTTCCCGCTCCGTCTCCGTTCATGCTTGCGACGGTCCCGGTGAAGCCTGGCGCAAAGGACGTGATTCCGGCCGTAGTGCATGTGGATGGGTCGGCGCGAGTTCAAACGGTTGATCGGCGCGCCAATCCTCTCTTCCATCAATTGCTGCAGGCCTTTGCCCGGCGAACCGGCGTGCCTGTTCTGCTCAACACTTCCTTCAATGTGCAGGAGCCGATCGTCTGTTCGCCGGAAGAGGCGATCCGGTGTTTCCTGCGAACCGAGGTTGATTGGCTGGTATTGGGAAATCTGCTCGTGGCGAACCGGGCTGATTCTCCGCTGCGATGAAGACTCCGCGTCCAACGTCGATGCCGACGGAGACCGATGATGCGACGGCGGTCCGTGTTTCCGCATTGAACGCATTTCTGCTTCTGATCATTGCGAACTTTGCGCTGCAGCCGTTGACCGAGCCGGACTTCGGCTGGCATCTGCGGACCGGTCTGGATCTGCTCCTGTCGGGAGGGCGGCTTCCGGCGCTCGATCCCTACTCACATACGATGCCGGATTGGCCGTGGGTGGAACATGCGTGGCTGACGGATTTCGTGCTCGGGTGGCTCTATGCGGGCGGCGGAGCCGTCGGGGGCCTGCTTGTCATCGCATTCTTCGGTCTTGTCTCTGCCTCCGCCTGGATCGTCGCCGCGCAAACCGGTCGGGCGATCCGGTCGATTCGCTTGACCGCCTGCGTCTTATCCTTGTGGGTAGCGTTGCCGTTTCTGGGAGCGCGCACGCAGGTGGTGACCTTGCTCGGTGTGGCGGTCGTGCTGGCGCTCCTGAATCGGTTGCGGCAGGGAGCGACGCGGAGCATCTGGATATTTCCCCCGCTCTTTCTCCTCTGGGCCAATCTGCACGGCGGATTTACGGCGGGGCTTTTTCTGTTGGTGGTCGTGGCCGGATTGAATTGGTGCGTGGTCATGGTCTCCCATGCCTGGCCTGAGGCGATCAGAAAACTTGATGAAGCGTCTTTGTCTCCCGCTGATCTCCGGAGACTGACGCTGGCGACCGGCCTGGCCGGCCTGGCGACGCTGGCCAATCCCTATGGCTGGCGGCTCCACCGGGAAATCGTTGACTCGCTGGCGAATCGATTTATGGTGGAGACGTTGCAGGAATGGCAATCGCCTTCGCTCGAGACGTTGGCCGGCCGACTGTTCGGGATCTATCTGGGAGGACTGACGATTGCGGCGGCGCTCTGGTATCGGCGTCTTGAGCCGGTGCGCATGGGCGTCCTATTCACGTTCTTGTTTGTAGCGGGCCGGCATCTCAGGAATATTCCGCTTTTCCTGGTCGTTAGTCTGCCGCTTGCCGTCGAGTTGTTGCAGATCGGGTTTGACCGGGCGGTCTTGATGCTGAGGCTGCGGCAGCGTCAGCCCGCACAATGGGCGATGGGTTTGACGGCGGCTCTCGCCCTCTTGCTGGTGGTTCTTGGCCCCGATCATCTGAGTGACGTGTGGCGGTTCGGCGCGAATCCGGACGGTGCATTTCGTCAGACGTCGTATCCCGTTGAAGCCGTCCAGTGGATTCGTCTCCATCGCGACCGCCTGGGCTCGAAGCCGGTCCATGACTATCAATACGGCGGGTTTCTGCTGTGGCAACTGCCGGGATTCAAGACCTTCATCGACGGGCGCATGCCGGCCTGGCAGATCGGGGATCGGTGGATTTTTAAAGATTATGTCGATCTCGTTCCGGCTGCGTCTCCCCGGATGAGTCTGTTGGATACGTACGCGATTGATTGGGCTCTGCTGAAGAGAGGGACGGCGCTTGCGGCGGTGTTGGCTTCCACCCCGGGGTGGGAAAAGGAATACGAGGATATGAAGGCCGTGGTGTATGCGAAAAGAAACTCGGCGGCAGAGCGCGCTACTCCGGAATCGGGGCCGTAGCCACGAGCGGGGCGACGGGATCAGATGCTGCAAGCGGAGAGTAGTATCCTCTGGCCGCATTCCGATGGATGATTGCCAGTTCACGGAGCATGGCGATGCTGTCCCGAAAGAGCTGCACTTTCGATCCCGGCTGATCGGTCCAATTCACGGGAACTTCCGCGATTCGATAGCCGCGTTGTTGTGCTACGAACAACAGTTCGAGATCGAAGCCATAGCCGTTGATGGTCGACACGGAGAAGAGATCGCGAGCGACTGATCGCTCGAAGAGTTTGAACCCGCATTGTGTGTCGCCGATTCCCTGAATCCCTCCCAAGCGGACCAGCGCATTGAAGCACCCGCCCAGAATACTCCGGTGCCAGCGGGCCTTGACCTTGAATCCCTGTTGCCGGGAGGCCAGACTTCGCGAACCGATGGCGATGTCGGCGCCGCTCCGGATGGCCTGTTCGAGCCGGTCGAGTTCCGTAATGGCCGTGGCGCCATCGGCGTCGGTGAATAACTGCAGCCGGCCTCGCGCCGCCAGTATGCCGTGCCTGACTGCTCCGCCTTTCCCGATGCAGGTGGGGAGCGGGATGACCCGCAGTGCCGGTTCGGTTTTGGCAAAGCCGCGGGCGATCTTGATCGTGTCATCCTGGCTGCCGTCATCGACGACGATGATTTCATAGGACCGGTCTTGTCGGGAGAGGGAGGCGCGAATAGATTGCAGATGGGGAAGAATGCGCGCGGCTTCATTGTGCGCCGGGATGATGACCGAGAGATCCAAGACTCTGTAGAGTTCTTCCTGCGTCACCGGCCTGTTCCCCCTAGGCGTGTTGCTTGGAAGTACCGTCGAAGTGGTGCCACGGTAAATGACTCTTCAGCCGAATTCAAGTGGGGCCGATCGACTCTAGAGGGCTTGACAGAACTGTCGAGAGGGAGCGAACGTATGTTCACGGTTGACAGTCGATCAGGCGCCATCCATTTGAGCCTGGAGGTGCATCATGCACAATCTGGTTCGCGGGGTCTTTCTCCTGACAATAGGTATGTTTGCCGTTGCCTGTGCGAGCGCGGTTCCTCCGAACCGCTTGCATCAGTATCTCGACGTTGGCCAGTCTTCAGCTCCGGAATCGCGGCTCAAGATGGAGCCGCGTCCGCTAAAGGCCGGGCTGGTGCTGGTGTCTGATCAACCGGATCAGCCGGCTGCGGCTGTGTTGCCGGAGGAAGCGCTCATGCGACTGGGTGATACGCTCAAGCAGGATATCGCGCGAGTGCTGCCGGTGACGGTGATCGAGGTGCTTTCGGCGGAAGGGGTGCGCCCCCGTGATCACGGGGGCGCTCTTTCCCGGCTGATCGAGCTGGCAAAGAGCAAGGGGCTTGATTACCTGGCGGTGGTGGTGGTCTCGAGTACGGAACAGGAATATCCGGTCTCGCTTTTTTGGGGCTGGACGACTCATGCGCAGCCCGGCTATCGGCGGGACAATTGGTCGCTCTTGGAATTTGCGCTGATCGATATGAAGTCCGGCAAAGCGGTCATGCAGGCCGAAGGCCGAGGGTGGGCGACCTTGGATCGTCCGACTGCTCCGGGGATTGATCAATGGTACCCGGTGATCTATCTCAGGCCGCAGGAGCCCGAGCGACGGATCTGGCCGCCGACCTATGAAGGCGCTCCCAATACGCTGCGCGTGGTCTCTTTTGAGCAAGCCGAGAAACGGCTCGTGTTGAAGCTTCAGAACTCCTGGCTGGGGCAACTGGAGGCGGATGCGGCGGCCCGACGAAGCAGCTGAATCTGACGACCGGCCGGGCGAAGGCGGTGTGTGCGTCGTTCGATGAGTCCTCTTCAGGTCGCAGCGTCGGCGGCATGAAGGGGACTTTTCCTCTTTGAAGCCCAAGGAATGATTAGTGTAAGATGTACCGTTCGGTCGGCTGCTACTCAGCCGGTTACCGATGAGGAGGATGTGTGTTGTGAGTTCAACCGTCGGGAGGAACTGAGCATGGTCTATCGGAGTCAGCAGGCGACCAAGTTTGTTATTGGTTGTGGGCTTGTACTGGCGGCCACGGTCGCAGGCGGGTTGATCGGGAGCTCCTCCGCATTGGCGGCAGGCGTTCCTCCGGCCTTTACCCAAGGGTTTTCTGAAATCGTGAAGAAAGTCACTCCTGCCGTCGTGAATATTGCCGTGACCGGCGGTGGCGGGGAAGGCGGACGTCGCCGTGGCGGGCTCCCGCCCGGACCCTTCGGCGGACCTCCCGGTGGCGGTGAAGAGCCCGGTGGCGGGGATCTTCCGACACCGCCTCCGATGCCGCCTGGCCCTCCAGGGGGGCATGGGCGACCTGAACAGAGTGCCGGATCCGGGGTGATTCTGGATCCCAACGGGTACATTGTGACGAATAACCATGTGGTGGAAGGTGCCACACAGATTACAGTGACGCTGAGTGACCGGCGTGAGTTTACGGCCAAGACCGTTGGAACCGATCCTAAGACCGATTTGGCCGTGATTAAGATTGAAGCCAAAGATTTGCCGTCGCTCAAGTGGGCTGACTACGACAAGCTGGCGGTAGGAGACCTGGTGCTGGCTGTCGGCAGTC
>CAYPOR010000028.1:0-40156 GCA_964412445.1 uncultured Nitrospira sp.
ATCTTCCAGCGCTCTCAGGTGCTGCACGCGTAGGCTCCTCTTCAATAGGCCGCCGGTCCGGACAGGGTGCGATTTGACACGAGATCGAGGAGATGGAGTCCATCGAATTGTGCCGCTGTCTGCCCCACGGTAATCAGTCCGATCGATCCCTCCTGCGTGATCCATTCGTCCGCCACCGCGGCGACCTGGGCTCCATCGACAAACACACTCAGGCGTCCGCGATCCAGATGCAGGAAGTTGATCCGTTGAACCCTCAGGCTGTGCCAGGGACGCTGGGCGAGCTTCACGGTGATTTCTCCCAGCACTGTCGTGCGGCCGTCGGCGACGCGCCGCGTGGTCAGCTTCCCGGTCGAGGGATTGAGCGTGACTGAATAGAAATTCCGGTTGTCGCGCACGGCCAGCGCGAGCCCGGCTTCCCCGCCGCTGCCCGGTGACAGTTCGGCAAGTTGTACGGTGGCGTCCGGATAGGTGGTGTGGATGCGTTCGACTAACAGTAGGTGGGCGCATGCATCCGTGCCGCAGGGGCGGTCCTGGATGACCAATTTGCTGGGCGCAGGGAGCTGACCGTCAGGCCGCACGCGCCAGCCTGCGGGTTCGGCTCCGGGCGTACTCAGCGCGACGAATCCGGCCGGCACGGTCTCGGGAGCGTCCTGATCGAAGTTCCACTGCCAGACGATATCTTGCTGCGGGGGCTTCGCGTGCACTTCTACATTGAGCACATCGGGCGCGCGCACCGGTGTCGGGAGGGTGACGCGCTGGCCGTCCGGGACTAAGGCCTTCACCACATCGTTTCCAACGAGATAGGGCCACAAGCCGGTCACGCCGCTCAGACGTTCATGCTGGTCTTTCACCGCATGGAGGCGCGCCTGCAGGCTGTCGGGTGTTCGGGTGAAGGCCAAGGCCTCACCAAGAAGCAGTGCTTGAGCCGGTACCAATCGCGCGATCGGGGTATTGGCCAGTTCCATCGCCTGGCGCGCTTCGCCCTGAGCCTGCTGGAGCCAGGGATGATCATAGCGCCGCTCCCAGCTCACCCATTGAATGCGGTCCCAGGCGAGGTCTGCAAGCAGCCGGCTGCGTGCCGGAAGATCGTCTTTGTCTGTGGCGCGCAGGAGCGACTCATGGAGCGCGAGGGCCGCCGGCACATCGTTATTCCACCGGTGCAGAACCCCCAGTTGACGCTGTAACTCCGGTGACGCGGTTCCGGTTCCGACAGCAGCTTCAAGCGCTTGGAATGCGGCATAAAAGGCTTCCGCTGCAGGTGAATGTCCGACGGCGACGTCGGTCAGTTCCTGGCGCCAGGTCTGCGCTTGGAGATTCCAGTACAGTTCGGCCAACCGCCGTTTCGTCGGGTCATCGGGCGCGCCGATCCCTGCCTTGGCTAGTCCTTCGCGGAGAAAGGCCTCGAACTCGAGCGCGCCTAGCTGGCCGTTCACGTGAGGATCGGTTGGATCGAGGAACAACAGTGAGGCCAACAGCGCCCGCTTCTCCTGTTTGTCCGCCGTCAGTTCCGCTTGCTTGAGCACGGCGGAATATCGCTCGCCCGCCAGGGCGCGAGTCCACCACCGGGCCGAGCCCAGGACGAAGTGCCCTCTGATCTCCGGCTGAAGCGATGCATCGGTCGGGTTTATGCCATAGGAGGTGGCGGGAATGCGCGGCGCATCGGGGAGGATTTCGTTGATGACGGCACGATCTTCCGCGTATCCGAGGCGGCGCAGATTACTTGCGACGACCAGCCGGATGACAACACTGTGAACCGGCTGGTAGCGGCGAGCCGATCCGCTGGCCCACCAGACTTCATTGGGCGCCAGAGCAATGGGTGCGGCGAAGGGATCCGGGTACGTGACGGCCAGTTCGACCAGCGTGCCGCCGACTGTCGACGGCGTGGCAGTTCCCTGACCGATTGCAATGGGACGTGTCGGGGAGACGGTGCGGAGGTCGACCGTCGGGGGCGTCTTGAGGCTTGACCAGACCGCGGCGGGCGACAGGAAGAGCGCGGGGGGATAGTCTTTCCAGAGGCTGGCGTGTCGATGGGTTTCGGACAGCAGGCCGAGGCCTCGCCCACGCGCAGTCGGTCCGAGCACGCCCGGCTCGGAGGTGTCTTCAATCATGGCGCGATAGGCATTCACGGTGTCGTCGTAGCAAGTGCGTGCGATCTGCGACCGGGTTTGCGGCGACCCTGTTGCCGCGTTTCGGATGCGGCTGAGGCACCCTAAGTCGAGGCGGGCCCAGTCATCGGTGCGGCCCGCTGCCAAGGCTTCGGCATACCGCACCGCCAGGCGGACCGATTCGTCTGCGGGGGTTTTCCCCTGTGCGTTTCCGGCCGCCGCAAGCCCGCCGCGCCCCAGCGTCATTCCTATCGCCGCCAGCAAAACAACCAGACATGTTCCGAGATGTGTGTGCGTGTGCATAGCGCCTCGATTCTTTCCTTATGGAGCCAATGAATACTCCGGTTTCCCTCCGTGAGGGTACGTTCGTTTGCATCGCACGATCAGGGTCGATGTGCCCCGTCCACCCACGCATTGATTGAGCGCCGGAGCATACTCCACCGTACCCGTCGGCGTGACGTCAAAGGGGAAATCGAAGGTGAAGCTGATAAATTTGTATTGGCCTGGTTGTAGTTGAAGCACGCGAGGATCGGTCGTCCGATAGGCATCGGACGTTTCAACATCGGACGTCCAGATCGAAGGAGTCACTCCCGGTACGTGCCACCAGCTTTGCGACACGATCGCCGTTGCATCGATCGTAATGGCATACTTCTGTTCCTCGATCTGGAGCTGTTCCGCCTTTGCCGGGAGTCCCCTGTCGCCAAAGACCAGCAGGTTGGTGAGAATGCCGGCCACCAGCGCGGTGGTTCCCCCAATGGCCCATTTCTGTGTAAAGTCGGTCATGCCTATCGTCCTTTCGCCGGAATCGCGGTGACGCCGGGTGCGTCGCGAAAGATTTCCTCGACCGCGCGGCTTTCCCACTCGGTATGCGTCTCAAGTCGAAAGGCTCGCAGTACCGTGGCGCCGGTATCGACAATGGAGACAGGCTGGTGAATCGCATGTCCGTTCTTGATCCCGGCTCCAGAGACGATCCACGGGACGGGCGATGAGACTGTGGTGGACGCTCCCTGCGCCGCGCCGGTTCCGCTCAAAGACGTCACGAACACCGTAGTGCGTGCGAGCAGCCCATGTTCCTTGAAGAGATCCAGCACCGCTCCCATGGCCTGATCCACCGATCGCAGCGCTTCGCGATATTCCTTCGAGGCCCACCCGTGAGCGGCGCCGGCACGCCCCGCATCCGGCAAGTGCACGACGAGGAGATGCGGCAGCGCCAGAATCGCATGCCCGTATCCTTGTCCGCTTGCCGCTTTCCTTACGTACTGCTTGATGTAGGACACCAGCCGCTCCGGACTGCATTCCGGCTTCAGCGGCCCGCACATCTGATAATCCGTGTAGGGTTCCGGCTTCGCGAGCTGATAGAGCGATTCGTCCATGAAGAAGATGGCGCTGTCCCGTCCGCCGCTGAGGTCGAGATAGTCGAAGACTGTCGGAGGTCTCGGATAACCTCGGCTGAATTCGAACGTGTCCCAGGTAATGCCGTGCTTCTCAACCGGAAGTCCGGTGAGGAGCGAGGCCATCGCGGGGAGACGGCTTGGGGATGCGATCGTACCGGCCGACCAGGTCGCTGCTCCTTCCTTGACCAGTCGGTTGAGCACGGGCATCGGTCCGGCTTTAGGAGAGTCTTGCCCGATCCCCTCCAGCACAAACAGGATTACGGACTCGGCGGACACAGGGTCAGTGGTCGGCTTCCCTGGAGACGTCTCGGATGGTACGGCGCGAGATGAGCCCGCAGAGGCGCTGAAGGGGATCCAACAGGTGAGCAAGACCGAGAGTACGAAGATGATCCGCAGTGTTGCAAACATAGCGTGGTCGACTCCTTCGCCGTCCTTCATGCACGGTCCAGAAACGATTGCCGTGCGAGGATCGATGCAAGGTTAATTCCTGGTATCAAGAGTCCAGAAGAATCGATGGCGGGAAGATGGGAATCGGCGTATTTCGCAAGGACAATACACCGTCTCCTCATCAAGGCGGGGCTTGGATAGTCCCGATATCCAGCCGCCTTTCTACAAAGCGCGTGTGTGCGCATGCACTGGATCCAGTGCGCCCGGTGCATCTGCGCACCTCACGAGGGCTTGGCAAGATGCTCCCTTTCTCCGCCAGTCTTGGTGGTTCCTGTGCGGAGTCAAACAGTGGAGCCTTTCGTCGCTTCTTCGGCGGACGCGAGTTCTTCACTCCGCTGGGCGGAGCGGAGAATCCGCGCCGCGGCGAAGGCGGCGCCGAAGCCGTTGTCGATATTGCAGACCGTGACCCCGGACGCGCAGCTCGTCAGCATGCAGGCGAGCGCTGTTACTCCGCCGAACGCGGCCCCATACCCCACCGATGTCGGGACCGCAATCACCGGAATCGACACCAGCCCGCCGACGACGCTGGGCAGCGCGCCTTCCATCCCGGCCACCACGATGGCGAGGGAGACGTGGTTGAATAGCTCCCGCCGGTTCAGGAGTCGATGAATCCCAGCGACCCCGGCGTCGTAGAGACGTTCGATCCGTATACCCAGCAGGCGCAGCGTCTCAGCGCACTCTTCCGCCACCGGCATATCGGCCGTGCCGGCGCAGACGAGCGCGACGGGGAGTTTGCCGAGCGGTTCGATCGGTGCCTGCTCCCAGGTTGCCGTGCGCGCAAGCTCGTTGTAGCGCAGCAGCGGCAGTGCCTGCGTCACCGCGACCGTCTTCTCCGGATCAAGTCTGGTGATCAGCACGTTTTGGCCTGTCCGCGCGAGCTCCTGCGCGATCCCCACGAACTGCTCGGGGATCTTTCCCAATCCGAAGATGACCTCGGGCACCCCTTGCCGCAGCGCACGATGGTGGTCGACCATGGCATAGCCGAGGTCGGCGAAGGGCAGATCCGTCAAATCGCGCAGCGCCTCATCGAGGCTCACGCGACCGGTCTGAACGCCTTCGAGAAGCTGACGCAGTTTGAGAATATCCATGGTCACGGATTGCAGATGTCGCATTCGCCCGGCGATGCCGGCGCCGTGCCGGTGGCCGGCAGGCGTTCTTCCCGAAAACCGCAGCCGGTGCAGCCGACGATATCCATCCGGACCCGGCGCGTCGGCAGCCCGCATTCGGCGCAGGGCAGTCCCCGGAGGCGCTCCACGACGTCGAAGCCCGGCCGTTCGCAGCGCGGGCAGCTGCTCAGAGCCAGATGCACTAAATCCTGGGCGGCTCGGCCGATCGCCGCCATCCGCGTGGGATTGCCGTGCGCGCGCATATCGCTCTCAAGATGCGCGGCTCCGTCACGTTCAAGCACGAGCCGGACCGCCGCCTCCAGCGCCTCTACCGTCAGCAGGCCTTTGTACAGACCGTTCGAGCCATCCGGTTCTGCGTTCCGCACACCCATCACGACCACAGCATGGGTGGGAAACCCGATCTCTTGGGCAAACGCCAAGGCATCGGCCACGCTGCCGACAAGGCGACTGCCATGATTCGTATCGGCCGTGAGGTCTGCTCCGACGAGCTCCAGTCCGTCGTCACGATTCACCAGCATGATGAGCTCGCGCCCGCCCGCGACCCACGGCAGCCAGGGATGAGGCCCGAAACTGCCTTCGCTTGCGAGCCCATAGTCGGCTTCCGGGACCGCAGCCAGCGCCGCCTGCACCTTCAAGCGCGCCGCATCACGTTGCGATGCCTGGACGCGGGACCTCTCGTGTGAAGGGGCCGAAGCGGTCGGTGTCGATTCCTCGCAGGACTTCGACCCGAAGACCGAGCGCATCTTCCAAGACAGGGGCGATCACGTGCTCCTTATGATGCATCGTCGCCAAGACGGCAAGCCGTCCTCTGAACCAGGACTCAGTCATTGGTCTCCACGCTCAGCAGCGGGCTGAGCGCCTGCCGATAGGCGGCCAGCCGACGGGCTGGACTGCGCACATAGGGGACTGGACCCAGTACCAGTACACCATGCCGCCGCCTGAGCCACGCAGCATTGTCCCGCTCGGACGGATCGCTCGCTTCCGCAGTCTTCGTCAAGAGGACTGCGCGGACCGGGATGCGGCGCTTGGCGAGTACCGCCAGCGAGAGGCCTGTATGATTCAACGTCCCGAGCCCGGCGCGCGCGACCAGAAGGACCGGGATGTTCAAGGTCTCGATCAGGTCGATCATGTCGCGCTCGGCGTCGATGGGCACGAAGAGTCCGCCCGCGCCTTCGATCAGCAGCGGGCGTCCGCCGAACGAGCGGGCGAGGGCGAGGACGCGGGCGAACGACGGCGGTTCCCTCCGCCGCGCCGCCGCCACCCCAGGCGCGAGCGGCGCCTGATACCGGTAGAGGCACACACGATCCAGCGGGTTGTCGCACCGGGACGCGGATTTCAAGGCCTGTGCATCGGCAGGCCGCCGCCGGTCGAGGCAGCCGCTCTCGTAGGGTTTCATCGCCGCCGGGCGGAGCCCCGCATCCGCCAGGAGAGACAATACCGCACACGCGGCTTCAGTCTTGCCCACGCCGGTGTCGGTCCCGGTCACAAAGAGACGGAATGCCTCATGACCCATCGATACGCAGCGCTTCCCCATCGGGCTAGTCCGTCACGGCCCCCGTGCCGGCGCTCGACACCTGCTTCGCATATTTCGCCAGCACACCTCGCGTATAGCGCGGCGATGGCGGTCGCCACGCGGCCCGGCGGCGCGCGATCTCGTTCTCAGGCACATTGAGCTGCAGCAGGCGCCGGCCCGCGTCGATGGTCACCGAGTCGCCCTCCTGCACCAGCGCGATCGTCCCGCCGACCGCGGCTTCCGGCGCGACATGCCCGACCACCATGCCGTAGGTGCCGCCGGAGAAGCGCCCGTCTGTGATGAGCCCCACACTATCACCCAATCCCTGGCCGACGAGAGCCGCTGTGGGCGAGAGCATCTCGCGCATGCCGGGGCCGCCCTTGGGGCCTTCATAGCGGATCACCACTACGTCGCCGGGCCGGATGCGTCGCGCAAGAATGGCCTCCGTACAGGCCTCTTCCGAGTCGAACACCCGCGCCGGACCGGTGATCATGGGAATCTTCACTCCACTGGTCTTCGCGACCGCCCCTTCTTCCGCCAGGTTCCCTTTGAGGACGGCCAGATGGCCATGCGGGTACATGGGCTTGCTCCACGGCCGGATGACATCTTGGTTGGCGCGCGGCTCAGCGGGCACGTCCTTCAGCGTCTCGGCGATGGTGCGCCCCGTTACAGTGAGCGCCTCGCCGTGCAACAGACCGTGAGTCAGCAGCAGTTTCATGACCTGTGGAATCCCGCCCGCGCGGTGCAGATCCGTCGCCACATAGCGTCCGGACGGTTTTAAATCGCACAGCACCGGCACGCGCCTGCCGATCGCCTCGAAATCATCGAGCCACAGTGGCACCTGTGCGGCGTGCGCGATGGCCGGCAGATGCAGGACGGCGTTCGTCGAGCCGCCCAGCGCCATCAAGACCGCGATGGCATTCTCGAACGCCCGGCGGGTGAGGATGTCGCGCGGGCGAATGTGCCGTGTGATGGCCTGCACCAGCACCTCGGCGGACTCCGCCGCGCTGTCGGCCTTTTCGGCATCTTCCGCCGCCATCGTGGACGAATATGGCAGACTCATGCCCATGGCTTCGAAGATCGCGGCCATCGTGTTGGCGGTATACATGCCGCCGCAGGAGCCCACGCCGGGACAAGCGCGGCGCTCGATCTCCCTCAACTCCTGTTCGTCCAGGGTCTGCGCGCTGTACTGACCGACCGCTTCAAAGACGCTCACGATGGTGAGATCGCGGCCGTGATAATGGCCCGGCTTGATGGTGCCGCCGTAGACGAAGACGGCTGGGATGTTCAGGCGCGCTATGGCGATCATCGCGCCCGGCATGTTCTTGTCGCAGCCGCCCAGGGCGAGCACGCCGTCCATGCTCTGGCCGTTGCAGACGGTTTCAATGGAGTCGGCAATGACTTCCCGGGAGACCAGCGAGTACTTCATGCCCTCCGTGCCCATCGCAATGCCGTCGGAGATCGTGATGACGCCGAACACTTGCGGCATGGCGCCGGCCTCTCGCAACGCAGCCTCGGCGCGCACGGCCAATGCCCCGATCCCCATGTTGCACGGCGTGATGGTGCTGTGTGTGTTGGCCACGCCGATGATCGGCCTCTCGAAGTCTTGATCGGCGAAGCCGACGGCCCTCAGCAAGGCCCGGTTGGGAGCACGGTGAAACCCCTGGGTCACGGCGCGACTTCTTAGGTTGTCGGGCATGCCGCTCCTTTCATGGCATTCGGTTATGGTCTGGCAGGGCCACAGCTCTCTTAGCGCGTTGACGGCGGTCGGAGGGTTTCATTCCAGGCTTGGCACGAACGACACATGTCGACGATTGAACACGCAACTTCGTTCATCCAGGACCTGAACCAACCGGTATGCCAGATTGCTCTTTCCTGTCAGGTTGAGGTCCTCGCTTCGATCAGAAACCTATGCAGCGCTTGAAGCGTGTTCTCCCTCAGGTCTTTTGCCGGATGAAAACGTGCAAGGACGGTTCCATGTCCGGCCAGGCTTGGATGGCAGAAGAGGACTTCCTTGGAACTCAATGAATGTCCGCCATCGACGTACGCGCGATCTGAAAGGGGGGGCGGATGCCGTGAGGGCGTACAGCTTTTTCATTATACACTGTGTGTCTACGCACTGGCTTCGCGGTCATCCGTGTATCCTCGCACCGGCGCACAGAGTCTCTACAGTTCCAGCTTTTGGATTCGGCATTTTCTTGTCGCATAAAGAGGAACCAGCGTTCATACGCCATGGTATAGGAATTCCACAGTTGACGGTTGCCGCTCAGGGGGAATCATTCAGCGGCCGCGACAAACACCGAGGGGATTGCCCCAAAGTTGCGATAGAGGAGGTACTTTGGTTGAAGCATCAGGTCCACGGTTTGACTTGCCCGTGCTCGTAGACGGGGCCAAAGCCGCCCGCAATGATTTCCACTCGATCGGTAGCGAGACCCCTTGCAGCGACTGCTCGAGGTAGTTCGGCCTCGGCTCCGCGCAGTGGTAACTTCGGAAAAATCTCCATCTCTAGTTGCCTAGGATAGACGACTCGGGCATCATCGGTCACAAACGGCCGAACCGTCGAGGCTGCGGTCGCTTGCATCAGCGCGACAAGACCGGCGAGGCATCCACAGCAATCAGGCGAAGACTGCGGCCGGCGGTCGTCTCTGTCCGCGTCACCAGCGGACCCAGGAACCCGGATCGGGAATAGCGCTGATGGAAGAGAAGAATGAGCGTCACGGCAACTCCTTGCTGCTCGTGCTCGCGTCACGGGCGGAGTTGCCGCGACGCTCGCTCAATCAGAAGCGGAGACGGCGGAACGGTCAGCGGCCCAAGGAGGCGGGACGGACGTTGATGTAAATATGATTCTGTGCGAACGGCTACCGTCGGGGGCCATTCGATCCCTCACATGTTGTTCATTCCGACGCGTGTAGGAAACGAGGCTGCTTATATCGCCCGCAATTCCGTCCGTCAAGCCGAATCGCAGCCGACACGGATTATGTTTTTCGTCGCCGGTCCAGCATCCAGCGGTTGATCCCGAGATGCTTGGCGGCGAGCGTCTTGTTGCCGCCGGAGCGCCGAAGTACCTCGGCTATGATGCAGTCTTCCAAATCCGAGAGGGACTGTTCGCCGAGTTGAAACGTCAGGTGTACCCTGTTCGGGTCATCCGGAGCGGGAACTTCCGGCGCATGGAGGGTCTTTGTGCGGGGACTCATGGAATAGTCGGCTCGCACATCGGCCGGAAAATGCTCGGCTTCGAGCGAATCGCCCGGGCAGAAGAGCGCGGCCCGCTCGATGAGGTTACTCAACTCCCGAACGTTACCGGGAAAGGCATAGCGGCGCAGGAGTGTCCTGCCGCTTTCTCCGATCATGCGCACCGGTTTTTTGAGGGCGACTGCGGAGCGGGCCATGAATTGTTCGGCGAGAGGGATGATGTCGTCTCCTCGTTCGCGAAGCGGCGGGACGGTCAAGGTGACCACGTTCAATCTGAAATAGAGATCCTCGCGGAACTCGCCTTTCGCCACGGCCTCTTTGAGATTGCGGTTGGTTGCGGCCATGAACCGGACATCTACCGGGATCGTCGCCGATCCACCGACGCGACGGATGGTCCGCTCTTCAATGACGCGGAGCAGCTTGGCCTGTAACGGGAGCGGCAGGTCGCCGATCTCGTCGAAGAGGACCGTTCCGCCCTCGGCCATCTCGATTAATCCGGCCTTTCGTCCCAGGGCGCCGGTGAACGACCCCTTTTCATGCCCGAACAGTTCGCTTTCAAACAGCTCGCGGGGGATCGATGGACAGTCCACCTCGATACAGGGTTTCTGCCCCCTGGCGCTGTTGTAGTGGATCACACGGCTCATGTACTGCTTGCCGGTGCCGGTTTCGCCCTGGAGCAGCACGGTGACCCGGTCGGTTTTTGCCAGTTCCCGGAGCTGGCTCAGGAACGCCAGCGTGGCGGGGCTCTTGCCGATGATACGATCCAGCGCATATCGTTCCGCATCCTGCCCGCTCTGCAACCGGACCTGGCGTTGTAGTGTGAGCAGTTCGGTGGCCCGGCGTAACGCATGCTGCAAGTCCTCCATATCGATGGACTTGGCGACGAAGTCGAAGGCGCCGAGCTTGGTCGCCTCCACGGCATCCTTGACCGTTCCTCTCGCCGTCAAGAGTATGACCAGCAAATGGGGCGACGTCTGTTTGACCCGAGCGAGCACGTCAAGACCTGAGAGGTTTGGCATGACCAGGTCGAGGATGAGGATGTCCGGCTCGAACGAGCGCAGCAGTGCGAACGCCTCTTCACCTGAGTCGGCGGTCTGCACGACGTAGCCCTGATCGCTCAGCCGGAGCGCAAAGGCTTCGCGAACCGAGGGCTCGTCTTCTACCAGTAGCAACTGCCAGGTCATGCTAAGCCTCGTGTTCTATAGGCAGCCACACATCCACCACCGCGCCGCTGCCCGGCGGGCTGTTAATGGACAGCTGCCCGCCGTGGCGCTCGACGATGTCATGCGTGATCGTCAGACCGAGTCCGACGCCCTTCGCCTTGCCGTTGGTGAAGAAGGGTTCGAAAATCCGCTGCAAGTTGTCCGGCGCAATGCCCTTACCGGTGTCCGAAAAGCGGAGGAGGACTCCGGCACCGCGCTTGGTTTCAGGACCGACCGTGATCGCCAGCTCGCCTCCGTCGGGCATGGCGTCGATCGCATTCATCGAGATGTTCAAGCACACCTGCTGAAGATGGGCGCGCGAGGCCTCGATCACCGGCAGGTTGTCCGCGATGGTCTTTCGCACGGCGATGCGTTGTTTGGATAGATTCGGACGGAGCAAGGCGAGCGTGTCGTCGATGAGCGACGGCAGATCGCAGGGCCGGAGATCGAACGGCCGCGGCCGCAGCTGTCCCAGATGGGATTCGAGCAGTTCGTCGATCCGCGCCGCTTCGCGCGCGATAAGGCGGCAGCGGTCCCTGGCGGACTGAGGGAGCTGGCTCTGCTCGGCCAGATGGGTGGCGAGGCTGCCGAGGCCGATCAGGGGGTTGCGTACTTCGTGCAAGATTCCCCCGGCCAACTGCCCCACGAGCTTGACCTGTTCAGTATGGCGCAGCGCTTCCAGCATCTGTTCCCGTTCGCTCAAGTCGGTGAGGATGGCCATATAGAACTGGGTGGTGCCGTCCCGGTCTTTCACGGGGCTGACGCTTTCCCAGACCAGAAATTCCGAGCCGTCTTTCCGCCGGTTGACGAAGCGGTCGACGTAGGGCTGCCCTGAGCGGAGGGTTTCCCATAGGCGGTCGTAAAACTCCGGCGGATGCTTGCCGGATTT
This sequence comes from uncultured Nitrospira sp., assembly GCA_964412445.1. Lineage (GTDB taxonomy): Bacteria > Nitrospirota > Nitrospiria > Nitrospirales > Nitrospiraceae > Nitrospira_D. The sequence continues at coordinate 11,870 of CAYPOR010000028.1, forward strand.
CAGAATGCCGGGACGCCGGCCCAGCGCTTCCTCGCGGGGCCAGCCCGTCATCCGTTCGAGCGCGGGGTTCCATTCCAGGATGCGGCCGTCGGTATCGGTGAGCATGATGCCGTCCTGCGCCGACATGAAGAGCCGATGATAGAGATCGCGCTGGGTGTCGGCCCGCCTTCGCCGTTCCAGCACGGTGGCAACGGTGTTCGCGACCGAGCAGAGGAATTCCTGCTCCTTCCCCGTGAAGTTCCGCACTTGTTTCGAATGGGCGGTCATGACGCCGTAGACGCGGTCTTCGACGAGCATCGGGACGCACATGCCGGCGATGCCGCCATGCTCCGTGAGAAGCTTGGAGGGGGTAAACCGGGTTTCATTCCGGAGATCCCGCACGACCACGGGCACGCGCTCGCGAATGGCAAATCCGGCCTGAGAATGCGTGCCGCCTTCGATCGTCAGTTTGCCGATCAGTTCCTCTTCGAGGCCGATTCCTGCCACGACGGCGAGGTGATCGTCAGACTCCCTGGCGATCAGGATCTTGCACAATTCCACGTCCAGGGCTTGCGCCGTATGTCGCACGGCCTCGTTCATCAGGTCTTGAGCCGAGGCATCGCTGACGGCGAGGGTTCCGATCCGGGCCAGCACCGATTGGAATCGGGCGACCTGGGAGGCTTCATGCGCGAGGAGGGTCTGCTCCGTCACGTCCTGCAGGACGAGGAGCACGCCGGTATCACCGTGGTAGGGAACCACGGTGAAGCGGCATTCATAAATCAGCGGATGTCCGTCAGGATCCATCAGGTGATAGGCCGTGGTCCCGCGTGTCCCGAGTGAGCGTTGGTTCCAGGCGAGCGCGTCGGCGAATAAGCGGGACCGTATCGAGCTGCTGGCGTTCGATACGGAACAATGCTCTGTGGCCGGGGTTTCGACCAATTCACTGAACTGGGCGTTCTCAAAAACCAGGATGCCGCGGGCGATCAGGCAGAGCCCCCCCTCGATGCAGTCACTCACCCACGCGAGGATTTCAGCGGCGGCGACTTCCGGTTTTGCCACGGCAGGTTCGCGGGAACCGCCGGATTGTGCGGACGGCATATCGGTAGTACCTACGAATCGGGCTTGTTGTGATCATCGGACCCGGTCACGTGACGACGCAGTATACCGAGTCGAATATGAAGCCGTCGAGAGAAGGAAAGGCAGCCGGCCGAATGGGGCGTCTCACCTGGGTGCAAAATGGTCTCGCCGGCTGACCGCCACGTCGGTCACGAACATCGCGCCTGAATGCCGATTGAAGAGCGGACCCAGGCCGGCCAGAATCGGTTCCACCTTGTTTTCGGGCACGACGGTGAACACCATCACTTGGCTGCTCGTGTCGTTGAACAGCAGATGCCCCTCGTGGAAGCCGTGATGCCCTTTGCCCGAGATATTGTTGATGATCGTATAGCCGGTCGCTCCGGTCCGGTCCAACAGGTCGGTGATAAACTTCAACTGGTCGCCTTGCACGATGATCTTGATTTCTTTCATTGGATGCAATGTCAGGCCGCTCATGGTGACTCCCTCCTCGGTTCAGACTATTTCATATCTGACTTGTCCTCACCGGCACTTCAGGATGCCGGTCAGGTCTCGCTCGAAATCACGGGATCTCCTGCTTCAGCGGGGCATTCGACGAGAAGCCGCACCTAACGGTTTGAGCCACGGGCGCAGGGCCCGCAGCAGGTCCTCGACGTAGAGGCCGCCGAGGAATGCCACATACAGGCGCGTGTGCAGAGTGGTAAGCCATGCCGGAAGCATCGGCTGGTAGCCGTGAGCCTTACCGTAGAGCAGCACCCAGACTCCGATGATGATCAGGGCCGACAGGATGACGACGGCATCGAAGAGGCCCTGGTGCCAGGCGGCCGCTTGGAAATAGGCGGCGACATGTTCGGGCGCCGGATACAGGAAGTGTGTAAACGCGTCCCCCGCCCAGAGATAGGTAAGCCCAATGAAGGTCAGGGTCACGAGCATCGTGAGCGAGACTTTCCATGAGGCGACCATGTTCAGCCGGTAGAGACTGAAGATGGCCTGCGCCGATGTGACCCAGGCGAAGAAGAGAAAGATCATGGTGCTCTGTGATTCGAACAGGGAAATGTGGACGAGTCCGTGGTCCATCAGCAGAATCAGCAGCGGTAGGACGAGCGTGATGGCGAGCCCGGTTCCCCAGGGCACGAACGAGAACGCCGGTGTGTCGCCGACCCTGCGAGACTCGGGCAGCTTATACTCGGCTCTTGCTTTGTGGATGTGATCACCTGAATTCAAGAACAGCGTGGCTTTGAAGAGACCGTGGGCGCAGAGGTGAAAGATCGCGAGCGCGAAGGCGCCCAGGCCGCATTCCATGACCATATAGCCCATCTGTCCCATGGTGGAGTAAGCGAGCGTGCGTTTGATGCTCGATTGGGTCAGCATGGTCGAGGCGCCGATCAACGCGGTGAGCGCGCCCACCACGAACAAGATGTAGAGCGTGGTCGGAGCCTGGCCGAACAGCGGCGCCAGGCGGTTCACCAGGAATCCTCCGGCATTCACGATGCCGGCATGCAGCATTGCCGAAACAGGAGTCGGTGCTTCGATCGTGCCGGGCAACCAGATATGAAACGGAAACTGAGCGGACTTGGTCATAATTGCGAAGACCATCAGCAGCGTGCCGGTCGTGATCGCATCCAGCTCGAACCGGGTTCCGGTCCAAAGGGTCGGACGGCTCGGCATCGCATCGAGTGCGTGGAACAGCGTCGTCAGATCAAGCGTGCCGAAGGCCGCATAGAGCGCCACGATTGCCAGCAGGAGTGCGATATCTCCGAACCCTTGGATCAGCAGCGTTGTCCGTCCCGCTTGGCGGGCCGCGGCACTGGCGCGGTTAAAGGAAATGAATGTGGCGAGCAGCCAAGTCACGGTGTGCCAGGCGAGGAAGAACCACACGAGGTGTCCGCTCGTGACCAGAGTCAGGAGTACGAAGGTCAGCAGGCTGAGCAGACTGAAGAATCGGACATAGCCCTGGTCTCCTTGCATGTAGCGCTGTGAATACACGTGAATCACCAGGCTCACGCCGGTGATGAGGACCATCATGACGGCGGCAAGCCGATCGATCAGTACCGTGTAGGCAAGAGGTCTGGGGAGCAATACGGAAAACGTGAGGAGGAGAGGCTCGCTCTGAACGACATGATAGAGAGAAGCCAGTGCCGCGAAGGTTGACAGCGCCAGGGCGCTGACTCCGAGAGAGGAGCTTTTCTCGCCCAGTGTGGCCCCAAGCAGAACGATCAGGCCGCTTGCGAGGAGTGGTGCACCCACTGCAATGATCGGAAAAAAGAAGTCCATGAGCCATCCTACTGTAGGGGGACGTGATGTTAGAGGAATCATCAGCAAGAACAGGACCATGGGCCGTGATGGGAGACTGTTGATCTAAGTCATAGAAGTATAAGCAAAATTCTGAAAAGCAGGTGCTGTGGTAGGTGAGTGTCATCGTGGGGTGAGCGGAAGGTCTGTGCGGGGGCGCACTGAAGTGCATTCGCGCACAAACGAGTTTTGGCCACATAGCTTAATCGAAACGTAACACCCTCAAGAGGTTGTCGAGTAGGTGGCCAAAACTGGGGAGCGGGAGTGGCTGGTGTCTTCCCAGAAAACGATGACAGGTCAGAGCTTGAGTAAGATGCGGTTCGGCGCTGAGTCTCGGTTGCTCATCTCGTCCGTACTCAAACCAGCCTTTTCAGGACGTGGTTGGTTTTTGTAATGAACTGAAATTGTTGGTTTGTTTCTGTCGTAGTGAACGTGAACAACCAAATGGACAACCGACATGCTGGAGCGGGAGTCGATGCGCGCATCGCTGATCCGTTCATGTTTCGACTGCTGGACGGCACATGAGGCCGTTCTTGGCAGACGACGTATGGGTGGCGCTAGTAGGCCTTGCTAAAGCTCGCTTCGCCGTCGTAGTTCCACAACTTCTGGGTGGCGGACCACTACCAGCCCTTGACGCGGATGGAAACACAGTTTGGATCTATGAATATCGAGTGAATCGCCTGATCCCGGTCTGCCGCGATATTCCCGCCAGTGATGGTGTCCGGGGAAGGCAGGAATGTACCGGTTATCATCTGACATTCGACACTGGGAAGATCCTTCGCAGTTGGTCCAAGCACACCAGTTAGCATCTCGCCTCGCTTCTTCAGCCCAAGGCCTCTCAGTTCTTAAATGGGATTTTCAGGCTCCTCTGCTTATCTTCATCTCCCGGGAGGAGTGGACTCGCTTCAGCACAACGCGCAGGAGTCTCTGGGAACGAACCACTACGTGGTGCTGAACGATTCCCAGCTTCTGGCTTGATCAAGGATTTCTTCGGCTCGTTTCCCCTTGCCCGATGCATTCTCTCGCGGGTGTGATAGGGAATGAGCCCCTCCAAGACGGCGGGAAGTTTATCGCAAGGGACGTCTTCCATAATCTTGACGGCCAGTTTGGGGTGAGGCCCGGTCTGACCGCCTACATAGATATCGACAGCGTCCACGATGTGTCCATCGATTTTGGTTTTCTTCCCGAGCATTCCGATGTCGGCAACCAGATGATTGCCGCAGCCCGCTGGACAACCGGACCAATGCATCGTAATGGGTTTGATCCTATCTCCTAGTGTGGCTGCGAGAGTGCGCGCCGTCTCAACCGCTCGATCTTTCGTTTCGATCACAGCCAGGTTGCAATAGTCATTGCCGACGCAGCTGACGAGTCCCTTGTAGATAGGTGACGGATTGTAGGCAAACTGTGTAACCAGTGACTCTTCACAGAGATCGCCCACTTTCCGGTCAAGGATATTCGGAATGATCAGCGACTGAGCGGGAGAAAGTCGAATCTCTCCTGTTCCGTATCGCTCGGCGAGTCCGGCAATATTCCGGAGGTCGCAAGCCGTGATGCGACCCACCGTCACCTTGAGCCCGACATAGTTCAACCCAGGTTGTTTCTGGCGATAGACTCCGACATGATCCTTCGCGGGCGTCTTTCGGGCATCAATGCCGGCAGGCTTCAAGGATTTTCCGAGGCGATCTTCAGTCTCTTGACGAAAGCGTGCTTCCCCCCAGTCGTCCAAAAGAAAGGCCAGTCGTGCCGCGTTCCGACTCTCGCGGGGGCCAAAGTCTCGATAGAGAAGGATGATTGCCCGACACACATCGAGAACTTCGCCAGGTGTCACGAAAATGTCGAGTGCACTGGCGATCCGGTAGCCCCCAGATCCCAATTTCCCTCCAACAAGAACATTGAAGCCAAACGCCTTGTCGTGGCCAAGTTCCTGATAGGCCGGAACAAGCGCCAGATCCTGCGTCTCCAGGTGCAGACAATTATCCGGACACCCCGTGATGGCCATGTTGAATTTACGCGGCAGATTCGTGTAGGCTCGGTTGTCGAGGATTTCCTGTGTGAGGGCTGCCACTACCAGTGTGGCATCTAGAATTTCGTCCGGACTCAGCCCCGCAACCGGGCAGGTCATAATATTGCGAATATTATCCATGCCTGTTTGCAAAGAGGTGAGTCCGACATCGTCCATTGTGGCAAACACGGCCGGAACGTCGTTGATCCGGAGGTGTCGAAGTTGCACCTGTTGGCGTGTGGTCAAATCCAGCACACCGTTCCCATAGGTCGAGGCGATCTCGGCCAATGCGCGCAGTTGATACGAGGCGGTTCTGCCACCAGGAATCCTCACCCGGATCATGAAGAAGCCGGGGGTCGGATTGCGCAGGAAGAGGCCGTACCATTTCAGTCTCTGGATATCGTCTTCCGGGATGGTCTCCCATCCGGCTTTGGCGTAATGCGCGATCATCTCTCTGATGTCCAGACCGTCGCGGTCGCGTTTGATCGCCTCAATCTTGTTCATGTGCCACTCATGCGAGAGACCTCGGTGTTTTTCAGCTCAGATGCGATTTTCCACCCTGGGACACCATCCGTATCTAATCCAAAAATCAGCCGCTTGGGTTACTGTGCCGCGGTCAACAGTTCTGTTCGTCAGTCGATCGGGAATCCAATGACGGCGGGTGTGGCGCTCCAGCCTTGTCCGGGCGCGTCGCGCGACGCACCATATCCAGCACCGTCTTTGGAGCAAAGGGTTTCCGGATGAAGGCGAACGCGCCGCGCTCGAGGGCGACTTGTTCCAGGGCCGATCCTGCTCCAGAGACGAATATCACCGGTGTCTTCATGGACTGCTTTTGACTAAAGGCCAATAATGCCAACCCGTTCATGATCGGCATCTGATAGTCGGTGAGGATCACATCAAACCGCCGCTTCGCTAACTGCTCAAGAGCCTGCACTCCGTCACCTGCCGCGCAGACGGCGTAACCGGCTTCGGTCAGAGCGTCGACCAGCGCCATTCTGAGGTCCACATCATCCTCGACTACCAAGGCGCGCAACCCGTTCAACGTCGTCTTCATCGACTTTCTCCATATTGCGATTTCAACATGGGCTACTCTTGCTGGAAACGAATAGGCACGGATAGATGATCGGGAAAGGCCACCATGATTCCCTGCAACCCTTATTCGGCCAAGAATCTATCAGGCAAGACAAGCACCGACAGGACAATCGTTATTGTGATCAGCCTCCGAAGACCACTTCCATTCTGACTCGCTTCGGTTGGCCTTCAGCGCACTCTTCTGCCTTTTGTGCCCATACCAGCGTCCATCGGTGTTGGTTCGTCGCGATGGCGGTCAGGCAAGCAAGGGCGAGCAGCGCAAAAACCCAGAACCCAGAACCATAAGAACCGGTCAGGTCTTTCAAAGCGCCGAGGACTGAGGGAAGAAAAAACCCGCCGACTCCGCCCGCCGCCCCGACGATTCCGGTGACGACGCCGATCTGGTCAGTGAACCGCTGCGGTACCAACTGAAACATCGCGCCGTTTCCCATCCCCAGCGCCAGCATTCCGAAAAACATCAGGCTCACGACCGGATACAAGGGCGGCAAGGTGCCGACACATCCGAACAGGACCGCGACGAGCCCGTACAGGATCGTCAGGAGTCTGAGCCCGCCCACTCGATCGGCGAGAAACCCTCCGACCGGTCTGATCAGGCTCCCGGCGAAGACGCAGAGCCCGGTCAGTGTGCCGGCCACGACTGCGCCGACACCGTATTGATCGTGGAAGAAAATGCTGAGAAAGCTCGCCAGTCCGACGAACCCGCCGAAGGTGACGCTATAGAAACCACAGAACCACCACAGGTCTGGCTCCCGGAGAACTGTGGCTGCCCGCTGAGGCAGGCGGGGAGGTACTTCGCGAGCAAGGAATGAAAAAGCGATGAGGGTTGCCAGCACGGGGAGAATGGCGAGCCCGAATACGCCATGCCATCCGATTCCATCGAGCTGAGCCAAGCGCGGCGCCGCCAAGACGGCAATGACCGTTCCGCTGTTACCGGCCCCGGCGATGCCCATGGCGAGCCCCTGGTGTTCCGGTGGGTACCACCGGCTGGCCAGCGGAAGCGCGACTGCGAAGCTTGCCCCTGCAACTCCCAGAAGGAGGCCGAGCCCCAGCAGTTCGGAAAAGCTCTCTGCTGCCCACCAGCCCCAGAGCAGAGGAATGAGCACGACCGACAGACTCCACAGTCCAACGCGCTTCGGACCGAACCGATCGGTCAGCACTCCAACGAGGATCCGCATCGCGGCCCCGCTGAGGAGGGGAATTGCCACCATCAGGCCCTTTTGGGTCGGGGAGAAGCTCAAGTCCTGCGCGATCAGCACGCCCAATGCACCAAGCAACACCCACACCATGAAACTCACATCGAAATAGAGAAAGGCCGCCAACAGCGAGCCGGGGTCACCGCTTCGGATCCCTGCAATCAGCTTCTTCATGATGGTTTCCTCTCTATTGGCTCATAATCCCGGCTGTCCCGTACGGATGGTATAGGCTTCCTGCACGTCTTGGACGAAGATCTTCCCGTCCCCCGGATGGCCGGTATAGGCACTATCCTTGATCGTCTGCAGCGCCCGCGGACAGTTTCGCTCCTCGACCACCAGCATGACCATCAGTTTGGCCAGTTCAGAATACGTGACCGACCCGACCTGAATCCCGCCCTGCCGGCCCCGCCCGGTCACCGGGAACTTGGTCAGGGCATAGAAGTTTTCCCTTTCCAACGCGGCGATGACGTCGTTCTCTTTCTCGGGACGCAGAATCGCGAAAATCCTCTTCATGACAATCGGTCCTCCAGCAAAATTAGCGCACAATCAATTCGTTATACTCAGTTGCGCTGATGCGGATGGCATCGGTGATTTCCAGCACGAATATCTTCCCGTCTCCAAAGTGACCGGAGCTGCTTCGGTTGGCTCGGATCAAAGCCTTGATCACCTCTTCGACCATCGACCTCTCGATCACGATCATAAAAAGCAGTTTCGGGAGGAATCGGATCGCCGGTCGGTTTCCGCTCCGGCTTCCAGCCGATGGAAATCGGAGCCCCCGCTGTCGGCTTCGACCCAGCACCGGTTGCAGGCTGTAGGCGATCATGCCGATCTGTTGTAAGGCCCTCTGAGTTGCCACGCGCTTGTCAGGTCGAACAATGGCCATGATCTCGCACAGCGAATCAGTGTGGCTGTGGTGTTCCTCTGCCACTATCAGTTGAGAGCTGGACACTACGGCCTCAACGACGGGAGCATTCGGCTGCTTCATCACCAACCCAGATGGTGTTGAGACGGCAGGTATGGCCATAGGCTCACCTGGGAGGTCGGCTGCACGGCCCGCTGGCGGCTCTATCCCGAACCGCTTTTTCCACGTCGCACTGAGTTGGCCGGTCCGACTCTGGCCGAGCAGACGTTTGATTCCCAGAGGATTGTGACGGTATGCCGTGATCCCGCTGACCCATTTCACGCTTTTATAGCCTTGCAGAAAGGGCACCACCAATCGCAACGGCCCTCCATACTGGTTCGGAAGCGGAACACCGTTCAGCGTGGTCGCCAGCAGGATGCGTGGGTCTTGCGCTTCGTCCCTCGACAGAGCTTCGAAATACATTCCGTCGCGGGAGGTGACGGCGTAGTAGCCATCCGGATGCGTATCGATCTTAAGATGAGCGATCGCGTCTACCAACCTAATTCCCCCCCATTCAACGATCTCAGACCAGTTGAAGATCTGACAGATCAGCGGAGCCTTGATTGAGACAGTAGGAAGTTGAGCGAGTGTGGCCCATTCAATCCGTCGCGGATGCTGTTCCAGTCCGCAGATCTCGAGACTGAGTTCGTCAAGTGGTATCGTCCGCGGTATCGGGTACAAGGACAGCACCGGCAGAGGGTCCGCCTCGAAATCCATCGCTGCGAACTTATCTGCGAACTTGGGATAGTTGACGTCCTCGCGTTTCATGCTCGCCCCTCTCTTCGATGTTCATCACGTTCGTCGAGCGGAGAGCGGGCCGATACAATATTCCGCTCCCGCAACAATCGTGGGCGCAACCGCGGCATCCATACGGAACGCCTGAACGCTCGCTTACTCGGTGGTATGGGACCCGCCGATTCGGTGAATGAGCGATGAGCACACAGTAGGCGGAGGGACGAAATCAGGATTCGTTCCGGATCCGGATCAACAGCGGCTGTTTTCACGTTCGACTGTTGAGCGGAGTGAGTCGTATTGGGACGAAGCATCAGGTCACCTCATATGTGATTGTGCAGGGTCATCTTCTGTGACCTCGGCGTCGGCTGGCGGCGCGTGGAGTACGTCTTCGGCCGAGCGCGCGTGTTGATGCAAAATCCTGTACATCCGTTCGTAGCGCGCGAGTTCTCTGGGCAGTCGCACCTTTTTCCCGTAATAGATTCCCAATAAGGACGTTCGAACAATGGCTTCTTGCTGGTCGAAGAGCACGAAGTTCGTGACGTCCTCAATCCCCTCTCCAGTGCCGAGTCCTCCCGAGAACCGCAGATCTTCGCGGAGCACCACGTACACCGTGACCCCATCGTCCAATTGGCTTTTGATCGTGCGTCGGAGATCCGGTGAAGCCAATTCGACATGGTGAAGGACGAAAATCCGACACACGTCGACTCCGCGTCGGCTTGCCTCAACTTGGGCTCGGTAGTAATTCCGTTTTTGGACCTTTCCGATCCAGTCGGTGATATCCACGGCATTGACCGCTTGCACAAGATGGGTGCACCGACTGAGACTTTGCGTGGCTTCGTAATAGTACTCGCTCTCAGTCAGCGGGATTTCGCCTTGCCGCAGCATGGCGAGGACGCTATGCGTGGTTTCCATCAACGCGTGTCCTTTTCTGGCAGCCTCGGCATCGCCGACGAGATCTGCCAGCGAATGAAGCGGCTGCAGCCGGCCCACTGCATCGAGCACAGCAGCCTGAAGCTTGACGAGTCTGACCTGCAGGAGATGAATCGCCACGGTCAACAAAAGCCCCACGGCCAAGACGGTATAGGCTTCCCGTTCCATGTGCAGTCCCGCGTGGAACAGCAACGCCAATCCGGCGGTCATGAGAAACTCCAGAAGCAGCTTCACCGGTACACCATCCATCCTTCTCGTTCGTCATCGCGCAACCGAGGTCTTTAGTTGTCTTCTTCCGCCCGATCAATACATGAGCAACTTGGGTGCCACACACCTCTCACTGAACATTCGCGAGGATTTTTGAGCATTAAGTGAAATCGCCAGGCATAATGCCGACACTTTTGTCGGAAAGCAGACAACGCGGCAGACATTGTTGTCGGAAGACATTGCTCCACACTCACTCGCGATTGCGCAGCCCATATTTCCTGATCTTGTATGCGACTTGCCGCGGGGTAAGTCCCAGGGCACGAGCGGCTTGTGCCTGCACCCATCCGGCACGTTCAAGAGCCTCGACAAGACGGCGTCGCTCAATCTCCTGAAGACTCTTGCCCAGCGACAGGGCGTTTTCTCTTCGATTGGATTGCCCGACCGACCTGTTCGCCACTTGTTGCATGTGGACGAAGTAGTCTCGGAAGGACACGGGCAGACGATCAAGGCGAACCACGTCGCGATCAGCGATGACGACGAGGCGCTCGATACAGTTCTGGAGTTCTCGCACGTTCCCGGGCCAATGGTAGCCATCCATTGCTTTGAGGAGATCCTCTGACAGAGACGCGCGACGCTTGTGCTGAGCGTTGAACCGGGCGAGGAAATGCTCGATCAGCAGCGGGATATCGCCAATGCGGTCTCGTAACGGCGGTAACGTGATCGGGACGACGTTCAATCGGTAATAGAGATCTTCTCGGAAGGCTCCTTGAATGATCATACCTTCCAAATCCCGATGGGTCGCCCCAATCAGTCGTATGTCAACAGCGACGGGCTGGGTGCCTCCGACCCGCTCGAAGCGTCGATCTTGGAGAACACGCAGCAGCTTGACTTGTGTGGTGACGGGGATGTCCCCGACTTCGTCGAGAAATAAGGTGCCTCCGTGAGCCTGCTCGAACCGCCCTTTTCGCAATCGAATCGCGCCCGTGAAGGCGCCAGGTTCATGGCCGAACAATTCACTTTCCAAGAGGCTCTCTGTTACCGCGGCACAATGGAGCGCCACAAACGGACCGTTTGCCCTCTGGCTTGCCGCATGAATGGCTTTCGCCACAAGTTCTTTCCCAGTCCCGCTTTCGCCCCGCAGTAAGATTGTCGCGTCGTTCTGACAGACCAGCCGGATGGTCCTGTAGACGTCGGACATTGCGTGGCTGCGTCCAATGAGCGTGACGATCCCTGACGGTGCGGACTCCCATTGCGGCGCGAGACCATCGCTCATCACACACTCTTGATCAGGTTCTGTGAGGCTGATCGCATCTCCCACATCGAAATGCTCCGGAGCCTTCATATAGGCCTGACCTCCAGCATCAAGGCCCAAAAATAAAGGCGCCAATCCATCGATCCCGAGAAACGCATGTTTTCTCGGAAGGAGGACTGGCGCCTTTGCCAGGTGTAAGGGGCTGACTACGTCGTCACCCCTGAGGGGCTCTCGGCACGACGGGGTTCCAACTTGAGCCGACCACCTCGTGAGAGAGAAACTTGTCCATCGAGACTACAGCATTTGTGCCGTTTCATGGCTCCAGGAAACGACGTAGACTGAGACGAGTAACACCCCGCCCTCAGTGAGGGATGTCTCACTGAGGGAATAAACAGTTAGCTGGTGCATACTATTCCCGGGGATCATTCGTAAAGAGTGTGAGCTTCTCCAAACGCTAGATTTTCCAAGATAAAACCAGAAATGATGGTGTCAGGAATAAACTGCCAGAACAAACTGTTTCTGATAGTGAGTCTGGAGTTGCTATATGAACAATGGTAGAGCTAGGTTCTAGTAGGTGTTTTCGTGGTATCGAACCGGAAGCCAAGTCGTGACCGGAATGGGACTGTGGTATTCGCGAAGATGGCCGAGTTGAAGTTATGAGGTTCGAATTGGGTCAGCTCTCTGGAGCTGTTGGAGTCTCTTGATGTTGTACTAGCGTGCTCGCCGATACCCATGGGTCTCAACGAGCAAAGAGCAGAATTTGAGTCTGTCGCACTTCAGCACTTGGATGCACTGTATGGATTTGCTCTTGTTCTGACCGGCCGATCTAGTGATGCGGAAGACCTGGTTCAAGATACCTATATCCGAGCACTGCAATTTTTCCATCGGTATGAACAGGGGACAAACTGTAAGGCCTGGTTGTTCACGATGATGAAGCGCATATTCCTAAACCAGGTTCCCAAGCGGGCACGTGAAGTTTTGTGCCCAGACCAAGACGGTCCTGAAGGAGCGGAGTCTGCAGGGACCTTGGATTACTATGCAGGTTTGGTTGACTGCACTCATGACAGGAAGGATGAGGTGTTTCGCCAAGATGTCGTCAAAGCTCTTGAACTGCTTCCTGATTCGTTTCGGGTTGTGGTTATTTTACGCGATGTTGAGGGGTTCAGCTATGGTGAGATCGCTCAAATGTTGGATTGTCCTATGGGAACTGTGATGTCCAGACTTGCTCGTGGGCGAGACGTTCTTAGGCAGCTCTTGTGTGCGTATGCCAATCAAGACTCACGAAAATTGACACACGTGAAAAGGATCGCTACTGATGCTTGATTGCCAAGCGATGAAACGCTTTCTACATCCCTATCTAGACGGGGAGTTGCAGGCCAGGGATGCCGTAGAGATTCAGGCTCATTTGGATGAGTGCCCCGCCTGCGCGACGCTATACCGGAACGAGAAGCTGTTTCTCGATTTGCTGGGAAGGTCGTTGCCGCGGTCGCGTGCCCCGATGGGGCTCGAGGTTCAAGTCAAGGAGGCTCTGCACACATTCTGTGCGCGACAGGAATCGAGAGGGTGGTTCAGGCAGATGGTCGCTCCCGCGTTTGCGGTGGCAGGGGTTGCAGGGATGGCGGCGCTGACAGTGGTGCTACTTGTTGGCACAAAGAGTGTGCCGGATATCGTCGACGCCGCCGTGGCGGTGCACGAAAGCTATGCATCGAAGCACCTTCAATTGAACATGCAGAGCCATGAGCCGGCACAAGTGTCTCGTTGGTTACAGGAACAGGCAGGATTCTCGGTGTCCCTCGCTCATACCCCGGTGAAGAATCTGAAACTGTTGGGTGGGCGCCTGGTGGATTTCCAGGGTAAGAAAGCCGTCTTTCTCGCATACGATGTCGGAGGCCGGCCGCTCTCTCTGATCATGACTCCGGCGCAAGGGATGAAGCTATTTGGCAATCGAGAAGTGATGGACAAAGCGGTGCGGTTCTACCAATCCTCTTATCATGGGTTTCAAACCTTGAGCTGGACGCTTGAAGGGATGGCGTATGTGTTCGTGTCCGACGCTCAGGAGTTGAACAAGCAGGCGTGCCAGGTTTGCCATAATACTGAAAGACAGTTGCAGTCTTCTTCTGGCCGTACCGCCGTAAAGTCTTTGTTGTAGCCGCGTGCTGGGATCGATGGTCTCTTGATTGTGATCACCTGGCCCCCTTCTGTTGCCTCTGCACCCCTCGATAACCCGGTGTCTGCCAAGACGATTCTAGCGGCCTAGAAGAAGATTGTTTCTCGCCCTATTGAAACGTTCAAGCACTTCGCAATCGCACCGAACAGCAATGTGTCCCGCCTCCTTTTCGCTCACCGAGCAGGAATAAAATTCAGCCCTCACCTGTTACTGTTGCATTACGTGTCCGTTAACGGGGCTGTGGATCACGCGGTTCACTCTCATGATGCGGGAGACTGACGGTGTATCTCTGAGGGGGAATCCGAGTCTCAAGAGAAGGAGGTGATGAAGGAGTGCGGTCCGGGCGAGTGGAGAGTGCGGTTCCGCGACAAGTCGATGGGACGGGGAGCAATCACTTGAGGTGCTAGTCGGGTAGATCTGGAGGAAACTATGAAAAAAGACAATGATGAGATGCCTGTAGGATCAGGACTCTCACGACGCGATTTCATGAAGATGTCTGCATTTACGGGCATGGCGGCATCGCTCGGGGGGCTGGTGTCGTTAGATTTCTTGTCTCCATCGGCCGCGCAGTCTCAGAGCATGGGGATGGCCAAGCCGTTCACCTTTGCGGTCATGGCGGATCACCATACGATGGGCCCCAAAAATAACTATATGAAACTGCGGGTTGAGCGGTGTGTGCAAGAAATCAACAACCTGAGCGTGAAGCCGGATTTCATTATGTCAATGGGCGACATGGTGCATGATGGCTCCGATGAGCAGATGAAATTCTTCGACGAGTTGGTTGCGCCGCTGAAAGCTCCGGTCAAATACATCACGGGAGAGCATGATTGGTATCTTGACATGGGCGAATCCTACGGAAAGCACTACGGGAAAACGACCTATTCGTGGGATCACAATGGGGTTCACTTCGTCGCGTTGAATACCGTCATGCTGCGGGACTTCTGGACGGCGCGAGGGCTCACTGCGCAGGAGCGAATGGACATTGCGGGCACCTTGAATCATCCGTTGCCCGGCCCATTTCACGTGGGTGAGAAGCAGTTGGTCTGGTTGCGGGATGATCTGAAGAGGGTCAAGAAAACCACTCCCATCGTGATCTTCTCTCACTCCCCTCTCTATTACTACTACAAGCCGTGGAATTTCTGGACGGAAGACGCTCCGGAAGTCCATCTCTTGCTGGAGGGATACGAGCATGTCCAGGTGATTCACGGCCATGTTCACCACATCGTCAAGAACCAGATCGGTAACATCAAGTTTGCCAGCAGTCTGTCGACGGGGTGGCCCCATCCCTACCCGACGAGCGGGATTCCCGCTGGCTCACCGAAGATGCCGCGTGCCAATCCCGGCAATACGTTCGGTGGCTTAGGGTGGGACGGGATGAGTGTCGACGATCAAGGGGAAGTGGGAATCAAGTATGAAGAGTGGTCACGGACGAAGGCCTGATCGAAGGGGAGGTGTGATGATGAAAATGAAGAGGGGTGTCTCGATGAAACACGCCGTGTGGATGGGGGTCGGGGCGTTGGTGCTCTCGGTTCCGGTGTGGGTCTATGCCCAGCGGGCCATGGACGTGCAAGCCTTGCCGGGGCTGACCTCTGAGGGTCAGCGAAAGGATGCGCAGAGCGGGGAGATCCTTGATCGCAAGACGGTTGAAACGGGAGCGAAAGAATTGCAGGAAATGATCGCATTGGGCGACAAACTCTGGCACAGCCGCGATCTGCCGATGAGTGGGAACGGCCAGGCCTGCAATATGTGCCATGCGGACGGCTCAGTGACTCATCCGGAAACCTACCCGAAGTATAAGCCGCAGATTGGCCAGGTCGCCACGATCCAGCAAATGATGGGTTGGTGTATTGCGATCCCGAATCAGGGGAGGCCGTATCCGCTGGGCAGCAAGGAAATGAACGCGCTCGAAGCCTACATGAACTGGAACAATAAAGGGCAGGTCATGGAGATTGGGGCGGCACCATCGAATTCTTGATGTAGCGGAGCGGGCGGTTCCGTTCTAAGGTGCTCAGGTGCGTTGACCATAAGGAGATCGCCATATGCATTTCAAACGATCACAGAGCGACCACCAACGGGTGATATGGTTTCTGGTTCTGGGTCTCTCCGCTGCTTTGGGGGGGCTTCCCTCCCAAGCAGCGGCCTTTCCCGGAGAGACGGGAATGGAGATGATCGCGAAACATGGGCCTCCCGCCTTGCCGGGCTCGGTCGAACTTCCGTCTAAGGCCGGCTTTCAAGCCGGAAAATCGCCCTCCGTCCTGGTGGTCTGGTTCAATACCAAGTATCACCCCTTGGCACTCCCTTTGGAACTGGAAGGGCGCGTGGTGGCGTCGTTTCGTTTCGACCGGGAATCTGTGTTGAGGCGAATCAAGCAGGGCGAATCCTATGCTATGTGGGATGACTTACGCAGTGACTTCGAAAATCTCTTCGCATCGCTCACGGCGGAGCAGTTTCAACAGTTTCTCACTGCATTGGATCGAGGGTGGAAGGTGACCAACATCACTCATCATCAGAATCCACCCTATGATCTGTATGAAGCCGTGTCCCGTGACGGGAAGCTGAAGGCGGAATTTTCATTTCGAACCCCGGGGGTCCAGTCACCTTCCGCAGCAGACTCGTACTACGGGGGCAAGTTCCCGGACGGGAATTTCTGGGTGCGGGTCCAGAAAGGGAAGGGCTGATCATGGCAATCCGACGGGGCGGCGTGTCATCGGAAACGTTGGAATTGAAGTACAAGATCGAGGTGGCCGAGCGTCGCTTCAATGACATGCGGCAACTGGTGGAAGCGAAAGGGTACGACTGGGACATGATCGATCTGAAGCGGATGCAGCGGGAGCTGGATGACTTGATCAAACGGTACGAAGAACGGATGTCCAAACACCTAGGTTGCAAGTATCGCTACGGTTCTTCATCCGTTGCGCCGCTTATTGGAACCCATCCTTTTCAGCATCAGACTCGGGAGGAATAATGATGGCGAGCGGGTCCGAGTCTACTCCGGCAGAGAGCATGCGATCATCACCCGCCTTCGCGTTTAAGGAAGTTCGTTGTGCGCGTTGCGGACGCCTGCTGCTTCGGTGGGAGATGAATGGGACGTCCAGAGTCGAGGTCAAATGCCCGCGATGTCAACAGTTGAATTTGGTCAAGCTGGAGCATGGAAGGAGTTGGTAGCGGTCGCGTTGCATCCACAGTATTGCTAGACGCCTGAGGCGTCGAGACTCCGAAGCCCAACGAGGCTCAGAAGCCCATCTCGGGGTGAAACCCGAGATGGGCTTTTTATTTTCGCCATCAAGACCGATGGCCATTCAGTCTGACAGGAGGCCTGCAGATGAAACAATCGATGAACTTCGCATTGGGTGCTCTTCTTGTGAGCGTATTTGTAGGAGGGGCGGCGTTTGCCGAGGACTGGGAAGATAACTTCCGGCCAGGCCCAAAGTTTTCCGGGCCGTCAAGCCTGAGTCCTAAACTCACTATCAATGGTGACTACCGCATCCGTGGCTTCTACAACAATAATCTGACCGACGCGAGCAATTCACGCAAAGATTCGAACGCATTCAATATTCAACGATACCTGCTCGACGTCAGCGTGGTGAGCGGGGAAGGGCCGATCAGCGTCGAAGGACATGTCACGCCGTTTCTGACCAGCTCCAACGGTACGGGGCAGTCTCGACTCGGGAAAGTGGCGTTCGGTCCCGACAGCAGCGCATCGACGACATGCACGGGAGTAGGAAACGAGGGAACCGGTACGGCCTGTACTCAAAATACCTTTTCCATGCTCCAAGCGTACCTCCAGATCAATTTTCATAAAGCGAGTTTTCGGGCAGGCCGGCAGATTTTTACCATCGGCAACGCCTTGCTGGTGCAGGATGCGGTCGATGCGTTTCGTTTGGATGTGCCGATCACGCCTTCGTCGACCATCACTGTCGCCAACTTGAAGATTCTCGATTCGACGCGCGCAGCCGGCTTTGGCGGGGTCTTTGTTGGGAATGGCACGGCTGGCGGGACGGGAGGCGATACGGATCTTTACCTCGCGAACTATCGATACAGTCCGGACAATGATTTCCGTGTCGACATCTTCGCTGGCCTCTACAAGGATCGCGGGCCCTCGTTCATCAGTCAACTGAACCCGGCTCTGGCTGGGTTTGGTCCGGCGGCGTCGGCGCAGGCCGGAATTTATGGCGTCGCCGGAGAAGTCAGGCGCGGGCGATTCCACAGCACCTTTGAAGCGGACTTGATCCGTGGAGTCGTGCAGAACCCGAACGGTCCGGCGCCGTTGCTCCAGGGCTATAACCTCCTCCTGACCGGCGATTTTGACATGGGGGACGGATTGAACCTCGGTGCGACGTTTCTGCACAGCTCCGGTCAGGATGCCGGGGATCTGAGCAGCGGGAAGCGGGCGAATATCAACGGTATCAATGGCAACTACACGATGGGCATTATCACGATGAACGTGGGGGCCCGTTCTCCCGCTCCGATTGATGGGACCTGTCCGAGCTGGTTCGATGCACAAGGATTGGGAGGACGGCCAGGGTGTTATGGAGGCTCAGGCCTCACCGCGTTCAAGTTTTCCGCGAATTACACGCCACCCTCTATGCCGAAACTGAATATTGAGGGCGATGTGCTTCCGGTCTGGACAGCCCGGGATCGTCCTATTCAAAGTGTCGCGGGTAGCGCGCAATTCACTAAAGGCGGCAATCATATCGGCACCGAGTTGGACATATTCTTGCGCTATCAGATCCTCAAAGATCTGACGGCGGTGTTGGCCTACGGGTACTTGATCACAGGCAATTATTTTGAAGCACCGTCGGCTGCCACGGTTGGAGTTGGGAACAACCCCGTCACGCAGAAGGCCGACAATATGCAGGTGGGTCTGTTGGAGATGAATTATCGATTCTGAGCACAGCGGTTTTACGGGAGACCTGTTTCTTGCCAAAGTGTACTGGCGTGAAGAAGGGAGAATACTTATGACAGCGTCACGGAGTAGAGGTTTCATTGTGTTTGCGCTCTTCATTTTAATAGGAACCGCCCATGAAGTTGCGTCGGCTAAGGAATTCACGTTTCGGGCTCAAGAGCTGGGAGGGCCTGGGGGGAAGGGAGAAGTCTGGCTGCCGAGCTCGATCGTGATTGATCAGAAGGTCGATCTCGGTGAACCACTGTATTTTATCCTTGAGAATCCGACCCCGACCGAACATGAGTTTGCCGTCGGCGGGCTTTTGATGGTCTTGTCACAGGAGGTCATGAATTCTCTTCGGCCGGACGCATTTCTCGGTTCGGTGCCGCCAACAAATGTCATGGCGCCGATTCGCGTCACCCTCAAAGCTGGAGAGACGAAGAAGATCAGGGTGGCGCCGATCGGACTGGAGGGGCCACGCAACCTCGGCGCACGGTATCCGTTCTTTTGTCCTACCCACAAGGACATCCAAGTAGGGGGCTTTATTTTTGTTGACTGACATTTCAGCGTGGGTGTTCTGTTGAAAGTTTTTGTGGTTTGACTCAATCAGCAGCAGGGGGAGGGGAGTAAATTGTGGGTTCCCAGTCTGACGGCAGAGGTTGTGGGTGTCGTCTGTGGCCAAGAAACCGCACATATTTCCCTGTGTGTAGGCGATATTTTGATCGGGGCGGTAATAGAGAAGAGTCAGTTGCGCAGTGGCGACGTGGCTCCTCAGAAGACATTCAGAGTACGCATTCAATCCGGTTTCATCGAGATGTACGCCCTGCATCCTGGTGGGGCTGGCAGACGATGGCCGCTGACTGGAGGGTTGGTGATGGTGGGGTGAGCTTGAGGCTGCGCCCGCTCGATAAGGGAGAGCCGGTCGCTCAGGATTCCGATATTCAAGAGGTTTCAGGCGTTCCTCCTGTCTTCTTGCTTTGTCGAAGTTGGACTGACTGCGCTCTCCCCCCACCAACAGTCTTGTGGCAATAAAAGGCCTCGGTACGAGATCTGCATGGGGCCGCGGAGGCATACGGACATGGAACATGTATGGGTGTTCTGTCGCCCTGGACATGCGGGAGCTGTGGCAGCACTGCCGATCGCGTTGGCTCTCAAGACCTATCGGCCAGATTGTCGTGTCACATGTGTGGTTCGTGCGATTTCCTCTGACATTCTGAAGCATCAGCCGGCCGTGGATACCGTCATATGCGATCCTGGGTTCACGTCCTTGCTGAGCCTCTTTCGTCGTGAGACTCCCACTCAAACACTCTTTTTCACTCTGTGGACGCTCGGCGTCGCGGCGGCGCTTGTTGCACGTGTTCCAATACACTTCTTGGACAGAGCGTGCAGGGGTCTACCCAATAATCGACACGCAATGGCTTCACCATCGCTGTCGAAGGCAACTGCCGGGCGAATCCCCATACCGCAAACGCTGCGCGCATTGGGATTGCCGTCTCAATTTCCAGGACGGCCATGGGTGATGTTGACACCACGGGAGAAGCGTCGCGCGCTCCGCTGGTTCCGCGGCGTGTCGCGGCCGCGTGTGCTCATCCATCCGTCCGGTCTGACAGGCTCGCCAGGTCTCTTGCATACTCGATGGAACCTCATTCTGGGTGGGTTGGGGGTGCAAGAAGGTGATCTATCATCGCTTTCCCCGTGGATCGAACGAGGGGCGATCAACCTGATCGGCAAGCTCTCACTGCGGGAATGGCTCGCAGTCCTGGTCGAATGTGATGTCGTGATTTCGGCGGATGATGAGTCGCTTTTCCTTGCCGAGGCGATGGGTGTGCCTACGGTCCGGCTGGATCCGCCGAGCGCGAACGGGGAATTGAGTCCGGTCCTTCCCGAAGCTGTGCCGTGGCAAGTGGAGGCAGTGCTTCGTCATCGACTCCGAGTGCTCGGGCGAGGAGTTGAGAGGCCCTATGCGGGAGTCATTTGAAGCAGCGATGTGGTCCGGAATTCGCCATCATGATGTGATCCAGTTCCTGGTCGATACGATCTTCCGGGAGGGCCTGTGCTTGTTCACCATGTTATGTCGCATATTTCCTTGTCGGCGTTGCGGTGTGCGACCTACGACCACGGAGTTTCCACTACTGTCTACAGAGGCAGCCCTCCCAAAAAACGACGATATTTTTCAGTATCGGCATCCGGCTTGGATCGCAAGCAATAGGGGCCACTTATGCCTCGCTTTAGGAGTGGAAGATGGACTCATCGCAGTTGGAGGATTCCGTGGTAGCCTCTGAGAGAGAAGGGATGGGGTGGTCGCTCCAGTGGAAGCTCAGTAGCGTGGTGATGCTGGTCATGCTGGCAGGACTTGGGGTGCTCACCGTGCTCGCGATCCAGCGGAATGAGGAAGCCCTCACGGCGCAGGAGCGGGCCAAGGTTGATCTGGTGGCCTCCAGCCTCATCAAGAGTCTCAAAAACATGATGGTCACGGGGAACGCCCCGATTGTGCGTGACTGGGTCAGGGATCTCAAGGCGCAGGAAGAATTTCGCAAAGTGCAGTTCATTCGCAAGAATGGCAGACAGGCCTTTCATGACAACGAGACCGTCGACGAAGTGAATGCCTGGTTGCATGCCCAGCGGTTTGCCGATCGGGACGAAGTGCCGGTCGATGAGGATACCCGGGCGTTCGCCGCGGGCCCACAATTTCAAGAGGTCCTCGCCACGAAGCAGCCTGTGGCGTACGTGGAATCAATGGATGACAAACCGTATTTGACGGTCTTGACGCCGGTGGTCCGTGACCAGCGGTGCATTCTGTGTCACGGATATGATCACCACGAGGTGCGGGCGGTGTTACGCATGACGACCCCGCTGGAAGGCGTGACCGCCACGATGACCCGCCTCCGTAACCAACTAATGCTGGCGTCGGTCCTGACCATTTTGAGCATCGTGCTGGTGTTAGGGTGGGCGCTCCGGCGCCTCGCCCTTGCGCCATTACGACAGATGGTCGCGGTTATCGAAGGGGTCGCACAGGGAAATCTGACACAGGAGGTGTCGTGTCGGTCGCGCGATGAATTCGGGGCCTTTGCAAAGGCGATTCATTCAATGACGGAGCGGATGGCCGACGCGATCCGTCGTGTTGCTCAGGCGGCTGCGCGTGTCACGGAGGCGTCACACGCCATGTTGACGACGGCGACCGAGGTAGCCAGCGGAGCGCAAAAGCAATCGCAGCAAACTGGGCAAGTCGTGACGGCCATGGAGCAAATGAGCACCACAGTCCAGGAAGTCGCCACGAATGCTGTTGGGGCGGCGTCAACCGCGACGACCGCCGTGGACACGGCTCGTGAGGGGCTCGAACTCGTGGGCACGGCGGTCCAGGGGATGCGACAGATTGTTGAGTCCGTGTCAGCGACGGCACAGACGGTGCGGACCTTGGGCGAGCGGTCTGAGCAAATCGGCACCATCAGCACCGTGATCGACGAAATCGCGGACCAGACGAACCTTTTGGCGCTCAACGCCGCGATCGAGGCGGCTCGGGCCGGAGAGCACGGCCGAGGATTTGCGGTGGTGGCGGAAGAAGTCCGGCGGTTAGCCGAGCAAACGATGAAGGCTACCCAGGAAATACGGGCAGTCATCACGACGGTTCAGGAAGACACGGCACGGGCCGTGTCCGCCATGGCCGACTGTGACCGGCAGGTGCTCTCTGAAATGAGCCTGGCTCAGAAAGCAGGGGGACGGTTGGAAGACATAGTGCGCACTGCCCAGGCGGTTATGGACAAGATGCATCAAATCGCTTCCGCGACAACGGAACAGTCCTGCACAGTCGACCACGTGACGAAGCACGTAGCGGAAATTGCGCGCGTTGCTCAAGGCATGGGAACCGGGACACAGGAGGCTCAGCGAGCCTTGATGGACCTCGCTGCACAAGCTGAAGAACTCCACCGAGCAACGAAACAATTCACGGTCGAGTAAGTGCGTATCAAGATGAAATGGCGATCTTGGGGCGGAGGAGGCGTATCAAATTGTGCCACGGTGCAACGAGGAAGATTCATGTCCCGGGGGGAATGAATGGAGGTCGTGTTTTCGTGGTGAGTTGATCGGAGGAGACATCGACATATGATGCGGTCGCTATTCCTATTCGATATGACCTTCTGGCTCTACCTGGCTTCGTTCACCTTGTATGTCGGGTACCTCCTCTCCAGACGCCCTGCTCCGCAGCTTGTCGCTGCGGGACCGTCACTCGTCTCAAGTGAGCAGGTAGCCGGGTGGGCCAGTCAGATTGGTCATGTGGCGACCATGGTGACGGTCATCGGATGGCTGGTGAACACGGTGGCGTTAGCGGCTCGTGCGCAGGAACGCCTGCAGCTCTCGGGCACCTTTGCGCCCTGGTCGAATCAGTTTGAGGCGATGGCCTATGTCTCCTGGGCGATCATCCTTGGTTATGTGCTACTGGAGTATAGGTATCAGCTCAAGGCCGTCGGGGCCTTTGTGGTCGGTATTGGGTTTATTGCGATGGGGTCCGCGTCCTTGCTGCCATATCGGTATCAAACGGCTGAACCGCTCGTCCCGGCTCTGAACAGTTACTGGATCTATATTCACGTCTCGGTGACGCTCACCAGCTATGCAGCATTTGCCATGGCCGGCGGTCTCGGTGTGATGTATCTGGTCAGGGAGCGGGCGGAGCGTCGTGGACACCGTTCGAGGTTGATCGCTAGTTTGCCGGACTTGGAGACTATCGACGAGCTGGGTTACAAGGCGATTACGGTAGGATTTCCCTTGCTCGCCTTCGGGATTATCCTGGGGGCCATGTGGGCCAACTATGCCTGGGGCGGCTATTGGAGCTGGGATCCGAAGGAAACCTGGTCGTTAATTGTATGGCTGATCTATGGCGCCTACATTCATGCGCGTATGACACGCGGGTGGGAAGGGCGACGAGCGGCGATCTATGCCGTCTTCGGGTTGCTCATGGTGATTTTTTGCTTCTGGGGGGTGAACTTTCTGTTGTCAGGCCTCCATGCCTACGCGTAACAACCGAGGGTGAGCGTGTGAAGATCGGAGGTGACTTGCCGTGTGGATGCTCCTGAGTGTGTTCGCGATCCTCGGCGTCATCATCTGCCTTAGCGTGTTAGTGTGGATCTTCAACGCAGAGTAGAAGGTTCTCCTACGGACCTGTGGTTACTCGATCTGAGGGCGATCGTGTGCTAGCATGGCCATGACTTGGGCCAAACGGAGGGGATCGTTGTGCGTGTCCTACGGAACATAAGCGGTATATGGTGTCTGCTGGCAGCACTCTTGGGCTGCGCCGCGCTAGGATCAAGCGAGGTTCTCGTCTACGAAGACTCGAGGCTCAAAGTAAGTGTGGTGCCGGATCCCTCCGTGGACGCCTCCGACTCGTCGACCCGGCACGACCATCCCATACAACTCACATCGGACCAGATCTTCCGTGTCTTCAGCGGAGTCGGCGTTGAGCGTTCGCGTGGCTTGCTGGTATCGATGGTCCTAGGGGCTCAGCGCGAGCCCGCGTTCTCTCGGGAAGAATTGGCCATTCTGGCCCCTCAGGTCTCTGCCGGGCTGTCACGTGCCTCTCCAACGGACCGGGTGTCAGTGATTGTGTCACGGGCAGCGAGTGCGAAGACTCCTGAAGTCTTAGAGTGGGCGGTGTGGATTCAGGGTGAGACGTTGCATGTGCGGCTCGTTCGTCACCAGGTTGTGAGCAGTCGCCAGCAGTCCGAGTTGACATCAACCCTGGAAGGAGCGGCATCGAGAGGCCCCGGTGTGTCTCATGATCTTCCTGGGGATTTGACCGTCGGGTTTTCATATCCGGAATATCTCGTTGCCATAGAACCGCCTCTGGCCACCGAGTTATTCGGGAATCCGCATGCCCATGTGGCGATCGAGTATCGACGGTTCCTCTCCGTCCCATCACCCAAGGCTCAGCATTCTGAGCGTACTCCATCTACATCCGTTGCCGGTCAGGCTTCCCATATTCAGAGTGAGCTGGGAGTCTCGAGGCTGGTCGACGAGACGTCCGTCGGCAATGCGGGTGGAGACAAACCGTCGAAGAATGTTCAGGCCGTGGCTGAGCGAGTGAAAACTCTGGAAACTCAAGTCAACGACTTGCTCGGAGTCGTCAAGCAACTCACCAAGGAACTGGCCGAGTCGAACAAGGCTCTCGCCATGCGGGACGAGGAACTCCGGGTGTTGAAGTCGTCCTCCGGACGCAGCAGTAAACCGAAAGCCTCTCCGTCCCCGTGAGATTCCCTCACTTTCTCTACCTTTCTGCCGCGCGGCCGATTTTCCGGAATCTCATAGTTGCCGGAATAGTCCAGTTTTGGCCTGCGTGCGGGATATACCTTTCTGACGTTCTGAAGGATCTGCCGATCGGTGCTACAGAGGAAATGGTTCGATCACGCCTCGGTGCGCCTCTGTTGATTGAAACGCTGAAATCCGGTGAGAGGCAGTGGGTATACCGGAATCGCGTCGCACAGCCAATCCCCGTATGCAGGGATATTCCTGTTTCCGACTGTGTGCGCGGGAAATTCGACTGCACGGAGTATCTGTTGCGTTTCAATGAAGAAAACATCCTTCAAGATTGGCAAGAACGAACCTGCTGATGCCCGTCGTTGTTATCGTGTATCGCTGCTGACGGAACTACAATAGCGTGCTCCTCTGGTGCTTTCGTGAGCGGCTCACGTGGCCCGCGAGACGCTCACTCTCTCCAGCCTGTCGGATGCGTCTGTGGTCGTCGGAGGACGCGTTCGTCTCTGTTTGTGCTTCTCGATCGAGCTCCAGCCGTTCCAGGCTTCGCTAGCCCATCTCCACATTCTCAATTGCCACGATATGGAAGCGGGAGAAGTTCGAATGATTGCGAATCGTACTCTGGTCTTGCGACCTGACCCAGTGGAATATCGGGAATCCTGGCTGTCCTCTTCATGGTCTGCCATGGACAAGAGGAATTCGCGCCCTTCACCGTCGCAATTGTCCTCACGATACGGTGTGTCATGATCACGATCGTGATGGGTAGATCGATGAAGCAGTCATGTTTTCAAGTGTGATAACAAGAACTTCCTTCACGACCTATCCTTCCTGCCTGCAGCAGTCGGACAATATACTTCCCTTGTGTTGCCAGCTTTGCCTCGGTGGACCGAAGTGATTCGACCAATTGAGTCGATTGGCAGCCCACCTATCATCTTATCGGTTCGATAAGCGGGACTTTCCAGTACCATCCTTCCGCTCCAGTGCTCACGTATCCGTCGGCAATGTGGTACGGCTAGGGTGTTGGGGTGTTCTCGTGTGTGGGAATCTCCTATAGAAGTTACGTACGAAGGACAGAGATCTGCTCCTCAAGGCTAGAGCTTATGTGAGTGAGCTGACATGACAACTCAGATCAACAGGAATCTGACAGATCAATCGCTAAGAGAACATCGATCTCTAGTTGGGCGGCGGAACTATTAGTTTTAATTATCATTTATAATCAATAACTTAAAAAACGGTTATCCAATACGACTGACTGCTTGACTTACTATATAGTAAATGTTATTAATTAGTATAAGATTAGATATAGGAGGCTTTGCATTATTTATATAGCGAGGGGGGGCGAGGCAATGATTATTCGACCGAGTAAACGGGGATTCGCGAGCCGGACTCTTTCAATAACGGTCATGACGGGGGTCTTATCCGCCGCTCCTGTCTGGGCACACGACGAACACGCAATACACGCGGATGGTTTGGAAGGGCATGCGAATCAAACGATGGAACAAGACACCGCTACCACGGAGGCTCAGTCTCGCGGACCGATTGTGAATCGGGAAAGCGAGAGTGAAGCGATGACTTCCCATCAGCACGGCTCCGCTTCACCCGATGCCTGTCCACAGCTCACGGAGCGGGCAGAACTTGAAGGGCTCAAGGAATGTGTGACGGTCCTTACTCACCAGATCAGTGATTTGCTGAAACTGATCATGAACCTCTCGGACGCGCTGGCCGAGTCTCGTAACGAGTTGTTACAACGGATCAACGAGAACAGCCAACAGTCTCCAACTTCGGCAATGGCTAACAACTCGTGACGTGTCGGGGTAGAGAAAGATGCATGAGTCCCACAACCCGTTCACAACACCAATGGCCGCCTCGAGCGGCTAGGTTAGACAGGAGGATCCGATGAACACCATGCGACAGAATCCAAATCGATGGACAAGAAGGGCAGCGATGTTCTTGACGGGCCTGGGGGTGACTATATTGGCACTTTCGCCGACGATGGTGAGGGCTGAAACATTCGAATCTCCTCATTTGATAGGCTGTCGGTCAGAGGGATCTGATGATCTGAATCGCTGGCCTTTACGTAGGCAAGATATCTCAGATTGCGTTGAGAAGGGGACAAAGTCGCCGCCCCATGTTCGTAGACAGGTACAAGAGTCTGCGCTCAATCTGTGGCCATATGCGTCTCAGCCGCAAAGGGTTGAGCCGCTGGAGGCTCACCCGAATGGAGAGGATAAGGATCAGTCGAGTAGATATGTCCGGACAGAACCAGACCTCAGGATGTGGCCCTTGTGGCCTCAGTCGTAATGGCATGTTCCACGGGGCGCTACGCCCCGTGGAGCTGTCTAGAGCAAAGTTATTTGTGGGAATAAACCAAGGATGATTCCTGTTTAGGAATCAGTCCGTGACTGAAGGGGTGCTACATGAAGTCGGCGCATCACACGAAACCCGAGATTCTCCATCAGCGGCTCCAGGAGAAGGGGATGAAACTGACCCCACAGCGATTCGCTATATATCAGATGCTCGCTGGCACTGAAGCCCATCCCACAGCCGATGAAATCTACCAAACCATCAAGCCGACCTTCCCAATGCTGTCCCTGAATACGGTGTACTACACGTTATCATCGTTGAAAGAGGCGGGGCTGGCTTGGGAGGTGCCCGTTGAACATGGTCCAGCTCGATATGATGCGAATATGGATCACCATCATCACCTGGTCTGTATAACATGTGGAAAGATTGACGATTATTACGATGAGGCGTTAGACAGCCTTGCCCCGTCTGGTACGAACGTCCATGGGTATGAAATTCATTCACACCGCGTCGAGTTTCACGGATACTGCGCGTCATGTCGAACCAAGAGGAACCCAAGATGAGCGAAAAGAGGATTCTCACTACCGAATCGGGTGCGCCTGTACCCGATAATCAGAACTTCAATTCGATACGGAACATCTTGGCCAGTGCATCTTTAGTCTAATGCAAGGATGAACATGAAGACTGATACGAATGCCGGTAAGTGCCCGTTCCATCGCCCCGCCGCAGCGGGCGGCGTCCAGTCTAACCGCGACTGGTGGCCGAACCAGCTACGGCTGGAGCTTCTGCACCAGCATTCCTCAAAGTCCGACCCGATGGGCAAGGACTTCGACTATGCCAAGGCATTCAAGGGCCTCGACTACAAGGCGCTCAAGAAGGACTTGGTCAAGCTGATGACCGACTCGCAGAACTGGTGGCCGGCGGATTTCGGCCACTACGGCCCGCAGTTCATCCGCATGGCCTGGCACGCCGCTGGGACCTACCGTATCCACGACGGCCGAGGCGGCGCCGGCCGCGGCCAGCAGCGCTTCGCC
>CAYPOR010000029.1:0-31431 GCA_964412445.1 uncultured Nitrospira sp.
GTCCCGATGTTCACGTGCGGCTTCTTCCGCTCAAATTTCGCCTTCGCCATAACCTCAATCTCCTTCAATCAATCAAATGACAAGCGTGCGAAGCGACTCCCTTCGCAACCGTTAACCTCGAAAGCACCAAGTCGTGACAACCGGATGAGTGGAGCCCACGACGCGGATTGAACGCGTGACCTCGTCCTTACCAAGGACGTGCTCTACCAACTGAGCTACGTGGGCTTTGCGATCCGTCATCTTCATTCCACCCAAGACACACAACTCAACTCGATGGAGCGGGCGATGGGATTTGAACCCACGACAGCCAGCTTGGAAGGCTGGAACTCTACCACTGAGCTACGCCCGCCCGAATATCTTCGTCAGCACTGTCGCGCTCTCAACCCGATATGGCCTGCTATACTTCCGTCACACGCATCAACCCGCACAAACCGAACACTGGTGGGCAGGCAAGGATTCGAACCTTGGAAGACATAAGCCAGCAGATTTACAGTCTGCCCCCTTTGGCCACTTGGGTACCTGCCCGTTCCAACTTTACCTGCGTAGCGACGCTCCTAAATCCGACTCAGAATTCAGCGAATTTCTTCGCCATATTCACACTGAAAAACTAGAGTAAGCCTGTCCGCACACAGCTCTCTCCCCTCATCAAGGAGGAGAAACAGCTGATCTGGCGAACTAGGCTATTTCAAGAAACGCTGGATTCTATTGACGAAGTTGCGCCATGTCAAGAGGGGAAATGGCCTCTTCGCCACTTTTTTCGTCCTATGAGGCCGGGACGGGGCATGGATAACCGACAGAAATATTTTTGATCTGACCGGCGGCTTTTTCAGCAGCCCCGATGATTTTTTCTGGCAAACCAAGCACTTGCCTCATCAGGCGCCGGCTTTCCTCAAGCGAAATCTGGGACTTGCCGGCAAGAAAACGCTTCTGCGTCACCCGCCGCTCGTCAGGATCTTGCGGAACGTAGTACCCCCGGAGTTCGCCGGTCTCAATCGCCCGACGAAACCGGGCCACCCACTCCACGGACAGCTGAGGGGACTCACTCATGGACCGCCCCCCCTTCTTTTCAATCTCCAACTGATTCCAGACGGCCCACCCGACAAACACCGCCCAGGTTTCATTGAGCGCTTCCCACGCCTCAGGGTCTGAAAGATACCGGACCTCCGTTTCATGACTCCGCTGGACCACCGGAGTAATGAACACCTCCCGATACCGGCACACTTGCATCTCGCGGGCGAACGCGATCAGCCCCTCCTCCGGACCCGGCAGCCTTCCTCCGGAGTCCTCCGATTCAAGATAGTCGATATAGGCATGGAACAACTCGTGATACAGCACTTCCAACTCTTTGGGCGTCATGGTCATGAGCGGCCGCACATCGCGTCCTGCTGCATGAAAAGACAGCGTCCGGTTCAGCACCATCCGATGCTCTCCCGGATGATACTCAGCCGCGTAGGCGCGCAGATCGTCGAATTCAAACCGCACAAAATCCGGCGGGATGGCCCGCAGAAAACCGGTCGGTAACCGGAGCGCCGTCGCTCCGCCGATGAGCTGCGCCCACATCTTGGCCGCCCCTGAAACCGTCGGCTCCCCGGCCATGGACCGACCGGCCCCTCCCGTGCACAAGAGCATCAGGCCGAAAAACACCGTGAACCAACGATACATGAAGGAACCCTGCATGCGACCACAGAAAGAAAACGGCCC
Organism: uncultured Nitrospira sp.; assembly: GCA_964412445.1. Taxonomy (GTDB): domain Bacteria; phylum Nitrospirota; class Nitrospiria; order Nitrospirales; family Nitrospiraceae; genus Nitrospira_D. The sequence goes on from CAYPOR010000029.1 coordinate 1,702, forward strand.
AGGCTCACACATCCAGCACACTAATAGTCCTGATCGTGATAGCTCCCCCAATGACTTCCCCGCCCGCCTTCTTCAATCAGCGCCACGGTGTCAAACAGATCCGGGGAAACATGATCCAGAAACCGGGACGGCTTCGACAGCAACATCCCGCTGCTCTTGTCGTAGACATTGATAGGGTACGTCAGAAACAGATGGCGCTTGGCCCGCGTGACAGAGACATAGAACAGCCGCCGCTCCTCCTCCAATTCCTCATCAGCGACAAACGAATAGACCGACGGAAACCGGCCGTCCACAATCCAGATGACAAATACGGCCTGCCACTCCAACCCCTTAGCTGAGTGGATCGTCGAAAGCACCAGCCGCTCGTCGTCCCGGTCCGGTGCATCCACACCCGACGCGCTCCCGTCCGGCGGCTCCAAGGCCAGATCGGCAAGAAACTCATTTACGCCGGGATAGCCTTCGGCAATCGTATGAAGATGATCGAGATCCCGCGTGCGCTTGGGATAGTCGTCGTACTGCTCCTTCAGGATCGGAAGATAGTACTCATAAATGTGGTTCACCTGCTCCGACGGCGAACGATCCTCGGCACCCGAGAGACTCTCCAGCGTATTGGCCAAATTCTTGAGCCCCTGACCGGAACGGCCGCCCACTCCGCGCAACACCTCGAACGGCTGCCCGCCCTTCACGATCGCCGCGAGCAGATCGTGCGCCTTCTTCGGCCCGACCCCTTCCACCAGCATCAACACCCGGTTCCAGCTGACCGTATCCAGCGGATTCGCAATCACCCGCACATGCGCGAGCAAATCCTTCACATGCGCGGTCTCGATAAATTTGACCCCGCCGCGCTTGATGAAGGGCAGCCCCTTGCGGGACAACTCGATTTCCAGATCGAACGAATGGAAGCTGGACCGGAAGAGCACCGCCACTTCACTCAGCGGCACCCCTTCTTCACGCAACTCCAGAATCTTCTGCGCGATAAAGCGGGACTGCGTGTTCTCCCCCGCCGCTTCCACCAGAGACGGCAACGGCCCGTCAATCTTCCGCGTGAAGAGCCGCTTCGTATACTTCTCCGCCGCCTCGTCGATAATGCAGTTCGCCAGATTCAGAATCGGCTGCGTACTGCGATAGTTCTCTTCCAACTTATAAATCTGCGTACCCGGGAAGAGTTGCGGAAACTCCATGATGTTCTTGAACGTCGCTCCGCGGAACGCATAGATCGACTGCGAATCATCCCCCACCACCATCACATTATTATGGGTGGCGGCCAGCTTCCGGACGACTTCAGCCTGCAGCCGGTTCGTATCCTGATACTCATCCACGAGAATGTAGCGAAACTGCCGCGAGATCGTCATCCGTGCCGTTTCATCCAGCAACAACAGCTGCCGCAGCATCACCAGCAGATCGTCATAGTCGAGCAACTGTTTCTGCCGCTTGGCCGCCTGATAAGCCGTCTTCAGCCGGCTCAAATCTTCGATGTGATCGGCAAAATGTCCGAACTCATCGAGAATGATCTCCTCCAGCGAGCGGAGCGTGTTCTCGCTCTTGCTGATCATTTCCATAATCGTCCCCTTGCGGGGGAAGCGCTTATCCTTTTCATTCAGCCCGAGCTGCGACCGGACCAGCGCAATCAGATCTTCCGCATCGCCGCGATCCAGGATCGTAAAGCCCGGCTCCACCCCGATCGACCGGCCATAGCGACGCAATAAGAGATTGGCGACGGAATGGAACGTCCCGCCGCACACACGCTCGCTGCGCGCACCGATCAATTCACCGGCCCGCTGCACCATTTCCTGCGCCGACTTACGGGTGAACGTCAGGAGAAGAATGTTCGAGGGATCGACGCCCGAGTCGATCAGATAGGCCACACGATAGACCAGCGTGCGCGTCTTGCCGCTGCCCGCGCCCGCGATCACCAGCGACGGGCCCTCGCCCGCCGTCACCGCTGCCAACTGCTGCGAGTTCAACGCCGCCGCATAGTCGATCGATAGCTTGCGCGGTGCAGCCTCGTCGTCGGAGCGTTTGAGCACGTACGTTTTGACTTCTCGTTCCATGAAAGACCACAGGAAGGCCGATCGGCATGATACCAATCAGCGGGCTGGGCTGTATAGCATTCCGAGGGCGAGGGGTTCAACGAGCGAGACCAATGATGGACAAGATTGACTGAAGTGGCTGGCGGCAAGCGAATCGTCAAAATCTGGCAGGTTTTCACCTGCACTGGTCGGCTTGAGAGGAAAGAACCCTGAGTTCATTCGTCACGAGAGTGACGCAGACGGATGACGTTCGACGGTGGGGCTCAGAAAGAACTTGATTGTTCAGGCTGCTTGGGAGGCGGCCTTTTCCAGCAGTTCGTGGATGAGAGTCTGATATGGCTTCTTTTGTTTGGCCGCCATCTTTCTGAGCTGGTCCAGCAGCCGCGGCGAGAGGCGAATGGCAATCAACTGTTTCGCCATGCCGCTCGACGGCCTGCCGACTCGTCGCGCACGACGCAGTTCTTCGTCGGTTGACTCGGGAATATCGGAAAAATCAATCTGTGAGTCGGGTGTAGGCCTGCCGCTCCTTGCGGCTCGCCGGACGCGCACTGATGATCCGGATGGTTTCTTTTTCATGTTCTTTCCCTCGCTTGGTATACACGACGAGCAAGACCCGCTGGCTCACCGATACACCCAGTCGCTTGAAACGTGGCTCCTGATACGAATGAGCCTGGTCTGCCCAATCCAACGCCTGAGAATCACCAAAAACCGTGGCGGCCTCTTCGAACGGAACACCATGTTTCTCAAAATTCGAGATCGCCTTTGCGATATCCCAGGCAAACATTTTTCGTATATACGCCAATCCCGCCCGCAGAAGCAAGTTCCTCAGAGATTTGCCAACCAGAGAACTCCCCGCCTCCCCCTTCCATCCCCAAACATCCCTCCGCTATAATCGCGCTCCTTGAACAGGAGCACCTATGGGAACCGCCGACAAAGAATACCACGCGCAACTTCGTCAGCTCGCCGAACTCATGCTCGCCGTCTCGGGCGAGTCCGTCACGATGATGAAGCGCAACGCCCCGGAGCAGGCGCTGAAGTTGAAACGGCAGGATGAGTGGGGGATCTACCTCGAATTCCTGAAGGTCATGTTCAACCTGACCGACCGGCTCACGGCGCTGCATATCCCGATCAAGGATCAGATGGAATTCATGAACGGGTTGGAAGATGCCGTCACAACCCAGCTCAAGGCTGTGCTTGAACCGGCATTCGGCAACAATGCGGATCAAATGGAAATCGTCCTGACCGTCGGCAACGCCGTCGCGGAAAGCCGCGACCTCTACGAGAAATACAAGTTCCTGATCACCGAAGATTCAAAAACGAAGAACGAACTGTTTCAAACCTTCTCCGAACGCGTCGCGCAAGCGCTGGGGGCTCCGCAGAACGGCCAGGTGATCGCTGCCGCCACACTCTGCGCCAGCGCGATCATCCCCGCGATCAGTGCCGTTCTGCTCGGCCAGGCACCACCGACAGCCGCGCCGTCCACCCCGACCCAGCAAGCCGCAAAAACTGCCGGCAACGGTGAGCCTGCCAAGAAGGGTCCGACCGGGCAGGACATCAAGCTCGTGAGCCTCATGTCGAACGTGAACGGCGAAGAAGTGGAAACCCGCTGGGGCCTCCATCCGCGCTTTCGCGGAGACCTTACACCCGCCGAACTGCAACAACTCACCAAACTCCTGAACCGAGTTGCAAAAATCCTTGGCGAACGCTATGCCGCCGTGGCATTCTCCGAGGAATGGAACTCATGGCACAAGACCGGACACGCCTGACTGCGGCCCGACCGATCCGCCCGTCTTCAGCCAATCGATTCTAGCCCCTGCAACGAGCGCCACCCAAAGGAGTCCGTGTGAATACTGCCGATAACGCGAATCCTATTCCCAAACATCTGCCGCAGAACGTGATACGGCTGGCCGAACTTTCGCAAAACCTCTGGTGGAGTTGGAAACCGGAAGCGCGCGCGCTGTTTGAGCTGATCGATCCGACGCTCTGGTATCTCACGCATCACAATCCGGTGCGGCTCCTCATGGAGGTCTCGCCGGAACGGCTCCGGCACCTCGGACAGGATCCGACGTTTGTCCGGCAGTATTCGGCCGTCATGAAGATGTTCGACGACTATCGCCAGAGCGCCGGCACATGGTATGGCGCGAACTACGGCCCCAGCCCCACTCCGTCCATTGCCTATTTTTCCGCCGAGTTCGGCCTGCACATTTCCATCCCGATTTATAGCGGCGGCCTGGGCATTCTCGCCGGCGACCACTGCAAAGAGGCAAGCGATCTGGGCGTGCCGCTTGTCGGCATCGGCTTCATGTACCCGCAGGGCTACTTCCGCCAGCGGATTACGCCGGAAGGCTGGCAGGAAGCGGCCTATGCCCCGTTCAACCGCGAAGAGTCCCCGATCCGGCCGGCTCTCACACCCGCGGGGGCACCCTGCAAAATCACCGTTGTAATGGGGTATCGCACGGTGGCCGCGCAAGTATGGCGCGTCGATGTCGGCCGCATCGTGCTCTATCTGATCGATACAGACGTTCCGGAAAACAGCCCGGAAAACCGGGCCCTCTCGGCACGCCTCTACGGAGGCGATCAGGAGATCCGCATCTGCCAGGAAATCCTCCTGGGCATCGGCGGCGTGCGCATGCTGCGGGAACTGGGGATCAACCCGACCGTCTTCCATGCCAATGAAGGGCACTCCGCTTTTCTGACGCTGGAACGCATCAGAGAATTCGTTCAAAAGGGATCCACCCACGCCGAAGCCAGCGAACAGGTCCGCCAGAGCACTGTCTTCACCACCCATACGCCGGTGCCGGCCGGCCACGATGTATTCCCCCATCACCTGATGGATCGATATTTCTCCGGCTATTGGGAACAGCTCGGGTTGAGCCGCGATGCGTTCCTCCGATTGGGCGAAACACCGGAATCGCGCGGGCAAGGCTTCAACATGACCGCGCTGGCCATGAACCAGGCCGCGCACGTAAACGGCGTGAGCCGCGAACACGGCCGGGTCTCCCGAGAGATGTGGCAGCACCACTGGCCCGGCCTCGCGACCGATCTGGTGCCGATCAAGCACGTGACCAACGGCATCCATGCCCCGACCTGGATCGGCCCGGAGATGAGCCAGCTCTACGGAAAGTTCCTCGGACCGGACTGGGCCGAGCGTTGCGACGAACAGGCCATGTGGCAGCGGGTGAGCGATATTCCGGACAACCAGCTCTGGGCTGTACGGCAACTCATGAAACGCAAATTGATGAGCTTCATCCGCGAACGCGCCAGAACCGGCTGGATCAACGGCCATCTGCAATCTTCACAGGTCATTGCCCGCGGAACGCTGCTCAATCCCGAGGCATTGACGCTGGGGTTTGCCCGACGTTTTGCCACCTATAAGCGGGCGACGCTGCTCTTCCGTGATCTCGACCGGTTGAAACGCCTGCTGCAGAATCACTGGCGGCCGGTCCAACTCGTGTTCGCCGGCAAGGCCCATCCCGCCGATGAGCCGGGGCGCTACTTCATTCACGAGGTCGTCAACTTCTGCAACGATCACAAGCTCGGCGGCCATATCGCGTTCCTCGAAGACTACGACATGCACATGGCCAAGTTTCTCGTGCAGGGCGTCGACGTGTGGCTCAACACGCCGCGCTTCCCGCTCGAAGCCAGCGGCACCAGCGGCATGAAAGCCGCGCTGAACGGCGTCATCAACTGCAGCGTGCTCGACGGCTGGTGGAAGGAAGGGTATAACGGCGCAAACGGCTGGGGCGTCACCCCGATGCCGCCATCGGCCGACCAGCACGAACAGGATGTCCATGACTCGGAAGAGCTCTACCGCCTGCTTGAACAAGAGGTCGTCCCCCTTTACTATCAGCGCGACCTCGACGGCACGCCGCGGGGCTGGCTCCAAATGGTGAAGGAATGTATCCGGACCGTCGCCCCGCAGTTCTGCACAAAGCGCATGGTGAAAGACTACGTCCAGATGATGTACAGCGGCGCCTCGGCCCGCACTCCGTCGTCATGGTGAACGCTTCCCTGTCGAGACGTCGAGATCGCATTCGGCGGACCGCTGCAGTCGTCGCCTTCTGTGTGGCCGCCGTCACCGGCCTGCTCCCTGCACCCGGTGCGCGGACCGAATCCCTCGCGGCCGGCGCTCCCGCGTCCGCTCAGGACAAAGAACTCGCCGCGCTCTTCAAAACCGGCGACTATCCGGCCATCGTCCAGCGCTTTCAGGCCCTCCCGAAAGACGCAACTCCGTCGAAAGAGTCGCTGCGCCTCACCTTCCACAGCTTCGTGAAACTCGGACGGGGTGAAGAGGCTCTCCCGCTCTATCCCCGTATCAAAACCGAGGGCCAGCCGGACGACCTGACATTACTCCGCCCGCTCGCACTCAGTCTCATCACCAGCCGGGTTCGTGATCAGAAAGAACATGTGCGGATCGCCGCCTATACGGTGCTCGCCGAATTGGGACTCCCGGAAACCGGCTCCCTGCTGGAGGACGGCCTGCTGAACAGTTCGGTGCTGGTCCGCGCCCGCGCCGCCGAAGCGATCGGCAAAGCCGGTCTGGCGGCCGGCTCCGGCGCGCTGAAACGGGCGATCAACGACGAGGCCCCGAGCGTCCGCATCGCCGCGATGAATGCGCTGGGCGATGCCCGCGTCACGGAGATGAAACCGCGTTTGATTGAGATCGGAAGGACCGAAGAGGGGCCCGAAGCCATCTTTGCCTATGCGGCGCTCTATAAGATGGGCCAGACCGATCTGCTCATCGACATCACGAACGCCGCCACCTTGCCCGACGCTGAAGTCCGCATGGCCGCGATCGGCGTGCTGGGCCGTCTGAAGCGGCCGGCGAGCCTGGCGCTCCTCAGTCAAGCCGTCTACGATCCCAATCCGTCGGTGCGGGCGTTTGCCGCCGGCGCGCTCGGTGAGTTCGGCTCTCCCGGAGGAGTCGCCCCGCTGACCCATGCCCTGGGCGACGAAATGGCGATGGTGCGCGGCGTCGCGGCCGGCAGCCTCGGCCGGTTGGGACTGAAAGACAATCGTCCTTTGCTCCAGGCCCTCACGAGAGATCCCAGCTTGCAGGTGCGCGCGAGCGCGGTGGAAAGCCTGCTTCGCCTCGGCGATTCATCCGTCTTGCTGCTGGCCGCCGATCTGGCCAGAAACCCGGATCCGTCCCTTCGCGGAAGCGCGGCCCAGGCATTGAGTGCAGCATCCGACAAGGAAGCCCTGTCGCTGTTGCAGGCCTTGCTTCAGGATCAGCAGCCCCTCCCCCGACTCATGGCCGCAAAAGCCTTGGGCAAGGTGTCCGGCCCCGTGATCCCGATTCTACTGAAAGGATTGCAAGACACCGACGAAGCAGTGAGGATCGCCGCAGCCGGCAGCCTCCTGCAACAAACCGCACGCACCGCGCGAACTACGCGTCGACCGTAGAGACTCGGAGACCTATGCTGAAATTTCTCGGAATGCTGCTGCTGATCGCCGCCTCATTCAGCGCCGGCTACTATGTCGGCCAGCGCCCGATCGGAACCCTCCAACAGACCGTGTCCGACCTCCAGCAATCGATCACAAAGCTGTCACGAAATGTCCTGGATACCACGCAAGGCATTGAACGGGATTTGCGCCGCCGCCAGGGTCTCGTAGACGCGAAATCTCGGGTCGTGCAGGCAAAAGCCAACCTGTTCGAACGGAACTTCGGGGACGCGGCCAAGGAACTGGGGGAGGCCGTGACAGTGCTTGAAAACGCGACGAAGGGCGCAAAGTCAGATCCCGCCATCGACGCCGTCCGGGACCTGGCCAGCTCGATGCGGGAAGTACGGTTAGAAGTGTCGATGGGAAAGACGACGCCGATGAAACGGCTCGACGAGATTCAATTACGTCTCGACAAGGAACTCAACCGGTAGCTCAGGCATTCGCCGGCTGAGACACCGGCTGTTTCTTCCACTTGGCCAGGATCCGCTCGACCCGCATCTTCACGACCATATCGGGATCCTTCAGCAGCGGCTTGATCGCCTCGCGCCCGCGCTCGTCCCCGATGGATTCCAACGCCGCCGCTGCAATCAATCTGGTAAACCAGTCTTTGTCCTGCAGCATGGCGATGAGCGGATCAATCGACGAGCTGTCCTTGATCCGGCCCAGTCCCAACACGGCGCTCTGGCGGACGCTTTCATCCTTGTCCTTCAGCGCGGCGATGAATCGCGGCACCGCCGGCTCGCCGAGTTCCACGAGCGCGTTGATCGCGTCATCTTTGAACTCGTCGTTCCGCAATTGCACCATCAAGGGATCCAGCACCCGTTCATCGCGAATCTTGCCGAGCGCCAGAATGGCGTACTTCCGCACATCCCAGTCGCGGAGCAGCTTCAAGAGAATTTCAACGGCGGGAGACCCGACCTGCCCGAGCGCTTCGATCGCGACTTCGCGGACCTGCCAGTCGCCGTCGCGCAAGGCGCGCGCCAGCGGCTCGACACACCGTTCATCCCCCATTTCCCCGAGCGTGATGACCGCTTCACGTCGCACGACCCAGTCCGGATCGCTGAGCAGATCGATCTGAATCTCGATCTCGTCCTTGACCTTCTCTTCTTCAAGAGGGACGGTTTCAGCGGCTGCGGCCACAACGTCCTGAGACGCCGCAGGAGTCAGCGCCAGATCTTCAGCGACCTTGTCGGCTAACTCATCACTCGCAGGGAGCGCATCGGAAGTTTCAGCGGACGGGGATGTCTGACGGGGGTGTTCCATAATTCAATCCTACAACGATCGCTCGAACAACAGGGTGAACGAATTACTTCGCGGGAGCCGCGGCCTTCTTCCCTGCCGCATGCTTCTGCCTGAGAGCCAGGGACCGGCGGCGGCGCTGTTCGCGCTTCAACCGCTTCCGCAAGGCCCGCACCGCAGCGCCACTGTCGTCGGCTTTCTTGGTGCTGAGCTTCTTCTTCAACTTGGCTTCTTCGGATTCTCCTGCCGTCTTCTTCGCCATGCCGTCTGACTCCTCTTGCTCAAATCGATAATGGGCGTAAGCCGCCCTTGAATTTTGACGGCCCAGTGTAGAGGAGACCTTCCGGCACTGTCAACCGCGGCAACTCCTGTCACTATCCGATGACCAGCGTCACATTCTCCGTATGAGCCGTATGATCGGCCGCCAACAAGGACGGAACGCGACGAATCCGCCGCTGCATCAGCACATCGGTCGGCAGCAAGCGATGTCGAATCCCCGGCGAAGTGACCGGCAGTCCCACCGTAGAAGGCGAGAACACCCGGATGGCCAGCGGATCGAGGTGGTGCACGCTGAGAAGCGCCGACTGTGACGAAGGAGCTTCTTCTTCCGCCAGAACGAAGTCGGGACGGCGATCCCCGACCACTTCCAATTGAATGACGGACAATCCGTTCTGGACCATACCCAGCTTCACCGCAGCCGCCTGAGACAGATCGAGAATGCGGCCGTTGACGTAGGGGCCGCGATCATTGATTCGCACCCGAACATGCTTGCCGTTTGTCAGATTCACGACGCGCACCATGCTGCCGAGCGGCAGAGTCCGATGCGCGGCGGTCAGGGCCATCATGTCAAACCGTTCTCCGTTCGCGGCCTGTTTGCCGTGAAACTGCTCCCCGTACCAGGAGGCAATCCCCCGGTCCTTGACCCCGACATCCAGGCCGGCTTCCCCTTTCGGCACCCAGGAACAAGCCCCAAAGGACAGACAAAGGGCGGCCAAGAGGACCCCTGAGAGATGTGAGTTCATGCGTTTGGTACAGATCTGATGTTTCATCGTCACTCTGTTCCTCCACTTGTAGGCATGGATGCGTGCCACAGGTGTCAGCCTACGGGAGGTCGCCGGTCTCAACAATACCGACTGAGTACCCCCTCCTCCCTACTTTGGAGTGAGGGAAATCCGATTCGAGTCACAATCGGGTGGTACGAAAACGAACACACGGGCATGTTTCTGACGTAAGCGGTATGGGCTATATATAGGGAGAGCGGAGGAGGAGTCAACCGGGAGCCTGACGAAGCAACCGGCTGAACGAGTCATTTCAAGTCGGGACGCCGGCTCAGAAGTCGGCGTCCCGGCCCCTGACTCCGGCTACCGGAAACGCAATGCCACTCCGTCAAACTTGGTCTGTCCGGCGAATTTCTCGAAATTCCGTTCCAGGACTTCGTTGAGGATTTCCTCACCGTCTTCCGGCGCATACCAGAAGACCGTATAAGTCCCGGTATGGCTGTTTGTGCTGGTGATCGAACTCCCGTCCGTCTTATTGGCAGCTTGGAAGGTCATCTTGTTCTTTGCGGTGATGTCCGTGGATCCCACCGCTCCATGGGCGTCAGCCGACAGTTCCAGAACCTTTCCTGAGATCACCACATCCGCACCTCCGGCCTGGCCGGCGGACGCGACATACTCCGCCCGCCACCCTTTACGGGCGAGATACTCGGCAAAGGCCTTGGCGGTAGCTTCACCAACCGTCCCGCTCTTGACGGTATAGGCCTCGTCGAAACCCCAGAGCGAATGACGGGTCCCCAGCTTCGTGCGATCAGACCGGTCGTCCTGAAAAGGGGTCACGACCACCTTGACCGCGCTGACCGGACCCGCACCAGCGGTTGTCGCGGAGGGCATCATTCCCACATTGAGCGGCACCGCGTCACCCTTGCCCGCGCACCCGCCCAACCAAAGCAGACTCCCTAACAAAACCGAGTTCAACGCAATGTGTTTCACAAACACCTCCCCTTACAAGAGACAACAGGACGATAATCAGGCCGATGGTGAACCGGATTCAAATGCACGGCGAAAAACTCTAGCAGGTCACTCCCTGGCTGTAAAGATCGCATCTGCCGGGGCCGGAGGCGGCCGGAGCCGCTTGCCCCGTATTGACTGAGCCCGGCGGACTCAGTAAGATCCGACCGGTGACGACGTTGTGCTCGTGCGGCGCAGGCAAGCTGTTCACTCCTTCACAGTTGATCACCCCGACACCATAGTCATGATTGACGTTCAGAACATTACCAAGCGGTATGGGAATCTCACGGCCATCGACCGGGTCACGTTTTCCGTGGCCAAAGGCGAGGTATTGGCCTTTCTCGGGCCGAACGGCGCCGGCAAGACCACGACCATGCGGATTCTTACCTGCTTCATGCCGGCCACAGAAGGCACGGCAACAGTGGCCGGCTTCGATTGCGCCGATCACCCCCTCGAAGTGAAGCGCCGTATCGGCTATCTCCCGGAAACGCCCCCGGTCTATCAGGAATTCACCGTTTCGGAGTATCTGACCTTCGTGGGCCGGATGCGCGGGATGGTGGGGAAAAATCTCTCGACCGCCATCGACCAGTCCATTGAAAAGCTCGCCCTGGGCACCGTCCGTCATCGCCTGATCGGGAACCTCTCGAGAGGCTATCGCCAACGGGTGGGGCTGGCTCAGGCCGTGCTTCACGATCCGCCCGTCCTGATCCTCGACGAGCCGACGGTCGGACTGGACCCGAAACAGATCATCGAAATTCGTGACTTGATCAAGAGTCTGGCGGGGTCGCACTCGGTCATCCTCAGCACCCACATTCTCCCCGAAGCCACCGCGGTCTGTCAGCGGGTGGTCATCATCAGCGGCGGACGAATCGTCGCCGAAGATACCCCCGATCAATTATCCGCGCGACTCCGGCATTCCGAAAAAGTCTCCGTCACAATCAAGACACCACCGGCCGATTGCCTGGCCAGGCTCCAATCCATACCCGGCATTCTGAACGTCTTCACGGGACAGACCGCCGGTAATTTTCTTCTGGAATGCGCTCTGGGTCAGGATAAACGTGATGAGATCGCCCGGTACATCATTGCGAACCAGTGGGGGCTCCTCGAATTGCGGACGATTTCCATGACGCTCGAAGATGTGTTCTTACAGCTGACCCGCCACGAAGAAGGCATCACGCCCCCGGCCGAAACCGTGAGTGCGCTTCCCGGCACCGCACAGGAGACCGCCTCATGACGCCGGTGCAGGCCATCATTGCCAAAGAGCTGCGGGGCTACTTTGTCTCTCCGGTCGTCTATGTGGTCGGGGCCATCTTCCTGCTGATCTTCGGGTTCTTGTCCTACCTCTATGTCGTCTACGCCGGCTACCAGGCCATTCAGATTATGCAAATGCAGGGCGGCCAGGCCCAATTGAACTTGAACGATCTGGTCTTCCGCAATCTCTTCGCCAGCATGCGCTTTGTGCTCCTCATTATTCTGCCCATCCTGACGATGCGGCTCTTTGCGGAAGAACGCAAACTCCGAACCTTTGAGTTTCTGATGACCTCGCCGATCGGCATCAACGAAATCGTCGCCGGCAAATTCGTCAGCGTATTTCTGGTCTTCTTGAGCCTCCTCGGCCTGACCGGCCTCGTGCCGGCGGTCCTGATGCTCTTCAGCGACTTCGACTGGAACCCGGTCTGGACCGGGTATCTCGGGATGACCTTGCTGGGCGCGCTGTTCATCTCCGTAGGCCTGCTCGCCTCCGCCATTACGGAAAATCAGATCGTCGCCGCGTTCCTCAGTTTCGGCATGCTGCTGCTCATCTGGCTGATCTCCGGTCTTGGCGCCCTGTTGGGGGATACGCCGCTCGGACAGATCATTTCGTATGTGTCGTTCATGGACCACTACGATCGCCTCGTCCGCGGCCTGATCGATACCAAAGACCTGGTGTACTTCTTCAGCAGCCTCGTCTTCATGCTCTTTCTCACCCACCGCGTGGTGGAATCGACCAGGTGGAAATGAGCTTCAAAGTTCTGCCGTTCGGGATCATCGGAACCGTGCTTGCCGTCGCCGGCCTGATCGCCTACAGTCTCAGCCCCGACTTGCTGTGGGCCGTTACCGTAGCGGAAGGACTGGCGCTGCTGTGCCTGATTCTCTTCTTCGTCCTGCATTTCGATGCCGTAAAAGCCTTCTCGAGCCGCCGTTCGACCCATATGGGAGCCAACAGCCTCCTCATGGTTCTGCTGGTGACGGCCATCCTTGTAATCGTCAATTTTCTGGCATCGCGCCATTCGATCCGGTGGGACCTCTCGGAGAGTCAGAACTTCACTCTGGCGCCGCAGACCTATCGCGTGCTCCGCGGCCTTCCCCAAGATGTGAAGATCACCGTCTTCACGCGCGAAAAAGATCCCGGCTATACCGGCTACAAAGAACGGCTTGAGAGTTACCGGCAGGCTTCCAACAAGCTCACCGTCGAATTCGTCGATCCGGAACGGCAGCCGAAGATCGCCCAGAACTACGGCATCTTCCGGACCGACACCGCCGTTTTCGAGAGCAACGGACAGACCATCCGCGTGACCAACCCGTCGGAAGTCGAACTCACCGGTGCGCTGCTCCGTATCTCCAAACCGGCCAAGAAGCGCATTGTGTTCCTGGAAGGCCACAGCGAGCGCAGCCTGGAAGATAAAGAACGAAACGGCCTCTCCCTGGCCAAAGAGGCGTTGATCAAGCAGGGCTATGACATCGGCACCCTGTCGCTCTTGAAAGACCCGGCTGTGCCTGACGACACCGCCGTGCTCGTCCTCGCCGGCCCGCGCAACCAGGTCACCAAAGAGGAACAGGACCGCATTCACACCTACATCGCGAAGGGCGGGCACCTGCTCGTCATGGTCGACCCGGACACAAAAACCGAACTGGATCCCTTCCTCGCGCATTACGGGTTGGGCATGGGGCCTGGAGTGCTTGTCGACCTCCAGGACCGATTGGCTCAGGGTGACCTCACCGCCCTACTCATCCGCACCTTCACGGAACATGAGATTACCCAGGACCTGACGGCCGCGGTGCTGTTCCCCCTCTCCCGTCATTTGACCTTCGATGAGCAGACCGGGAAAGACTGGGACTATGTGCCGCTGGCGCGGACGTCCCCGAACAGTTGGGCTGAAACCAACATGCAAGGCCGCGTCGTACGGCTCGATGAGAAGGAAGACGTGAAGGGTCCGTTGCCGCTCGCCGCCGCGCTGGCGCCCAAACAGGCTCCGGAAGAAGGCAAACCCCGCCCGGCCATCGTGGTGGTGGGGAACTCCGCCTTCGCCACGAACGCCTTCTTTAACTTTCCCGGCAACACCGATTTCTTCCTGCATACGGCCGGCTGGCTGGCCGAAGAACGGGACCTGATCTCCATCGTGCCCAAGGAGCCGGCACTCCGGCCGTTCATTCCGAATCCCACACAGGAGCGGGCGTTACTCTATATTCAAGTGCTCTTCCTCCCCATCACGACCATGTTGACCGGCGTGATGGTGTGGAGAAAACGCCGCCGGCTGTAATCGTATGCGCTACGGGCCGACACTATTACTGTTGGTCGTTCTGGCGGGGCTGGGGGGCTACCTCTATTTCGTCGAATTACCCGCCAAACATACCGAAGAGAAACAGGCCGTTGCCCAGCAAACCCTCCTCCCGTTTCCCGAAACCGAGATCACCGGGCTGACCGTTTCCACGCCGCAAGGCGCCGTGGAAATGAAACGGAAAGAGACGAAAGGATGGGCCATCACCTCCCCGCTCCAGACCGACGCCGATACGCGGGAAGTCCAATCCATGCTCCGGGCGCTGGTCACCGGGAAAGTGCTCCGCACCGTTGAAGAAAATCCGGCCGCGCTCGCCCCGTTCGGATTGGAGCAACCCATCACGACGATCACCGTCAGCGCGGGAGCCCAGCAGGAAACCTTGTCCATCGGCGATAACGGCCCCCTGTCGTCGACCCTCTACGTGCATCGTCATTCGTCGCACAGCGTGCTGTTGACGGACCTGACGACGAAGAGTTTCGTCAATAAGACCCTGCTGACGTTCCGGCGGAAGGACCTGCTGCAATTCGTCCAGGCCGACCTGGACCGCGTGCGGCTGACCTATCCGACGACGGAAATCGTCCTCTACAACATGGCGAAAAACAAACCGAAGCCGACCTGGAAAATCCGCTACCCGATCGAAGCGGAAGCGGACCAGACGGAAGTGCGTTCGCTCCTCTTTAAACTGGAGGACTTGAAGGCTCTTGGCATCATCGACCCCGGGCCTGAACGGACCGCGATCGTGAAAACGCTGACTACGCCGAAACTTAAAATCACCCTGCATACGGCCGACGGAGATCAGACGGTCAAGCTGTATCAGCCCGATGCGGAGAGCGGCGAAGCGTTCGCCGAAACCAGGCCGGACGCCCCGCTGTATCGGATCAACCCGCTGGTCATCAAAGACCTGACACGCGAACTCTTTACCTTGCAGGACAAGCGGCTGCTGGGAGTCGACTATACCGACATCGCCATGCTCTCCGTAAAGACACGCGACAAACAGTATGTCCTGATCAATCAGAACGGCGAATGGGTCCTCGAAGATCAGCCGACCGAGAAGCTCAGCCAGGAGGCCGCCGATCTCCTGGTCAGCCGCGTGGCGAATTTGCCGGCTGAAGAACGGGTCACCAAGCAGCCGGCTCCGCTGGCTCCCTACGGGCTCGTCGCCCCGACCGCAGAATTTGTCGCCACCGGCAGAGACGGCAAGATCGCCGGACGACTCACGCTCGGCAGCCAGGCCGGAAACCTCATCTATGCCACCGGTGAACGATTACAGGGCGTGTTCCAGGCTCGCCCGGACCTCCTCAACCAGATTCCGGCCAAAGCGGAACTCCTGGCCAAGCCTGCGGACAAGGCTCAACCGGTCCGCTGATAATCAGGCCGCCTTCGTACCATCATCCCCCGGATGTCTCTTATCCGCCATCAGCCGATCCCGTAGGTCTCACCCTACACGGATACCCCGTCCACTTTCCTGCAAACGGAGGTGTTGCCTTGGCGTCGTGACTGGGACTATATTCCCAACATGCCGCACTCGAAGTCTCAGCGCCCCCTTTCCGAAGCCACACTTCAACTCCTTCGCCCGTTAGTGAAACTCCTGCTCCGAAACAACATTCCCCATCAAACCCTCGCTGAATGGGCGAAACAGGCTTACGTCGAGGTCGCTAAAAGCGAATTCGGCATCGAAGGAAAGAAACAAACCGTCTCCCGTATTGCCATTCTGACCGGGCTGACGAGGAAAGAGGTTCAGCGCCTGCTGAATCAGCCGGACACGGCACAACCAGCGACCGGCGAGGAATACCATCGCGCCACCCGCGTCATTACGGGCTGGATCCGTGACCCTGATTTTGGAGATGGAAAAGGACACCCCCATCCGCTTCGGATGGAAGCCAAAGACGCCTCCTTTACCGAACTAGTGAAACGCTACAGCGGAGACATGCCGGCGCGGGCGATGCTGGACGAGTTGCTCAGAGCCGGAGCGGTGAAACAACTTAAAGATGGCCGGATCTGCCTGCTGTCTCGCGGCTATGTGCCCCAGAAAGGCTCAGTAGAAAAGCTCAACATTCTCGGCAGCGATACGGCCGATCTCATCGCCACCATCGACCATAACCTCTACGAGCAACCCGCCAAGCCGCGAATGCAACGCAAAGTCATGTACGACAACGTGCCGGTCGAATCCGCCAGGGAGTTTCAGATCCTGGCGGCGGCGCAAAGCCAGGAGCTCCTGGAAGCACTGGACCGGTGGCTTTCTCACCGCGATCGCGACGTCAATCCCGCCTCGAAGGGAACCGGGCGAGTCCGGGTCGGGCTCGGCCTCTATCACTTCGAAGAGCGACTCGATAAAGAATCCTAAGGCACGTTCATTGCTCTAACAAATATGGCCCATGCGATCACGATTGCTCCATAGCCTCTTTGGCCTGACCGTGACCTTCCTGTCAGCGGCCTCTTGTGGCCCTGCTGCGCCTACGCCTCAAGCCG
Source organism: uncultured Nitrospira sp. (assembly GCA_964412445.1). Classification (GTDB taxonomy): domain Bacteria; phylum Nitrospirota; class Nitrospiria; order Nitrospirales; family Nitrospiraceae; genus Nitrospira_D. The sequence goes on from CAYPOR010000029.1 coordinate 18,430, forward strand.
GCGGTGGCATTGGAGGAACCGGGTCTGTGGCGACGGTGTCTTCCGGTCCGGTCACTAAATTCGGCAGCGTGTTCGTCTCAGGAACGGAATACGACAATACGCATACCCAGTATTGCATCGACGACGCTCCCTGCACTGGGACAAATACCTTGAAGCTCGGAATGGTGGTGCTCGTCAACGGCACGGCGTCAGAAAATTATGCCGCCAATCACGTGGGGCTCCGCGTTGCGGACACGATCACCTATGAAGAAACCGTCGAAGGCGAAGTGCAGTCGGTGGCAGCCGACGGACTCAGCCTGGTCGCGCTCGGCCAGGTGGTGCACTTCGATCAGAAGACGAAGATCGACGCCAGCATTCCCGGACAATCCATCACCAATCTCGTACCGGGCAGAGACATCGTCGAAGTCAGCGGATTCATTGTGGGGGACGGCCATATTCTTGCCACATTCGTCGAACTGCAGACCGGAACCCCGCACTACGAAATACAGGGTGTCATCAAGAATCATGCGCCGGCGAGGCAACGATTTGAGATCGGCACGCTCCAGGTTGAATACAGCTCTACGACCGAGAGCGGCTCGATGCCGCCGCTCTCCGTGTCCGCCCCTACATGGGACGGGATCGTCGTCCATGTCCGCGGCGATCACTGGAGTCCGGGCGGCCCCGGTCCTTCCGGAGCGAAACTGACCGCGACACGAATCAAGCCGCAAGCCCTCGGTGTCTCCGATATCGAAGATGCGGACATTGAGGGATTCATTACACGCCTGGAGCCATCGGGAGTGATCCTCATCGGTAACGTACGCATCACCACTCCCGCCTCAACGGTTTTCGAAGGAGGCACCCGCAATGATCTGACGCTCGACGCGCATATCGAAGTCCACGGCCGGATCGTGAACGGCGTGCTGGAAGCGGAACATATCTCGTTCGAAGGCAGCTTCGAACTTGAATCGAACGTGGCCTCGATCAATCCCGGCGCACGCAGCCTGACCCTGGCCGGCATGTCGGGAACGACGCTCTATGCGGACAATGAAACGGCCATCGACGGAGAGGGCAATCTTCGCCGCTTCGCAGACATCGTCGTCGGTGATCATTTGAAAATTCACGGGCGCCCCGCCGGAATCGCCGGCATCCTGATCACGGAGCTGGAGCGAAGCAATCCCGGCCCGAAGGTCAAACTGCAGGGGCCGGTTCAGTCGGTTCTCGATCCAATCCTCACGATTGCCGGATCCAGAATCAATGCGTCGGGCATTTCAAATACCAAGTTTATCGGGACCGATGGGGCCGTTATCGGACGCTCCGGATTCTTCCAGGACATCGGGATCGGCCGCAAAGTGACTGTCACCGGAACGGCCGCAGGCGATACGGCAACCTGGACCGGTGCGCGGATTTCAGCCGGAGACTGACGGTCTCATCCCCCGCACTCGAGGATGAATCAAGTGCTGTTCGTGTGCCCCCCTCGCGCTCAGGTCTTTCGCTTCGCCGTTTTCCTCTTTGCGTGCGGCTTGCCCCTCGACATGGGCCGACTCGTTTGAGTCCCCCTGACGACAGGCCCGAACCGCCGCCCCGTCAGATTAACGCGGCACCGCGGTGCCATAGTAGGTATCGACCATCACGCCGATTTCTTTGAGCATGGGAGTCGGCAGCGTCCCTCCGGCGCAGACAACGACTGCGTCGTTCTTGATCTGCCCCCGTCGCCCCTCCTGCTCCAGCACGACCGCGTCCTGCTGGATTTCCTTGACCCCGCAGTGCAGCGCCACCTTAATACGCCCCTGCTCGACGGCCTGCTTCAGCAGCTGCCGGTTCTTCTCCTTGGGCCTCGTATAGATCTCATCCCCGCGGCAGGACAACGTCACGGTCGCGCCCGGCTCGGCGGCGATCGCGAGGGCCGCCTCCGCGGCACTGTCACCTCCGCCCACCACCAGCACATGCTGACCGCGATACTGTTCCGCATCAATCAGGCGATAGACGACTTTGGACCGTTCCTCCCCCGGCACGCCCAGCTTGCGCGGAGTACCGCGCCGCCCGATGGCCAGGAGCACGTTAGCCGTCTTGTATTCGGCCTTCGGTGTCTTCACGATAAACCCGCTGCCGGTTTTCTGAAGTGAGTCCATCCGTTCCATGAAATTGATCTTCAGACCGGTTTGCTTGATGACCCCGTTCCAAAATTCCAGCAGCTCTTCTTTACTGATCTCATATCGGTCGAATTTCCCGATGATCGGCAACTGCATCGGCGCGGTCATCGCCAGTTTTCGGCGTGGAAAATGATAGACGGTGCCGCCGAGCCCGTCTTCCTGCTCGATGGTGACAAAGCGCAATCCGGCCTCCTTCGCGGCTAGCGACGCGGAAATCCCGGCCGGCCCCGATCCGACAATCACCACGTCCAACTCGCCGGACTTGCTCTTTTTCTTTGCGATGGTCTGAATCGCCCGCTGTCCCTGATCCACGCCTTTTCTGATCAGCCCCATACCGCCCAGCTCACCGGCGATAAAAATACCGGGCACATTCGTTTCGAACGTCGGCTTCACCTGCGGGATATCGATGCCGCGCTTCTCCGTGCCGAAGACCAGTGAAATCGCTTCGACCGGGCAGGCTGTCTCACAGGCCCCATGCCCGATGCAATGATCCGGCTGGACCATCACCGCCTTTCCCCGCACAAGACCTAACGCGTTTTCCGGGCAGGCTTTGACGCACGCCCCGGACCCGATGCATTTATTGGTGTCGATCACCGGATGCAGCGTGGGGGGTTCGGAAATCCCGGACTGTTTGGTTTTCTCCAAACGCGCACGATCGTGACGTTCCTGTTGACCGTGACGACGAAGGTAGAACAGCAGGCCAAGGAGCAGGGGCAGGAAATAGAGCCAGCCGACGGACAAGACAGACATGGACGGCCTCCGGGCTACGGGATTTCCCGGTCGATGACAACGGTCACCGTATTGACCCCGGGCTTGACGGGTGCGCTCATGCCTTGAAGATCGCCGCTCTTGGGCATCGCCTCGCCGGATTTCGACAGGCGGGCCACGATCACCACCGGACCGACGTCGGAAAGTTTTCTCGACGGCATAGGGCTGGTCGAATCATCCAGCCGGAACGTGAACGGCAGGTCTTTTCTGGTCGCGCGGACGATCGACACGGGCATCGGCGGACCGTTCACTTCCCGCGCAAATACAAAGAGCGTGTCGGTCGATGCCCCCTTTGCGGCAAGGTCCTGAGCGATGGTCACCTGACCGCTGATCACCACGGATGCTGCAGCCGGTGCGGGCGTCTTTGCCGGCGCCGCAGGGCGTGATGCCGCCGGCGCTTGTGGAATCCCCCCCAGTTCCCTGGCCTCGGCGATCCCGTTCACAATCTCCCGGACGGCATCCGGGTCCGTATCGGGAGGAAGATTGGCGCGCGCCTCTTCCCAGTATGCAGCGGCGCGGCCGAATTCTTTATGATTGTAGGCGACCGTCCCGGCCAACATCAGGGCTTTGACGTTGCGGGGATCGGCCTTGAGGGCCTGCTGAATCAACACTTCCGGTCTTCCCTCCAGCTTGCGCCCGTTGAGCACGCCCAGGGCGTCCGCATAATCCGCCAGCAATTGAGCATCGTCGGGAATCAGCTGCATCGCCTTTTCATACATCTGCACCGCTTCCGGATGACGCCCCAGCTCGACATAGGCCCGGGCGAGCAATGCCCACCCCACTCCGTCTGTGGGATTCTGTTCGAGCTTCGCCTTCAACCGTTCGGTCAATGCGTCCATCTCGCTCAGCGAAAAGGGCTCCCGCTCTCCGTTCTTTGCTCCGGCCGAAGCCGGAGCGCCTGAAGCGGACAGCGCCGACGGGCTGCCGAGTTTTCCGTAGAGTCCCACGCTGACGACGGGAATGAACACCGCGAGCCCCACGGCCACCGCTTTGCTGCTCAGCCGGAGTGAGGATGCGTCCGCCGGAAGCTCCGCACTGCCGGTCTCTTCGAGCACACGACGCTCCAACTCCCGCCGTGCAATCTGATGTTGCTCATCCGTCAGCACGCCGTTCCGGTGATCCTGTTCCAACTCGACGAACTGCTGCCGGTAGACCGACAGCCGCTTTTCCTGTTCTCCCGCATTCACGCCCGTTGGACGCCGCAACAGGGGCCAAAGCAGCAGGCCGAGGATCACGATCGTCAAGCCGGAAGCGATGAGCCAGAACGTGACAATCATGGACGTTTAGCTCCATCGGACAACAGCTGCACCACGCGCTCACGGTCGGCGTCGGACACCACCACGTCAGGAAGCGTCTTCTTCCGGCGCCGGAGCGCCATGATCAACACGGTCCCTGCAACGGCAAGAAGCAGAAATGGTCCGATCCAGAGCACGGTGGTCGTGGCCCGCAACGGCGGCCGGTACAGGACGAAATCCCCGTAGCGCTCGACGAGGAAATTGATGATGTCCTGATCGCTCATGTTCTTTGCGATCATCTCACGCACTTCCCTGCGGAGATCCTCGGCCAACGGCGCATTGGAATCGGCTAGCGTTTGGTTCTGACAGACCAGACAGCGCAATTCGACTGCGAGCGCTTTGAGCCGGGCCTCGACCTGCGGATTCTCCCCCAGCGGCCTGGCCTCTTGAGCCGTCGCCACCCCCGCCATGGTCAGCACAAGGATTACCGTCCAGATCCGGATCATTGGTTCTGCAACTCCCGTACAAGAGGAAGAATTTTTTTATCCAGGACATCCTGGTCCACCGGCCCGATCTGCTTGTACCGGATCTTCCCCGCTTTATCGATCACGTAGGTCTCCGGAACGCCGTAGACGCCGTAGTTGATACCGACACGCCCTGCCTCATCGACGGCCACCAGCTGGTACGGGTTGCCCCACCGCCGCAGCCAGGCCAACGCTTCCTCCCTGGTGTCCTTATAATCCGCCCCGTAGATCGGGACGTCGCCGGACTTCGCCAACTCCATCAAGACCGGATGCTCCTCTTTACAGCCGTTGCACCAGGAAGCCCAAAAATTCAGCAACCAGACTTTCCCGGCCAGCTCTTTCGGCGAAAAGACCTTGTCGGCTTCATGCAACTGCGGCAATACAAAATCGGGCGCGGCTTTCCCCACAAGCGGGGACGGCACTTCGCGCGGATTTAAGGTCAAGCCGACCGCGAGAAATCCCACCATCACCAGAAAGATCGCGAGCGGAAGTAAAAAACGCTTCATACGATCGACGCCTCGACCGGCTGCGATGCCGCCACCGGGACTTCCTGCTCGCGCCGCCAGGTCAGGCGATATCGGCGGTCGGTGATCGCCAGGACTCCCCCGACGGCCATGATCAGGCAGCCGCCCCAAATCCAGTCAATGAAAGGTTTGTGATAGAGCCGCACACTCCAGGCGCCGGCTTCGAGCGGCTCACCCAACGATACATAGAGATCCCGAAGCACCCCGGAATCGATCGCTGCCTCGGTCATGGTCTGGCTCTGCACCATATACCGCCGTTTTTCCGGATACATGACAGTGACATCATGCCCGTCTTTCGTCACACGAAACGTTCCCCGGGCGGCAATGTAGTTCGGCCCCACCAGATCTTTCGCGCCATCGAACTGAAATGTATAGCCGCCGATGGTCGCATGGTCCCCGACGTTCATCCGCACATCCTGTTCGGTTTCAAACCCCTTCACCATCGTGACCCCGACGATAAAGACCGCAATCCCGCAATGAGCCAGAATCATGCCCCAATAGGAGCGCGGGATCGACGCGAGGCGATTCACCAGACCGGCCCCTTCAAGACGGGTCAACCGCTCCCGTACATTCACGACGGCCGTCGTCACAATCCACACAGCCAGCAAGAGGCCGAGACTCAGCAGCGGAGTCCATTTCCCCAGCACAACGGGCAACAGAACCGCCGTGGCGACACTGACTCCGAACGCCCACCGCAGGCGCAACGCGAGATCCGGCAGGCTCGCTTTCTTCCATTGAGCCAACGGACCGATCCCCATCAGAAACAGCGCCGGCGTCATCAACGGCACAAACACCGTATCAAAGTACGGCGGGCCGACCGAGATTTTCCCGAGACCTAGGGCGTCCAGGAACAGCGGATACAGAGTCCCCAATAACACCGACGCCATCGCCACGACCAGGAGCACGTTATTGACCAGCAGCATGGCTTCGCGGGAAACCGGATCAAACCCGCCGCCCAATCCGACACGCGGTGCTCGCCAGGCATACAGAAGCAGCGATCCGCCGATCACCACGGCCAGGAAGACCAGAATAAACAGCCCGCGCTTCGGATCTGTGGCAAACGCATGGACCGAGGTCAGCACACCGGACCGCACGAGGAACGTACCCAGAAGACTGAGCGAGAACGCCAGAATGGCCAGAAGAACCGTCCAGACCTTAAATCCGCCCCGTTTATCCGTGACCGCCAGAGAATGAATTAATGCCGTACCGGCCAGCCAGGGCATGAAGGACGCGTTTTCCACCGGATCCCAGAACCACCAGCCGCCCCACCCCAATTCGTAATAGGCCCATCCGCTGCCTAACGCGATCCCGACTGTCAGGAAACACCAGGCAACCGTTGTCCAGGGGCGGGACCACCGGGCCCAGGCTGCATCCAGATTGCCGCCCAGTAGCGCCGCGATCGCAAACGCGAATGCGACGGAAAACCCCACGTACCCCATATAGAGCATCGGGGGATGCATAACCATGCCGGGGTCCTGAAGCAGGGGATTGAGATCGCGGCCATCGGGCGCGGCGGGAATCAATCGTTCAAAGGGATTCGACACCGTCAACATGAACAGGAGAAACCCGAGGCTGACCAGCCCCATCACGCCGAGAATACGCGCACGCATCGCCTCCGGGAGATGCTTCGAGAACAACGTCACCGCCATCATCCAGAGCGTTAGAATGAAGGTCCAGAGCAGCAGCGATCCTTCATGAGCGCCCCAAATGGCAGCCAGACGATACTGCAGCGGCAGTTTTGAATTGGCATTCGCCGCAACATAGAGCACCGAGAAATCCTTGTCTGCAAATGCATAGCCGAGACAGCAGAACGCAATGAGCACGAGCAGAAACTGTCCCCGCGCCGCCGGCTTGGCGACCGCCATCAAGGAGGCATTGCCGGATGCGGCGCCGAAAATCGGCACAGTCCCCTGCACCGCCGCAACGCAGAGAGCCAGGATTAAAGCAAAGTGACCGATTTCTGGAATCATATGGACGTCCTGCGTTAGGGAGTCACGACGAGTGTGTTGCTGCTCTGCTTCCCGGCCGCTTTGGCCTTGGCCATCGCCTCGGCGGCTTCCGGCGGCATATAGTTTTCGTCGTGCTTGGCCAGCACCTCGCTGGCCACAAAGGTCCCTTCGGGAGAAAGCTTCCCCTGCGCGACCGCTCCCTTCCCTTCCTTGAACAGATCCGGAAGGATGCCTTTATAGGTCACCGGCACGCGCTTCACCGTGTCGCTCATCACGAAGTGCACGGTCAAACCGTCGTTCTCCCGCTGGAGCGTGCCGGCTTCGACCATTCCGCCGATACGGAAGCTTTGGCCTTTCGGCACTTCCCCGTTCGCCACTTGCGTCGGCGTGAAGAAGAACACCAGATTGCTTTGGAACGCGTTCAACACCAGTGCTGCGGCGATCCCCAGGGCTACAAGCCCGAGACCGATGAGGCTGAACCGTTTCTGACGGGGAGTCATCCGTGATTTATCCCTTCTTCGGAAGATTCAATCCGCAAGGCCATGGCCCCGCGGCGTCGCAATGAGAGTACTTCCCAGACCATACACAAGGCCGTCGTTCCGAACGACACCCACACATAGAATCCATAGCCGCCCATAGCCAGGAACTCCGAAAGGCTTCCCCACTTCATGCACGAACCTCCTTCACACCCGGCTCGACGGCACTCTGGTCCCAGCGGGGCTGACGGTTCCGTTCAAGAATCACACAACGCAGTCGCATTAGAATCACTGCCATACTGTACAGCCAGAACCCGATGGCCATGAGCAACATGGCCGTCAACATCGTCGCGGCCATTTTCGGCGCCGCCGTCATGCTGACCGATGCCCCTTGATGCAGCGTATTCCACCAGCGCACGGAAAAGTAGATGATCGGTACGTTGACGACGCCGACCAGCGCGAATAACGCACTGGCTCGGTCCGCCCGCCGGAGATCATCGATGGAGGCATGCAACAGCATCACCCCCAGATACAGAAACAGCAGGATCAGTTCGGAGGTGAGCCGCGCATCCCAGACCCACCAGGCTCCCCACGTCGGCTTGCCCCACAATGCGCCTGTGAGAAGCGCCAAAAAGGTAAAGATCGCACCGGTGGGAGCAATCGCCTGCGCCATCATAAAGGACGGGCGCGCCTTCAACCCCAGCCCCAGACCGGCCCAGAGCGCCATCATCACATAGAGAAACATGGACATCCACGCCGCCGGCACATGCACAAAGATGATGCGGTAGGCCTCGCCCTGCTGAAAGTCCGTCGGCGCCACGAAGAACCCGAGATACAGTCCGGCTGCCATAAACAGCACCGCGGCACCCGCACACCAGGGAATGAGCGCCCCGGCAAGCGGATAGAGAGCCTGCAGGGAGGAATACTTCGACCATGTGACGCGCGAATCGCTCATATCAATCCTGTTTACTCTACCGCAATACGGACGGCGGCCGCAGTAGCCCATGGAGCCAGGGGAAGCGCCATCATCAAACAGGCCCCGAGGAGCGAGAGATTGGCCTCGGCGCCGATCCCCGACACCGTGCTGCTCACCGCGCCCGCGCCGAATATCAGAACGGGAATGAACAGCGGCAAGACCAGCAACGCCACCAACATCCCGCTCCCGCGGACACCCAGCGTCAAGGCGGCGCCGATTGAACCGATTAAACTCAACGTCGGCGTCCCAAGCAGCAGGGACAGCGCGAGCACGGCCAGAGCCTCACCCTCCAGGCCGAACTGCAAGCCGAGCAGAAACGAGAGCAGGACGACCGGCAACCCCGACACAAGCCAATGAGCGAATACCTTCGCCAACACCAGCACGGTGAGCGGATGCGGGATCAAGACCATCTGTTCTAATACGCCGTCCTGATAGTCCGCTGTAAAGACCCGGCCTACAGACAGTAAACAGGACAGCAAACCCGCCACCCACAGCACACCGGGGGCGATCGCTCGTAATACCGCCGGCTCAGGGCCGACGCCCAGCGGAAACAGACTTGCGACCATGACGAAGAAGAACACCGTCGTCAGGAGATCTGCACGCCGGCGAAAGGCCAGCAGCAGGTCCCGCCTCACAATCGCCCCGACCGCCCCTCCCAGACCGGCCTGACTCATCCGGGAAGCCTCAAATACCGCACAGATTCCCGGGGAAGCCCGATATCCTGGTGCGTGGCCACGACAGCCATCCCGCCTCCGTCCAGATGGCGTTTGAACCGTTCCGTCAGAAGGGTGACACCTCCGTCGTCCAGCGCCGCAAACGGTTCATCCAGAATCCACAGAAGCCGCGTTGACAGCCACAGCCGGGCCAGCGCCACACGGCGCTTTTGCCCTTGCGACAGCACCCGCGTCGGCAAGACATGCGCACGGCGCCCCAACCCGACCGCTTGGAGCGCCTCACGGGCGGAACCGACAGCAGCATCACCGCCGGAAAGGTGAGCGGACATCTGCAGGTTCTCCACGGGAGTCAGATCATCTTTGATGCCGTTGAGATGCCCCAAATAGGTCAGATGCTGCGTATACTCATCTTTCAGATCAGCGATATCCGTCCCTTTCCACCGAATCTCTCCCCGCTCCCTCGGAAGCAACCCGCACAGCATACGAAGCAAGCTCGACTTCCCGCTGCCGTTCTCTCCCACGATCGCGACAAGAAGCCCGGGTGTCACCGTGACATTCAGTCCGGAGAACAGTTCACGTTCTCCGCGTGCACAGGCTAGATCAATGGCTTCAAGCATGCTACGAGAAATCCCACCGTAGGCCCAGGAAGAAGAACTGCCGTGAGGTCGTATCCTTCTGAGTCGGGCTATCCGTCAGTGTTTGTTCATACCCGCCCGAGGCTTCGAAATTCCAACTATCCAGAAACCGGTAGTCCATTCGAATCGTCGGAGTCACGCGGTACAGTTCAACTCCACTGCTGTCCTTTTGGTGATACAGAATCACGAAGTGATCAAGCTGCCACTTCGGTCCCAACCGGCCCAGGAAGTTCAGCGTGAGCGATTCTCCACGATACGCCGGGCTCGAGATATAACTGGCATTGGCCACGAAGGTCGTATTCTCAAACGGGAAATTCGCCCCGATGGCCTGAGCCGTATACGTCCAGATATTGCCTGTGCCGGGGAGCGCTTGCAAGGAGCAAAGTGAATCGGTCGTCGCGTTCGGGTTGAGAAACAAGGTGCTGGTTCCCGGGAGAATGACCAGACAGTTCGATGCGGATGTGCCGGCGATGCGATTCAGTCGTACGTCACCGCCTATCTGCCAGTCTTTTGAGACCGCATGCAGGACGCCGGCAAGAAATAAATCGCTCGTCGCGGTGACAGATTTCGCCTGCGCCCGCAGCAGCGCTTCATTGGCGGAATTGACCATCGACAGCGATGCCCCGGGACTCCCGAACAACGCGTTCGTGGTTTGCAGATACGGCGTTCTCCGGTGGTCGGCCAGGAGGGTGAACGTGGTCCCTTCCGTCACCCAGGTTCCATTGAGCATGGCGATATTGAGCACGCCATAGGACACATCATAGTCGACTAAACCGAAGGCGTTTTTCCCGTTGGCGGCATAGCGAAGCTCGGTGCCGACGGCCCGGCGATCGACGATTCCGTTGACCATCTGATTAATGAAATAGGCATTCCCGCTCCAAGCCTGGCCAAGCGGCCCGATATCAACGTTCGCACCGTAAAAATACCGGTTCAGCTCAGCCGTGAAATTTCGCGGGTCATCCGGCACATAATTGGAACTCAAGCTGAACTGCCTGGGCTGGCCGGCCAGAAGATTGAGATTGAGAAATTGCGGCACGGCTGTATAGCGAACCCAGGCCCCGTCGAACCGGAAATCCAACACACCTCCGGTATTCCCCGGCTGTCGGCCGACCCGGACAAAATAGGAGTCCTGACTTGCATGCTCGGCATAGAGAGCCCGCAATCTGCTGATATTCCGTCTATCGTCGCTGGTGGCCAGAAGATCGTAGGTTTGGGTTCCTCGAACCACAATCTTGTTGTCATACTCATCTTTGCGGTACCGCCCCGTCACATCGAATGCCGACTGCAGCAATGATTGGTCGTGAAGATTGAGATTCGTCGAATTGTTGGTGGTTTTATCCGTGATCTTCGTCTGAGAATACCCGCCGTAGTAGTACTCGTAGACACTCCCGTAGATCCGCATTTCATCGATCTTCTTGACCGGCTTCTTGGCCTGTGCGGCCGTGGTTTTGGCCTCCGACAATGCCGCCAGCCGCTGCCGAACCCTACCGGCGCCCTCCCCATCCGGATAGGCACGCAGATAATGTTCGTATTCCGCTTTGGCCTTTGTCACCTCCCCGTTACGCTCACGGGCCACACCAACCATTTCTTGCGCGACCTGCGACTGTTTATTGGGCGGAAGATTAAGCATCGCGTTGAAAATCTGCACCGCCTTATCAGATTCTTCTGCCGCCAAAGCAGCCTGCCCCAGCTTCATCAGTTCGGCTGCATATGATTCAACCTGCATCCCAGGACGGAACGGGGGAATGTCAAAAGCCTGTTTGGGTGCCGAGATTGCGGGAGGTATCGGCGTCGGTGCTTTCACCTCTGGTGGTACGGGCACAGGCATGGCCGGCCGATCGAGTTTGACGGCAATGACAATTCGACTGGCGCTTCTGATATCCCGTTGGCTGACCCTGAATCGCACCGGCCGTTCAAACCGGATGGACAGTCCGTTGGTGCCCTGGTCTGGAAATGTCACCGTAAACTTCGGGATCAGATCGCTCGGGGGTGAGGAGGCCAATTCACGCGCAAACCGACGGGAACGGTCCTGGTCTGGAAAATCGAGGAAAACGCGGACAAGGTCACCTTTTTCAGAAGGAGTATGACGCAGATACAGCGCACGGGTGTTGAAGACGATATGAATTTCCGCCGCCGTAGGCGTCTCCACGATCTCAATGCGGTCTAGCACTTGAGCGGCGGCGTCCGAGGGAACCCCCATCATGCCCGGCGCAAACACTCCGCACAACAGGACCAACCACGCGCCTGGGCGCAACTTGCTCAAACCATCTCTGCTCAACGAAAACCTCTAAGGCTGAATGTTGTTATGCTGGGGGTATCTTTGAGCGGCCATCAAAGATGGCTGGCCGCGCAGGCCGGACAGAACACTCCTGCGCCGACCAGCTGTGATCCGACGACTTCTATTTGCTGAACGTTCGCGTATTGTGGCAACCGGACGCATCACAAGACGCAGTGGTCCTCGGATGCCCGGAGGGTTTCCCCCTGGCAATGGTCCCGTTGTGACAAGTCGCACAGGTCCCGGGAACCACACCGGTATGACTGAAGCTCGCTCCCGTCCAGGTCGTCGTCGACCGGTGACACAAGTCGCACGCCTGGGTGGTCGGAAGATGGTTGACCGGCTTGCCTCTCGCCGCCGTGCCGTTATGGCAAGTCGCGCAGGTTCCTGGAGTAATGCCGGTGTGATTCATTGTGGCCGGAATCCACGCCGTGGTCCGATGACAAGTATCGCAGGCCGCCGTCGTCGGAATATGGCTCGCCGTCTTACCTCGCGCCGTGCTCCCGTTGTGACAGGTCGCGCAACTCCCGGGGGTCACGCCCGTATGACTGAACGTTGCCGGCGTCCACGCCGTCGTCCGATGGCAGGTGTCACAGGCTTGTGTTGTCGGCACGTGCGTCGCCGCTTTCCCCCGCGCCGTACTCCCGTTGTGACAGGTCGCACAGCTGCCGGGCACCACCCCCGTGTGGTTCATCGTCGCCGGCGTCCAGGCCGTGGTCCGATGACAGGTGTCGCAGGCCGCTGTCGTCGCAATATGCGTCGCCGATTTGCCCCGCGCCGTGCTCCCGTTGTGACAGGTCGCACAGCTGCCGGGCACCACCCCCGTGTGGTTCATCG
>CAYPOR010000029.1:31531-31702 GCA_964412445.1 uncultured Nitrospira sp.
TCGCAATATGCGTCGCCGATTTGCCCCGCGCCGTGCTCCCGTTGTGACAGGTCGCGCAACTCCCCGGGGTCACCCCCGTATGACTGAACGTCGCCGGCGTCCAGGCTGTCGTGCGGTGGCAGGTGTCACAGGCTTGTGTTGTCGGCACGTGCGTCGCCGCTTTCCCCCGCG
>CAYPOR010000029.1:31802-37778 GCA_964412445.1 uncultured Nitrospira sp.
AGGTGTCACAGGCTTGTGTTGTCGGCACGTGCGTCGCCGCTTTCCCCCGCGCCGTGCTCCCGTTGTGGCAGGTCGCACAACTACCGGGCACCACCCCCGTGTGATTCATCGTCGCCGGCGTCCAGGCAGTCGTCCGGTGGCAGGTGTCGCAGGCCGCCGTCGTCGCAATATGCGTCGCCGATTTGCCCCGCGCCGTACTCCCGTTATGGCAAGTCGCGCAGCTCCCGGGGGTGACGCCCGTGTGAGTGAATGTGGCAGGCACCCAGGCCACAGTTCGATGGCATGAATCGCAAGCCGCAGTCGTCGGTAGGTGGTTGGCCGCTTTGCCGCGGGCCGTACTCCCGTTGTGGCAAGACAAACACGTACCCGGTGTGACACCGGTATGGCTGAATGTCGCCGGCCTCCAACCAACGGTCCGATGACAGCTATCGCAACTCGCGCTGGTCGGAACATGTGCCGCAGGCTTACCGGTCGCCCTGGTGCCATTATGGCAAGTCATACAGCTGCCGGGAGCCACACCGGCATGGTTATAACCCGACGTAACCAGCACCCAGTTGGCTGCGCCCATACGATGACAGGTATCGCACGAAGCCGCCGTCGCCATATGCGCCGCAGGTTTGCCTCGGGCCTGAATCCCATTGTGACAAGAGACGCACGTACCGGGCACCACGCCGAGATGCTTAAAGGTTGCACTGGCCCAGGCAACCGTCCGATGGCAATTATCACAGGATAATGTTGTTGGAACGTGCGTGGCGGGTTTCCCTTGCGCCGTGCTGTTGTTGTGACAGGTCCCGCAACTTCCCGGAGCAACGCCGTTGTGCGTAAAGAAGGCCGGCTTCCAATTCGTCGTGCGGTGGCAACTATTGCAATTCAACGTTGTCGGAAGATGATTCGCCGGCTTAAATGATGAGATCACGCGTCCGCCCGGCGAGTGACACTGCATACATTGCGTCGGGGTGCCACGAAACACCCCTTGCACATGACAGCGTTCGCAGGGCACTTGCGCATGCCCCCCGGTCAACTGAAACCCGGTCGACGCATGCGCAAACTCGACATCTGTCCGGCTACTTCCGCCTTGAGCGTAGGACTCAGACAGCAACCCAGGCACGCTCCAGATAAACACAAGAAGGAACAGAACCCCTGCAACTCTTTTCAGAGAGCCGTTTTCCCCCGTCGCTACTTTTTTCTCGCACATTTTATCGCTCATACACGTCTCACTCTCACAACTCCACAATCCGCTAGAGCCGCCCAATACTTGTCCGTTCCATCAATTGGGATTATATTCCCTATTTATGAATTCACAACGCGATCGGCACAATTATGGGAAAGCAAACCCAAATCACGAGACGCAGCCACGCAAGGCTCGTACCCGGAATGCGGCAGGACTTAAAACCCATGAATTACAGGCGGGACCCAGGGGGGTGCGATTTTCATTGCGCGGGCAAAGGCCCCAGGCCTCGCACGAAACTGTAGGAAGAAACAGACGGCCCGTACAGTTGGGAATATGATCCCATAATCAGAACGGTTCGAAACTCGGACAGAAAAGGGCTCTGCGTTGCGGCTCAGGAATTGCGTCACAACTAAGCGCATACCGCGACGCTCTCATCGCTTCGAACTCGGCAACGCATGAAGGAGAAGGCCCTTGAGCACAGCCGGAATAATTGAACGCCATCAGACACCCGTCGAGGCCATTACAAAAGAGTCCGGACGGCGCGCGCCCGATCGCACGCGTGAGCGACCGTCGGCACTCCGACAACTCATGGGGGTACTGAGCGCCGCTCTCGCGATCTGGGCCGCCTACCTCGTTGCCGTCGGGAAGTACTATACGCCGCGATCCGGCTTCGGGTTTTCTATCGGAGTGATCGGCACGGTCATGATGTTGGCACTCCTCGCCTATCCTCTCCGCAAACACGTGTCATGGATGCAACGATGGGGCGCATTGAAACATTGGTTTCGCATCCACATGATCATGGGCATTGCTGGCCCCGCCCTCGTCCTGTTCCACTCCACCTTTCATATACGGTCCACAAACGCAGCCGTCGCACTTGCCAGTATGATGGGCGTTGTCATCAGCGGTGTCATAGGACGTTTTGTCTATACCAAGATCCATTTCGGGCTGTACGGAAGCCGGGCCACGCTGGAAAAAGTGAAGGAAGAGCTTTCTTACCGGGCAGGCGACACCAAGTCCCGGTTGCATTTTGCACCGAACGTCGAGCAATGGCTTCAATCTTACGAACGAATGGCCACACAGCCTGACCGCTCGCTGACATCTTCTGCGTGGTATTTCCTGACGCTGGGATGGACACGATTCGTCATCGAATTTCGCTGCGCCAGGGAATTGAAGCGCATGCTTGGTTCGGAACGCCGGCCGGAATTTCGCAGAGGCGCCCCGGAAGCTGTGGCCCTGGTCTCCTCCTATCTCAGAGAAGTTGAGCGGGTCGCGCAATTCACCACCTATGAACGGCTCTTCTCGCTATGGCATGTGCTCCACATTCCCCTCATCTACCTTCTGGCGGCAAGCACGATCGTTCATATCCTCGCCGCCTACATGTACTAGGCATCACACCGGTGCGAGCGCTCTATTTCATAGTTGTCGGCGTCGTCGGAAGTCTCATGCTGCTCGCGGACTCGACGGCCCGGGCTGACAATGTTGAGACGGCGCTCATGCCGGGGCAGGTCATTGAGGGCCATGCTAAATGGGAAGAAGACTGTACAAAATGCCATAAGCGCTTCGATAAAGGCGCACAGACCCAACTGTGCCAGAACTGCCATAAAGAGGTGCGAGCCGATATCGCGCAGAAACAAGGTTTCCACGGACGATTGAAAGAACAACGCGAGTGCAAGGAATGCCACACCGAGCATAAAGGCAGGAGCGAACACATCGCCCCGATCAACGAACAGACATTCGATCATCTAAAAACCGATTTCGCGCTTCGCGGCACACACGCAAACTCCAAGAAGGTTGAATGCAAGTCCTGCCACAAACCCAAAGCGAAATTCCGAGAAGCACCCTCAACCTGTTATGCCTGCCACAAGAAAGACGATAAGCATAAAGGGAAGGCGGGGGAGTCCTGCACGGATTGCCACACCGACAACCAATGGAAAGAGATCCGCTTCGACCACAACAAGACGCGATACCCTCTTCGCGGGAAGCACGGGGAAGTCGCCTGCAAAGAATGTCACGCCGATGACCGCTATAAAAACACCCCGATCGATTGCTACAGCTGTCACAAGAAGGACGACAAGCACAAAGGACAGGAAGGCACGAACTGCGAGGAATGTCACACCGAACGAACCTGGAAGAAAACCCCGTTCGACCACAATAAGTCACGCTTTCCCCTGGTAGGAAAGCATGAAACGACTGATTGCAAGAAGTGCCATACCACACCGGCCTTCAAAGACGCTCCCATGGACTGTTACAGCTGCCACAAAAAAGACGACACGCATAAAGGGAGCTACGGGGACAAATGCGGAACTTGCCACGCCGAGCGCGACTGGAAAACCATCATCTTCGATCATGAACTGCACACCAAGTACCCGCTATTCGGCGGACACCTTCGGACGAAATGCGAGTCCTGTCACAAAGGACACCTCTATAAGGATAAGACTCCCGTCGACTGTTACGCCTGCCATAAAAAGGACGACGCGCATAAAGGTCGCTTTGGCGAGAACTGTGTCAGTTGCCATACCGAGCGAGACTGGAAGGCATTACTCTTCCATCACGATCGGGATACCACCTATCCGCTGAAAGGCTACCATCGCAGAACCAGATGCGAGAGCTGCCACAAAGGGGTCCTGCACAAAGAAAAAACACCGACGGACTGCTCTAGCTGTCACAAGAAAGACGACATTCATCGATCCAATTTCGGTGAGAAGTGCGAGAAGTGTCACGGCGAGGAGACCTGGAAAACCATGCTCTTCAACCACGAACGGGACACCAAATATCCGCTACTCGGCACGCATCGGGCAACCAGATGCGAAAGCTGCCACACAGGAACACTCTATAAGGAGAAAACCCCGACCGATTGCCATGCATGCCATAAGAACGATGACACGCATCGACGTCGGCTCGGCTCGCAATGCGAAGAATGCCACAACGCACGCGACTGGAAGATCTGGGATTTCGATCATGACACCCGCACCAAATTCAAGCTCGACGGCGGCCACAAAGGGATCCGGTGTGACGCGTGCCACACACAACCGATGACCAGGAAGGTCGTGACTCCAAACACCTGCGTCGCCTGCCATAAGAAAGACGATAAGCACGAAGGAAGCTATGGTCCGCAATGCGAACGCTGCCACGAAACCTCGCTGTGGAAAACGACCAAACAGAGGACCGGAACGTTCCAAATGCGATAGGCTCATTCAATGCGGTTGCGTAAACACCTGAAAGACTGACTCCGTGAAGTACCGCCGAGACATCTCCCATATCCTCCGCCTGCTGGCGATCGGCTTGGGCGGGTTTGTGCTTTTTCAGGTTTGGATTAAACCGACCTACCTCACGCCCTCCGATCCGCCTCCGACAACTGAGATTCCGGCGCCGACCTCAACCCCTTCTTTCTCAATGGCCTTATCGGCTCCGGACAACTTCAGTCAGCCCGAAGTGCCGCAAACGCGCCTGATCGATCCCGGTGATGCTCCATCCGCACAACTCAGCCGGATCCGGGAAGACCTTGATCGGGGCAATTACAAGAAAGTGGCATCAAGTCTTTGGAAGCTATCGCCACAGACGCTCAACAATGACCGGGCACGGCACTATGCCGCCGCAATCTGGAATAATCTCGGCGTTCAACAGGAAAAATTCGGCGGCATCGACACCTCAGTCAAGGCTTTCAAGCGGGCCGTTACACTGAATCCCACTGATCCGATCGCGCTCATCAATCTCACTCAGGCCTATTGGGGGCTCCGGGACCCTGCCCTTACACCGGAGTTTCTACAAACCGTCATCCGTCACGCCCCGAACGACCCGTTCCCGCATTTGGCGTTGGCGGACCTGTACATCGAGAGGGGCAACAGCACCGCCGCCGCGGAGCAGCTCAAAACCGTCGAAGCGCAAGCAATCAGCGATCCTAACCTCAAGCCGTACTTCAGGCAACTCACAGCACGGACCTCCGGCCCTCTACCTGTTCCACAGCAGATGGCCAGGACGCAACCGGCACCGGCTGCACCGGTCGTCACCCCGATCCGAACGATGCCCCAAGACTCCGTGGGGCCTTCCGCACCGGCGCCGACACAGGTTGAACCGCCCCCTGCTCCCCCCCTGCGGCAAAGACAGGCCCCGGCAAAACCGTTTATTCCACGCAGCACCGAGCATTTCCTGGTGCAATTCGACGGCAGTGAAAACTCCGACATCTGGATACAAATACGATCCATCCTCGAGTATGCGCGCCAGGATATGAGCCAGAAGTTTGGACATATTCCCGCATCACCGATTCAGGTTGTCCTCCATACGAATCAACACTTCCCGGCAGAGGCCGGGAACCCCGCTTTAGCCGACTCTCTCTTTGACCCCACATCCGCCACCATTCACATCCCCGCAGTCGGCGCGATAGAAGATCTGGCGCTGCTCAGCCGCGTCGTGCGCCATGAATTCGCCCATGCTCTGATTCAGGAAAAAATGGGCGCGCAGAAAGACACCCTTCCTACCTGGCTGACCGAAGGACTGGCCATCCAATTGGCTGAAGACCCGTGGCCCGACCTCGACGACATCACGGATAAATCTCCGGCCATCATGCCCTTGCTGTCCTTGCAAGGCCGATGGGATCAGATCCCGAAGAACTCGCTCGCCCTGGCCTACCTCGAATCCGCCCTCGCCAGTCAGAATCTGCTGGACCGGTACAGTATGTATGGCGTGCGGCAAGTCATGAATGGATTGCAGGCGGGACTCTCGCTCGATACAGCCATGCAGCAAAAACTAGCGATCCCCTATAAAGAGTTTGCCCGCCACTGGGAAGAAGGCGTGCAACACGCCGGTCT
>CAYPOR010000030.1:0-509 GCA_964412445.1 uncultured Nitrospira sp.
CAACCATTCAGCATTACGCCGATCTCCTCCGCAATGAAGCACAGGAACTCGCCTCGCATCTCCGCATGGGGGATGAACGGCTCACGTCATTGGATGCGTGGCTCGGCAAACTCGCCGACTATCTCGAGCTGGTGGAATCCAAGCAGGCGAAGCAGCATCCCGATCGTGCCATGCCCCCAAGGGTCCAGGCGTTACTGGCTGCGCGCGCCCAACGAGACCTCATTCGCATGGCCGATCTCCTGGAATATGAACTCGCGCCCAGGTTGGAGTCCTAGGATGATCAAGATGTTCATTACGCTCGGTTCCTGTCGCCCCCTGTTGTTGACGGTAGTTTCTTGGGACCTCTCAAGTCTTAGGGACATCCTCCGATAAGGGATGCAACCGCTCTCTAGGCGTAGAGGGGTAAGACGCTTCTGCACGGACGCGGAAGCGAGACAAGGACAGTACAGCAGTCGGCAAGGAGGAAGCATCCATGGCATTAATCATTAACAACAACCCGGCATCAATTT
>CAYPOR010000030.1:519-37633 GCA_964412445.1 uncultured Nitrospira sp.
CCCAGAGAAATTTGTCGTACAGCTCAGACCAACTGGGACGCTCGGTCGAGCGCCTCTCATCCGGCCTTCAGATTACGCGAGCCGCGGACGATGCCGCCGGCCTCGGACTGTCTGAGTCCTTGCGGGCACAGATCCGCAGCATCAACCAATCCGTCCGGAACTCTTCGGACGGTATCAGCTTGACGCAGATCGCCGACGGCGCTGCGGCAACGATCGGCAACCTTCTGTCTCGGCTTCGGGAATTGTCCTCTCAGTCGGCCAGCGGTACGGTCGGCAACACGGAACGGTCGTACATCGATCAGGAATTCGTGGCGTTGCGGTCGGAAATCGATCGTATCGCGCAGGTCACCGAATTCAACGGCCAGGCGCTGACGAGCGGCAGCTCTATCAGTTTCTCGATCGCCATCGGGTTCAGAAGCGGATCGGGCAATTCACTCAGCCTCAACCTGAATGACATCACGACGACGTCACTGGGCATCAGTTCGGTGAACGTGTCCACGTCAGCCAATGCGACCAGCGCACTGTCGAACATCGATAGCGCGATCAGCGCGATCGCAACCGCCCGCGCCGAATACGGTTCGATCCAGAACCGCTTCGAAGCGACCATTGCAAACCTGCAGGTGACGAGTGAAAACCTCACCGCCGCAGAGTCGCGCATCCGCGACGCGGATATCGCCCATGAAACGGCGTTGTTCACCAAGAACCAGATCCTGGTGCAAACCGGCATCTCGGTTCTGGCACAGGCCAACAACCTCCCGCAACAGGCACTGGCCTTGCTGCAGAGGTAATCATCGAGACGGGCGGCCGCTCATCATGAGCGGCCGCCCTGACCCAAGGTTCACACGGAGGCTGCCATGATTACATCGGTAACGGGTAAAGCAGATCTCCTGACCACACCCGCCCGCGGGGGTGAACCGGATCATGCAGCGGCCAAACAGCCGACTGCCGCACGGACGCAATCTGATACCGAGAACAAGCCGACCGCCCCGATCGACCGGGCGACCCTCGAACAGGCGGTGGCGAAGGTCAGTGAAGATATTCAAGCGCACGACACGAATCTGAAATTCGAAATCGATGACTCCACGGATCGCGTGATCGTCAAGGTCATCGAAAAAGATTCGGGGGAAGTGATCCGCCAGTTTCCGCCCAAAGAAGTGCTTGAACTGGCTAAATTCTTCAACAGCTCGAAAGGCCTCCTTCTCAAAGAACAGGCCTAAGGCCGTGAGGGAGACGGGACATGGGGACGATCAGTTTCGGCGGGCTGGGTAATGGCCTTGATTTCGGTCAAGTGGTGGATCAACTGGTCAAGGTCGCACACCTGCCGGTTGACCGCCTGACTGAGAAAAAAGGCGCCCTCAGCTCAAAGTCGACGGATTATGCGACGCTGAGCACAAAACTGATCGCGCTCCAGGCCGCCGCAGACAAGCTGCGACTCTCGACATCGTTCGACCGGACGACAACGAGTGTGTCCGATACCAGCGCGATGAGCGCCGTCGGCTCATCCACGGCCACATCAGGCACATACTCGGTCCGCATCACCCAACTCGCTCAATCCCATCAGATCACAAACAAGGCGGTGAAAACCGTGGCCGCGACCACCACGGACATTGTCGCAGGCGCATCCGGCGTCTTCACATTCAGAGTCGGAAGCGGGACCGATCAAACCATCGCCTTAAGCGACACGGCCACACTGGAAGATCTGAGAAGCGCCATTAACGATCTGGGCGCCGGAGCGACGGCATCGATCATCAACACCGGCTCCGATGCCACGCCGGCCTACCGGCTTGTGCTCAGCTCCACGTCGACGGGAGCCGCAAACGGCATTACGATCGTCGCGGACGATACCACGCTGGACTTTACCAACGGCAGCGGAACCGGCGGCGTCGACACGCTTCAGGCGGCGCAAGACGCCATCGCCATCGTCGGAGATCCCGCGCTGAATCCGGTCACGGTTCAGAGAAGCACCAACGCCGTCTCCGACGCGATCGCCGGCGTCACACTCACGTTGCTCGAAACAACGGGGGCATCGACGGTGCAGGTCAATGTCAGTCGCGACGTCACCGCGGTGAAAGACAACATCAAGGGCCTGGCCACGGCCTACAACGAGGTCGTGAAGTTTATCAATGAGCGGAACACCTACGATGTGATCACGAAAAAGGGCGGACAATTCTTCAACGAACCGACCGCTCGAGGCGTGCTCTCGCAGATTCGCACCGCGCTCTCCTCCACGGTGACCGGCGCCTCTTCCCTCAATACAGTCGGCGCGCTCGGGTTCAAGACCGGTCGGGACGGAACGATCACCGTCGATGAGGCCAAACTCGACACCGCCGTAAGTGCGAATTACGCCAACGTCAGAAATCTGTTCATCAACCAAACAGGCAGCACCGGCATCGCACAATTGCTCAATGGCGCAATTGATTCCCTCACCAATGTGTCCTCCGGTCAGCTGACCTTGCGAAAGAACGGCATCACCAAGCAAATCACCGATCTTTCCGCCGACATTCTGAAAAAAGAAGATGCCGTCGCCAAGTATGAAGAGCGGCTCAAAGCGCAATATGCGGC
The DNA here is from genome assembly GCA_964412445.1 of uncultured Nitrospira sp. Classification (GTDB taxonomy): domain Bacteria; phylum Nitrospirota; class Nitrospiria; order Nitrospirales; family Nitrospiraceae; genus Nitrospira_D. The sequence continues at coordinate 3,082 of CAYPOR010000030.1, forward strand.
GCTGGACGGGCTGCTGAAGCGCCTCGAGAGCCAGAGCAGCTCACTTCAATTACACTCATCGACTGGGAATTAATCCCACCGCGCAGCAGGGGACACATATATTTATGGTCGCACAATACGTCCAGCAGTACCAGCAGACTCAAGTCCTCACATCATCCCGGGTGCAGTTGGTGGTCTTGCTCTATGATGCGGCGATCCAATCCATCGAGTTGACCCGCCGCGCGATCGAAACAAACAACCTCCCTGACAAAGCACGCTTCATCGGCAGAGCGATTTCCATCGTCGGAGAACTCGACAGCGTGCTGGATTACGAGCAGGGGGGAGAGATCGCGAAATCCCTTCACCGGTTGTACGACTACATGCTCGCCGAGCTGATTGAAGCCAATACTAAGCATATGAGCCGCAAACTTGACGGCCCGACTCGCTGCCTCACGACGTTACGGGAAGCCTGGCGTGAAATCGCATCGCAACAGCAACACCAAGCGCCGCTGGCGCTGGCGCGTTGAATATATGAACCGGATCGCTCAGGAGGAGAGTCCGACCGTCGAAAGCGTGACCGAAGCAGCGGGCCTGGCCGCCGCCAGAGGGGAATGGAATCGTGTCATTCAGTACTATCAACAACGGGACGCGCTCCTTTCCCAGGCCGGCCTATCGCCTGAATCCTTAGCGCGAGTGCAGAACCTGGATCGCCTGATTCAAGGGCAGATCAAAGTGGCCCAAGCGGGGATCGTCGCACTTCTCGACGAAGCCGCCAAAACACGCCAGCGCATACAGGGATTACGCCAATGGAATGGCGCGAGGCCCTCGGATTCAGGGACGATTGAGCGGCACATCTAACCCATCGCACCCGGGACACTGACATGGGAATCGAAGTGCATCAGATACATAATGTGGTCCGCACCTATCAACGCGCGCTTCAGCCGGCTGAACCCGCACGGCCTGCTGAATCGGTCGCCCCTCAGAACGATCGCGTCTCCGTTTCCGCAGAAGCTCGTGAACGCCAGGAATCCGAGTCGGCACGCCCTGAACCTATCCGCGACAACAAGAAGAGGACCAGGTGAACTTACAAGCCCAAGAAGGCCTTGCGCGCATTCTCCTCGTCGGGACAACCGCTCTGCATCGGGATCCCCGCTGGGTCCAACTCGCCCGTCTCGGATTCCAATGCATTCCGGTCAAAAAACGAGCATTTGCGCTCAACAACGACCTCACAGCCGGCCTTCAGGCCATTATCTATCAAGTCGGCGCAGGAACGGCAGAAACCATGACGTTTCTCGATGAGGTCGCAGAACGGCAAAGCGATTTGTGCGTGATTTTAATCGGACGCAACGCGACGGCGACGTCCGTGGCGCAATTTCTCCGCCACGGAGCATTCGACTATCTCAACTGGCCCTGTCCGCTCTCGCGTGTGACCGATTCGCTCGCAAGCGGATTGACCAACCGCAAAACATTTTTAGCGGTGCAACATCTGTCCGGTGATCTGGCGACCGCCAACCAATCGCTGGCCCGGGAGCGCGACACGCTCAGACAATTCAACCGGCGATTGGCCGGTCTTAATCAACTGACTCAGGCGCTTGCCGGATCGTTGGATCCGGAAGCCGTCGTGCATGCGCTCTTTGCCGAAGTTCCCGCGCTCATCGGCGCCACGCTGATCGGGCTGGTCCGCACCAATCCCGAACAGGTCTGGACTTGGTCCCAAGACCGCAATCAGGAGCGGGAGCAGCACCTCCGCACACAGTTGCTGGGCCGGCTTGGCAAAGCGGTCCAACGAGTCACTCCCGGCTCGACCACGCTGCGACTCGTCGGCTCCCGTCCGGCGCAACCGGCACGGCACAACGACAGTCTCCAGGTTCCGGCGCAGGACGGAGCGCAGGCAATGCATGACATTCCTCTGGCGATCGGCCCTCACGCGATAGGCGTCCTGCATGTGCAACGGGACCGATCTCCGTCGTTCACCGAAGACGAGCAGCAACTGCTGTCTACCATCGGCACATCGCTTTCGCTCACATTGCGCAATGCCGATGCCCATCAAGATCTTCAGGATATGGCGTTGCGGGATCCATTGACCGGCGTCTTAAACCGCCGCGCCTTGGATGAACCGCTCAGGCGAGAGTTGAAATCCGGTCTTCGCTACAGTGCCCCGGCCTGTCTGATGATTCTGGATCTCGATTATTTCAAAACGGTGAATGACCGGCTCGGCCATATGGCCGGGGATTCGGTGCTGAAAGAGTTCGCGGCGTTGATGACGGATACGGTCAGAGACGTCGATATTGTCGGGCGTTACGGCGGAGAAGAATTCGCGATTATTCTGCCTCACACCTCGATACGGCAGGCCCACACACTGGCCGAACGGCTGCGCGCTCAGATTGAACGCCATGCCTTCGTCCTCGAAGACGGCCTGGTTCGCCTGACAACGAGCATCGGCATTGCCGATGTCCGCACGCCTGCCATCGCGTCGGTCGACGATTGGGTGAACGCGGCCGACAGCGCGCTCTATGAGGCCAAAGCGCAGGGGCGCAATCGGGTCGTGGTCCACACCTCGATCCCTCTCGCCCCGGCGCAGGTCGCCACCCTGTGCGCGGCAGCGTAATACGCGAGAGGAGCGGGCCAATGCCGACAACCAGCCACACACAATCCTTGCATGACGCCTCGACCGCGACCGACGAGAGGCGGGAATGGATCCGGGTCGATGATCACCTGTTGATGGAGTTTCGGCTGGCAACCGAGGCGCCCGGCGCGCCCCAGCCCGGCACCCCGCCGCTGACAGACGAGATGATCGCGGCAGCCGTGGGCAAACCTACGGCTGATCTGCTGGCACGATCCGGGGACGCCCTGGCGTCCTCGCCGTTACTGCCCTGGATCATGAAGGTCGATTGGCTGATGGAAGTCCTGCTTCGGGGAATGGCGCACATTCAGCCGGACAGCATCTCAATCGCCCGTCTGACGGAAGTCAATATCAGCGGGGGAGGGATCAGCTTCATCTCGCCGCGCGCGTTCCAGGAGGCAGATCTCCTGTCGTTGAAAATGATCCTGCCTCCGTTTACCCCCGTTCACACGACGGCGAAAGTTATCCGCACATCGCCTCTCTCCGGAACTCCGGGTCATTTGATTGCCACTCAGTACGTCGATCTGACGCCCGACCATCACGAGCACATCATCCGGCACATCATCCAGACTCAGGCTGAACGCCTCAGAGCCCGACGTCAGCACAACGCCTAGCGCTCACACGCGTCCGGCGCATGCATGATGCGCATGAGAGCGGGACGGGGAGGCCTACGCCGCGGCGTGCGTTACCTCGATCACCTGAAGAAGCGCATCGGCAATATGCGCGAGGGCCACCGACGCCGGGGCAGCGGGCTCCCGTTCCGTGACCGGAAGATAGCTGCGCACGGCCCGCTCCATAGCCGGGTCGTCCGGAATTTCCCCAAGCAACTGAAGATCGCCGCCGACATATTCTTTGAGCAATTTGCGGAGCTGTAAGACATTGACGCGCGAACGGCCGGCGATACGATTCAGAATTAACGCGGGCTGAAACGTCCGCAACGTCGACTCGGCGATCCCGCGGCCCGCTTCATCGGTTTTCCCGGCGACATCCAGCACCTCTTCAACGCTGCTGAAATCACGATCGGACAAGGCCTCGGCCATGGCATCGCGAGCCAGAAACGAGGACAAGACCCGTCGAATGGCTGCAAGTTTGATGAAACGATACAGATCCAGAACGGACGTTGGGTCCGGCGTCGCCACCGCGACATGATGATCGGCCATTAAAAAGAAATCGAGCGCATGGTAACTGGTGCCGGCCCCGATATCGGCGACAATAATATCCGTTTCCAAATCCTGGAAATTCTTAATCAAACGTTTTTTCTTGGAATACGGCATGTTGGCCGTCGCCAAGGTGTCACCGGTTCCCGGAATGATGCGCAGGTTAGTGTGCACCGACAGCGGTTGGGCGACATCCGCCAACTGCGGCACGCGACGATTGAGAAAGTCGGTCAAGGTCAGCGGGGGGTTCAATAATCCGAAGAGGATATGGCTATCCGCGCCGCCGACGTCCAGATCCGCCAGGATCACCCGTCTCCCGCGCTTCGCCAGGAGCAGCGCAAGATTCGCAGAGACCACACTTTTACCGACTCCGCCTTTCCCCGACGCAATCGAAATGATCGTTGCCATTTAGTGCGGTTCCTGATGGTTGGCGATGGATACCGTGTGCTTCATCGGTCGGTTGCGGATCAAACCTAAGCGCCTCGGCACCGTATCAGATATCGCCCGCGCCGCGCGCCTCTCCGCCAGCATGCGCGACTGGGAACAGCCTTGCACCATCGAGCCTCAGCGCAGATTCAAGTTTTGTATTCGACACACCGATAACCCACTCACTATGAATAATCCGATGACCGCATCAATCGTGACACAGGCAAACACAACGGATGGCGAGATCTTGACGGTTCAGGAAGTGGCGCGGTTTCTGCGCGTCCCCAAATCCACCGTCTATAAACTCGCGCGTGTCGGCGAATTGCCGGCCTCGAAGATCGGAAAGCACTGGCGCTTTCTGCGACGCGACATCCATGACTGGATGCACAGTCGGTCTCAAGCCGCGTAGCGCGCGGCGCCGCCTGCCGGATGACTCGAATAGATCACCGACGGCCGAGGTCTGTCTCACGCACGTGATGACGCCTTTGCCGCAGCGCATACGCGCGCCGATGGGGAGAGACAATGGGCAGTCCCGTCACTAAAGCGGAAACGGAACACGGTACGCGCGGCATGGACGCGGACACGTTCAAGCTGTTCAGGGACTTCATCTACGAGTCGACCGGCATTACCTTTCAAGACAATCAGAAATACCTCCTTGAGAGCCGTCTCGCACCCCGGCTGAAAGAACATAAGCTCGCCACCTATACGGACTATCTCAACTATCTGCGATTCGACACCTACCGGGATCGCGAGCTTGTCTCCTTATACGGTCTCATTACGACAAATGAGACGTATTTTTACCGGGATCAACCGCAACTGGATTCATTCATCAAGACGATTATCCCGGCAGTCATGGACGCCAACAAAGCCTCCCGGCAGCTTCGCATCTGGAGCGCGGCCTGCTCCTCGGGCGATGAGCCCTACACCCTGGCGCTCATGCTGTCCGACTATGCGCCCCTGGCGAACTGGACGATCGAGATTCTCGGAACCGATATCAGCGAACCGATTCTCAAGCTGGCCAAAGCCGGCGTCTATACCGCGCATGCCCTGCGCCATGTGCCGCCGCACCTTAAGAGCAGACATTTTAACGCGCACGGCGACAATTTCGCCCTATCCTCGACGATCAAGAACCGTGTGAAGTTTATGAATCTGAACCTGTATGACCGCCCGCGCCTGAAACTGGTGCGCGGCATCGATGTCATTTTCTGCCGGAATTGCCTGATCTATTTCGACGACAAGGCCAAACATCAGATTGTGGCCGACCTGGCGGGAGCCCTGAAGCCGCACGGATATCTCGTGATCGGCTTTTCGGAGTCACTGACCAAGATGAGCGAGGTCTTTCGCTCGCAACACGTCGGCCGCTCGGTCGTGTACCAGAAACTGTAAGACACCAGAGGAGGATCCATGCCAGCTGATCTCACCATGAAAATTCTCGTCGTCGACGACATGTCGACCATGCGCCGCATCGTAAAGAACATTCTCAAACAGCTCGGCTTTTCCAACCTGGAAGAAGCCGAGAACGGCCAGGAGGCGTTGCAGAAGCTCCGGGCGGACAGCTACGGGTTTGTTGTGTCCGACTGGAACATGCCTGTGATGCCGGGCATTGACATGCTCCGCGCCATCCGAGCCGACGAGAAACTGAAGCATATCCCCGTACTCATGGTGACCGCGGAAGCGCAAAAAGAAAATCTCATCGAAGCCATTCAGGCAGGCGTCAACAACTACGTCGTGAAGCCGTTCACCGCCGAAACCATGCAGGAGAAGATCAACAAAATCTTCAATAAATAGGAAGGATCCGACTCATGATTTCACGAGCGAACGTGAATCCCGGCCCTCCCTCGAAGAGCCTGGACGACGACATTGACGCGGATAATGCCGAAACAGCGCTCTATGAGAAGCTGGGGGAGTTAACCCGCTTCATCGACAAAACCATCAAAACCATCTCGCAATTCAGCGCCCCGATGAGCGCCACCACAGAGCAACTGCCGGATGCGACCGCGCATTTACGGGACCTGCGGAAACTGACGGAAGAAGGCACGCATAAGGTCATGCAGCTGGTGGAAACGGTCGAGGACAACCGCAGGCGCGTCTTCGCGCAAATGGACGCCCTCGCTCAGCATCTGACGGGCGATGAGGCTGCCGCGCTGGCCACGATCCGCGCCGGGCTGAAGAATGACGACAAGCCGCTCATCGATATCATCACCGCCTTGTCATTCCAGGATCTGGTGGCACAACGGGTCAACAAACTGGTCACCATCGTAGAAGAAGTAGAGCACAAACTGCTCGAATTGGTGGTTGTCTTCGGTCCCTATACCAAAGGCGCGGGCAAAGAAGAGGCCGGGAAGGCATCGGAAATGTTGAAACAGCTGGAAGCCTCGAAGAATACGTCGATGAACCAGGATGTCGCCGACGAGATTTTGAAGCAGTTCGGATTCAACTAAGACGTTTGCGCGTGAGCCGTGACGGCTGACGGGCGGAGGCGGGAGACGCCCCGCAGCCACACATCGAGCGGGCAGGTCACGCATCACGGCCGTTCACATCGGAGGGCGCCATGGACGATGAAACGCAGGAAATACTCAACGACTTTCTGACGGAAACGACGGAAATGATCGACGGACTCGATCAGAAGTTCGTCGAGCTGGAAACCCAGCCGGACAATAAAGACCTCCTCAATGAGATCTTCCGCGCGATGCACAGCATGAAGGGGTCGGCGGGGTTTCTCGGCTTCAACCATCTCGTCGATATCACCCATCGCGCCGAAAGCATCCTCAACAAACTGCGCCAGGGTGAAATGGCGGTCGTGCCGGAAATCATCACCGTCATTCTTGAAACCGTCGATACCGTCAAGCTGATCATGACCGAAATCCGAACGACCGGCACGGACATCAAGATTCCCGTCGAGTCCATGTCGCAAAAGCTCGACGACATTCTCGCGGGCACCTTCGCCACGGCGACACCGGCGGCATCCGTGCCGCCGCCCCCGCCCATACCGGCGCCGGCGGCTCAGACGCCGGACCCCGTTCAGGAGGCCGTGACTCGCCCGCCTCAATTGGGAGAAATTCTCGTCAAGGAGGGACTGGCCACCAAGGAGCAAGTCTTCGACGCGCTGACGGAGCAATCCAAACAGCCGGACCCCAAACAACCGCTCGGAGAACTGCTGATTCAGGCCAAAGCCATCTCTGAAAAAGCGCTGGATCAAGCGCTGCAGAAGCAGGAGAAACAGCCGAAAGGGGAAGAAGACGCCACCATCCGCGTGGAAACGAGACGCCTCGACTCGGTCATGAACCTGGTCGGAGAACTGGTCCTCGGCAGGAATCGACTGATTAAGATCGGCGGCGCGCTCGAACAAACGCATGAAACCGATCCGCAAGTCCGGGCACTGAGCGAAACGCTGACCCAGCTGAATCTGGTCACGACCGATTTACAACTGGCCGTCATGAAGACCCGCATGCTGCCGATCAAAAAAGTCATGGCCAAGCTGCCGCGCATGGTCCGCGATCTGTCCTCCAAGCTCGGCAAGCAGGTCAGGCTGGAAACGCACGGAGAAGAAACGGAACTCGACAAATCGGTCGCCGATGAGATCGGAGATCCGCTCGTGCACCTGGTCCGCAATGCCATCGATCACGGCATCGAAATGCCGACGGAGCGGCACGCGGCCAGAAAGCCCAGTGAAGGGCTCCTTCGCATCGCCGCCAGCCAGGAAGGAAACAGCATCGTCATCAGGATTCAGGACGACGGCAAAGGGATCGCGCTCAACAAGATCAAAGCCAAAGCCTTGCAGAAGGGACTGATCAGCGAAGCCGAACTCGCCGGCATGGAACCGCGCGAAGTGGTCAACCTCATCTTTCTGCCCGGCTTCAGCACGGCGGAGAAAGTCACGGATGTCTCCGGCCGGGGCGTCGGCATGGACGTCGTCCGCACCAACATTCGCAAAATGAACGGGACGGTCGAAATCGAATCGGAAGAGGGCAAAGGGAGTCTCATCACGATCAAGCTGCCGTTGACCATCGCGATCATTCAGGCGCTCATGGTCGAAGTGGAGCGGGCGACCTTTGCCATTCCCTTAAGTTCCGTCATCGAAGCGGTGCGCATTTCCAAGTCGGAAATCAAGACGATCAACGGACGGGAGGTCCTGCATCTCCGGGACCGGGTGCTGCCCCTGCTCCGCCTGGCCAAAGAGTTCGAAATTCCGACCGACACGGAACGGGATCGCTTCTACGTCGTCGTCGCCGCGCTCGGCGACCGGCGCATCGGAGTAGTGGTCGATGAACTCCGCTCACAGGAAGAAGTCGTGATCAAATCAATTTGGGACTACTTGGACAGCATCAAAGGCATTTCCGGCGCCACGATTACCGGCGAAGGAAAAGTGGTCTTGATTCTCGATATTTCGGAGCTCGTGGAAAACGCCCAGGCCTGGCACGCCTCCGCAATGGTGGCCTAGGCACACGAGCACATGCGTCGTAAAGGAGCTGGCAGATGTCTACGCTGATCAATGAAATCGATGCGCGCACCAGACTGGCAGGGGCCAATCAGATGGAACTGCTCCTGTTCCACCTTGGCACGGGCGAAGTCTTCGGCATCAATGTCTTCAAAGTCCGGGAGGTCATGAAACTGCCGCCGCTGACCAGAGTCCCGGAAGCAGACGGCCGCGTGCTGGGCATGGCGAACATCCGGGGCACGATGGTGCCCGTCATCGCGCTGAGACGAACGCTCGGACTCGGCGAGCAGGAGGTCGATCTCACGAAACCCGAGTGCAAAGAAAACGGCATCTTGATCATTACAGAGTACAACGCCAGTTTGCAGGCGTTCCATGTGGCCGCGGTCGATCGCATCATCAGAACCTCCTGGTCCAAGATCAAGACGCCGCCCGCGCTGGTGCGCGAAAACAACAAAGGCGCCGTGACCGCCGTCACGATGCTCGACGACAGCCGCATGGTGTTGATCCTCGACGTCGAGAAAGTCTTGAGCGATATCTGCCCGCGCCCGGACGAGGAAGTCTACGCCGGCCTGTCGGAGCGCCCTGAGTTGAAGACCAAATGCGTCCTCTTTGCCGACGATTCGTCCGTCGCCAGAACACAAATCCGCAAGGCGCTGGAAAAATTAGGCATCACGTACGTCCAAACCACCACCGGTAAAGAAGCCTGGGACTATCTGACGGAACTGTCGGAGGACTCCGCAAAGCAGGGATTGCCGCAAGTCAACCGCATTCAACTGGTGCTCAGCGACATCGAGATGCCCGACATGGATGGCTTCACCCTGACGAAGCATATCCGGTCCGATCCGAGACTGGCCCATCTGCCCGTCGTGCTGCACTCCTCGCTGACGGGCAGCTGCAATCAGGACAAAGGAACGCAGGTCGGCGCAACGGATTATGTCACCAAGTTCGATCCGAAAGAATTCGCCAGCAAAGTGATGCGCTACATCATCTAGCCCGCGCCGACATCGGCGCGGTGTGACACGGACAGGGACGAAACCGGTTATGGCCCCAACAATCCAAGTGCTGATTGTCGATGACTCAACCTTTATGCGGAAGAGTCTTTCCGCGATGCTGACCAGCGATGCCCGCATCGCCATCGCGGGTCTCGCCAGAAACGGCGAGGAAGCCATTCAACAGGTCAAAGCCTTGAAGCCGGACGTCGTGACGATGGACGTCGAAATGCCCGGCGTGAATGGCATCGAAGCGGTCAGACGCATCATGGCCGAATGCCCGGTCCCGATCGTGATGGTCAGTTCACTCACAACAGAAGGGGCATCGGATACGCTCAAAGCCCTTGAGTATGGAGCCATCGACTTTATCCCGAAGCAGCTGGACGGGGTCGCGACGAATATCGTCGAGATCGAGCGCGAACTGGTCGCCAAGATCGTGGGAGCCAGCCAGGCGACCGGAAAATTGTCGAAACGGAGCGCCGGCAAGCCCCTGGCCCCTCTTGCGAAGCCGGCCGCCGGCGCCTTGTCGGCGCATTCCGTCAGCGTGACACGCGGCAATCGGATCATCGCAATCGGGTGTTCGACCGGCGGTCCCCAGGCGCTCATGGAAGTGCTTCCGATGCTTCCGGCGGACTTTCCCGCCGGCGTGGTCATTGTCCAGCACATGCCGAAAACCTTTACGAAACCGTTTGCCGACCGCATGAATCAGATCTGCCCTCTGGAGGTCAAAGAAGCCGTCGATGGCGATGAAATCCTCGCCGGCCGGGTGCTCATCGCGCCGGGAGGACTCCAGTTCCGCGTCAAGAAAAAGTCCATCATGTCGAATGTGGTGTCGCTCAGCCCGAATTACGAAAAACACCTCCATGCCCCGGCCGCCGACATCATGCTGGAGTCCGTCGCGGCCCTCTACGGAGAACGCGGCATCGGCGTCATCCTCACGGGCATGGGGCATGACGGGCTGGAAGGTATGAAAGCGATGAAGGCATCCAAGGGGCGCACGATCGTGCAGGATGAAAAGACCTGCATCGTCTATGGCATGCCGAAAGCAGTGGTCGAGGCGGGGTATGCCGACAAAGTGGTGCCGTTGCCCCACATTGTCGGAGAGATATTGAACATGGTGTAGGGACAGAAAGAACCAGCGACAGGGCATACAATCATATTACTCACAAGGGAGCCGTAGGAGGATCTATGAACGCGTTACTGAAGAGTATGAATATCGGACCGAAATTCGCCATAGCCATCAGCCTTGTCGCAATTGTCGTCATGGCGGGGGGATATTTCATTCTCAGCGAACGGGCTGATGCCAATCTTGATGAATTGTTGACTCAGCGCCTGAAGCAAATTGAGGCGGTGGTACAGACATCTAGGGCCTATATCGCTTCCAACTACGTGGGCAAGATCAAAAAAAGCAAAGCCGGCAACGAAATTGTCACGGCCAAGGACCACGCCACCAATCCGGATGCCATTCCCTTTCCCGCCACAGCCGCGCGAGAAATCGGCGAAGAACTGATGAAGAACGGGACAATGAATTTCCGTTATGTATCTCAGACCCCCCTGAATTCGGCCAATCTTCCCAAAGATGGCTTTGAAACAGAGGCGCTCAAGGCTTTCGCTGCAGGAGCCGACAGCTATTCCCGCCGCGAAGACATGGGTGGCGCCCTGACATTTCGCCGGGCCGTCCCCGATAAGGCCACATCTGTGGCCTGTATCTCCTGCCACTCCGATAAGCAGGTGGGAGACACCCTCGGTGCGCTGATCATCAATAGCCGAATGACTATTGCCAAGGAGAACTCCGATAAGACCTTGATGCAGACCGTTGGCCTAATGGCGGGAATGGTCTTTCTTATCGTAGGGCTCACATATGCTCTCCTCCGTACCCTCGTGCTGAAACCGATCCATGAAATGGCAGCCATTTCTAAAGATATTGCGCAGGGAGAAGGCGACTTGACCAAGCGTGTGCCGATGCACGGCACAGATGAAATCGCCACCCTCGGCGGCTACTTCAACCAGTTTATTGAAAAGCTGCAAGGCATGATCGGCAAGGTCGCGCATGTCACCGATAAAGTCGCCTCGGCTTCGGTGGAATTGTCGGCGACGGCCGAAGAAATCTCCAAAGGCACCGACACCCTCACCTCACGGGCGTCTCAGACGGCCGCTGCGGTTGAAGAAATGAATGCGACGGTGAGCCAGGTGGCCCAGAACTCCGGCAAAGCCGCGACGCTCGCGCAGGAGACCGTCAAGACCGCCAAGGACGGCGGGTCGGTGGTCTCCGACACTATCTCGGGCATGCAGCAGCTGTCGGACGCCGTCTCCAGCTCGGCGACGATCATCGCGGAACTCGGCAAGTCGTCCGATCAGATCGGCGAAATCGTCCGGGTCATCGAAGACATCGCCGACCAGACGAACTTATTGGCCTTGAACGCCGCCATCGAAGCGGCCAGAGCCGGCGAGCAGGGACGCGGATTCGCGGTCGTCGCCGACGAAGTCCGGAAGCTGGCGGAACGGACCACCAAAGCGACGAAAGAAATCGGCGACATGATCCGGCAGATCCAACAGGATACCCGTGGCGCCGTCGAGTCGATGCAACAGGGAACCGTCAAGGTCACCAGCGGCGTCGATCTGGTCAATAAAACCGGGGAGGCCTTATCGCGCATCGTCGAGATGGTCTCCGAGAGCGCCGACATGATCCGGCAAATCGCCGTGGCTTCAGAAGAACAGTCGGTGGCGACGCAACAGATCGCCAACGACATCGAAAATGTCGCCAAGGTCACCAAAGAATCGGCCTCCGGCGCCAATGAGTCGGCCAAAGCCAGTCATGACCTGAGCCAGCTGGCCACCGAACTCCAGGGCATCGTGGGTTCCTTCAAGCTCTAGGCTGGACCAGGAAGAGGAGGGCTCGATGATTGTTGAAGAAAAGCTTCCGGGCCAGGTTCAACAGGGGGCCGGGCCCAGCGGCACAGGCAAGGGCGGGGACGATCTCGTCCAATTCGTCACCTGCCGGATCGCGCACGAAGAGTTTGCCCTGGATGTCCTGAGTGTCCAGGAGATCAACCGGATGGTGGAAGTGACGCGCGTGCCGAAAGCGCCGTACTTCGTCGAGGGCGTGATCAACCTGCGCGGCCGGATTATCCCGGTGCTGGATCTCCGGCGGCGCTTCGGACTCTCAACCGTCGACCGGACGGATGACTCGCGCATCATGGTGGTGCTGGTCCGCCAGCGGATGGTGGGGCTGATCGTGGATGAAGTCGTGGAAGTCCTGCGGCTTCCGAAAGTGATGATCGAGCCGCCGCCGTCGGTCGGCAGTACCGCCGGGGCAGAATTCACTCAGGGAGTCGGACGGATCGACAACCGGCTGCTGATCGTGCTGGATCTGAACCGGCTGCTGCTGCCGAACGAGCAGGCGGCCATGGAGGCGATGACGAACTAAACCTGAGGAGGGCTCGGGGGATTGTTCGAAGGCGGCGGCTGATGCGTCTCGAGAACGCGTTCGAGCAAATGCAGGGAGTCCGTCAGCAGATCCGAGGCACAATGCATCGTGGCCTGGAACTGTTGCATCGCCTCGACCCATTTACCCTCCTGCTGGAGCGCCTGAAACCGGCGGTGTTGTTCTTCCAGAATGGCTTGCTTGGCTTCGAGCATCAAACTGTCCGAGGAATCCATGTCCTGCGTCCTCCTGTACGGTGGAACCACCGTACCAGAGGCGCAGTTTGCGGCACAATAGTTCGAAAGTAGTACTGAACCGGCGCCGAACGACCGGCATCGAGATGACAGTTGTAGAAGGACGGTTGAAGACGTGGATATTGCGACACTCATCGGAATCGTGCTTGCCATCGGATCGATCATCGGCGGGCAGGCGCTGGAAGGCGGCCATCTCAGCTCCATTATGCAGCTCACCGCCTTCATCATCGTGATGGGCGGCACGATCGGCGCCTGCTGTGTTCAGAACACCCTTGGCGTCGTCATCAAGGCCGTCGCGTCTCTCGGAATGGTATTCGGGGGAACGCATATCGATACGAAGGGGACCATCAAGCTCATCCTGGATCTGGCCACGGTATCGCGGAAGCAGGGTCTGCTGGCGCTGGAAGGCAAGCTCAAAGAGATCAAAGACCCGTTCTTTAAAAAAGGCGTGCAGCTCATCGTCGACGGCACCGATCCCAAAGCCGTGCATGAGATTCTTGAGATCGAAGTGGAGCACCATGAAGAGACCGAAGTGCAGGCCGCCAAAGTCTGGGAAGCCGCCGGCGGCTATGCCCCGACGGTCGGCATTCTCGGAGCCGTGTTGGGCTTGATTCACGTCATGGAAAATCTGGCCGATCCGTCCAAGCTCGGCGGAGGCATCGCCGTCGCGTTCGTCGCGACCGTCTACGGAGTCGGCGCCGCAAATCTGTTCTTTCTGCCCTTTGCCAACAAAATCAAGATGAAACTGAAGGAAGAGTCCGGGGCGCGCCACATCATCATCATGGGCCTGGTCGGCCTGGCGCAGGGCGAGAATCCCCGACTGCTTCAGGAAAAGCTGGAGAGCTTCCTGCCGCACGCTGAGCGCTCGAAAGAAGCGAAGAAATAACGCGGCACCCGCGAGACGGCCGCGCAGGACGACATGTCAAAAAAGAAACACGAAGAGCATGAGAACCATGAACGCTGGCTGGTCTCGTACGCCGACTTCATCACGCTGCTGTTCGCCTTTTTTGTCGTGATGTACTCCGTGTCGTCGGTCAATGAAGGGAAGTACCGCACCGTCAGCGACTCGATCAAGGCGGCGTTGCATCCCATCTCGACGCCGCCGGCCTCGTCCATGGCGTTCACCCTGGGGCAGCAGCGGCCCACCTTGATGACGCAGAATCTTCCCGGCAACAAAGAAGTCGCGATCAGAAAGATGCGCGAGCTGGTCAAGAACATGAAAGCGAACTCCCAGTTCGATTTCATGCATCTGCAGGAAAAACTGAACGGTGATATCGTCATTACCATTCCGGATCAAGTTCTGTTTAACAGCGGAGAAGCGGCCGTCCGGCCGGACGCGTTGCCGTTTCTTCAGGGCCTGTCGCAAGCCATGATCGAATTGAACCGGCATATCCGCGTCGAGGGCCATACCGATAATGTTCCGATTCGAACCACGCTCTTCCCTTCGAATTGGGAACTTTCCGCCACCCGCGCGGTCATCGTCGTCCGGGTCCTCTCGGAACTCTACGCCGTTCCGGCTGAACACCTCGCGGCTCTGGGCTATGCCGATTCCCGCCCGTTAACCGAGAATCTGACTCCCGAGCAACGGGCCAAAAACCGCCGAGTCGAAGTCGTGATCCTTGAACATGCGCCGCCGCGCCCGGAACAGCAGGAAGACGCGCCCGCCGCCGCCGCGGACGAGACCATCGGGCCCCCTGCGGCTCCGTCGTTTCGGGACACCTCTTCCACAGGGCTGACGCCCTGACCGGCCTCTTGCCTGAGTGTCCCATCAGAATTTTCCTGATGCCGCTCATGTTCGGGCTCTTCCGACCGATAACGGAGGCACGAACAGTTTCGGAAGCCGGTCCAAGCCATTGCCCGCAGACACGGAGGTGTCGTGACTGATTCAACCATCTGTACGCCGACGGGAGACATCACTATTTTCGAGATCGCCGAGTTCAAAGCGCAGCTGCAAGCGGCCCTTGATATCGGGCAACCCGTCACGATTGATCTTGGACAAACCGGAACTCTGGATATATCGGCCCTCCAACTCCTCATCGCGGCCTGCCGTTCAGAGTCCGTTCATCTCGCTCATGTGCCGGCGGCTGTCGCCGCCCGCCTTGCCCAATTGGGATGGAATCCAGCAACGCGCGTGGTGACAGCATAATGTGGAGTGAAGCCCTCTATGTCACGTCCGGAATCCTGTGCGGAGCGCTGGGCGCGGCCCGGTATTGCCGGCGACGGATGGCGCACCAGGGCGCCGGCGAAGCCGTGCGACAGGCCGACGCCCGTACCCAACCCGAAGCCGCCGTCTGCGCAACCCTCGGTCCGCTCGTCCCGGTCTTGAACGGGCAGTTGCGCGGCGTCATCGCCCAAACCGAACAGGCCATCATGGATTTGGGCCAGCGCTTCCAGGATATCGCCCATCGCGCCAAGACGCAGGCGAGTGAAGCCGCCGCTCTCTTTTCAGACGGAGGAGCCGGAGAAGACGACGTCGTCGCGGAAACCGCCCATATGCTGGATCAATTTGTCGCCGACGTGGCGATGTCCGCCTCGATCGCCATGAGCGTGTCCAACACGATGGACAAAATGGACCATAGCACCAAGGCCATCAGCGGCATTCTCGGGGAGATCACGTTCATCGCCGACCAGACTCGATTGCTTGCATTGAACGCCGCCATCGAGGCGGCTCGCGCAGGCGAACACGGCAGAGGCTTCGCGGTCGTGGCCGACGAAGTCACGAAACTGGCGAACCGTTCGGGACAGGCGGCGATCAATATCAAGAAATTGGTCGCGGATGTTCAGCGGGAAAGCCAGCAGGCCATGCATGAAATCGAAGGTCTGGCTTCCATCGACCTGACCAAAACCCTCGCATCAAAAAACAAGCTGGATCACATGACCCGCTCATTGACCGAGAAGAACAACCAGCTTCGGACAAGCGTCGGGGATTCCCAGTCGCACGCGGAGCGCCTGGCGGCCGACATCGGCGGCATCGTCATGGCCCTGCAATTCCAGGACATGACCAGGCAAAAGCTCGAACATGTGATCGAACCGCTGGAGGCCCTCGGGCGCGATCTGCAGGCCCTTCACACCGGCCTCAAGCCGACCGCCTTCAACGGCACCCAACAGCTCCTGCATCAAATCCAGCGTAGTTACACCATGCACGACGAGCGGCATGTCCTTGCGTCGGCGACAGGGCAGGCGCTTTCCAATGCGCCCAAGGAAGATCCGGATGCCGTGACGTTGTTTTAGGAGCACTGACGATCTGCCGATAGATTACTGAACCACTTGATGCGGAGGACGTAATGGGAAAGACAGTCCTGGTCGTCGACGATTCATCAACCATGCGCCAGATGGTGGCGTACACCCTCAAGAATGCCGGGTACGACGTGGTCGAAGCAGGGAACGGCAAAGAAGCCGTCGGGAAACTGAATGCCGGCGCCAAACCGGCGCTCGTCGTCACCGATCTGAATATGCCTGAAATGGACGGCATCACGCTGATTGCGGAAATCAGAAAGATGGCGGCGTTCAAATTCACGCCGATTCTCATGCTGACCACGGAATCGGCCGACGATAAGAAAAAAGCCGGACAAGCCGCCGGGGCGACAGGGTGGATCGTGAAACCGTTCAACCCGGAGCAAATGCTGAAAGTCATCCAAAAGGTTCTGCCCGGATGATGGCGTCACTCGTCATCCGTCAGTCGTGAAGAGACGGATCGCGCATCCACGTGTGACGATACACGCATGACGTCTGACGATTCAGGTCCATGGAGCGAGCTATGAGCACCGATCTCTCCCAGTTTCAAGAATCCTTTTTCGAGGAATCCGCCGAACACCTGTCGACCATCGAAGACGGGCTGCTCCAGCTGGAGCAGCGCCCGCAGGACCTCGACCTGTTGAATCGCATCTTCCGCGCGGCCCACTCGATCAAGGGCAACAGCGGCATGTTCGGATTCGCCGCCGTCGGACAGTTCACTCATAAGATGGAGACGCTGCTGGACAAGCTCCGCAACAGCGAACTGCCCGTGACTGTCCCCATTACGGATATCCTCCTGAGATCCACCGATTGCTTGAAACAGCTCATCGAAGCCGCGCGAGGAGGGCCGGCCCCGGATCCCGAGACCCTGCAAGGATTGGAACAGGAACTCGCCTCGTCGGCCGGCGGACAACCGCCGGCGCCAAACGACTCACGTACGGCCCCTGTACGGGCGACAGCACCGGCAAGTCCGGCCCTGAATCGATTCCGGATCAGTTGGACGCCGCCGGGATGGCTCTTCCAGCGCGGCCTGGATCCCGCCCGCATGCTCGGCGAGCTTGAGGACCTCGGAACCGTCGTGTCCCGCACCCTGGATACCAGCCACATGCCGCCGATGAGCATGCTGGATCCGGAAGTCTGCTATCTCAGCTGGGTCATCGAATTGACCACCCTCAAGGAAAAAGCCGTCGTTGAAGGCGTCTTCGACTTCGTCCGCGATGAAAGTCACCTGGCCATCGAACCCTGCACCGAGCCGGTCGCGCCGTCCGTCGCGTCGGCTCCGGTACTGTCCGCCCCGCCGGCTCAGCCCACCGGACAACAACCTCTGGGAGAAATCCTCGTCGAGAGCGGCGTCGTGACTCCGGAAGTGTTGCACAGAGCCCTCTCGACTCAGAAACGCCTGGGCGACATTCTCGTGGAGCAGAACGCGGCAACCCCGCAGCAGATTTCTCAGGCTCTGCAAAAGCAGCAGGAAACGGCGTCCCAGGCGAAGAAGTCCGGCGACGCGGCCTCCATCCGCGTCGATACCGGCAAAATCGACAAGCTGATCAATCTCGTCGGAGAACTCGTCATCACCCAATCGATGCTGAGCGACCTCGGATCCCGTTTCGAGATGGCGCAGCTCCCCGTCTTGCTCGAACGCATGGCCCAGCTGGAGCGCAATACCCGTGAAATCCAGGAACGGGTCATGGGCATCCGCATGTTGCCCATCGGGACGGCCTTCAGCCGTTTTCCCCGGTTGGTCAGAGATCTGTCCGGCAAGGCCGGCAAGAAGATTCAGCTCATTTTATCCGGCGAGGAAACGGAACTCGACAAGACCGTCATCGAATCGATCGGCGACCCGCTGACGCATCTGGTCCGCAACTCGGCCGACCACGGGCTGGAAGGCCCTGACGAACGCCTCGCGAACGGCAAGAGCGAGCAGGGCACCATCCGTCTCAACGCCTTTCACGAAGGCGGAAGCATCTGCATCACGGTCGAAGACGACGGGCGCGGCCTCAACCGCGACAAGATCCTGGCCAAAGCCGTTTCACAGGGACTGATTCCGGACACGGAAAAGCTCTCCGACGACCAGATCTGGCCGTTGATTTTCAGGCCCGGCTTCTCCACCGCCGACAAAGTCACCGATGTGTCCGGACGCGGCGTCGGCATGGACGTGGTGAAAAAGAACATCGAAGCGCTCGGCGGAACCGTCAGCATCAAAACGGCGGCGGGAAAGGGCACGACCTTTACCTTGAAGCTGCCGCTCACCCTGGCCATTATCGAAGGCATGACCGTGCGGGTCGGCCAGGACACCTACATCGTCCCGCTCCTGTCCATCCTCGAATCCATCCAGCCCAAGCCGGACTGCGTCAAGACCCTGGTCGGGAAGGGCGAGCTGGTGAACGTGCGCGGGACCTACTTGCCCATGATCCGCATGTATGACGTCTTCTCCCTGAACCCCGAACATACGGAACCCACCAAAGCGATTCTCCTGATTCTCGAAACGGAAGGGGAGCGGGTGGCCGTCATGGTGGATGAAATCCTGGGCCAGCAGCAGGTCGTCATCAAGAGCATGGAACAGAATTTCCGCAAGGTCGACGGCGTCGCCGGGGCCACCATCCTGGGAGACGGGACCGTGGGATTCATCCTGGATGTGCGAGGGCTGCTCGATATTGCGCGACGAGGAACCGCGCTGGCGGCCTAGGCGAACGGAACGAAGACGGATGGCGCCCTCAAGTCTTCGAGGCGCAGTCCGATAGAGCATCGCTCACCGCTCGCGGGGAGACGTGTACTTTTGGAGACAGCCCGATTACTCGACAGACCATCGCAGGACTGACCGTGATTGATTGAGGAGGGTGCTATGGCCGCAGCAATGGAAGCGGGCGCAAAAGAGATCAACCAGCAGATCGGGCTGACGACGGACGGCAGCCAGTTCCTGACGTTCCAACTCGGAGAGGAGCTCTACGGCGTCGATATCCTTCGCGTCCAGGAAATCAAAGGGTACACGGCCGTCACCCGCATTCCCAATACCCCTCCCCATATCAAGGGGGTGCTGAATCTTCGCGGCACCATCGTGCCGATCGTGGAACTCCGCACCAAATTCGGGATGCCGACGATCGAGTACACCATGTTCACCGTGATCGTCGTGGTGGTCGTCCGCGAGAAAATCATGGGACTCGTGGTCGACGCCGTCTCCGATGTCCTCAACATCGACAAGAAGGATATTCAGCCGGCTCCGCAGTTCGGCGCCAAAGTGGACGTGAGTTTTTTGAACGGCATCGGGAAATCCGGGGACAAACTGGTCGCCTTGCTGGATATGGACCGGCTCCTGTCGGACAGCGATCTGCAAGACAGCGCCGCCGCCGCGGCCTAATACGATCTTGACGTAAAGGAGTATCACGCATGGGACTGAACGTAGAACTACTCGAATCGAGTTTTAATCTGGTGGCGCCGAAAGCGGAGGCCTTGGTCAACCGCTTCTACGAGCGGCTGTTCAAGAAATATCCCTCGGTCAAGCCGATGTTCAAGAATGCGTCCATGAAGGAACAGAAGAAAAAGCTCCTGGCGTCATTGGTCCTCGTCATCCAGAACCTTCGCCACCCCGACAAGCTGACCGCGGCACTTCAGCAGCTTGGAGCCCGGCACGTCGCGTACGGAACCCAGCCGGCCCATTACGACGCGGTGGGCGAGAACCTGCTCGCGGTGCTCGGAGAATTTGCCGGAGATGCCTGGACCCCCGCCGTCAAACAAGCCTGGACGGATGCCTATGGCGCCATTAAAACGATCATGCTCGCCGGAGCACAGCGGGCGCACTACACACAAGGAGGAACGACAATGAGCAAGGGTAAAAAGAAAGGCGCCGCGGCCGGCCCGGACATGGGAACCCTCTGCATGACCGCGCTCGACAATTCACAGACGAACGTGCTGATGTGCGACCGCAACCTTGTCGTCACCTATATTAATAAGACCGCTCAGTCGAAGCTGAAAGGGCTTGAAGCGGAAATCAAGAAAGTGCTCCCGAGTTTTAACGCTGACACCATTGTCGGCACGTGTATCGACGGATTCCATAAAGATCCGAGCAAACAGCGCCGCATTCTCGACAACCCGGCGAACCTTCCCTATAAAGGCGACATTCAACTGGGTCCTCTGACGCTGAATCTGACCGTCAACGCAATTACGTCCCAGACCGGTGAATATCTCGGGAATGCCCTTGAATGGGACGACGTGACGGAGAAACGGCGGATGGAGAAGGAGATGTTCGTCGTCAAGACTTCTCTGGACGACGCGAGTTCGAATGTGCTGATGTGCGACCGGAACTTCACCATTACCTATGTGAACAACACGGCGCTCAAGAAGCTGAAATCGCTCGAAGGTGAAATCCGCAAGGCACTTCCTGGCTTCGACACGAGCAAACTCGTCGGGACCTGCATCGACAGTTTCCACAAGGTCCCGAGCAAACAGCGCCAGCTCCTCGACGATCCCAAAAACCTGCCGCACAAAGCGGATATCCAGCTCGGCCCTCTCACACTTGAATTGAACGTCTCCGCCATCGTAAGCAAGGACGGACAATACCTGGGCAACACGCTCGAATGGGCGGATGTGACGGAGAAGCGCAAGCTGGACACCGAAATGGCGCGCATCAAGACGGCGCTCGACAACACGTCCACCAACGTCATGGTGTGCGACAGGAATTACGTCATCGTGTACGTCAATAAGGCCTCGGTCAAAACCCTGCGCCAGCGGAGCGAAGAAATCCGCCGGGTCTTCCCCAATTTCGACGTGGACAAGGTGGTCGGCAGCTGCATCGACGGCTACCATAAAAACCCCGCGCATCAGCGCCAGCTGCTCGACAACCCGAAGAATCTTCCGTACCGGTCGGAAATCAAGGTCGGCTCGCTCACCCTGGATCTGAGCGCTGCCGCCATCATGAACGAGCGGGGGGAATACGTCGGCAATGTCGTCGAGTGGTCCGATATCACCAATCAAAAGAAAGCCCAGGGCGAAGTGGATAAACTCATCAACGCCGCGGCTGCCGGGCAGCTGTCCGAACGCATCAACGCCGAGGAGTTCGACGGCTTCTTCAAAGTCCTCTCTCAGGGCGTCAACAAGATGCTCGACGCAGTCGTGGCGCCGCTGCACGAAGCCCAGACGGTCTTGACGGCGTTGGCCGCCAACGATCTCACCAAGACCATGACCGGCCATTATCAAGGCGAATTCGAGCAGATGAAAGTCAGCTTGAACAGCGCCATGAGCACGCTCAGCACGGCGCTCACCACCGTCCGCGAAGCGGCGGAGAGCGTCACGGCGGGCGCCGAGCAGATTACCAAAGGCAACGAAGATCTCTCGCAGCGGACGAGTGAGCAAGCGTCATCGCTCGAAGAGACCAGTGCCTCCATGGAAGAGATGACCTCGACGGTGAAGCAGAACGCCGACAACGCGAAGCAGGCCAATCAACTGGCGATTACCGCCCGCGACATCGCCGATAAGGGCGGAGCCGTCACCGTCCGCGCGGTGGAAGCGATGGGCGAAATCAACAAAAGCAGCAAGAAGATCGCCGATATCATCACGGTCATCGATGAAATCGCGTTCCAGACCAACCTCCTGGCCTTGAACGCCGCCGTCGAAGCGGCGCGGGCAGGGGAGCACGGCCGCGGGTTTGCGGTCGTCGCGGCCGAAGTCCGCAACCTGGCCCAGCGATCGGCCACGGCGGCGAAAGAGATCAAGGGGCTGATCAACGAGTCCATCCAGCGCGTGAACGACGGCAGCGAACTGGTCAATCAATCCGGCAAGACGCTGGAAGAAATCGTCAGCTCCGTCAAGCGGGTGACGGACATCATCGCCGAGATCACCGCAGCCTCGCAGGAACAGGCGAGCGGCATCGATCAGGTCAACAAGGCCATCATGCAGATGGACGAAACCACCCAGCAAAATGCCGCGCTCGTGGAAGAAACCACCTCGGCCAGCCAATCCATGAAGGACCAGGCCCGGGAGCTGATGAGCCAGGTAGAAGTCTTCAAGACCGGCGGGGAAAGCCATGGCGAACGCCACACGGCTCCCAAGCGGGAGGCACAGCATACCTCCGCGGCTCAATCGAAACCCGTGGCCGGATACGCCCAGAAGCCGGGCCTGAAGAAGCCGATGCCGGTTGCCAAGCGCAGCGACGAAAAGGCCCCGGCAGGGGTCGGAGCCGGCAACGGCCACGATCGCCGCCGGAAAGACGACGATTTCGAAGAGTTCTAGGGCCCTCTCCAGGCGGGGCAGGCAAGAAATGCCTGCCCCGCCGATAGTCCTCTCCCGCCGTCTTCCCCCCGCCGCCGGTAAAGAATTGTTGAGCAGCAACCGATACAGAACCGCGAGAGTCAGACCGAGGTCTTCACAACAGGACACGATGCCATGGAACTGAAATCGATCCTTTGGTACGCGGTGCTGAGCAGCATTACCGGAGCCTATTTCGTGGCGCTGGCCGGCGTGCGAGCCGCCAAGGCGCATGATGTCTCACACCATTCCAGGCGGATGATCATTGCCTGCACGGTGGTGGGGATCTGGCTCGTCGCATACGTGTTGAAGCAGGTCATCTTCGGACGGGAACATTTCGGGGGCACCACGGAGCAATACTGGAGCATCTATATGCCGGTCTTTGCCACCCACATGCTCCTGGCCGTCACCACGATCGCACTCGGATCCTACAATCTCTACATGGGCCTTCACCGCCTGCGCTATGGCAGTGTCGGCGCAATGGCCGCGGGCATGACGACGCATCGCCGCCTCGGCCACCTCCTGATCTGGACGTTCTCAGGCACGATCGCCACGGCGTACCTGGTCTATATGATGATTTTCGTCTGGTACAGGATGTAAGACCATGGACTATCCCATTACCAAAACCGAATACGACCACATTCGCACGCTTCTCTATGACGAAAGCGGGATTTCCCTCGGAGATAGCAAGCAATCCCTGGTCGTCTCCCGGCTGTCGAAGCGGCTGCGAGATCTCGACCTGGACAGTTTTGAAGCCTACTACGAGTTCGTGACCGGCGACCAGAGCGGAGCAGAATTCACCCGCATGCTGGATCTGCTTTCGACAAACAAGACCGACTTCTTCCGCGAACCGAAACACTTCGAATTCCTGCGGGATCAGATTCTCCCGCGCCTCGCACGGGAGAAACGCATCCGAATCTGGTCCTCCGCCTGCTCGACGGGCGAAGAACCCTATACGATCGCGATCACCCTTCGCGAAGGCGTCGCCAATCCCGCCCAATGGAACTTCGGGATTCTCGCATCGGATATTTCCACCCGTGTCCTGGCGCACGCCGCCGCAGGGCTCTATGCGCAGGATCGCATCTCGACCGTCCCGCAGGATGTCGCGCACCGCCATTTTCTCAAAGGCAAAGGGAGCGCCGCCGGCCTCGTCAAAGTCAAACCGCATCTGTCCGACATGATCACATTCCGGCATCTCAACCTGATGAGCGAGACGTTTCCGATCAAATCCCCCCTCGACCTCATCTTCTGCCGGAACGTCATGATTTATTTCGATCGTCCGACGCAGGAGCGGCTGATCGGGAAATTCTTCCGGTACCTCAAACCGGGAGGCCATCTTTTCATCGGCCATTCGGAAAGCCTCCAGTGGCTCACACACGATTTCTCGACGATTGCGCCGACGATTTACCAAAAGAAGCCATGCAACCCATGACGCTCATCGACACGGAACATTTCAGTCATATACGGCGCATGACGGACACACGCTTCCCCTATGAGGTTGCCTCAATTCTGCCGGGCGAGTTTTTCGTCAGCCGCGAACCGATGGTGGTGTATACCGTCCTGGGATCCTGTATTTCCGCGTGTATTCGCGACCCGATCGCACGGGTAGGAGGCATGAATCACTTCTTGCTCCCGGCGCCGAAAGACCCTGCCTCGGGTGACTCCTGGGGCGGGGAATCGACCCGGTACGGCTCGTTCGCCATGGAGCAATTGATCAACGGGATCCTCAAGCGGGGCGGCTTGCGGCAGCGGCTGGAGGTCAAACTGTTCGGGGCAGGCAAGATCTACGACGGCAATATCGACGTCGGCGCGCGGAATATCGAGTGGGTCCTCAACTATCTCAAGACCGAAGGGTTTACCGTCACCGGCAGCAATCTGGGGGACGTCTTCCCGCGCAAAGTCTACTATTTCACGGATTCGGGCCGAGTCTTGATGAAGAAAATCGAACGGATCAAAAACCGGACGATTTACGAACGGGAGACTCAGTACCAGCAACACCTGCGGCACGAGCAGGACGAGCAGCAGAGCGACGTGACCTTGTTCTAACACCACCCTGGCGCCGGGCCGATGATGATGCGTGTGCGCCTGATTCGATGAGGTGAGCGATGGGCAGGATTCGAGTGCTGACGGTGGATGATTCGGCGTTGATGCGCCAGGTCTTGGCCCAATTACTGTCCCAGGATCCCGATATCGAGGTCATCGGATCGGCGCCGGATCCCTATGTCGCGCGAGAAAAAATCAAGGCGCTCAATCCGGACGTCATCACGCTCGATGTCGAGATGCCGAAAATGGACGGCCTCACGTTTCTGGAAAAGCTGATGCGCGGCCGCCCGATGCCCGTCGTCATGGTGAGTTCGCTGACGGAATCCGGCTGTCAGACGACCTTGCGCGCGCTCGAACTGGGCGCCGTGGACTTCATCACGAAACCGAAGATCGACATGCAGGAAGGGATGGAGGAGCAGGCTCATGATTTGATCGCCAAGGTCAAAGCCGCGGCGCTGGCCAAAGTCCGCGGCGGGAAACCTGTCGATCACACGGCCTCCCCCAGAGCCACGCCGCCGGTGTCCTCCGCCATGATCAAGACGACCGATCTGATCATCGCGATCGGCGCCTCCACCGGCGGCACGGAGGCGGTCAAAGATGTCCTGGAAGTGCTTCCTCCGAATACGCCGCCCATTATCATTACCCAGCACATGCCGGAACGCTTTACCAAATCCTGGGCGGATCGCATGAACCAGATCTGCAGGATTTCCGTCAAAGAGGCCGAAGACGGCGACAGCGTGCTCCCGGGCCATGCCCTCATCGCGCCGGGCAACTATCACATGACCCTCGTGAGAAACGGCGCACGCTACTCGGTGCGCATCAATCAAGATTCCCCGGTCAACCGGCATCGCCCGTCCGTCGATGTCATGTTCGATTCCGTCGCCCGGTATGCCGGAGGCAATTCGGTCGGCGTAATCCTGACCGGTATGGGCGGGGACGGCGCCAAAGGCATGTTGGCCATGAAACAAGCCGGAGCCCACACGATTGCCCAGGATGAAGCCAGTTGCGTTGTGTTCGGAATGCCCAAGGAAGCCATTAAGCTGGGCGGCGTCGACAAGATACTGCCGCTGTCAGATATCCCCGGTGCCGTCCTGGCCCATGTGTCCCGTCATTCATAGCCTTGGAGGTTGTATGCAGATCGTTCACCGCACCTACCGCACCGCAGATGTCCTGGATCTCGTCGGCCAATTTAATTTCGGCGCGCGGAAAGATTTCACGGCCGCCCTCGAGAAAGTGAAGCAGGGACGCAGCTCGCACATTCTGTTCAACTGCAAACAAGTCACCTTTGTCGACAGCGCGGCGATCGGGCTGCTCGCACTCGCGGCCCAGCAATTCAAGGGACAGAATCGACGGCTCGGAATCGTCGGCGCGCAAGGCACGGTCAAACAGGTGTTCGACCTGGCCCATATCGGACAGATGATTCCGTTTTTTCTCACTGAAGACGCGGCCATCAACAGCCAAGCCGCGTAATCGACGGCATCGCGCCCCATTCATGCATCTTCACACCATCGAAGGAGCCTACAATGCAGATAAAAGAACGCCCCGTTCCCAACGCCGTCATCCTCGACTTGAACGGAGACCTCACGTACGCGCATCGGGACATCTTTAAGGCCGCCGTGGAGACCGTGCGGCAAAAAGGCTGCCGCCACATCATCCTGAATATGGCCGAGGTCCGGTTTGTGGACAGCTCGGGGCTGGGGTTGCTGGCGCTGGTCTCTCAGAACTTCAAATTGAATCAAGGGAAAGTCAGCATGCTCAGGCCCCAAAGCTATGTGCGGGAAATTCTGGGACTGGCGAATATTCCGAAGCTGATTCCCATCTTCGACAATGAACAGGATGCCGCAAACGGGAAAGCCCAGGCGGCCTAACCAGTGAGAACTGAGTGAGAACCGATGAATACTGATCTCTCATCAAGACCCTGCGCGCCGCCGTTCGCCGCGACGATCCTGCTGGTCGATGACGAGCCCGTCAGCCGTCTCAGCATGGCGGCCCGCCTGAAACGCATGGGGCTTCGCGTGCTCGAAGCCGGCAATGGAAAAGACGGGCTTGACATTCTCCGGCGGGAACGGCCCGATCTGACGATTCTGGATTGGATGATGCCGGAAATGGACGGGCCGACGGTGTGCGAACAGGTCCGCCAGGATCCGGACCTTCTCTCCTGCCAGATCATTCTCATGACCTCTCATGACCAGCCCGAGCAGATCGCCGAAGGCTTGGCTCGAGGCGCCGACGATTTCCTGAGCAAATCCGCCAGTAAGCAGGAGATCCTGGCCCGGGTGCAAGCCGGTCTTCGGGCCGCCTCGCTGGTCCGGAGCATTGAAAGCACCCGGGATGAGCTCCGAGACAAGCAGGGAGAGTTAGAGCGCGAACTCAAGTCGGCCGCCGACTATATCCAATCATTGCTCCCCGCAGCGGGCGAAATCGACCCGCACATCAATATGGCCTGGACCTATCGACCCTCTCTGGCTCTCGGAGGCGACCTCTTCAATGTCTCCCGCTGGGACGATCAGTCGATCTACTTTTACATCCTGGATGCCTCCGGTCATGGCGTCTCTCCCGCCTTGCGCGCCGCCTCCTTCGCCACATTTCTCCGATCCGAGAATATCCGGCATTGCATTGCACAGCACAATCCGGCGGCGATGCTGGCCGAGGCCAACCGCCGGTATCCGCTGACCGAAGACGGCGACTACTTTACAATCTGGATCGGATCCTTCAATCGCACGACTCATCAACTGAGCTATGCCACAGCCGGTCATGGAGGCGCCGTGATCCAGCGCCGGAGCGGCGACATCGAATGGCTGGCTCGCCCTCATCTTCCCCTGGGATTTGAACCCGACAGCACCTACGAGATCGAACGCCTTCACATTGAGGATGGAGACCGGGTGATCCTCATGAGCGACGGCATCTACGAAGCGCCGGCGGCCACCGGCGAAGTCTGGGGGAAAGATCGTCTCACGGCCGTTCTGGACACACACCGGTCTTCACCGCTCAACGCAACCCTGCCGGCGTTGATGGCGGAAGCCGAGCGGTGGCACGGAGCCGCGATCTTCCCGGATGACGCAGCCTTGCTTGGACTGGAGTTCCGGCTATGAGCGCCGAGGCCGTGTTCAATCTCGCGGAGGCGTTGACTCGCGTCGATGAGGACGAGGATCTTTTCCAAACTTTGGCCGAGTTGTTCATCGAACAGGCGCCTCTGGATATGGCCTCGACACAAGCCGCCTTGGACGCCGGCGATGCCGCGGCGCTGGCGCGGGCCGCGCACCGGATGAAAGGAGCGATTTTGCAATTTTCCGCCCATACGTTGTTTGAGGCGACCGCGCATCTGGAAGCGCTCGGCAAAGCCGGCGACTTGGCCGGCGCGAAACCGGTCTGTGCGACGGTCGCCGGAGAATTGAATACCCTGTTGACGGCGCTGAACGAATACGTGGCGCACAGGCCTGCTGCATGAATACCTCAACCCCTTCCTGTACCGTCCTGATCGTAGACCCCTGTCGGAATACTCAGGCCCAGATTCTGGATCATGTCCAGAGCCGGGGCTTCTCGGTTATTTCCGCTCAGGATGCGACCGTGGCGCTCTCGACCATCGAACTCGTCCGGCCGGATATCGTGCTCACCGATTCCTTCTACCCGGACGGAGCCGGCCTGACCCTGACCAAGACGATCCGGTCCAGACATATGCCCTGTCCCGTAATTGTCATGGGCGAGCATCGATCGGAACAGACGGTGATCCATGCCCTCAGGGCCGGCGCCGTGGATTTCCTGCAGAAGCCCATCGGAGTCGAGGAACTGGCGAACGCACTCCAGCGTGCGCGCAATCTCCTCCTGCCGGACTTATGGAATACGCCCGGCGTCATGCATTCCAGCTACGCCCTGACGATCGACTCGGATCCCGGCCATATTCCCGGCGTGGTGTCCTGGCTGATCCGAGCCACCGCCGCGTCTCTGTCCGATACGACGCAGCTCCACCTTCGGGGCACGCTCCAGGAACTGCTCTTGAACGCGATCGAGCACGGCAATCTGGAGCTTTCCTATCAGGTCAAACAGAAAGCCATAGAGCAAGATCGATTAAGTCAACTGGTTCAGGAGCGTCTGGCTCAACCTCTGCTGGCCCAACGCACCGTCACGATCGAGGTGAATTGTCATCGCCAGAAAGGGATTCTCGAGTATCAGATTACCGATCAGGGCAAAGGGTTCCAATGGAAAACGCTGCTGCATCGCGCGACGGAAGCCTGTAACGCCGCCGATACCAGCGGACGGGGCATCTTCCTGGCCCGATCGTTCTTCCCCCAGCTCCATTACAATGACCGTGGCAATACAGTGACCGTGCCGGTGCCCATCCACTGACGTTCTCGCAGAATGTCTCTCTGGTTCGCCCGGCGAGACTGGCGGGAAACGCGAGAAACGCGCGACAGGTGAGTGAGTCTTGTCGCGCCTGTCCCGCTCGTCCCGCCGGTTATCTCTTGACGCCGGGCAGTGAGACGCTCTATCTTCCGGCATCAGTTGTCTGCCACCGGGAGGTTCGCATGATCCGTCGCCTGCTATTGATGTCACTCGCTTGCACAGGCCTTCTTTCCGGTTGCGGCGGCAGTAACTGGGTACACCCCAATAAGCCCTCGTCGGAATTTACGAACGAATACAACCGCTGCCAGAACCTTGTGCTCCGGGACCCGAAACTTCAGCAGGGGAGCCAGCTGTTGATTCTCAACGCCACGGAGCGCTGCCTGCAGCGCGAGGGATGGCGCATCGTCGAGAGCGACTAGCGTCCGGTTGTCCGTTCTCGGTTCTCGC
This sequence comes from uncultured Nitrospira sp., assembly GCA_964412445.1. Lineage (GTDB taxonomy): Bacteria > Nitrospirota > Nitrospiria > Nitrospirales > Nitrospiraceae > Nitrospira_D. The sequence continues at coordinate 32,674 of CAYPOR010000030.1, forward strand.
GCTCCTTCGCCGCCCAGGCGAATTCCACGTTTCCCGCCTGCCGCACAACCACAATCCGCCTTCAACGCCTTGAGTTAACGTGGATGTAACCCATCGGTGACTCTCAGGGAATATCGGATCGCTATAGTGTGTTCATGCCGGCTCAGCGCAGGGTGTGTCGGGAGCGGCGGTGGTTCGAACCCCTGTATTCACGTTGTCGGGGAGGAGTGATCGATGATATCGCAAGTAATCGGTGACGCGCTGGTGGTCGGGTTTCAGGGCCTGGTGATCGGAGGACTGTTTCTCTTTTTGCAATCCCTCTACCGCGATCTGGCACAACTCTTTTCAGGAAAGGATTATTGATGGCCGCTAGTTCTGCAACCGCTCAACCTCGAATCGGTCTCCTGCAATTACGACAGGCGCTGGCCTCATCGGATCTGACGCTGCTCTGGGAAAAGGGGACACAGGCCGTCCTGAGCCTTCTCATCATCACCATTCTCGTCGGGTTGGCCGGCGGCGTGATCAAAACCTTCATCGGCCTTCGCCTGTTGCTGACCGCCGACATCGACCTCGGACTCCGGCATCTGATCGTCAACACGCTCATGCTGCTGGCGGTGGTGGAGGTCCTGAAAACCACCCTCGCGTATTTTTCTGAAGGCCGGGTGCGCGTCACGTTTATCGTGGATACCGTCCTTGTGGTGATGCTGACGGAGGTGATTTCCCAATGGTTCACGGGCGGGGATTGGCAGAAGCTGGCGATTCTGGCCGTGATTCTCATGACACTTGGAATCATTCGTGTGCTGGCCGTCCGCTTCAGCCCGGCTCAGCCGCCTCATGCCGCGCCATCGCCAACCATGGCGCCGATATTTTCGTCGTCACGATAGGAGGGTCGTATGTCCACTCATGCCGTACTCGATGATCACCATACCCGTCACGTTTCGAGCGCCACGCTCGAACAAGCCATTCTCCGGCATCTCGACGAACAAGCCGTGATCGGCCTGGAGACACTGCTCATTCTTTTGCCGGACTACAGTTGGAACCAGATTTTCCACGTGGTCGATCGCCTGGCCCGCTGCGGACGCCTCACACTCCGGCGGTATCGCTCGGAATATACCCTCTTTTCACCGCACTACGCCGCCTGACAAGACCGCGCCTCTGCCGCTGCTCATTCGATCCGCTCCGCCCATCCGCTCCGCCGGCACATGCGAGCACAGCGGCCTCCGGTACGCTTGCAGCCCCTGCGGCCCCTGTTGTCGTTACTGCGCTGAAGGAGTCTGGGGGGGGACGGCGGGCGGGGTCATATGGCGCACGATCTTGCCTTCCACCATATAAATGATCAATTCCCCGATGTTCGTGGCATGATCCGCGATCCGCTCGATATATTTCCCGATGAACGTGAGGCGAATGGCCCGGGTGATGGTCGCAGGATTTTCGAGCATGAACGAGACGAGTTCACGAAACAACTGGTGGGTCAGATTATCGACGAAATCATCGTCGGCACAGACTTTTCGAGCCAGGACCGCATCCTGCCGCACAAAGGCCTCCAGGGATTCACGAACCATGTTCATGGTCCAGGTCGCCATCCTGGGAAGATCCATATAGGGCTTCAATTGAGGCTCTTCATTGAGCTCGATGACGCGTTCGCAGATATTCTCGGCGAGATCGCTCATGCGCTCGAGTTCCGTCGAGATCTTCATCGCCGTCGTGACGAACCGAAGGTCCCCCGCCGCCGGCGCTTGGAGAGCCAAGAGTCGGATGCAGGTCTCATCGATCTCCACGTCGAAGCGATTGACCAGCCGGTCCCGCTCGATGACCTGTGAGGCGAGCGCCGCATCACGCTCGATCAGCGCTTTGATGGCGCGTTCGATCTGTTCTTCAACCAACGCCCCCATCCGGAGCAACTGGGCCTTTAAGTCGCCGAGTTCTTGATCGATATGTCGTTGCATCGTCTCTGCTCCTGCCCATCACCCGAATCGACCGGTGATATATTCCTCCGTCAGCTTGACGGAGGGATTGGTAAAAATAGTCTCCGTGCGATCGTACTCCACGACGCGCCCCTCATACATGAACGCCGTGTAGTCCGAAATCCTGGCCGCCTGCTGCATGTTGTGCGTCACGATGACAATGGCGACCTTCTGCTTCAATTCCGTCGCCAGCTCTTCGATACGGGATGTCGCCGTGGGATCGAGCGCCGACGTCGGTTCGTCAAATAAAAGCAATTCCGGGCTCGTCGCGAGCGCGCGCGCGATACACAGACGCTGCTGCTGGCCGCCCGAGAGATTGAGCGCCGAGGCATGCAGCCGGTCTTTGACCTCCCCCCATAATGCCGCTTCTTGCAGCGCCCGTTCCACCACCGCGTCCAGATCGCTCCGATTGGACACATCCCGAATGCGCAGGCCGTACGCGACATTTTCATAGATCGACTTGGGAAACGGGTTGGGCTTTTGAAAGACCATCCCGATCCGCATGCGGACTTCGATCGGATCGACCTCCGGCCCGACGATATTCACGCCGTCCGGATACAGCATGACTTCTCCTTCATACCGGTTGCCGGGATATAAGTCGTGCATGCGGTTGAGACAGCGCAAATACGTCGTCTTCCCGCAGCCGGACGGGCCGATCAGAGCGGTCACGCAGCGGTCATAAATCGGCAGGGAGATCCCGTGGAGCGCCTGCGCCTGGCCGTAATAAAAATTCAGCGCGCGCGCTTCCGCTTTCAGCACCGTTTGTGAGGCCGTCATCTCTTTCATCACATCACCAGTGAATCCGCTTCCTGAACCGCGCCCGAATAACGATTGCCACCGCATTCATCGCCAGCGTCATCGCCAAGAGGATCAGACCGGCGGCGGCCGCATTCACATGAAACTCCTCCTGCGGCCGGGAGACCCAATTGAACATCTGGATCGGCATGACCGTAAACGGATCGGACAGCCATTGAAACGACAGATAGGGAAAGTTCTCCTGCCACGGCGGATGGGGGAGAAAGGCGATGAACGACAGGGCGCCGACCGTGATGAGCGGCGCCGTCTCGCCGACGGCGCGCGAGAGCGCCAGAATCATCCCCGTCAGGATACCGCCCATCGAATAGGGAACGACATGATCGCGCACGGTCTGCCACTTCGTGGCGCCGAGCGCATAGGCCGCTTCGCGGACATACGGAGGCACGCTTCGGATCGCCTCGCGGGTCGCGATGATGACCATGGGCAGAATCAACATTCCCAGCGTCAGCCCGGCCGTCAGCACGCTTTGACCGAGTTGAAACTGATAGACCAGCAGTCCAAGAGCCATCAGGCCGTACACAATCGACGGCACACCGGCCAGATTGGCGATGTTGATTTCAATCAATTCAGTGGCCCAGTTTTTCGGCGCATACTCTTCCAGATAGATCGCCGCACCCACGCCCAGGGGGATTGCGGCCAGCGCCGTCACGAACATCACCAAAATGGTTCCGACCCACGCGCTCACGATGCCGGCTTGATCCGGAAACCTCGACGGAAAAGACGTCACAAACTGCCAGGACAACCGGGCGAATCCGTCGAACGCCAACTGTCCGACCAATGCCAACAGCACCAGCAGCGCCGCGGCCATGACGGCAAGCCCCTCGAACGCGAAGAACCGGTCAAACGCTTTACGTCTCGCAATTTTTCGTTGTATCGGCGTCATGTCAATAGACCTGTCGATAGCGTTTTTTCATCAGATGCCCGGCGATATTGAAGAACAGCGTCATGAGAAGGAGCATCAGGCCGGTCGCAAAAATGGTCTGATAGCCGACGCTGCCGTGCGGCAGATCGCCCAGGCTCACCTGGACGATGTAGGCGGTCATAGTGGCGGCCGGCTCCAGAGGATTCAGCGTCAGCGTCGGCTGCATGCCCGCGGCGATTGCGACCACCATCGTCTCTCCGATGGCGCGGGACATTCCCAGCACATAGGCTGCGGTGATACCGGACAGAGCGGACGGAAACACGACGCGCAACGCCGTTTGCATCCGCGTCGCGCCGAGGGCGAAGGCGCCTTCGCGAAGATGCGTCGGAACTGCGCGCATGGCATCTTCACTCACCGAACTGACATACGGCACGATCATCATACCGATGACCAATCCGGCGCTCAGCATGTTGAAACCGGGAAGGCCGGGCCAGAGTTGCTGCAGAGCCGGCGTGACGAAGAGCAGCGCGAAATATCCGTACACGACGGTCGGGACCGCGCTCAACAGCTCAAGCGCCGGCTTGACGAATTCCCGCACGCGTCGCGACGCATATTCGCTCAAATACATCGCGATGAGACTGCCCATGGGAATCGCGACGAGCAAGGCTACCGTCGTGGTCACGAGCGTGCCCGACACGAGGGAGAGGATGCCATAGTGGGCATCGGCAAACAGCGGCGTCCACTGACGATCGGTCAGAAAGTCGACGATCGAGACCTGGCGGAAGAACAGAAACGATTCGTATGACAGAACCCCCACGATGCCCAGCGTAATCGCCACCGAGGTCAAGGCCGCCATCTGCAGGAGCAACTCGATCGCTCTCTCCTTCAGGCGAGGCGCGAGTCGGGTCGAGAAACGTGCGACGACGGCCTTTTTCCCGACCGGCATCTCCGCGACGTCAGCTCCCATAGTGTCCATCCTTCGCTTTTTAGAGTTTCGCTTCGCGCCGAAGCAGCTCGTCGATCTTCATGCCGATCGTGGAGCCTCCTTGAAACGCGGTGCCGAACCGTCCATTTTTGAAATGCTCACCGGCCAGCGCATAGGCTTGCGGCGGCAGCGGCACATATTTCACCTGCGGAGCCAGCACAGGCACCTGCGCCAGATAAAACTCGACAAACCGCTTCACTTCGGGTCTGGCCGCCGACTTCGTGCTGACATAGATAAACAACGGACGAGACAGCGGCTGGTACGAACCGTTTTCGACCGTTTCGCGCGACGGACTCACCGGCCCATGCCCGCCGTCGATGGAAACCGCCTTCAACCGCTTCTTGTTCGGCTCGT
>CAYPOR010000031.1:0-36667 GCA_964412445.1 uncultured Nitrospira sp.
CCCATGTCGCTCAGTGATCTGCTGGATCAGATCGACCCGCTGGAAGTGACCGGGCGTGTGGCGCAGGCGGTCGGCCTCGTCATCGAAGGCACCGGCGCCCGATCGACGGTCGGAGATATCTGTCAGATCACACGAGAGGACGGCCACGGAAGCATTCCCGCCGAAGTCGTGGGATTTCGAGGCGACCGCGTCCTGCTGATGCCGCTCGGCGAAATGCAGGGGATCGGTCCCTCAAGCCGCATCGCAATGACCGGCCAGGCAGCCGGCCTCGCGGTCGGTCCGGGGCTGCTCGGACGGGTTTTGAACGGGCTCGGCGAACCGCTGGACGGCAAAGGACCGCTCGCGACACACACGCAGTATCCGCTGCGTACGAGTCCGCCGAATCCGCTGTCACGAAACCGGATCACCACACCGCTGGATCTCGGCGTGCGGGCCATCAATGGATTTCTGACTTGCGGCCGCGGGCAGAAAGTCGGCATCTTCGCCGGCTCGGGCGTCGGGAAAAGCGTCCTGCTCGGGATGATCAGCCGCTATACACAGGCGGACGTCAACGTCATTGCCCTGATCGGCGAGCGCGGCCGCGAGGTGAATGAATTCCTGGAACGCGATCTGGGCCCGGAAGCGCTGAAGCGGTCGGTCGTCATCGTGGCGACGTCCGACCAGCCTCCGATGGTGCGGTTGCGCGCATCTCTCGTGGCGACCTGCATCGCCGAATACTTCCGTGATCAGGGCCGCCAGGTCTTATTGATGATGGACTCGCTGACCCGGCTGGCCTACAGCCAGCGGGAAGTCGGATTGGCGATCGGTGAGCCGCCCACGACGAAAGGCTACACGCCCTCGGTCTTCGCCATGCTGCCGAAACTGCTGGAACGGGTCGGAACCGGGCCAGGAGTCGGTACGATCACCGGACTGTATACGGTGCTGGTGGACGGCGATGATCTGTCCGATCCGATCGCCGATACGGTCCGTTCCATTCTCGACGGGCATATCGTGCTCTCACGCGCGCTTGCGGCACAGAACCACTTCCCTGCGATCGACCTCCTCCAAAGCACCAGCCGGGTGATGCGCGACATCGTCACGCGTGAGCATGAAGCCGCCGCCCGCCACACGATCGAGTTGATCGCCCGGTATCGTCAGTCGGAAGATCTCATTTTATTGGGCGCGTATAAACAGGGGATGAATGCCGCGCTGGATCGAGCGGTCCGTGGGCAGGACGCCATCAACGGATTTCTCCGGCAGGCGGTCGAACAACCCGCCGACTTTGCCTCGTCACGACAGGATCTGCTCACATTGGCGAAACAGACATGAGCGTACAGTCGTTGCAGCAGTATCGAGTCCAGGTGGAAGAGCAGCTCAAGATGGAGCTGGCCGAGGTCACCCAGCATCTGCTCCAGGCGGAGCAATCCTGCGCGCGCTTGACGGACGATCAATCGCAGCTGGACGCACGCTATCGGGAAGAAACCAGCCGGGGGCTAACCATCGAACAATTATTGCAATGGCAGTCGCATTTCGAGGCTCAGGCAGCCGCCATGGAACAGGCTCGCCGGACCGTGGCGCATTGGCAAACGCAATGGGATGAGGTCCGCATCCGGGTGGTGGCGGCCAGCCAGGACCGCCGCACATTGGATCGGCTCATCGCCCGGTATCGGGACGCGGCGCAAAGCGAGGAGCGCCGCCGCGAACAGTCGGCGACCGACGAATCCGCCCATCATCGCTATATCGGCCAGGGAGACATGCCGTGATCACTCGATTCCGTGCAGACCGGACCGCGGATCGCATCACACTGCGGGCACCCGCCGCCGCCAGACGAGCGGCGCAGGTCTCGGCGCGACGTGCTCATCTCTGGACCTTGGCGGGCGGCGTCACCGGATCGATATTCCTCTTGTGGGTGATGGTGCAATTGGGCCAGGCTTCCTCCGACGCGCAACCCAAACCCCAAAAGCCGGCGGGCGCTCAGGCCGCCGGCAAAGCAGCGTCATCGCCGGCTCCCTCGGCAGAAGCCGAAACGGATTCCGGATCGCTCTCCGGGCCGGCGATCCAGGGGCCGGCCATTGAGACGCCGCGCGAAATCATCGACATGCTGGATCAGCGCAAAAAAGATCTGGACCGCCGTGAAGCGGCTATTCGCCAGGAGGAAGAGCGGCTGTCGATCTTCAAAACAGAGATCGAAGAACTGCTGACAAAAAACGAAGCGATGCAGAAAAAGCTCGAAGAGTCTCGGCAGCGGCACCAGAAGCAAGCCACCGAACAGAAGGTGCAACAGGACCGGTTTATGGCCGAGCGGAAAGCGTTGATCGCCAAACAGGAACAGGACCAGAAAACTCAAACCCAGGCTCAACTCGCCAAGATGTATGAGTCGATGCCCTCGGAAGAAGCCGCCGCCAGACTCGAAAAGATGCCGGAACGGAAGGCCATTGAGATTCTCCGAATCGTCAAGCCCAAAACCGCCGGCGCCATTCTCTCGCAAGTGCGTGTGGACCGCGCTGCAAAACTCACCGAGCAATTACTCGTTCAAGCTCCCTAGCACACATCCGCAGTCGCGAGGCAGGATCTGCCTACTATCCGGGAATATCTTTCCTTGTGCTTCCGCCATACGCCTGTTTCCGCGGAATGTTTTCCTCAATTGGCGCAGCTTTTTTTAAAATCCTTTATGGCATGCGGCTTGAATTATCGTCCTGCGAGTCAATGGATTTGTAACGGGAAGGCTGAGTCTATGATGGACGTTCACATGCCTCACATCGCATCGGCCGGCACGTCCGGCTCGACGAATCCGCAGGGCGCACCTCGTCTCAACCAGGAGAGCGGGAGGCGCGAATCGGCCGGTTCAAAAAAATCCTTTTCCTCTGAATTGCATGACGCGCACACGGCAAAGGTATCGCGCCGTGAACCGGAGCCGCGCCACACGGATCGTGAAGACAACGGTACGTCGATGTCCGCTGACACCGCCGAATCATCGTCCACCACGACGGCCTCGGCCTGCGCGCCACAGGACGGACAATCCTGTGAGCAATCTGACGAACCGGCCACGCCGGCGACCGTTCTGGAGATGTCTTCCGTCGCCGGCGATGTGACGACGCAAAGCCTCCTGCTCGCTCTTATCGCTCAGCCCGTCGCCAACACGAATGCGCCGCCGCTGACGCAGACCGCTCCAACTGAACCGCGCCATACCGCCGTGGAGTCCGTGATGCCTCCTGTCACGGAGGACGGGACATCGTTGCCGGTTACGGCAGCGGACTCCTCCAACATTCCACAGACCGTCCCCACCATGACGGCTGCCAAGCCAATGGATTTCACGGCAGCCGTTCCATCGGACGTCATACTTCCCGCTACCGTCGATCCCACGGTGCAGCCGATCGCGCTTCCAGACGGCAAACAGATGCTGCGCGCTCAGGCGCAGCCGGCTCCGGACACACTTTCTGAAGGCGGACAGGAGCAACAAGCGGATTCCTCCAAGCCGGACGTCCAGTCGAATGATTCGGTTCAAATGGAAGCACAGACAGAACCGGTAATCCTGCCGAAGCCCCAACCGCTCCAGACGACGGAACTGCAGGATACCGGCAACGCGATCGCGGCCCAACAGATCCAGCGGCCGGAAGACAAACAGCCGGCGGCAGCGGAACACCCGGTTCAGGCGCGCGGGATTCCCCAGCCGAAGGAAGAGGCGGATCCGAAACCGATGTCGGCGATCGTAACGGGCAGGCAGGATTCCACAAACCAGGACCAGAACAACGATAGGGAGTCGTCCGGCCAGGACCATCGCGAACAGTCCGCCTCCGAACAATTCCCGGCGTACTCGACCAGGACCGAAACTGCCGCCCCGGCCGCGCCGTCGAACTCTTCACTGCCGGTGAACGGTACGGATCAGCGCGCGTTTTCCTCCGCGCCATCGGCCAAACTTCCGGCCGAAGCACCCCCCGCCGTAACCACGCCTCCCGTTCAACCAACGGACTGGATGCCCGGCACGTCAGCCAATCAAACCAAGTCCATGGTACTGGAACTCTCTCAAGCCGATCTCGGACGAGTGAATATCCGGGTGGCCGTCAATCAGGATGTCGTCCACACACATTTCTCGTCGGACCGGAGCGACATGGGGCAGTATCTCCAGAACGGACAGGACAGACTGCAATCGGCTCTCCAGACATCCGGATTGGAGCTGGGGCGATTCCAGGTCGACATCGATCGCCAGAGCGCCGGACGCTCCTTTCAGCACTCCGCGTCCCAGGAACAGTCGCACGGCCGTTCGCCGCACGAAGACAATCACAACCGGGGACAGGGGCGGGAGGAGTTCACCCGTGAACCTGCGTCACGCCGGGGCAAATTGAATCTGGTGGCATAAGCGTAAAGGATCCGAATATGGCAACGATTTCATCGATCACCGGCCAGACAACTCCGACGGACACGGCGCAGTTGAACAGCAATAAGGAATTGGGCCGTGATGATTTTCTCACCCTGCTGGTCACGCAACTTAAAAATCAGGATCCTCTCAAGCCGATGGACAGCACGTCCTTCGTCGCCGAACTCGCGCAGTTCAGTCAGCTGGAGCAGAGTTCGAAGCAGGTGACGCTGTTGGAGAACAGCCTCGCCCAACAAGCCGACGCCTTGCAGTACACGCTGCTGCCGATGGTCGGCCGGAGCGTGCAGATTGAAGGCTCGTTGATCAATCTGAACAGCGGTCCCGCGACGCTCACCTATGCGCTGGAGCGAGACGCCTCGACCGTGCGCGTGACGATCCTGGATCAGCAAGGACAGGCCATCCGCACGCTGGACCTGGGCACGCAAGGCGCGGGCAAGCAGGACGTGCAATGGGACGGACGGAATCAGAACGGCCAGCGGATGCCGAGCGGTTATTACCAGTATCAGGTTGCGGCAAGGGATATGAAGGGCGGAACGGTTCCGGCCGCTCCCAGTTCGACCTTGACGATAACCGGCGTGCGCATGGTGGAGGGCGTCCCTCGTCTGGCCGCAGGCGATTATGTGATCGACCGTAACGATATTGTCGAATTGCGCTGAGTCAATCGAACGTCGGATTTGTTACAAAGGAGGGTGTGATCCATGGGTATCCTGTCGTCTCTGTTTGCCGGCGTCAGCGGGTTGAATGCCAACGGCACCGCGCTGTCGGTCATCGGCAACAATATTGCGAATCTCAGCACGGTCGGGTTCAAGGGAAGCCGCGCGACCTTCGCCGACCTGATCAGTTCTTCGATCTCCGGCGGGTCCGGTTCCGTCCAGACCGGCATCGGCGTGGCGCTCACCTCCGTGCAGGGGGACTTCACGCAGGGATCGCTGGCCACCTCCTCTAATGTGCTCGATCTGGCGATCGACGGCAACGGATTTTTCGTCATGAGAGACGCCCAGAACGGCACGTTCTACGGCCGCAACGGTCTCTTCCGCTTGAATCAAAACAGCGTCGTCGTCGATCCGACCGGCTTTAAACTGCAGGGATTCCTCGCGGATACCACCGGCACCATCACCGGCAATATCGGCGACATCGCCCTGCCGACGACGACCGCGGCGCCGAACCCCACCACGACCGCGCTGCTGGCCGCCAACCTGAACTCCAGCACGGCAACGACCGGTGTGCGCGGCAATGTGGTCGGATCGGCCGCTTCGGTGACGGCCACGGCCGCCGGCAACAACGCCTTTACGATCAACCTGAACGGGGACGGGGTCCAGACCGTGACGGTCGCGAACGGCCTGACCGGATCGGCGCTGGCCGGCGCGATCCAGAGCGCCGTGCGCGGCCTGACGGCCGCCAACCCGTACCTGCAATCGGCTTATGACGGCTTCGAAGCCACAGTAAGCGCCAGCAACATCTTCACGTTCCGATCAGGCATTTCAGGCGCCACGAACGACGCGGCGACCAATACCGGCTCGGTGGTGGTCGCCGCCAGCGGCGCCAATACGCTGGCCGCAAACTTGAACATGCTGGCCGGCACGTCGACGACCGGCACAGACTTCGATATCACCGACCCGGTCGGCACGTCCAACTTTACGACATCTCTGACGGTGTATGACTCATTGGGAAACGATCACCTGTTGACGACCTACTTCACCAAGGTCGGCGCGAATACCTGGAACTATAACGTCGTGTCGAGCACGGCGGACGTGAATACCGCCAACTACCATTCCAGTAATATCGATACGACGCTCGGAATCGTCCGGGTCGGCGCCGGAACGCTCACATTCGGAACGGACGGCACGCTCCAACGGGAAGGGCCGGTGATCCGGTTCGATACGAACACGGCGGCGGGAACAGTGGGGACCACCGCGGGAGAATTGCAGATCGACTTCGTCGGCGCCACGCAGGACCAGCTGATCGAGTTCAATTTCGGCGACAGCGTGATTACGGACGGTGGAAACGGGCTGACCGGGTCGACGCAGTTCGGCTCGACCTCCGCGCTGGTCCAGCAAACGCAGGACGGCTACGCGGCCGGTTCGCTTCAGGCGTTCAGCGTGGATACGAACGGCGTGATCAGCGGCCGGTTCTCCAACGGACAGTTGCGCGCGTTGGCTCAAGTGGTGCTTGCCAGATTCCCGGATCCGATCGGCTTGACCCGGACAGGCAAAAATACCTTTGCCGAATCCGGCAACTCAGGTCAACCTGTAACGGGGGCGCCGGACAGCGCCGGGCTTGGTCGCGTCCTGTCCAATTCGCTGGAGCTCTCGAACGTCGACCTCGGACAGAGTTTTATCGACATGATCGCCGCCCAGCGTGGATTCCAAGCCAATTCCCGCGTCATCACCACGTCGGATGAAATTCTCCAGGAATTGGTGAATCTGAAACGATAGTTTCTTGCAGCAGCCGGAGTGATCTCGGTCACGGGATCGCTCCGGCCCCCCCCCATGTAGACCCGCTGACCGGATCTTCTCAAATCGAGTACCTCCCGAGACCGCTGACCTAGGCGGAGGCGTCAGTTTTCTGACAGCGTCAAGAGATTAGCTTGTCGCGTGCCGTCTGTTGAGGCGAGCCTCTCAAATCCAGCGCCGACAGCGCCGTTTGGCGCGCAGTTCAGCGCCCGACAGACGATATCCGGCGCAATCGCAAATGGCATATCCATTGCACAACCCCCCGTGACGACAACTGTGCGATCCGAGGAGGCATACATGGCAGAAGAAACAGCAGCGGCCCCAGAAGCAGGCAAAACACCGGCTCCGGCTCCGGCACTCCCTATCAAGCTTTTGATCATGGTGGTCGCCGCGGCCCTGGTGGCAGGACTTGGCGGCGCCTTCATCATCGTGAAATTCATGGGCGGGCACAACAGCGGCGGAGAAGCGTCGGAAGAGCACAAGGCCGAGGCGGGCTCAAAATCAGACGGCCACGGAGAGGCGTCCGGAAAGCAAGCGGCCGCCCCCGGCGTGATGTTCGACCTGGATCCGTTCATCGTGAATCTGGCCGATGCCCCGGACATCCGCTACCTCAAGCTGACGATGAAGTTGGAGCTCGAGAACGAAGGGGTGGCGGCCAATTTGTCGAGTCGTATTCCGCAGCTCCGCGACACGGTGCTCGTGCTGCTGTCCAGCAAGGACTCCACGACGATTCGCACCCCTCAAGGAAAGTTTCAGCTCCGCGATGAAGTGACGCAGCGCATCAACGGTCTTCTGCCGAAGCCCGGCGTGAAGACGGCGTATTTTACGGATTTCGTCGTTCAGTAGGCGACGTCGCAATGGACAAGATTCTTTCGCAAGACGAGATCGACGCCCTCCTGAAGGGCGTGGTATCCGGCGAGGTCGAAACCACGCCGCCGGCTGAGGCCGCCGCGGAACCGGCCACCGGAGTGAAGGGGTACGACCTCCTCAATCAGGAACGGATTATCCGGGGACGCATGCCGACCCTGGAGATGATCAACGATCGGTTCGTACGCCGCCAGGCGGTGGCCTGGACCGGCGTGTTGCGGGAAGCGATTGAATTCGTCGTCGTCGGCACGCAGGTGATCAAGTTCGGCGAATTCCTGAAAAAGATTCCCATGCCTTCGTCGCTCAATGTCTTTCACATGGCCCCCCTGCGGGGAAGCGGGCTGTTTGTGATGGATGCCTTTCTGGTCTACCTCCTGGTCGACTATTTCTTCGGCGGCAAGGGACAGACGCACGTCAAGCCGGAAGGGCGCGACTTTACCGCCGTCCAGGTGCGGATGATCAAGAAGCTGCTGATGCTGGCCCTCGCCGACCTTGAAAAGTCGTGGCAGGCGATCATGCCGGTCAAGGTCGAATATGTTCGCTCGGAGAGCAATCCCCAATTCGCCATGGTGGTCACGGCCTCCGAGGTCGTCATCGTGGTGACCCTGCAGGTCATCATCGGGGAAACCACCCGCGATCTGTTCGTCGTGTATCCGTACTCCATGCTCGAGCCCATCAAGGAAAAACTCTACTCCGGTCTGGTCTCCGACCAACTGGAACAGGACGGATCCTGGAACAACAAGTTCCGCGATCTCATTCACGAATGCGAGCTGCCGATTTCCGTCAAGCTCGGATCGACGACCGTGACGGTCCAGGACGTGCTGAATTTTTCCCCAGGCGACGTGGTGATGCTCGATCAGCGGCCCGGCGATCCGCTCGAATGTTACGTCGAAGACTACCTCAAATTTCTGGGAAGCCCCGGGGTCTTTAAAGGCAACCACGCCTGTCGCATTACGAAGGTCTTGAATTAACACGCACGCAGGGGAGACGACTGTATGGCTGACACCGATGCCGCTCAACCGACCGAGACCGCGACTCAGGAAGCTGCGGCCGCAACGCCGGCCTCATTTCCGCCTGTGACGAATACCGCCGTCGCCGAGCAACCGAAAAATATCGACTTCATTCTCGACATTCCCATGAAGGTGTCGATCTATGTCGGCTCCACCAAGATGGCGATTCGCGATCTGTTGCAGCTCGCCCAGGGCTCCGTGATCGAGCTCGACAAGCTGGCAGGCGAACCGATGGAAGTGATGGTGAACAACAAGCTGGTCGCCAAAGGGGAAGTCGTCGTCGTGAATGAGAAATTCGGCATCCGTCTCACGGATGTCGTCAGCCCCGCGGAACGCGTCAAACAACTGGCTTAAGGACGGGAGATCGTTGCCGTGATCGAGGTATGGGATAGCATCGCCAGAACGTTGATGGCCCTGGCCCTGGTCCTGTTGCTGATGGGAGCTGTGGCATGGGTGGCCCGGCGGGTGCTGGCTCACCGTGGCGCCGCGCCGGGCGGCGCGCCGCTCGTTCAGGTCGTGGCCAATAGTTATCTGGCGCCGCGCAAATCCATCGCCCTCGTCGCCATCGCCGGCGAATACTTCGTCGTCGGCCTGACGGCCGACCACCTCGTCCCGCTCGGCCGGATTGAACATCAGGGGAGCGTGGCGGCCATCGTCGCATCATCCGCCTCGTCCAACCTCCAACCGGGACTTTCGCCGCAGACTCTGTTCCAGACCGACTGGTGGCAGGATCTTGCCAAAACCTTCCGGCCTGACAAGAAGGGCGGGCCCGATGCATAGCCGCCGGCCATCCGGAGGATGCGGGATCGTCTGGTGCTGCGTCCTGCTTGCCGCGGTATTCTGTTTGTCGATGCCGGCTGTCGTAGCGGCCGCCGGACCGTCGGTCAGCATCGATCTCGGGTCCGACTCGCCCAAGCAGACCGCCGTCGTCATTCAGATTCTGATCCTGTTGACGGTGCTCTCACTGGCGCCGGCCCTGTTTATCATGGTCACGTCGTTCACGCGCATCGTGATCGTGCTGTCGTTTCTCCGCCAGGCGCTCGGAACCCAGTCCGTTCCTCCGAACCAGGTTCTGCTGTCGCTCGCGCTGTTCCTCACAATGTTCATCATGGCCCCGGTCGGACAACAGGTGTACGGCGAGGCGGTGCAGCCGCTGCTGGCCGAACAAATGTCCTATGAAGACGCGTGGAAGAAGGGGATCGAGCCGGTCCGTGGATTCATGTTGCGTCAAATGCGGGACAAGGATCTGGAACTGTTTATCAGCCTCAGCAAGATTCCCAAGCCGGAGAAAGTCGGCGATGTGCCGACGCACGTCATTATTCCCGCGTTCATCCTCAGCGAACTCCGGATCTCATTTCAGATCGGGTTCTTGATCTATATCCCGTTCTTGATTGTCGACATGGTCGTCGCCAGCATCCTGATGTCGATGGGCATGATGCTGCTGCCTCCGGCCGTCATTTCGTTGCCGTTCAAGTTGATTCTCTTTGTGCTGGCCGACGGCTGGTATCTCGTCGTCGGGTCGATGGTCAGGAGCTTCCAGTAATCATATGACACCGGAAATGGTCACGGAATTAGGACGGCAGGCCCTGGAAACGACCATCATGGTCTCCGCGCCCATTTTGGGTATCAGTCTGCTGGTCGGGTTAGCCGTAAGCGCGTTTCAAGCGATGACGCAGTTGAACGAAGCGACGCTCAGCTTCGTCCCCAAAGTCCTGGCTCTCTTCGGAGCGATTCTGGTGTTTATGCCGTGGATGCTGAGCGTCCTGACCAGCTACATGACCAATCTGCTGACCAACATTCCGAACTACATTCACTAGGCCGGCATGGGACTGACACAGACGATCCATATTGTTCTCCCGCAATTCCAGGCCTTCGTGGTCCTGGTCTCCCGCATCGGAGGCATCCTGGCCGCACTGCCGGTATTCAGCGGACGGACGATTCCCGTGAAAGTCAAGCTCGGTCTGGTGCTGGTCTTGAGCCTGATGCTGGCTCCGGTGATTCCGATGCCGGACGTGCCGCTGGATCCGATGGTCCTGGCCGGTGGCCTCCTCAGCGAGATGACCATCGGCGTCACGATCGGGTTGGCCGTCCGGCTGGTCTTCGGTGCGCTGGAGGTCGCCGGTGAACTGCTGGGCATTCAAATGGGGTTCGGCGCAGTCCATCTGTTCGACCCGACGACCTCGCATCAAACACCGATGGTCGCGCAGTTTCTGACCATGCTGGCGTCGCTGGTGTTCCTGTCGCTGAATGCCCATCTGTTCGCCATGACGACCATCATCCAGAGTTATGACGCCATCCCGGCCTTCGGCGCGCATCTCTCAGCCCATCTGGGAGAAGAGATTTTGATGCTCTCGCAGCGGATGTTTACCATCGGCCTCAAATTGGCCGCGCCGGTGCTCATCACGATCTTGCTCATCAACGTACTGCTGGCGTTGCTCGGAAGGGCGGTTCCTCAAGTCAACGTGTTCATATTGAGTTTTCCCGTCACGATCGCCGGCGGACTGATCGTGCTGAGCCTGGGGATGCCGTTCACGGTCAGTTTGATCGGATCGCAATTTGAACAGCTCCAACTCACGATCGAAGCCTTATTAGGGAGCCTCGGACGTGGCTGATACGGACAAAAGCAGCCGGACAGAAGAAGCGACCGAGAAACGCAAGTCGACCGCCCGGAGTGAGGGACAGGTCGCCATGAGCCGTGACGTGGGCACGGCGGCCGTGCTGATGGGAGGAATCGGCGTGCTGGCCGTCGGAGTGCCCATCGGACTCCGGCAGTTGACCGATGTTACCAGGCGGGGGCTCTCCCTGTCCTTCGACGAGACCTTCTGGAAAGCGCTGACCATTGAACATATTCATACCGTCATCGTGCAGACCAGCGTAACCACGCTGATTTTGATTCTCCCGATCCTGGGCGTGATTCTGTTCATGGGCACCGGGGCGTCGCTCGCGCAAACGGGATTGATGTGGCGGCCGGAAGCGTTGCAGCCGAGCTTCAGCAAACTCAATCCCATCACCGGCCTGGGAAAACTGTTTTCCCTGCGGTCGGTCATGGAGCTCGTCAAAGGACTGGTCAAAATCGCCATCATCATGGGGGTGGCGCTGTTCACGGCCCGCCACGATTTGCTCATGGTGCCGTCGCTCATGGACTACGATTTGCCGGCCGCCATGGAAATGGCGGGGCATCTCACGCTGAAAGTCGCCATGGGCGTCGTGGGCGCTCTCACTGTGCTGGCGGCGGCCGATTATTTCTATCAACGGTTCGAATGGCAGCGCGACTTGCGCATGACTAAAGAAGAAGTGAAGGAAGAGCACAAGGCGGCGGAAGGCGACCCGCTCGTCCGCGGACGGATCCGGTCCGCCCAGCGCGATCTGGCCAAGAAACGCATGATGGCCGCGGTGAAGACCGCCGATGTCGTCGTCACGAATCCGACGCATCTGGCGGTCGCCTTGAAATATGACGCCACCCAGAAAGCCGCGCCGTTCGTCGTGGCCAAGGGCGCCGGCTTTGTCGCGGAACGCATCCGCGAACTGGCCCGCCATCACGGGGTCGCGGTCGTCGAGAACAAGCTCGTGGCGAGAACGCTCTACCGGCTGGTCGATATCGGAAAAGAAATCCCGTCGAATCTGTATCGCGCCGTCGCTGAAATCCTGGCCTTTGTCTACCGGGCCAGGGGAATCAACCCCGGACAACTGTAAGAAGGGCTGTAGCACATGGCATCGACGACCGCCGTTCCCCCGATCGAACATCCCCCGCTGATCAAACATCCGGACATCGTCATGTCCGTCGGCGTCGTGGGCGTGCTCATGGTGATGCTGCTGCCGCTCCCGCGTTTCCTGTTGGACCTGTTGCTCAGCTTCGACATCACGATTTCGATCATCATCCTGCTGGTGGGGTTGCAGGTCCGCCGGCCGATGGACTTCTCCGTATTCCCGTCGATCCTCCTGATGGTCACGCTGCTCCGGCTCTCCCTGAACATTGCGTCGACGCGCCTGATTCTGTTGCACGGCAATGAAGGCGCGGCGGCGGCGGGCGAAGTCATCCGTACCTTCGGCACCTTTGTCGTCGGCGGCAATTACACGGTCGGGCTGGTGGTCTTTGCGATCCTGGTGATCATCAATTTCGTCGTCGTGACCAAGGGCGCCGGCCGCGTCGCGGAAGTCGCCGCCCGCTTCACGTTGGACGCGATGCCCGGCAAACAAATGGCGATCGACGCGGATCTCAATGCCGGACTGATCAAAGAGGATGAAGCCAGACGACGCCGGAAGAATATCGCCGAAGAAGCCGACTTCTACGGAGCCATGGACGGCGCCAGCAAGTTTGTCCGGGGCGACGCCATCGCGGCGGTCATCATCGTCGTGGTGAACATCGTCGGAGGGTTGACCATCGGCATCCTACAGCAGGGCATGAGCCCGGGACTGGCGGCGCAAACCTATACGCTCCTGACCGTCGGCGAAGGACTGGTCGCGCAGATTCCCGCCCTGATCGTCTCGACCGCCACCGGTATGATCGTCACACGGGCCGCCTCGGAAAACGATCTGGGCGCCGAGATGACGGGCCAGCTGCTCAATTCACACAGAGCCGTGGGCACGGCCGGAGGCATTCTCCTGGCGCTCGGCCTGGTGCCCGGCCTGCCGCATCTGGCGTTCCTGGTGCTCGGCAGCGGTGTCTGCTGGATCGCCTATCATCTCTACCAGCGGGAACAGGCGCCGGAAGCCGTCACGCCGCCGCCCGTGACGGCCAAAGTCGAAGAGCCGGCGGCCCACATCGCGCCGCTCGATCTGATGGAAGTGCAAGTGGGTTACGGCCTGATCAATCTTGTGGAAGGGACGCAGGGCAATGCGCTCCTGGATCGGATTAAGGGGCTGCGCCGGCAATTCGCCGAATCCATGGGATTCGTGGTTCCCCCCATTCATATCCGGGACAACCTGCAACTCCGTCCGAACGAATACGCCATCATGCTGAAGGGCGTCGAAGTCGCCAAGGCCGAGGTTCTCCCGGGCCATGTGCTGGCGATCGATCCCGGCACCGCTCAACGGGGAATGGTTCAGGGCATTCCGACGAAAGAACCGGCGTTCGGATTGCCGGCCTTGTGGGTGGCGGAGGATCAGCGGGAGCAGGCGCAAATGGCCGGGTATACCGTCGTCGATGCCAGTTCGGCCATCACGACGCATCTCTCGGAAATCATCAAGCGCCACGGCCACGAATTGCTGGGCAGGCAGGAAGCGCAAGCGTTACTCGACGAAGTCGGCAAAACGCATCCGAAACTGGTGGAAGAACTCATTCCGACGATGGTCTCCCTGGGTACCGTGGTCCGGATTCTAGGCAATCTCCTCAAGGAAGGGATTCCCATCCGGGATATTCGCTCCATCCTGGAAGCCATTGCCGATCATGCGATGACAACTAAAGATGCCGAACTGTTGACGGAGATGGCCCGGCAATCGCTCGCTCGTACCATTACCAAACAGTATCAGGCGCCGGACGGCTCGCTCCCGGTCATTACGCTCGACCCGCGCCTTGACCGCTCGCTGGCGGAGCAGGCGGCAACGCTTCCGCAGGGAGCCGTGCTGAATCTGGATCCCGCGCTGTCGCACAAACTTCTGACGGCGCTCAAACAATCAGCGGAGCGCGTGGCTGCGCGGGGCCAGCAGCCGATTCTTCTCTGCTCGCCGGCCGTTCGCCGGCATCTGCGGCGGCTGACGGACCGGTTATTGCACTCTGTGCCGGTCGTCGGACTGAACGAAATCGACGCCATGGTGCGATTGCAGTCGCTGGATACCATACGGCTTGACTCAGAACTTCCGCAACCGTCGTGAGGTGAACAATGAAAGTCAAAACATTCCACGCCTTGACCATGCAGGATGCCATCCGGGCGATCAAAGAGGAGCTGGGACCGGATGCCGTCATCCTTTCTTCCAAGGAAGTCCATCAGGGCGGTCGCTTGATGAGCTACTTCAATAAGCCTGTCCTGGAGGTGATGGCTGCGGCTGAATATGATCCGTTGCCCGCGATCAAGCCGGCAGGCGCGGAACCGGTCTCGAACGAACGCCGGAAGCCCGCCGCACCGACGCCTGCGAATACCTGGACACAACCCGTCGGCCCCGACGCGTTTCGCGAAACCTTGCAGGGCATGCTGGCAAACCCGACGCCTGTACCCCGGCGATCCGGCGCGCCTTCCGTCTCACCGCAGGCGTCTGGACAGTCGCGCCCATCTGCGCCGCGGCCGTCGGAGATCAAACAGAACCGCCTGCAGGAACTGCGGAACGAATTGCGGGAGTTGAGCCGGGAGATCGGTGCATCATTACCGGCGGCGGCACAATCCCTCGGTCATCATACGGAGCCGGCCATCGCCTCTTTGTGCCGGAACCTCGCGGCTCAAGGCCTCCGCCCGTCGAGCGCGGACCGGATCGGACGTTCGTTGGCCCGTGAATTGGCGCCGGGCTTGGCCCAGGATCCGCAGACGCTCCAGTCCGCCCTGGCAAAATGTCTGGCGCAGGACATTCGTGTGAGCGGTCCCATGCTCTCCGGCCAGGGAGACCGGACGATCGCCATGATGATCGGGACGAACGGAGCCGGAAAAACGGCGGCCATCACCAAGCTGGCGGCGCACTATCAATTGGAAGAGAAAAAGTCCGTCGCCATCGTGTCACTGGACACCTATCGTTTAGCTTCTGTCGAGCAGCTTCGGATGTATGCCGAGGTGCTGGGCATTCCATGCGAATCGGCGTTGTCCGCCAAGCAGGCCGCGGCGTATGTCCACCAGCATGCGGACGCCGACCTGATTCTGATCGACACGGCAGGTTTCGGAGAACAAGATCTTGCCTTAGTGCATACCCTGCACCAGCTCCTCAAGACGGAACCGGAAGTGCAAACGCATGTCGTGGTCTCGGCCTCAACGCGCGAACAGGATCTGCAGCGTCAGATTGCGCAGATTCATGCACTCCCGCTCTTGCGCCTGCTGTTTACCAAGCTCGATGAAACGGATTCGTTCGGGGCGCTCTACGAACTGAGTCATCAATCCGGCATTCCGCTGTCTTACTGGAGCGCCGGTCAACGGGTTCCGGACGACCTGGAAATCGCCGCGCCGCAACGACTGGCTGAGTTTCTTCTGGGGCGCCGGTACAGCGCCCCGTTCCGGTCGTCAACCATCGACCGCGTTACGTCGGATCGGCAGCATTCATTTCAGCAGGACATCACCACGGACACTGTCACACGGTAGGAGGGCGGAATATGCAGAGTCGATCGTTTACACCTATGGCGGGGGATCGTGCGGAGCGGTCCGCGGCAATGACTCACGTCATTGCCGTCGCCAGCGGCAAAGGCGGCGTCGGGAAGACCAACGTGGTGGCCAATGTCGCCATGGCCTTGAGCAAAGCCGGTCAGCGCGTGCTGGTGCTCGACGCCGATCTCGGCCTGGGCAATCTGGACGTCCTGCTCGGTTTAGTGCCCGAGCGCACCATTGAGCATGTGCTCGCCGGGACGCACACGCTGGATGATGTGATCGTCGACGGACCGGGAGGCATTCGGGTCTTGCCTGCAAGTTCAGGCGTTCCGCAATTGACCGCATTGAATGACACGCAGCAAATGCTGCTCCTGGAACAACTGGAAACGCTCTCCCGGGGCGTCGACGTGCTGCTGATCGACACCGGTGCCGGGATCTCGCCGAACGTGACGTTTTTTACCTCTTCGGCTCAGGACGCCATCGTGGTGGTGTCTCCGGAACCGACCTCGCTCACCGATGCATACGCGCTTATTAAGGTATTGACCAGACAATACCGGGAACGCCGCTTCAAAGTGCTGGTCAACATGGCAAAGAGTCCGCGGGAAGCCGCAGATGTGTTCAGGAAACTGGATACCGCCGCGGATCGTTTCCTGCATGTTGCTCTCGAATATGTCGGCTATATTCCGCAGGATGATTATGTTCCGCTCGCCGTGATGCGGCAAAAAGCGTTGTTGGAGCTCTTTCCGGCTTCGCCGGCGGCCCAGGCAATGACGCGCCTGGCTGGGCAGATTTTGCAGTGGCCCAAGCCGATTTTTCCCAAGAGCGCCGTTCAGCTTCTGTGGCAACGGCTTCTTCAAACCACTGCGGCCATATGATGGAGTGACAGGCGTACCTATTATGAGCAAAACGGCAGTACATCGAGCACATCAACCAATTCCAAGCGGCGATGTTCATCGGGAGCAACTGATCAAAGAATTTGCGCATGTCATTCGCGCGATGGCGCATCGCCTGGCCTTTCGCCTGCCGGCATACCTGGATGCGGAAGATCTGATCTCCGTCGGCACGATCGGTCTGATGGACGCGATGGACAAATATGATCCCAACCGGGAAGCGAAATTCAAGACGTATGCGGAGTTCCGCATTCGAGGCGCCATGCTGGATGAAATCCGGTCGATGGATTGGATTCCGCGGTCGGTTCATGAGCGGATCGGACTGCTGCAAAAGACGCATGTCGTGCTCTTAAACAGGCTGGGGCGTCCTCCGCTGGATGAAGAAGTGGCGACCGAGCTGAACATGCCGCTCGAAGAGCTCGACGAGTTTATCTCCCGGGCGCGCGGCGCCGTGATGATCAGCATCGACGATTTGGGGCTGCAAGAGCCGGACGGGCACAAGGTCGTCAAGATGCTCGCCGACACGCATCATCCCGACCCCTTGTCGACGCTGGTCAACGAACGGGAGCGTGAGGCCATTGCCGAAGCCATTCAGGAATTGCCGGAAAAAGAACGACTGGTTCTGACGCTGTACTACTATGAAGAACTCACGATGAAAGAAATCGGCGAACTCCTCAAGGTCACGGAATCTCGCGTATGCCAGATTCACACTAAAGCGATCATCCGGCTGAAAGCGTTTCTGCACGTCGAGGGATAAGACGGGAGGTTGCCGAAGCCATACGGCCCCCCTTCGCGCTACGGGCCTCTGCGATGTCCGTTCGTGACGGTTCATGCCTGATCGCGCCCGCGCGAGCCCCTCTCTTTAGTTCTCTCCATGAACAACCGAGACAGAACCATCACGTCTGGAGATGTCTTAGGTGCTTGTTCATGGATAGGTCACTGAATACATCGGATCACTTATCTTCCCCGGTATCCCGCGCGAAATACCGCGGACCTTTTACGCTCGGTCTCTCCCGTTTCAACGGCTCACGCTCAAAAACCAGCATCCCGTCGCGCCCGAAAGCGCTGGCGTGTTTTGCGGCGTCGGTCGGAATCGGCTTGGCGGCAGCTCACGGCCTCCTGAGCGCTCCGCCCTCGTCCTCCTCCGCGATGGCTGTTGCGATGTCCGGAGGGCCCGATGTTCCCGCCGGTTGGACGTCGCTGCTTGGAGGACTGGGCCTCGTGTCGAGCATCGGCTTCAGTCTTGCCGGGGCATGGTTCTGGCCATTCCGGCACAGAACAACAATCCAGCGGCGCGATGAGAGCCTGGCGGCCTACGATCACATTACCGGTCTGCCTACGTTGCGTCTGTTCACCGTATTGCTGGATCAAGCCCGGACGCGGGCCTCGCAGATGGGCCGGAGCATCGGCGTGCTGGTCGCAGAACTGCACCAGTTTCACCCGCTGCCGGCCGCCGTTGCGACGCCGAACCTGTCGCTGATCGTCCGCGTGCAGGCGGCTCGCATCAAAAGCGCGCTGCCGCCCAACAATACCGTGGCCCGGATCGGCGAACGGCGCTTCGCCATTCTGATTGAGGAAGTAGTCGCCCGACATCAGATCGACGATCCCGCTCAGAATATCTACCGCACGATGTCACTTCCCCTGATGATCGAGGGACAGGAAGTTCTCCTGACCTGTCGGATCGGCGGCGCGCTGTATTCGGCGACGGCTCCGTCCGGAGAGGCTCTGCTGAGCCAGGCGGTCAAAGCACTGGCCTGCGCGACGACTGAAAACCCCATTCGCTTTACCGACGCAATCGGCGAGATTCCGGCCGGTCCGTCCACACCTGCCGGTGCCCCCGCAATCGAATCATCCCTTCTGCGCTAGGCAACTTCTTCCTCCCGGTGGAACTATCCGCCCGGTTCATTCCGACAGCCTGCGCGCGGCTCCGTTCGTTCGACCGTTGGTTATTTGACAACCCGCCAATTATCGCCGCATTTCTCTCGTTCCCGAACGAACCGATACGCGCCGGATGCGCATCACGGTCTGGCATGCAGGTTGCTGTCTGTTCCTCCGAGCCGGACCACCAAGGAGTCATCACTGTGAATCGAGGTATCTACCCCATTCTGTCAGGCGCGCTCGCACATGAGCGACGGATGCAGGTCTTCGCCAACAACATGGCGAACGTCAACACCGCCGGATTCAAACAGGACGAGCAAACCTTCAAGGCGGTCTTTCCCAAAGCGCACCTTGCTATTCCCGCGACTCCCGGCACCGTGTCGCTGGCCAATCAGATCGTCGCCAAGCCCTTTGGACCGACGGAACGTGTCTATGCCGCGCCCAATACGGTCAAGACAACCTACGACGCGGGACGGATTCGCCTGACGGGCAATCCTCTGGATCTCGCGATTCAAGGGCGCGGGTTTTTGGAAGTGAACACCCCTCAAGGCACCAGATACACCAGGAACGGCATGCTCTCCCTCGACAATCAGCGCCGTCTCGTCACGAATCTCGGATATCCGGTGATGGGGACCAAAGGGGAGTTGAAGGTGCCGGTGGGGAAAATGGAAATCTCCAACCAGGGGGAAATCAAAGTCGACGGCAATCCGGTCGGAACCATCAAGGTCATGGATTTTCCCGACTCCGATATGCCGCAGAAATATGCGGAAGGCATGTTTATTTCAGACAAAGGATTCCCCGCAAAAGCGCCTCAGCTGCAAGTCGGGCACATCGAAGATTCGAACGTGAACTCAATCGGCGAAATGGTCAAGATGATTGAAGGCATGCGCGGCTATGAGTCGGCGCAAAAGCTCATTCAGACGTTGGACAGGATGGCGGAAACGGCCATTCAAGAAGTCGGACGCGTGTCGTAGGAGGCGATTATGATTCGGGCAATGTGGACAGCCGCCACTGGTATGACGGCACAACAGATCAACGTCGACACCGTGGCCCATAACCTGGCCAACGTCAACACCAACTCCTTCAAGCGCAGCCGGGCGGAGTTTGCGGATTTGCTCTACCAAATCCAGCGATTGCCCGGCACCAGCGCATCGAACGTCGGTGTGTTTCCCGTCGGCATTCAAGTCGGCGCCGGCGTCCGCCCCACGACCGTGTCGAAGGAATGGCTTCAGGGCAATATGCGCCAGACGAACAATGATCTGGATATCGCCATCGACGGACCGGGGTTCTTTCAGGTCTCCAGGCCGGATGGAACCATCATGTATACCAGGAACGGCTCGTTCAAACGAGACAATGTCGGCAACCTGGTCACCGGCGACGGCGACTTGTTGAACCCCGTGATCACCATTCCTTCCGGCGCGCTGAAGATGGACATCGGCCAGGACGGCACCGTCTCCGTCTTGCTCCCCGGTGTGACCCAGGCCTCGCAGGTCGGCCAGATTCAACTGACACGTTTTGACAATCCGGCCGGACTGGTGGCGATGGGAAACAATCTCTTTATCGACAGCTTTGCGTCCGGCCCGCCGACGCAGGGTACCGGAGGGTTCTCCACCGGGTTCGGGACGATTCAACAGGGATTCTTAGAAAGTTCGAACGTCAACCTGGCCGAGGAAATGGTCAACATGATCATCGCCCAGCGCAGCTATGAGATCAACTCCAAGACGATTCAAGCGTCGGATGAAATGATGTCCATCGCGAATAATCTCCGGCGGTAAGAGGTAATCCAATGAGCAGCACTCGCATCATCGCGGCGACATTCAGTCTTGTTCTGCTGGCCGGTCCGTCTTTCGGGGCCAGTCCGGACAAGATCGTCAAGCCCGTGTCGGTCGGAGGGCAGGGAGCCGCCGGATCGGCGTTGAGCAAGCTGGACACCGTTCGCCCGGCGGTACGGGAACTTCATTTCGAGCAGTTCCAAAAGACCATTCAGAAATATCTGGAAGGCGAATGGGGCACGCGGGTGAAGTCGGTGCAGGTCACGCTCCTGGAGCCGCTGGATCCGGTCAAAATCCCGGCCGGTGTCATCGAACTGCAGGTTCCCCCCGTTTCCGGAGGCACCACGACGATGGGGCGTCGAAGCTTTGCCGTCCAGATCACGGTCAATGGAAGCGCCTGGAAGACCATCGACGCACTGGCTGATGTGTCGGCGATGATCGACGTGGTCGTCCCGTCCCGCTTCCTCAAATCCGAAGAGACGATCGAGCCGGATGATCTGACCACTGCGCGTATCGTCACCTACGACGTCACGCATCCCTTCATCACGGATCCGGAGGCGGCGATCGGCAAAAGCACCGCGCGACCGTTGCAACCGAATACCCCGTTGCGCCCGACCTTTCTGAAAAAGCCGTTCATGGTGAAAAAAGGCGATCGCGTCATGATCGAAGCCAGGCGCGGAAACTTTTCCGTTCAGACGTCGGGAGTGACCAAGGGAAGCGGACAGATCGGACAAACGATCATGGTAGCCAACCTGGATTCAGGGCGGGAGCTCCGGGCCAAGATCGTCGCGCCCGGCCTGGTTCAAGTGGACTTTTAGGATTACCCATGCGTCGTGCATCCGCGTACATATGGTGCCTGGTGATCGTCGGCTTGATGCAGAGCGCCTGCGGATTGATGCCCACCGCTTCAACTGCCTCGAAGCTGACCGTACCGCCGTTGCCGCCTCCTAAAACCATAGGATCGCTCTGGCAGGAAGAAAACGGCCGCGCATATTTGTATGAAGACATGCGCGCGATGCGGGTAGGCGATATTCTCACCGTCAAGATCGTCGAAAAGCACAAGGGGTCAAAGTCGGCGGATACGGCGGCGCAGCGTGAATCGACGCTCTCGAACTCGCTGGCCGGATCAGGAGTCGGCTATTTCGGCATTCCGGGCTTCCGGTTGAGCGACGAAGCCCGACGGGGACTCGGAGTCGATGCCTCATCAAATAATAAGTTTACCGGGAAAGGCGCGACGAGCCGGGAAGGAACGTTAACCGGCACGATCTCGGTGATCGTGATGGAAGTTCTTCCTAACGGTGACTTGCGGGTTGAGGGTCGCCGTGAAGTGACGGTCAACAGTGAGAAGCAATTGATGACGATCGCCGGCATTGTGCGACGGGTGGATGTCGATACGAAGAATACCGTGCTCTCCTCGGCGATCGCCGATGCAAAAATCGAATATGCCGGGTTGGGCGTATTGGACGACGTACAGCGGCCAGGGTGGCTGGTGCGCGTGCTTGATTGGATTTATCCGTTCTAACAAAGGGAGTCTCCTGTGAAAGCTGTGACCAAGCGAAAAACAGGTGTGAAATGGGATCTCTGGCGCCGTGCCGTCTCGTTCCAATCGCTGCAGATGATGGTCATGAGCGGCGTGGTGAGGCGGGCGGATTTGGATCCTCCGCAAGACCACGGCCGCACCGGCTATTGGCATCGTGACGCGGCCAAGGTCGCGGTTCCGCAGGAGGCGGCCTCCGAGCAGGGGTGGATTTCACGGATGATTCTGGGGCGGAAATCCGTCCATCAATCGACGCACAGGTTGTAACACAAAAAGGATGACCGCAGGAATGATCACACGTTGGACCCGCGCAGTGGTTGCGGTGCTGTTGGTAGGACTCTTGTGCCCGCCCCATTCGGCCGAGGCCGTTCGCATTAAGGACATCGGGGCGATCGAGGGCGTTCGAGAAAACCAGCTCATCGGCTATGGATTAGTCGTCGGACTCGACCGCACGGGCGACCAGGTCATCGGCGGTCAGTTTACGATTCAAGCCATGATGTCCATGCTGAATAAGATGGGCATCAATCTGGTCATCGATCCGATCCAGTTGCTCACAAGAAATATTGCCTCGGTCATGGTGACGACCAAGCTTCCCCCGTTCGCCAAACCGGGACAGGCTCTGGATGTCGTCGTCTCTTCAATGGCCAATGCGAAAAGTCTGCAAGGCGGAACGCTGCTGCTCACGCCTTTGAAAGCGGCCAATCAACAAGTATTTGCCGTGGCGCAAGGCCCTGTCTCGGTTGGAGGTTTCCTGGGCGGGACGGGCGGACCTGGAGGCGCCACGGTCACCAAGAATCATCAGGCGGCCGGTGTGGTGCCGGCCGGCGCCATCATCGAAAAGGAACTGGTGGTCAATATCGACGCCTGGGAGACCGTATCGGTCCTGCTGCGCCAGCCGGATTTCACGACGGCGATCCGGACGGCTGAGGCAATCGACGGCGTATTCGGAAAGGGCAGTGCGGCACCTGTAAACGCCGGCCTTGTCAAAGCCACAATTCCATCAAGCTTCCATGGTCGTGTCGTTGAATATATCGCCTCAATTGAAGGTCTCGATGTCTCGGTCGATATCGCGGCCAAAGTCGTCGTAAACGAACGGACCGGGACCGTGGTGCTGGGCGAGCATGTACGAATCTCGACCTGCGCGATCTCTCATGGAAATCTCACAATATCCGTGAAGAATACGCTCAATGTCTCTCAGCCGAATGCGCCGCTCATTGGAGCGGCCAGCAATCAACCAGCGACCGTGACGGAAGACGTGCAGACGGAGGTGAAGGAGCAAGAATCTCGTTTGATTGTGGTTGACGAGACCGTCACCCTGGGTGAGGTTGTCAGAGCGCTTAATGCGGTGGGGGTTACGCCTAGAGATCTTGTCTCGATCCTTTCTGCATTACGGGCCGCCGGAGCACTACAAGCAAACCTTGAGATTATTTAGGTAACGTATTGCATATACAGAAGTTTACGCGCACATCAATGTCACTTGAAACGCAAGGAACCGACTATGACGATTAACGATTCCGCACAGGCGCAGTTTCTTGCTTCGCCGACATTTACGAGTCCCCTTGGAAACCCCGATGAAATCGCCTCATTGAAAGCCAACGGGAACCAGGGTGATCGGGAAGAACTCATCAAGGCCGCCAAACAGTATGAAGCCTTCTTCGTGTCCTACCTGATGAAGGTCATGAGGGAAACCGTTCATGAATCGGAGATGTCCGGCAAGATGGGCTCATACTTCTACTCTTTTTATGATCAGGAAATCGGCAATCGGGCCGCTGAAGCGGGGGGGATCGGAATTACACAAATGGTTCAGGAATACATCGAAAAGAATTATCCGCCGAACGCTAAAGTTCCAGACGGTAGTGACCGATAAGGTACGCGACAGGGCTTGAAGCCACCGGAAGGGGATAGTCCCGCGAGGCTCACCCATATCCCAGCAGAAGGAGAGCGATATGCAGATCCCAGGTTCAGGCCGTTCCGATCAACTGGCCAAGATTCTCTTAGGCACGCAGGAGACGAAGGGGCCGTCGACGCAGCGGCAACCATCTCCGAAAGAGACGGGGAACGACCGGGTCCAGATTTCCGATCAGGCCAAAGAGCTGCAACGGATTCGCGCGCTCGGCCAGACACCGGATCATGAACGGGCCGCTCGCGTCGAACACATTAGAACGGCACTCGAAAACGGCACCTACGATGTGAGCGGCCGCAAAGTCGGCGACGCCCTCATCAAGCAAGTCCTGACCGACGCCGTCGTGTAACGACGACTCGCGTCGATCACGCGGCCGGGACGGCTGCGTCACGTCCGAAGCAGGTTCGCAGGGAGCGCGTATGCCTTCGGTTTCCACCACACTGTCGACACAACTTATTGATATTCTCCTCCGGGAGCAGGCGACCTGCCAGGCTCTTCTTGACACGGTCGAGGCAGAACGTCACGCCATCAAGGCTCTTGCGATCGGCGAATTCCATCCGATTAACGTCCGCCGCATTGCGGTCCTCGAGCGACTCCAAACGATCGCCGACGCCCGCGAACTGATGGTTCGCCGGGTTGCCGAAGAGGCCTCACTGCCCGGGCCGATCCCGTCACTGCAGATACTGCTGGATCGCTGGAAAGGGCCTGACGTGACAGCGATTCGCCGTCAATACGATGCCGTGCTCGTGACCGCGAAACGCGCCAGAGAAGAGATCAAGCTGAACGTCGCGCTCATCGAAAACTTTCGAGGCTTCATCGAACAGGCGTTGACCGCCGGATCCGCCGCCACGACGGACGGCAATACGTATAACCGGACCGGAAAACCCGCGTCGGCCCACCAGGTATCCGCCGTTCTTTACCAGCAGGGATAGTCTATGGTTGGACTCAACTCCCTCTTCGACATCGCCCGCACCGCTCTGGCGACCTCGCAACAGGCGCTGACGGTCACCGGGCATAACGTCTCGAACGTAAATACGCCCGGGTACTCACGGCAGGAAGCCGTCTTGACGGAACGCCCGCCCATCAGCGGCCAACCCGGCATGACCGGAACAGGCGTGCAGGCGACATCCATTCGGCGGTACGTCGATCGCTTCGTGGATCAACAGCTGACCACCTCCAAACAAACCCTCGGACGACTCTCCGTATCCCGAGACGAACTGTTTCGCTTGCAGAATATTTTCGGGGATAGCAACGACCAGGGAATCGGGGCGGCGCTCAGCGAGTTCTTCCAGGGGTTGCAAGATGTCTCGACATCGCCCGGCGAGTCGAGCGCTCGCTCCGTGCTGTTGGCGAGAGCGACTCAATTGGCTTCCAGTCTCAATCATGCCGCGTCGGAACTGACCAATGCCCAACAGTCGTTGAATTTCCAGATCTCTCAAACGGTCACAGAGATCAACAGCCTGACCGCACAGCTGGCCGAACTGAACGGAAAAATTGTCACGGCGGAAGTGACCGGCCAGAACGCCAACGACCTCAGAGATCAGCGGCAGCTGGCGCTGAATGAGCTCGCCCAGCGTATCGACATCACCAGCATCGAGAGCAGCACCGGGGGGCTGACGGTCTTTGCCGCGCGCGGGCAGGTCGTCGTAGAAGGCGACACCCATCGCAATCTGGCCGCCGTGGCATCGGCGGACAATGACGGGCTCTTTGAGGTCGGATATTCGACGGGCGGAACCAGAACCGTCAGTCTCGACCAGCAGATCACGAGCGGCCGGCTTCGCGCTCTGCTTGATTTGCGGGATACCACGGTCGGCGGACTGCAGGATCAATTCGATCGCATTGCCGCGACGCTTTCGAACGCCGTCAACCTGATTCACCGGCAGGGCTATGGGCTTGACGGCTCCACCGGACGGGACTTTTTCACGCCCCCCGCGGTCACGACGCAAGTCGATTCCAACAATCAGGGAACGGCCGCCATCGGAAGCGAAGCGGTGACGGCCAACAGCCTGCTGACATTCCATGACTACGAGGTTCGATTCTCTTCAGCAACGACCTACGCCATTGTCGACACCACCACCGGAGCGACGATTCGAGGAAATTACACGGGCACGGCCATTTCCGCGCCGTCGAGCGCCGGCCCGTTCTCTGTCATTACCGGCACGAACGATACCCTCACCGTATCGGTCGACGGCGTCACCTCAGGAACCATCACCCTGACAGGGGCCGCTTCCCCCGGCCAATCATATACCTCCGGAGCAGCATTGGCGCAGGAGGTACAGGCCCAGATCAATGCGGATGCAACCCTTCAGGCTGCGGGGCTCACGGTATCGGCCACATTCGATACCAGCACCAATCGGCTGGTGCTCACCTCCAACGGAACCGGTACCGCTTCGGCAGTCAACGTGACAGGCGGAACGGCCAGAGCGGGACTCGGCCTTCTGAGCGGAACCAGCACCGCTGCATCCGGGACCTATAGCGATCCATCCACGTTTATTTTCGACGGAATCAGCGTCCGGATCGTCGGGACGCCCGCTGCCGACGACGTGTTCCGAGTGAACTCCTATAGCGATAGCGCCGGCAGCCTTGCCGTCTCGATCACCAACCCGGCGTCGATCGCGGCCTCCTCCACCAGAACGGGCATTCCCGGCAACAACGAAACCCTGCTGCAATTGGTCGCGCTGCAGTATCAGCAGTTCAGCAGCCTCAACAACAACACGCTGCACGATGCTTACCGCGGCACAGCGGCTGAACTTGGAGTGTCGGCTCAAACCGCCGATCGCGAGCAAACGGCACAGGAAATTCTTCGGGATCAAATTGAAACCTTCCGCGCGCAGGTTTCGGGCGTATCGCTCGATGAAGAACTGGTCAATCTCGTCAAGTATCAACGCGGTTTTGAAGCGGCGGCTCGGCTGGTTCGCGCCACGGATGAAATGTTCGACACCTTAATGTCGCTGAAGCGTTAGGCGGAAGGATGACTCCCCATGCGTGTCACTGAGCAGCAAACATTCGGCGTGCTGGTCAATAACCTGGAACGCTCGCGCGCCAGATCCCTGGAGTTGCAGCAGCAGGTGTCGACGGGAAAGAAAGTCCGAAAACCGTCGGACGATCCCAGCGCCTTCAATCACATCAGCCTCGATAAAGCCTCCGTCGCCTCGATCGAACAGCGGCTGCGCAATATCTCGTTCGGCCGTACGCGCCTGGATCTGAGCGACAAGCTCCTGAGCAGCACGACGGAGACGCTCAGCCGCGTGCAGGAACTGGCGGTTCAGTTCGGCAGCGACACGAACGGCGCCGCCGAACGCGTCATCGGCTCTCGGGAAGTTCGCCAGCTGTATTCTCTGGTCCAGCAATATGCCAATGCCGAGTTGAACGGGCAGGCGGTCTTTACCGGCACCAGCACCCACGGACGGACGACGGGGTTAGCCATCACCGCGCCGGTCACCTTGACCAACGGCACAAACGACGGCCTCGTGGTTTCTGTCGACGGCGTTACGTCCGGCACAATCGATTTAGCCTCTGCGACCGGCAGCCTGACCGGCGCACAGCTTGCCGCTCGAATACAGACCCAGATCAATGCCGATCCGGCACTGGCGGCCGCCGGAAAATCCGTCACCGTCACGTTTGATACCGATCACCTCGTCATCGCCTCGGACAGCCATGGCCCCGGTTCCACGGTCGCCGTCACCGGCGGCACGTCCCGGGCCACGCTGGGTCTGGCCGGTGGAAGCCGAACGACCGGAGATAAGCCGTTTGCGCTGACGGCCGCCACCAGCCCCGGATCGACCAATACGGGCGGCGCGCTGATCAGTCAAGGAATCGTCGCGGATGAGAATCTCGTCACGCTCGATGATTACGTCATCCGGTTTTCGTCAGCGACGGTCTACGATGTCCTCGATGTGACCGTTCCCGTAAACGTGGCGCGGAACAGCGCCAACACAGGTGGAGCGTTCGCTTCCGATGCGGGAATCATCAGCCCGGCCGCGCTCACGCTCAACACCTATGCGATCCAATTCATATCGAGCACGCAATACAACATTGTCAATACCACGACCAGCACGACGGTCTCGTCCGGAAACACCTATGTGTCGGGCAATGCGATCGAGTTCGACGGTCTCCGCGTCGTACTGACCAATGGAGATCGCGGAGGGCCTCAAAGCGGCGATTCCTATTCGGTCGGCCTCACCCCCAGAACGGTATTGGCCAACCAAACATACAGCACGGGGAGCGAGATCAGCTTCGATGGAATACGGCTGCAATTGTCTACCGGAAGCGGGGCGCCGGCGACGGGGGATCGATTTGCCGTGACCACAGGCCTGCAATATCAAGGCGATGCCGGTGTCCATCAAGTCGAGGTCGGCAAGAATCAGACCGTACCGACGAATGTATCCGGCGGCCGTGTGTTTACCGGACCCGACGTCGATCTGTTCGCCTCGATCAAGACCCTTGTCACATCGCTGAGAAGCAACTATCGCGGCGGCATTCGCGACACAATCGGAGATGTCGGCCGTGGACTCAGCCAGGCGGGCGCCGTTCTAGGAGAAGTCGGCGCACTGTCGAACCGCCTCACCGGCAGCGCAGGCCGGCTGGATGAATTCAAGTCGTTCTTTACGCAAACGCTCTCGGAGACCGAGGATGTCGATTTAGCCAAAGCCATTTCCGACCTTACCCTGCAGCAATATGCCATAGAAGCGGCCAGCCGGACGCTGAACCAGCTGTTCAACAACTCCCTGTTACGGTACCTGCAATAAATACGGCGCCCGGCTCAAGGTTTCAGCGGAACGACCGATAGGCTCGTGGAGAGCCTCGGTCATTCAGCCACGGAAGGCGGTTATGCTGGTCCTGACAAGACGACGCGGTGAAGGGGTTACCATCGGCCCGGATATCCGGGTCATCGTCCTGGGAATGAAGGGCGGACAGGTGCGCCTGGGCATCGAAGCCCCCCATACGATCGAGGTGCATCGCGATGAAGTCTATGCCAGGATCCAGGATGAAAACCAGCTGGCGTCCAAAACGCAAGTTATTCCACTCGACGCCTTTCGGCAACTGGTGCAGCCGAAACGCCGGATCGCTCCGTAAGGATAGATAGATGATGCAATGTCGCTCGACCCGCTTCGGCGTCTGTGAGGTTCGCAACGAGTCGGTCCTGACGTTCCCGAGCGGCATCCTGGGATTTCCCGACTGCCATCGCTACGTCATTCTGGATCACGACACGGACGCCCCCTTCAAATGGCTGCAGTCGCTCGACGAGCCGGGCTTGGCCTTCGTCATTCTCGATCCGGCCAGTTTTCATCCGGGATATACCGTACAAGTACCCAACGAAGCGCTCATCGAGGTGCAGGGCAGAGACGACGATGAGTTGATTGTCTCAGCACTCTTAACCATTCCTTCAAACGACCCCACCGGCATCACGGCGAATCTTCGCGGCCCTCTTCTCATGAATCCCCGGACGAATCTCTGTAAGCAACTGATCCTGTCCGACAGTTATCCGACTCGCTTCCCGCTGTTCGCCGGCCAGCCTTCCGCTGCACCTGCGCCTTCCACAACGCAGTCATCGGCGGCTTGTTCCGCGTAACAGGGGCTTGCCGTTACCGCCTGCACGGGTTTACACGGTGTCAGGCGGCCGTGCGCGTCATGAATCCGGTATTGCCGCGATAGACCTCAAGCGCCTGGTTCAGGCGGATCATTTCCATTTCAAGACGGGCATACACCGGCGGGGCATCGTGCAACGTCCCCAGACGACCGACCGCTTCCAATTGACCTGCCGCCAGGGCGACCTCCGGCGCACACAAATTGGCCGCCGTTCCCTTGAGCGTATGCGCGGTACGCTCGACCGTCTCCGCATCGCCCTGTGACAATGCCTGCCGAATGCTCGTCATAATGTCCGCCTGCCGTTCAAGAAACAAATCGATGAGCTGGATCAAGAGGTCCTGATCTCCTCCGATATTCCGAAGCATTTGAGCCGGATCAAATAACGCAGGCATTTCAGAGGGCGGATGCTCCCGGCTCGCGCCCCCTGCAACCACAGCCTCCTGCCGTGAAGCAGCCACCCACCGGGACAGGGTTGTCCGGACATCTTCCAGCTTAATGGGCTTGGCCAGATAGGCATCCATGCCGGCCGCCAGACACCGTTCGCGATCGCCTTGCATGGCATTCGCCGTGACGGCGATGATGGGCAGATGCCCGACTCCGGCATAGCGTTTCCCCGCGGCTTCATTCCTGCGGATCGCCGCCGTTGCCTCAAATCCATCCATCACCGGCATCTGGCAATCCATGAGGACGGCGTCATAGCCGCCGACTTCCAGCGCGGCCAACGCTTCCTGGCCGTTCTCGACCAGATCGGGGCGATACCCGAGCTTTTCAAGCATGCGCACCGCGAGCTTCTGGTTAACGCTATTGTCTTCTACCACCAGAATCCTCCGGCGTTCGGCGCGCTCCGCCAGCGTGTGGCGAGTGACCAGGCGCGGCCTGGCCGGATCGCCCGCGGTCTCCGGCTCCGTTGCGCTCAGCTCCATCCCCAGTACGGTGCGCAAGCAGTCGCGCAGTTCGTCATGCCGGACGGGCTTCGTAAGATATCCTTTGGCCCCCGCATTCCGCGCCCGCTCGGCATGTCCACGCTGCAACAGAGAGGTCATGACGATGATGCGCAGGGCGGCGGCACAGGGCAGCCGCTGAAGTTCGGCGGCCAATTGCAACCCGTCTTTGCCCGGCATGACGACGTCCAGAATGGCGCAATCGAACGGCGCGCCGAGCCTGAAGGCTTCCTCGATCTGAGCCACGGCGCCGGCCGCATCCTCCGCCTGCCTGTCCTGCATGCCCCAGCCGGAGACCAGATGATGGAGGATGAGACGGTTGGACTCGTTATCATCCACGATGAGGACACGACGCCCCTGGAGATCCGCCATCGGAAGAATCGCCGAGACCGACGACGCTTGCCTGGCGAATCGCGCGGTAAACCAAAACGTGCTGCCGCGTTGAGGCGCACTCTTCACCCCGATCTGTCCGCCCATCAGTTCGACCAGTTGCTTCGAAATAGACAACCCCAATCCTGTGCCGCCGTATTTCCGGGTCATCGTCGAATCGGCCTGCGCAAACGGTTTGAAAAGCTTCTCCTGCGTCACCGGAGCGATGCCGATCCCGCTGTCGGTAATGTCAAACCGGAGCAGCGAATCGCCCGCGCGATCCTCTTCCAGATAGACCTGCAACGTAACATCCCCGCGATCGGTGAACTTGATGGCATTGCCCACTAAATTCGTCAGGACCTGCCGGAGACGGCCCGGATCGCCGCGCAACCCGGTCGGGACGACCGCATGAATGAGCCCCGTCAATTCCAATCCTTTGGACTCGGCCCGCTCGGCGAATTGCTTGAGCACGTCGTCCACCGTGGCGCGAAGATTAAAATCGATCGTTTCCAACTCAAGCTTGCCGGCTTCGATCTTGCTGCACTCCAGAACATCGTTGATGAGCTGCAATAAGGCTTCGCCGCATTGCCGGATGGTGTCGACATAGGAACGCTGTTCGGGAGCCAGCGCAGTGTCCAGCAGCAGGCTGGTCATGCCGATGACGCCGTTCATCGGTGTGCGCAGCTCATGACTGATCGTGGCAAGGAACGCCGCCTTCGTTTGCGTGGCGGCCTGCGCTTCCTGAAGCGCCCGGTCCAGTCGCAGGTTCTTCGCCCTGAGCTCTTCAGCCGACGCATGCAGCGCTTCTTTCGCGCGATGAATTTCCGTGAGATCCACGGCATATCCGCGGACATGCCGGTCCGCCTCCACAGGGCAGAGCACCCAGGCAAATCTCGCGTCAGGCAGGCCGAGGGCGATCTCCTGAATCGGTTTGCCCGTGGTCAGGCAGCGCCGCACCAACCCGGCCAATCCCTCCGGAGTCACCCGAGGATAGCCGTCGTCGCCGTAGCCGTAGCGAGTGAGCAGTTCCGTCATCACCGGATTGGCATAGAGGAGACTGGCATTGGCATCGAGTTCGAGAATCGGATAGGGGCTTTCATCGGCAACCGACGCAAGACGGTTGCGATCGTGCATGAGTTCCTGTTCCCGCGAGACATCTTTGAGACTGACTACGAAACCGGGCTGCCCGTCGAAACAGGCGGGCAGGCACGTCCATTCGACCGGAGTCGAACTCGCCGGCCGTTCACTCAGCAGCACCTGGGCGCCGCGCCACGGTTGTTTGTCTTGATGCACCTGTTGCAGGCACCGCCGTGTGGATTCGGGGGACATTCCGGTCAGCGTCTGCCACAATTCAAGAAATGGCGCGTCGACGTGCACAGAGGCAGGCCCGCCGCACAATCGTTCGGCCTCGGCGTTCATCGCGTGAATGCCGTAAGTAGCATTCAAGAGCATGACGCCCATCGGCAGCCCGTCCAGCAATCCTTCGTATGAATGCGATGCACTCGGCTTGGCTTGGCGGGATGCCGGCGCGCGCCGTTTGGCAGGAGGACGCTTCATCAGGCCGCCTGATCGGTAAGATCGCCGAGATACATGGCAATATTCACACGCTCTTGGACCGGATCTAATACGCGCAACACCGTGCGCGCGCCTCGTCCCTGCGCAGGAAGGGAGAGGTCTACCCGTTCAGGATTGACATAGGATTCCCCGTGAGGTCCCCCGGTAATTTTCACTTGGGGTTTCAATCGCTGTTCGGGATTGACACCCACCACCACGGCCTGCTCTCCGGTGTTCAGCCGAACGAGGCTTCCGACCGGATACACGCCGATGCTGCGAATCACGGCTTCGACCAGCGATTTGGGATATTGCCCCCGTTCCCCGACCAGAAATAATTGACGGACGGCATCGTGAGGAATCATCGCCGGTCGTCCGCCCCGGCGGCTGACCAGCTTGTCGTAGAAATCCACAATCCCGACAATTTGAGCCAGCGGGGCAATGTCCTGCGCCTTCAATTGTCGGGGAAATCCGCTCCCGTCGCATCGCTCGTGATGCTCCATCACAATCCGGCACACGTCGTCATGGAATCCGGACTGATCTCCCAGTACGGCCGTGCCGAGCTGGGTGTGTTGTTCCAACAAGCGTCGTTCCGACTCATTGCACTCATCCCGTTTGCGAACCAGATTACGGGGGAGGCGGACATACCCCACATCGTGCAGCAAGGCGCCGGTCCCCAGATGCTCATAGAGCGCCGGGTCTACTCCGCTTTCGACCGCCACGACCAAAGACAAGATTGCGGTATCCAGCGCATGAGCCCCCAGCGTACGATCGAACTGTTTCACTTTGAGAAACGTGCTGTGGAGAATAAGTTCGCTCCGGGTATTCAGCACCTGGTTTAAGACGCCTGTCACCACCACCTTGGTCTCGGCCGGTGTCGGCGGCACGCCGCGTTCCAGGTCCGCGAATATTCGCTCCATCGTCTCCTGCGCTTCCGTATACACGGAAGCGGCGACGGCCTGAGCGCTCTCGCCGGCCGGGGGAGTCATCGGCGTGCCGGGCACAGTCTCCTCGGCAGGCGCGGCCGGTTCGCGGTTCCCGACGGGATGTGCCGGGACGGCAGCGGAGAGGACGGGCGCCTCCTGCACATCAATTCCCTTTGCCGTATCGATAGTGACGGATTGCACACCGTGCTGTTTCATGACCGCGATGGTTTCAAGATCTTGAATCAGACGTTTATGAAAGAGAAAGGGGGTTCGGTACCAGGGAAGATCCATCTCCACGATGAACATCCCCGGCCGCAGCTGTTCGATGGAAATACGCTTCGTTCCGCTCATGAAATGATGGCTCCTCCGCCGCACGTGGTAAACAAGCCGATCCCCGCTGTAGAGGATCCCGCATATTATATCGGCAACGTATACGGCGATCTTAACGAGGAGAGCCGAATGCCCCGGCCCCACGGTCTTCGATCGCGTGGGGAACGGTTCCTCTTGGCTTTTCTCAAGAATTTCCCGTCGATTCCGATACAGGGACACGCGCCTCTCTGCACGGCATGCCTGATTACGGTTGTCACTGATGGCCACACGTATCCATATCACCCAACTGCGCCCCGGTATGCGCATCGAAAAACTGGACCGCTCCTGGTTTGAGACGCCGTTTTTCCGCCATCGCATGGCCGTCACCTCCATGGATCAAGTTGAACAGCTCAGGGCCTGCGGAGTGAAAATGCTTGATGTATCGGGCGACATCGAGATCGATTCGCCGCCGGTAGACGAACCGCTTCCGACTCTCACGGATCCGGCTGTGACGATCGCCGACGTCGCGGCTCCCGAGCTTTCCACCAAGTCCTTCGAAGAAGAACTGCCGGCGGCCAAGCTCGTGTATACCGCCGCCAAAAACGTGATCGAACAGGCCATGCTCGATGTCCGGATGGGCCGCGACATCAACATGGATGCGGTCAATCAGGTTGTGTCCGAGATGGCGGACAGCGTCTTGCGCAACCCCGATGCGTTAACCAGCCTGTCCCGATTGAAACACTTCGACGAATATACGTTCTTCCATTCCGTCAATACGTCTCTCCTGGCGTTGTCGCTCGGACGCAATCTGGGGATCGAGGAATCGCTGCTGCATCAGCTCGGGGTCGGCACCTTACTGCACGACATCGGCAAAACGAAGGTTCCGCTGGAGATTTTGAATAAGCCGGGCAAATACGAAGCGCATGAATTTGAAATCATGAAGCAGCACGTCATGCGGGGCGCCGAAGTCCTCTCGGGCACCACCGGGTTGACCGACAATTTCCTGAGACCGGCGCTGGAACATCACGAGCGGGTGGACGGAACCGGCTATCCCTATCAACGCCGGAAGAGCGAACTCAGCCAATTCGGGATGATGGCGGCCGTCGTGGATATCTACGATGCGATCACGAGCGACCGGTGCTATCACAAGGCCAAACCGGCCCATGAAGCGCTGCAATTTCTCTACACGATTTCGCAGAAGGGACATTTGGAGCACACACTGGTCCAGCGATTCATTCAGGTTGTCGGGGTGTATCCGGTCGGCTCCATTGTCCAGCTCAATACAGGAGAGGTCGCGGTCGTCAGCCGTCTCAATCGGCAGGCGCCGCTCGAACCTGTGATCATTCTGGTCAAGGGACCGGGCAATACCCTGCTGTCCCGTCCGGAGACCATCGATCTCGCTCAACCGGAGCGGGCGCCACGCCGCTCCATCCTCGCCGTCACAGATCCGGCGAGCGCCGGCTTTCACGCTTCGACCTATCTCGATCAGGAGCCCGCATGAACGACGTCACGACCACCCAGCCCGTTCCCGCCTCATTTTTGACCGTGGGGCTCTCGCTGAAGCTGTCACTGACGCTGAACGGACAGAAGGGAATGTATGGGTCAACACTGTTAGGCTGGAAAGACTATGCCTGGCTGGTGTGTGAATGGCCCCTGCAAATCGGGCATGGGACGGACGTCCCGAGAGGAACTCCTTGTACGGTGAGTTACCTTCATGACGGGAAACTCGTCGGGTACCGGACAGAAGTCCGCGACATGCTGACATCACCGGTGCCGCTCCTATTCATGGCCTTTCCTCAATCAGTGGAGGAAATGCACTTACGCAAACACACCCGCGTCTCCTCCTGCGAACCGGTCGTGCTGGAACGTCTGGATGGAGAGACGGGGAGCGGCAGCCCTTCTTCTTCGAAAATCGTCGGCGGACTGCTCCAGAATGTGAGCGTGGGCGGGTGCAGCGTCGTCGTGCCCCAGGCTCCGTCCTGGATCAGGCCCGGCACCAGGATGCGGATGGAGTTCGAGCTGGCCGGGCTGGGCCATGTCACAAACTTGACAGGAGTCGTCAAAACGGCCGACGGCCAGCAGGGGAACACCACGCTCGGAATCGAGTTCCGTTTCCAGGACATGGAATATATCGAATATCGCGGGTGGGGCGGATCCGTCCAACAAGCCATCGAGCAGTGGACTTCGCAGAAAGCGACCGATTCCTTTCCTCTTCAGTGACGCCTGAATCGCACTCGTCTGTCTCCGGCCGTGCTTCCCGGCGTTTCTTTCCGAGTCTCCCGGCAATTCTTGCCGACTCACCTGCGCATCATCCCGTCGCGTGATCTCCAGCCTGCATATTTCAGGGCCGAATCATTGGCATATAACTTGTACTAACCTCTTCCGCCGGACTCAGCCCGGGTAATGACCAGCGAGGAGCGTACGCCATGGACGGCCGTCATTCAGCACA
Source organism: uncultured Nitrospira sp. (assembly GCA_964412445.1). Taxonomy (GTDB): domain Bacteria; phylum Nitrospirota; class Nitrospiria; order Nitrospirales; family Nitrospiraceae; genus Nitrospira_D. Next base: position 36,016 of record CAYPOR010000031.1, read on the forward strand.
ACAGACTTTGAATCCGCGGTGGTGCCTGGCCTATGACACGATCGATCGGCAGGACATCAATCGACTGGTGGAATGGCTCCAGACCTATCCACGCCTGACGAAAGGTCCGATCACCGTCGACTTCGAGTCGCGGTGGTCGCAATGGCTGGGGGCGTCCCGCTCCGTCTTTTGCAACTCTGGATCGTCGGCCAACTTACTCATGTATTACGCCCTCCTGGCTTCCGGGCGCCTGAGGAACAAGAAGGTCATTGTGCCGAGTGTGGGCTGGGTGACATCGATCGCGCCAGCCATCCAGTTCGGCTTCGAGCCGATCATGTGCGAGGCCGATCCGGACACCTTTGGTCTTGATCTGAATCACCTTGAAGAACTCTTGAAGCAGCATCAACCTCAGACGGTCATGCTCGTTCAGGTCTTGGGCGTCCCGCATAAGATGCGGGAAATGATGGCGCTGAAAGAACGCTATGGATTCGTCTTACTGGAAGACGCCTGTGCCGCGATCGGCGCGAGCTATGAAGGACAAAAAGTCGGCTCATTCGGAGATATGGCCAGCTTCTCCTTCTATTTCGGCCATCAGATGTCGACCATCGAAGGCGGCATGGTCTCCACGAACGACAAAGGCCTCGCGGATCTCCTTCTGATGCTCCGGAGTCAC
>CAYPOR010000032.1:0-36096 GCA_964412445.1 uncultured Nitrospira sp.
AGTACGTCAGGCGATGCGGCTCAAACGCGAGCGCGCTGGCCTCCAGCACTTCGGGAAAGACCGAGAGCTTCCGGATCAACGCCAGTTCGTCCGGATCGGTCAGCACCGTCAGATCGGCCTCGGATGCCGCCGGACACGCGATGCCGCGGGCCGCCGCCACCCGCCAGAGGCTCGCGATCCTGGCATGGACATACTGCACATAATAAACGGGGTTATCCGAGGACCGTTGCTTGGCCAGCTCCAGATCAAAATCCAAGTGCGTCTTCGAATCCCGCATCAGAAAGAAGAACTTGGCGGCATCGGCGCCGACTTCGTCGATCACTTCGCGCATGGTAATGAATTCACCGGAGCGCTTCGACATCTTCACTTCGGCGCCGCCCCGCAGCAGCTTGACCAACTGCACGAGCACGACCTGCAGACGCTCCTTCGGATGCCCATAGGCCTGCATGACCGCCTGCATGCGCGGGATATAGCCGTGATGGTCGGCCCCCCAGACATCGATCAGGAGATCGTAACCCCGCTGCAGCTTATCGCGATGGTAGGCGATGTCGGAAGCCAGGTAGGTACACTCGCCGTCCTGCTTACGGACCACACGATCTTTCTCATCACCGAACTTTGACGACCGGAACCACAAGGCTCCTTCGTTTTCAAACAGAAGGTCCAGGCTCTTCAGCTCGGCAAACGCACGCTCGACGGCGCCGGACTCGATCAGCGAGGCTTCGCTGAACCAGGACTCAAATTCAATGCCCAATGTCGAGAGATCGTCACGGATGTGCTGAAGCAGCGTCTGGTAGGCCAGATCTCGACAGAGCTGTTCAGCCTCTGCCGGGAGCAGCGTCGCCAGCCGCGCACCATCTGACATCTGAATCTGCTCGGCCGCGAACCGGATATACTCTCCATGGTAGCCATCCTCCGGAAACGTGACAGACTTTCCCGCAAGTTCCTGCAACCGCGCATACACGGAAGCACCCAGGAGCTTCATCTGCCGTCCGGCATCATTAATGTAGTATTCGCTGACCACGTCGTATCCGACCGCTCTCAGCATCCGTGCCAGGGCCTGGCCGACGGCGGCGCCACGCCCATGCCCCACATGCAGAGGACCGGTGGGATTGGCACTGACATATTCGACCAATATACGTTTTCCGACCCCCACAGTGGACGTGCCATAGGCCGCACCTTGCCGCTCGATGTCTCTCAATACTTCTAACCAGATGGCAGGCTTCACCGTCAGATTGAGGAAACCGGGCCGAACGATCTCGACGCGTTCGAACAACTGATCACGGGTCAGCAGATGATCGGCAATGATTTGGGCAATGTCCTGGGGTGCGCGCTTCTCCGAGGCTGCAAGGGACATCGCAACAGTTGTGGCCAGGTCCCCCCATTCCGGACGTTTGGGGGCATCCAGCGTGACGGCAGGCCAGGATTCCATTTTCAACTGCCCCTTGGCCTTGGCGTCCGAGAGAGCTCCCTGGACGGCATTCGCCACCCGTTCTTGCACAAGCCCCTGAGTCACAAAATCTCCTAAGTCCTTACAGAAGAAAGAGAAAAACAATTTTGCACTGTAGCATACGGCTCATGGAGTGACAAGGTGAGCGGTTAGGAATTCGTTACCCGATGGTAGCGGAATTCGATCCGGTCAAGAGCCTCGAAGACCTCTTCCGGATCAATATCGAGACAAGGCTTTTCTCGACAGGCCCGTACAGCATCCCACCCCTTGCACGAGCAACGCCCGCCTCGCACGACCGTCACATGCGGCCCTTCAGGAGCCCACCGCTTCTCATCGGTCGGCCCGAACATCGCCACGGTCGGCACGCCAAGCAAGGCGGCTAAATGCGTCACGCCTGAGTCGTGGCCGATAAACCCCTGTGTCTGCGCGAGAATTCCAGCCAGCATCGTGACGGACGCGGGACGAAGGATCGGCCGTTCAGACATCCCCTGATCCTGGATGGCAGATGCACTCTGGTCATCAGCCGGCCCCAGCAACATCACCGGCATCCACTGTCTGGCATGGCATCCCTGAAAGAGCGTACCCCATATACCGGGACTCACACACTTGTGAACACTTCCGCTTCCTGGGTGACATACGATGAGAGGACATGACCCTCCAATCCCGCTGGCTCGAAGCGCATCAACTCCTGACTGACGCACTTGTTCGGGAAGGTGAAGATCGAGAGAGGGCCGTAACTCAGCGCGAATTTCCCTCTGCAACACTTGAAGAAATCGCACGCGCTGATGCAGGCCGTCGATTGAAGCCGGTGATTGCAGAATCACCCGTGAGACTCCGAGTTCCCGCATGGTCCGTCTCAGAGAGCCGCTATGATCATTGAGCCATCCGACAACAAGATCGCACCGGCCGAAGACTGCGTGCTGTTCGCCTGAGAGCTGTTCACCTCCTGCGAACATAGCCCCCATCTGGCCAGATTCGAGCGACCACACATGGTCGATCACTCCACAATGAATCAGTAACGTCCCCACCTCTGATCCCGCAAGCAGAACAAGCTCATGGTGAGGAAACGCAGTCCGCAGGGCCGCCAATGCTCCAAGGGACAGGAGCACATCACCCAACCCGCCTGGATGAATCACCACAATAGCGCGCTGAGGTGCGGACATTATTGAATCCGGGCTTGATTGCGAAGGGCGGCTCTGGCCGCCTCGAGATCAGCCGGCGTATTCACGTTCCGAAACGATTGAGCATGGGGATCCCGCTCCCCCCACTCGGACGGTGACACCACGGTCACACGGAGGGACGGGTCGGATGCGATGTCCCTGATTTTCAGTTCATGCGAAAGAGCCATCCGTTCAAGAACCGGAACCGCCTTTTTGCCATACACCGCGTGGAGCGGCTGCAATCCATCCGGCAATTGGGCCATCACGATATCCGCCGAGAAGTCGCGGGCGACAAACCACCGGATCATGTCCGGATTTAAAAAAGGCATGTCGCATGCCGCCACAAAAATCCGCTCATTCGTCGCCCGAGCCAGTCCTGTATAGAGGCCGCCAAGGCTTCCGCAATTGGCGATCAAATCCCGATAGACCGTGCATCTAGAAACCGTGAGCGGAAGGCTATCTTGAGCAATAATGATCAAGACTTCTGGAAATAGCTTGGCCATGACCGAAACTGTTCGGTCCAGCAACGTCGCTTCCCCTACATGAAGGAAGCGCTTATCCTCTCCCATCCGGCGGCTCTTGCCTCCGGCCAGGACCACGCCCGTGACATTCATAAAAGCTCTATGAATTCATCGCCCCAAAAACACAAAGGGGGTGGGTTTCCCCACCCCCTTCATTCTCTACCTACGCACTCCGGCGCAACGTGCGACTAGAGCGTCTTCCCCTTCCGCTTGTTGGCGCGTCGAGTCAGGACCCATGCTTCCAACAGCACGATCCCACCGGCAATCACAAACGGATAAATGTAGACTTCACGGGGTGTCGGAGGCTGCATGAACGTGTAGTAGAAGGCCGACACGGCCATCTTACGCCCTGCATCACCGTTATGACCATCCCAAGCGAAGAACACCGTCGGGATGTATTTCCCCATCTCGAAGAGGGTATCTTCGTCATAATCCTGGTCCTTCTTGTTGCCAAGCGGACGTTGAATCATGACGTACCAGCGACCGTTCTTCCATTCGGACTTCAGAACCTTCAGATTCTCTTCATAGCTGTCGCGCTCTTCGAAGTCCTTGTCCCATCCGGTTCCCTTAAAGGCCCGGATTGAACCATCAGCTTCCCACTTCACAATGTCCACCGGGAACTGTTCATTGCTTCCAAAGAGATAGCGGGGCTTAATCGGAGCGGGAAGATCCTGCCACTTGACAGGTGTTTCCATCGCAATCGCGTCATTATAAACCGTGTAGTTGTTCTGATGCGCGGCGATAGACCCTTCCTCACCGGTCTTCGGTTCCTGTTCCTTTACATCCACGTTCACTTCGGTCGGAGCCCAGGGCAACTTCCCTTCGGCCACGCTCTTCGTACGATCATCCCACTCAAGGAGATATACGATCGACTTTTCGTTATAAAGTGAACGAACCCAGATATCATCGATACGATTGACGAAGTTCCGCGGTTTATGCGTAATCTGTCCGCCCATCGCAACATAACGCTTCTGGGTCTTCTGCCACGCCTCGTTCTCGATATCCGCAGGAATCTCTCCCTCAACCGGATTCGATGGGACAACGAAGTTGATCTTCGGCTTATCCGTCAACGGATCGATCGGAAGCGGATTCCCTTCCGCATCTCTCTCGCACAACGAATTCACGAAGTTCGCAATATCCCAGCGATCGTCGACGCTGGTGCTGTCCGCAAACGACGGCATCGGCGTTCCATTGACACCGGTTGAGAAGGTGCGGAAAATGTTTTTTACGTTATACGGATCTTGGCGGCTTCCTCTGAAATTCCAGCACTTGTGCCAGTTGGCCGGCTGAATCGAGAAACCCCAGTCATCCTTCAAATTGAAGGCGTTTCCGTCGCCTCGGCCTTCCATGCCATGGCACTCCACGCACTTCTTTTCTACGATCAGCTCAGACCCTCTTTTCCGGCTTTCATCTGTCGCATCTTTCGGCTTCAAATCGGCCAGTTGGAGCACTGTCTGGGTCTCCGACTGCTTATCGGTAAATTTCCGATCCTTCACCAACTGAGTGGTGACAAACGCAAGCACTTGGAGACGCTGCTCTTCAGTCAAGATACCTTCCCATGAAGGCATCGCAGAACCTGGCAATCCGTGGGTCACGGTCTCATAGAGATCGTTCTGACCGGGGATCGGCTTCTTGGCGTCAAACAGAGGCAACTCACCGCTGGCGGTGTGCCGGATCTTGAAGGTCCCCTGATTGAAATTGCGTGGACGCGGCCACAAGCGGTCAGCGCCAGGTCCGTCACCTGCTCCATCGACACCGTGGCACCACACGCACTTCGTAAAGTACACGCGCTTTCCTGCCTCGATCATATCCGCAGATGGCTCCGGCGCCAATTCGCCCTTCTTAAATCCTTGCGGAACTTCTTCTGCAGATGCCGTCAAGACCAATGAACTGGCTGAAAACAACGCCAATCCAAAGGCCGAGGCAAGGACGACCCCTGCTTTTCTGCCCATCGACGTATTCATCATGTTTTTCCTCATCTCATATTCCATGGGTTAGCCGTAATACCGGTGGACGTTTAGTCCCAGGTCCGCGGGTAGTAACCCGTGTGCCAATATTCGAAAAGAATAACTTTCCAAATTTCATCCACGGTCAAATGCTGTTCCCAAGGCGGCATGACAGAAGCCCAGGGAAATCCTTCGTTCGGCAACCCAATTCCGCCCTTCGCCACGCGCCAGAAAATGAATGTTTCCTGGAGCTGTGCGATTGTTCCCGGATCGGTGAAATTCGCCGGAATCGGATTGAACGCAAAGGCATGAAGACCGCGTCCGTTCAGGTTATCTCCGTGGCAGAAGTGGCAGTTCTGGAAGAAGATCTCTCCGCCTTCTTTCACGTACTTCAGGTAACCCTGATTCTTCTCATCCCACGGATTTGCATTGGGAGCCATTAAGCGCCCCATGCCCTGTTCGACGATCAACTTATTGCTATATTCCTGATCGAATTTACCCTCAGGATTGACACGATACGGGTTCTGGGAAGTCTGGAGCGTATAGGTCTTACCATGAACCTTCGTGCTTGCCGGAGGCGCCGGATGTACCGTACGCAACTCAATCGGCTCCTCGGACTTCGGCTTCATTGAATTGAAGGATGTCCACCCGATGAGGATCGGAATAAGGACCAGATATGCGTAGCGAAGCATTTTATTGGCGCCGCTTTGCGCATCAAGGACGTTCATAATCGGCTGCTTAAACTTCTTCCAGTCTTCCTCACTGGCAGACACCCACATAAAGACTGCCACGAGAGACACGGTCCCGTACATCGCACGGACGCTGAATGGGATCGGCGGATACACACGGAACTTCAGATACAACAGCACAAACGCCCAGAACCCGATTCCCTGCCAGAATCTGGGCATCGCCATACCCATCGAGCTGAGCATATAGCTCAGCCCGGTGAATCCGATGACGAAACACGCCACCTCAAACAACATCTGGATCGGCATATAGCCTTCGACTAAACGGACGCTGTTCGACGGGACGACGTCGAGAATCATCCCGACTAGCAGGAGGAGCAGCACCGCTCCTACCAGCGCGCCGACTGACATCAATGCTTTCATGAGTTCACTCCCTTTGGTCTAAAAAGATTCACAGCTCAGTTACGAAATCTTCGGAGGCTCTTTTCCCTCGTAGACTTGCGAGAGATAATCCACAATCTTCTTGAGCGCTCCCGCACTGAGTTTCTGACCAAACACTTTCGGCATCGTATTGTCCGGGAATGGCTTCACCACATATGTGCTGGGTGAAACAATCGACTCCATGATGTAATCGGACGTCGACTTCGCCGTTCCTTTGTAATCCTTATCCTTGATGCGATTTGGCGCATTCGTCCCCTCTACCAGCTTGGGACCGATCGTGCCGTTCGCGCCAGGGATTCCAGGAATCGTGTGACAAGAGACACACTGCGCCTTCGCAAGAATCTGATCGACCGGTTCCGTTCCGTCCGCCATCAAAGCGCTCGGAGGGCCAGACTTCTCTTCCTGCTTTTTAGGCCGATCCGCTTCGGGAATAAACTTCTCGTACGCCTTCGAAATTTCTTCAAACGATGGAGCATCGCGCCCTTCGCGCACAAACAGCCAGGTATCAACGGCCACAAGCTCATCGATGCTGAGCGATATCGGCGGCTTGTGAATCGCCGGCATCGGGCTTTCCTTGTCGTTCGTGCCCTTCACACCGTACCCTGCAACCACATAGCAGTTCGGGCACGAATGCGATTCAGCGATATACTCAATGGCGTTCTCAGCCGTTCCCGAACCAGGAAACGCTTCCTTCTGAGCATAGTCACGACCGGCAGGCTTTCCTTTGCTGTACTTGGGGTCCTCGATCCGCTCTTTCCCTGCACGCTCAGGCAACCCCTGAAGGTTAGGCGCACGCTCGCCGAGCATACCGGCATGGAACGCATGGCAAAGAGGACACTGGCCTTTGCCGATAGCGCCCTGCTCTTTATTCTTCCCAACGCCGCCGAAAATAATCTTTTCGCCTTCGTCGGCCAATTGCTGCGCGGTCATACCGCTGTACTCTAGCTTCTCTTCCTTTGGCGGAAATCCTCCCTCAACCTGCGGCAGCCAATTTCCGTAACCGGAAAGGAAAGCCGCCACGAAGAACATGAGGCCACCGATCTTCAACAAGGCACCCAAGTTCGGGAAGTAGACCGCCACCATGAACGCGGCAGCCGTAATCATGACGAGCGACACCGGCATGAGCCGGTTTTCGCCGTAGAAGCTTGTCGTGTAATTTACGATTGCAATAAACAAGAGAAGCGTTGCTGCCATTCCAATGATGGTCTGGAGTGAGGCCCTCTTTTTTGCAATCGGATCACTGATTGAGACTTGAAAATAGACCAAGAGGCCTGCCAGCAAAGCGAAAGCCGGCCACCCCATCTCTAGCGCTTGAGTAATCAAATCGCCCACGGTTTTAACCTCCTGCGGCTACACCGGGGGGAGACATCGCCTCCCCCCTGAGCCAGTTGCTCAATAAGATGGTTAGTGGCTACCTGCCGGCTGAGGCGCACTACCCGGGACTCCCGCCTTCTCACCAGCTGGAACCTTCTTTGCCGCTAAACTTCCAAGCCAGAACACGAAAAGAATACTGATCCAGAAGAACAAGACGTTAAACGAAATCATGTTTGCCGCGAATCCGACCGTATGCGTATAGGCCCACGGTGAATTGTCCCGCATGATTTCGTTCACGTGCCAGAAAAGGCGGACCGATGAGCGGATGTAGCCCATCAAACCCATCATCCAGGTAAACGCTGTCGCCAACATGATCAGAGCATACTGCGAGCGGGCAGAAATCTTCCCCCACTCAATCGCACCGGTCTGCTTGGCCCCCTTCATCATGACGCTGTTCAACGCAAACATGAAGAAGAGAGAGGAGAGCGTCGTTGCCACTTGAGGCACGGACAAACCAACCCGGACGTTCGCCGGGATGTAATATCCGTAAATCGCGAGACCGACGATATTCACATAGGCGCACGCGAAGAACACGCCCATGAAGATATTTCCAAACTTAGCCCAAGAGACCGTCGAAACCTTGTTGCCCCGCATGTACCACACGAAGCTCAACACCGTGGTGGTAATAATGACGTTAATACCGCCGTTCTTAGCGGACATAACTCCGTAGTTACCCAGCACCGGATGTTGCTGACCTCCCATGGCTTTCAACTCAGCCGGGGTCATAACCATCGTGTGAGGAGTAATGAAGACCAGATAGCCGCAGGCGAGAATGAATACAAGATACTTAATGTATCGTTGATATTTTTCCGCGCCACGCATCCGCCCCATGGCCTGCCACAGATAGTAATTCGTGCTCAGGAACAAGATGCCGATCATGGTTGCCTGAATAATAAACAACCAGGCAAGCAGTCCGCCCATCAGCGTGATTCCCATCTGTTGACGATACGCATACACCTCGCGCATCAGCCAATAGCCGGCAAACGGAAGGGGGATCAGGAACGCCACACCGAGCGCCATCGCGATGTACCCCATCCAATCATAATGGGCGCGATCTTCGTCCGTTTTAGAAGCGAGGAACTTATACGCCGCATAAGCCGCGACCACACCACCACCGAAGGCCATGTTGCCAAGAATGCGATGGAGGTTGAGCGGGTTCCACAATGCCGTATGAAGAACGTGCCAGATATTCCCGAGGTATCGCCCCTGCTCATCGACACCGGCCGGAGACATCATGAACCCGATCCATGAATTCGCCAGGAACATGAGCAACGTGCCGATGATGTTCAGGATGACCGACATGCTCAAGTGAATCCACTTCAAGAACCCTTCCTTCATCTTGTCCCAGCCGTAATAATAGATGTAGAGGGTTGCGCTTTCCGCCACAAACATCAACGCATAGATATGCATGACGGGACGGAAAATGCTGGAGAGATACCCGAAGAACGCCGGATAGAGAGTCAGGAAGGTAAAGATCAGAATACCACCGAGCACGGCCGTCAGCGAGTAGGCCGTCAGACTGATTTTAATAAAGTCGTAAGCGAGCTGGTCATAGCGCTTCGCCAGCGCCTTATCCTTCGTCACCACCCCCATAAACTCGACGACCATGCAGAAGATCGGAACGGCCAGCACGAAGCTGCCGTAATAGAGGTGCTGCTGATTCGCAAACCAGAGCAGCACACGGCTCTCGAAATTGTATCGCGGATAGTCCTTAGGACCATCGACGGTCTTCGGAGCGGGCGCACCGACCACGACACCTTCGGTCTTATAATAGACATCGCGCCCCTTCTCGACCTTTGCTTCCTCCTTCTTTGCCGCGTCAGGCGCATCCGCACCGATTGCCAGTGACGGAAGCGACACGACCACAGGAAACAGGAGGAGGCCAACCATCGCGCAGAGCGCCATGATTGAGAATACTTTCTTCCGGGTTACAAGACCCATGGGATACCTCCTTAATGCATTACGAAAAAGATTCATCACAAGCCCTAAAAGAATCTATGCAGAGCCAGACTACTTCCTGAACATGTACCAGAAGTCCAGGCCCTGAGCATCCATCAGAAAATGGTCAACCAGCAGGAAGTACCCCACGCAAATCGCCAGAGAGATAATCCCATACAGAATGTTCTGCCCCATCGTCTCCTCCTCATCAGATCGATTCGATCAAAAATTCAACAAAGCTCACAGCCCCAGCGGCCCCGACTCAGCAGGGGCACTGAATGCCGGCAAACCAATAGAAGAACCACAGACCCACCGCGCAAGTGATATAGAAAATCATCTTGCCGACCTTAACCTTCATCTCGCTGTCAGTTGTCGCCGTCGCCATCGTGCCTCCCCTTCCATGATCGAAATAGTGAGTGAAATCAGCGAATTTCTTGACACCCCTAAAACCTGTGTGTTATTCAAAATTCCTTGCAGGCAGCCATAACAACACAAGGAAAACCATGACAAAAAACTCAAAAATTTTCGACATTATAGTTTTGGCCGGTATGGTTGTCAACATCATTTTGGCCGTGTTTCTGATCCTCTACTACTTTGATTTTCTATAGATTTCTCGCTGCGAATCGCTGTTTCATCTGAGCCTTTTTCAACCGACATCGCGCATCGAAATCCGATCGTCTCATCCCTAAAATCTGGCACCATTTTACTTCGACTGGTGAGCCTAAAATCTCCACCGGTCGTCGTGTAGCCTCCTCCCCGTAATGTCCGGTAGACACCATGCTCCGGACTTTGCGGGTTCCTCTCGGAAGACTCCCTGTAATACCCTTCCGCGTACCAATCATCGACCCACTCCATCACGTTCCCCGCCCCATCCATCACCCCGTATGGACTTTTATCAGCCATAAAGGATCCTGCAGGAGCACTTGCCTCAAATCCGTCATTGACTCGAGCCCAGTTCGCTCCATCTGGCTGCTCCGCATTCCCCCATGGCCACAGGCGGCCGTCCGTCCCTCTCATCGCTTTCTCCCATTCAGCCTCCGTGGGAAGCCGCCGGCCCTTCCACTGACAGTAGGCCACAGCGTCATCCCAGGACACATAGATAGCCGGTTGATTCGGGCCTCGCATCTTCGAAACATTCTTGGCATAGCGCGAAGGAGGGCCCGCCTTTCGGTGGCCGGTGGCGGCAGCGAACTGGCCGTATTGCGAATTCGTCACTTCATGGCGGTCGATTTGAAACGCATCAAGATAAATTTCTCGGGGAGGCCCTTCGTCAAGCCCGCCCACGTCGGTCCCACGCAGAAACGGCCCGGCAGGAATCAAGACCATCTCTTCATCAATCGGTTTTTCAGTTACGGTAGACGCATCGCTCGGTTGGACTGAAACTTGTACGGCTGGATCATTCTCTTCGAAGGGGGTCGTGGTCGTCCCGCGAAGGATGGCGATGATCGGCATCGCCGCGAACAACAGAACCACTATCAGGAATACAACCTTGAATCTGGTTTCCAGCATGACCGCTACTGACCAGCCGCTTCGCTGCTCGGCTCCAGGTCGCTGGCGCAACGAATTCCGATGGTGATGTCATTCCGCCAGTGCTTGGCGGCAAATCGCTTTGAAAGCCTGGCATTTTGCTCGGTCTCTCTCCAGGAACCGCCTCGCACCACTTTCAGATCACCCTCATCAGGCCCCTTGGGGTCTCGGTACCCCCCCTTTCGATAGAAATTTTCGTCATAGGTATCCGCCACCCATTCGGCGACATTTCCCGTCATATCATGCAATCCATAGGGGCTCCGGCCCGCTTCGAACGAGCCGGGAGGCGCGAGATACTTATAGCCGTCTTCCGGCCCGTCCACATTGGCCGTGCCGTTCAAGAATTTGTCGCCCCACGGATATTTTCGTTTTCCCTCCCCGCGCCCAGCCTTTTCCCACTCCGCCTCCGTCGGCAATCGCTTGCCGGCCCATTTGCAGTACGCCACCGCATCATCCCAGGAAACGCTCATCGCGGCTAATTCAGGCTTCAAGACTTTGGACTGGTCGTCCTCAAATACTTCAATCCTCGGAAACTGGCGTTTGGTCATTTTGGCAAAACGCAGGTATTCATCCTGCGTGACTTCGTATCGATCGATGAAATACCCCTTCAAAAACACCTGCCGCTCAGGAGCCTCGTCCGGATCACCGTCATTGCTCCCCATCGTAAAAGGCCCCGCCGGAATCTGGACCATCTCGCGGCCTTCATCTCCGACCTTCGTCTTATACATCGAAAAGTCCTGCGCCGCCGCCTTTGCCGCCACCGGACGAGCCTCCGTCGGGATGCTCATGGCCAATTCCCGCATCTGCTTGGACTTGTACGATTCGTAGACAAGCATTCCGATGAGGAGAATAAAGGAACCAAACACAAAGACGATCGACCCGATCAGTACACCCCTGTTTTCCATACGTCTCCGTGCACCACGAAAAAGCGAACGTGATCCTTTATTGGCGGGCGTCCTGAGTCACGCTTTCAACGGACGCACCTGCCGCTTCGGCCTTGCGGGCCGCGCGCATATCCAGCAACATCGAGACCTGAACTCCGAGAAATCCCCCCATCGCCGCCCCGGCACCGGCCCCGTACGAGATCCGGTCAGGCCCGGCCAACAACCAGGCCAGCACGCCACCGAATACCGTTCCGACTAAAATACTGATCAAAAACCGGCGCCCGCCGAGAAATCCGACGACCCCCCCCATCACCAGCCCGATACCGACCGCCAACGGCATGAATTCGCTGCCCATAATGAGGCCGATCAGCGTTCCCACCGTCCCCATTACCAAAACACCGAATGCAATATCTACGAGCGTGCGTGTCGACATCGCCCGAGGGGCGCCAGATTCAGTCATGGCAAACAGGAGCCTCTCTGATCACTTCGCGGGACTGGCGACCAGCGAACCGAAATCGATCTCCACACCCGGCGCGGCGATGATCGAAATACCCCAGGCCTTGGGCGCCGGTTCATGCTGATGAATGCGCTTGAAGTCTTCATACACATTCACGCGCTCCTCAAACCACTGGCCGACTTCCTTGGTCCCGCTCTGCATGACGATCTCAGACCCGCTGAACATGCCGCCTTCCGTCAAGGTCCCTTCCGGCTTGGTTCCGCTCCAGACATACTTCGTGAACACGGGGATAAACATAAGATCGGTATCGAGCGACGCATAAATCGCGGCGATCTGATCCGTACCGGCAGGAGCCTTGAGTAGACGCCAGCGCCACGTCAGCACGGGATAGGCTTTCGGGTCCCAGTCGATCTTCTTCTTCTTGATCCGCTGGCCGGCATCCTTGGCGGACAGAAAATTGACTCCGTTTTCCGTCTGCACTTTATACGCTTCCCGCCCCTTGGAATGGCTGCGCTGGTTTTCATGATCCCAGGACGACGGAAATCCATCCGCCTCCTTCCCCTGAAAATCCTCCAATACCAACACCTGGCCCTGCGCAGAGGCAGACTCGATGCCCACACCGCCGAGACTCAGCATCATTCCAGCCAGCGCCCATCCGCTCCACACCATCCGACCGCTCATAGACGTATCAACCCTTTCTTCAAGATGAGGCTTCTTGCGAGGAGGAGGGGGCCAGCGCCGGGACCTTCTCCTCGAAATACTCTTCTCCCATCACCGGCTGCTGTCCGCGCTGGCACATCCAGAACAGCGCAAACACCGCTCCCCAAAAAACAATCATGTTCAGCGTGACCATTTTCGCGGCAAACTCAAGATCCGGAGTAAAGGCCCAGGGAGACACGTCCGCCATCAATTCGCTGACGTGCCAGGACAGACGCCCGGAGGACCGGATGAAGCCCATCAATCCCATCACCCAGGTAAACGCCGCCGCCAGACCGAAGAGCCCCACCATTCCACGGACAGAAATCTTTCCCCATTGGACCGGACCGTGCACGATCGCGCCTCTCAACATGAGACGATTGATCACGAGACCGGCCACGATCACGGTCAGCGTGGTAAAGGCTTGCGGCGAGGAGAGGCCGACCCTGATTTTCGCGGGCAGATAAAATCCATAAATCGACAGCCAGATCACATTCGCCATGCCCACCGCGTACAACGTCCCGATTACGATATTGCCGGTCGTCACCCACGACACCGTCATGGTCCGGTTCGCGCGGCGATAGTAGAGAAAGCTGAGCGCCGTGATGAGAATCATCACATTCACCGCGCCGTTCTTCGCCGACATCACCCCGTAGTTTCCGACCACCGGGTGCTGGGCCCCGCCCATTGCTTTCACTTCACCACCCGACATCATCACCGTATGCGGCGTCAACCAGATAAACAACGCCAGCGTCAGCACGCCGAGCAGAAGCTGGTAATACGGCTGATACCGCTCACCGCCGGTGATCCGCGCCATGCTTTGCCAGATGTAGTAGTTGATTCCCAGGAGGAGCGCCCCGATCAAGAGCGCCTGCACGACGAACATCCAGGTCAACAAGCCGCCCATCATCGTCACGCCCATACTCTGGCTGAACGCATAGACCGAGCGCATCAACCAGTAGCCGGCAATCGGCATCGGCAGGAGCGCGCAGACCGTGACGAACAGAAACACATAGCCCACCCAATCGAAATAGGCCCGCTCTTCGCTGGTCTTGCTGGTGAAAAACCGGTAACAGGCATAGGCCAGCACCACTGCGCCGCCCGACATAATGTCCGCAAGAAACCGATGGACGTTCAAGGGGTTCCAGAGAGCCGAATGGAGCAAATGCCAGACATTTCCCAGGAACCGGCCTTGCGCATCGACACCGGCAGGAGCCATCATGAACGCCGACCAGGCATTCGCCAGCAACAGCAGCGAGGTGCCGAAAATATTCGTCAAGATGCCGATCGCGGCATGAATCCACTTCAGCCCGCGCTCGGCCATTCGATTCCAGCTGTAGTAATAGAGGATCAGCAGCAGCGATTCGCCGACAAAGACGACGGCATACGCCGGCATGAAGGATTTGAACGTCCCGCCCATATACTTCATGAACGACGGGTAGAAGTAGATGAACATGCTCAGCATGAGGCTCCCGACGACCGCCGTCACCGAGAGCGCCAGCAACGCGACCTTCGCCAGATCTCTGGCCAAACCGTCGTACCGAAGCGACAACGCCGGTTTTTTCGTGATCAGTCCGGCAAACTCGAGCAACGCGCAAAACAGCGGCAGCGCGAGCACAAACCCGCCGAAGTACGTATGCTGCTGCGTCACAAACCAGACCAGCAGCCGGCTGTCGAATGACCCGATCCGTGAATAGACGGTCTCCTGAGGTCCCGGGGCCGGCGGCCCCTGCGGGATGCCTTGCGTTCCGAAATACAAGTCGGTCGCCCCCTCGGCGAACGAAAGACTCGGGCTGCTTCCTATCGCAGCCAACAGCACGACAAGAACCGCGAGACCCATGACCGCCGCGGTCAGGGAACGGATCAGCCAGTTGCGACCACCCATACGACTACCCCTTTGATCCCGTCTTGCTTAACGCCATCTCACCGGCCATCTCATCCATGCTGCCAGACGCATTCGGCGACTTACCGAGAATGCCCATAACAAACGGGCAGCGTAACATTCCGCTCGACAGTTGCGGCGCCTGCTCATCTTCGACTTGCCGCCGATGGCCCAGATAATATCCGTACAGCGTCATGATCGCCGTCACCGCCGCGCCCCCCGCAACAGCCTGCCCGGTCGCCATCCCCGGCTGCCGACCGACGAACAACACCAGGCCCATCACGACCAGATAGTAGGTGGATGCGAAGGCCATCCCCGGCCACCACCAATACTTCAACAGCTCCGTCGGCGCCGTCCGCTTGAGCGTCTCCAGCCAGGAAGCGGAAGGACGCAAACCGCCGAAATAGGCACAAAGCGCAAGGCCACCGCCCAGAACCGTGATCCCGAGCAACTGAGCGACCGCAGCCATCTGCCCGTCGTCGATCACAGACCCCGACAAGCCCAACACACCGCCGGCGGCCAACCCGACAAGTCCCCAGGGGGCGAGCTGTGACAACCGGCTCTGCACCAGTGTGCGGAAAGCCGCGCCGTCCGGAAACGTGAGGAACGGGCGGCCCAGGACTGCGAGCTTTCGGACATGGCCGATCTCAAAAGCATCCCGGGCCACCGCCGTACTGGAAATAATAATCGCCATCATGGCCGGGCCATCCGGATGTTGCAGATAGTTGTAGCCCACGATCCACAAGAGCGCGAGCACCAGCAGCGAGAGCTGAACGCCGTACACAGCCCCGATCCATCCGGCCAGCCACGCCAGGAGCCGACCGCCGTCTTCCCGCGCAATCGCCGCCCAAGAAGACGCGCGCCCGACGCGATAGGCTAAGAGCGCCGTGACAACCGCCACCGCACTGCTCACCGCCAGCAACACCGACGGCTCCGTCAGCGGAACCGCATGCTTCGCCAGCCGATAGACCCCGAACGCCACCATCCCCGGCACAAACATGACGAGGCGCTTCCGCTTCCGTACCGCATCTTCCGTAACCGCCAGACTCAGGCTCGGAAGCACCCGCAACGCCATTCGATGCAACATCAGGTCCGTGATGCGTGGCGCGTGACACGTGACACGTCAGACCCGCATTCCTCAATTTGCAAGAAACTCGTCACACGTCACCTGTCACTCGTCACGTTTTGCAGCCGCCATTCCGAAGTACTTGGCCTTGAGTTCTTCCATCAGAGCCACGGTAATCCGCGTCTGCCCTCGGTCGGCGGCCGTTCGCTCCAGTTCGACCTTAGCCATCGCACGGACCGGCGCCGGCACTCTGCTCAGACGCCGTTCGGCCTCGGCATCCCATTCGATACGTTCACCTGTGCGCGGGCGAAGCAATACATCATAGGTCACAACCCGTTCGCCGCGCGTCCGCAGATCCTGCTCGACCTCGTCCCGAAAAAGCGGCGCCAAGTAGGGCGGCAGTCTTTCAAGCCGATGCAAGGCATCGTCCGTCCACATCACACGATCAACCAATCCGTTCGGCTGTCCGGCCGGAACATCCACCCCGACTTTGAGCCCGCAGCCGCGACATTCCGACCGGATAAACCACTGGAGCGCCCCGCCTTCATAGGCCCGCTCCTCAATACCCTCGGTATGCATCCAGCGCCCGCAGCCACAGGTCAACATGAGCCTACCCGATCTTGCCGGGATAGAGAATGTAGAGCATCGTGTAGGTAAAGGTGCCGGTGGCGAACAGGATGCAATAGATAATCATCGTGAACCGGCCCAGCGCGCGATGCCTCCGCCCGCCGTCCGGCCAGATGCGTTGAATCGTGATCTCCACCGCCAGCACGATCCCGACCAGCAACAGGAGCCCGAGATACACCTCCAGCTTACGCATGGAGAAGCCCGACGTCGCCACGCGGGAGAAAAACAACCCGAGCACGACCACCGTGACCGCGCCGAAGATCACGCCGACTTTCTTCCAGGTCGTGACCAACAGCGACTCCCGCAGCGACCGTACACCGTTGAGCACCTGCTGCGAACGAAATCCCAGCACGATCATATAGACCGCCATGACCAATCCGATGATGACGAGAATGATGTGGAGCGTCAGCACCGGAATAAACACATAATCGTAGAGCGCCTGAGACCCCCCGAAGCCTTCTTTGCCCTCCACCGCCAGGACACCCAACTGCCGGAACAAATAGTAGGCGATGAAAAAACTGAGCATCGAGATCATCCCGCCCAGCATCAACCAATGATGGGCGTCTGCCTTGCGCTGCTTTGCCTGGATCCATCCCAGAATGAACAAGCCGGTGAAGAGCGTGGCCATGAACTGGCTCAAGTCCGCGCCGATCGTGGCATGCGTCCCGAGAAAACCGGGATCCTTAAGCCATTCCATTGCGCGATTACCTTGCCCCTTTCAGGCCCTGAACGACGGCGGTTTTCTCCAACTCGGCGGCCGAGGCAAACCCTGCGGCGGTCATCCATTGAATCGCGTCGCTGGTCTTGTAACAGCCCCCCCGCTGCGTATTGACCAGAATGTGAACCGCAAAGGCCGTCGTCCAGGCAGGGCCCGTCCCCGCCTCGTCCAGGAACCGATCTTTAATGATCAGACGTCCGCCGGGCGCCAAATGGGCCAAGACCTTCTTCACAAGCGCGGCATTGGTCTCATACGTCTGGTAGTGCAGAATGTCGGACAT
Organism: uncultured Nitrospira sp.; assembly: GCA_964412445.1. GTDB lineage: Bacteria > Nitrospirota > Nitrospiria > Nitrospirales > Nitrospiraceae > Nitrospira_D. The sequence goes on from CAYPOR010000032.1 coordinate 17,651, forward strand.
CAGGACGACATCATAGGGACCGCCCAGGCCATCTGTATTAAAGTTCCCTGGGAGCAGCGCGATACGTGACTCCAGTCCGACTTCTTTCACCGTCTTTTCCGTCAGCCGTAACGTCGCCGGTAGATCAAAAACCGTGGCCGTGAGTTCGGGGTACGTCCGGCAGAACGCGATCGCATTGGTTCCTGCGCCGCCACCCAAATCCAGCATGCGAGCAGGACCGGACAGGCTCAACCGTTTGGCAAAATCAGGCCCGCTTTGCTGCCCGATCCGGTGGAGCACCGCCAGAACATTCGTGCCCAGTTCAGGATCCGTCTCAAAGACATGTCGATCGACGGCCCGCTGCCCAGTCCGAACCGTTTGTTCGAGCTTTCCCCAGTTTTCCCATTCCGCATCGTGCAACAGGAGCAGATGGCCGATGTATTGAGGCGCATGTTTGACCAGATGACTGGCGGCTGCGGCTGAATTGCCGTAGGCCTCGCCGTCTTTATTCAGCAACCGCATCGCGACCAACGCATTTAAGAGAAGCGTCAGCGTCGGCTCATGGGCGCCTAACCGACCGGCCACCTCCTGAGCGGTTTTCCGTTTCCCGTCGAGGACGGAAAAGAGGTCCAGACGCACGCCGGTGAGCAGGATTTTCGTCTCCCAGTAGTACCCGAGCTGAAAGATTTCCGCGAGCGAGAGTTCTCGTGACACACCAATCCCCTTGTAGCTGACTAATTCAGGATTTTGGCATCTTACCCAGTTCAGAAAGTGAAAGGCAAGGCGACTCAGCGGGCAGAACGAGGAGGAGAAACACAAAGGGCAGCGGATTGCTCCGCTGCCCTTTGTCGCGGGAAGAATCCCGCTGAAACTGGAAACCGGCTTACTTGATTTCAGCCTTGAGGTCGGCCTTGCCGCCCTCAGGAACGTCCACTTCGAACTCCACCTTCTTGCCCTTGGCGGCAAACGGGTGCCAGGCCACCACTTTGTGCTTGCCGGCCGGGACATCCTTGAGCTCAAACGTGCCGTCTTCCTTCACCACGGCATAATGCGCATTCGAGACCGGGAGGAAGAAGGACTGCATGAACTCGTGCTGGTCGCACTGCAAGCGATAGTAGCCTTCCTTCTCGGCGCCGCCGCGGAACGTCACCGGCTTCTCGAGCTTGTCACCCTTCTTCGCGAGACCGATGTTGAAACCGGTCGCGGAGGTGGAGCCCTTCACCGTGAAGCTGTGCGGATTGTGGAGCACGCCCGCAACCGACTTGGGATCGTCGGCATCAGCATCGTTGTTGACGGCGCGGAAATTCTTGTTGTTGACCACGATGCCGGTGAACGGGAGGAACTCGCAGAATTCAGCGACGACATCCGTGCCGGCATAGCCGTCCATGAATGCCTTGTCCTCGATATCGACCACGGCCACGACCGCACCCTTGAGGCCGCCATCCTTGCCGACTTCGATGGTCTTCAAGAAGCGCTTATCGCCGTCCATCAAGCTCTTGTTCGGGTTCTTCGGGCAGAACTTGGGGTTCGGGAACTTCGCGAAGGAGAATTCCTTCTGCTCAGACTTCCCGGCATAAGTCACCTTCCCGGCGATGGTTCCGCCGGCATTGGCCAGCAGCGGAGCTGCGACAAACGCGACCGCGGCCGCACCAAACACAACTGATAACGCACCCTTCTTCATGAGACTGCCTCCTTGTGATGAACTAACTGCCCTGATTTCTCACTTACGGCTCCCCTCCATTACCCACCGGCCTGATGAGAGGAATGGAAGGGATCGCTTCCTCTCTGGTGTACTCGATCGCTATCACGCTGGCGAGGCTGATCGTGGACCGAGTATATATAGTAAAGTCTACCGTACCCTGTCAATCTGAAACAAGAGGGAGGTAGACCCCATCGCGCTACGACTTCAGTTGAAGCAGATGCAATAGTGCCCCTGCCGCTGTCGCCCGAACCGCTTCATTGGCATCGTGCATCCCCTCCATCATGAGCGGAATCACCTCACGATCTCCGATATGCCCCAGTGAGCGAAGCGCGACAATCTTTGGGCCCGGCAGCGTATCCGCCGTGAGACCACCCAAGAAAGCGATGGCGGCTTTCGCATTCGGCTTGGTCGCCTTCCCCAGTGCAAACGCAATCGAGGCGCGGGCAGCCGTATCGTTTTGCTGGGCCAGAGCTCTGGCCGTGTCGGCTACCACCTCAAACGATTGGCCGAGCTGCAGCAACGATGCCACCGCCGCCGCCCGCACCGTCACCTGGCCGTCCCCCAATAACTGTTTAATGGCCGGAACAGATTCGACGCTCCCCAACTCCGCCAGGCTCGATACCGCAGACTCTCGCACCGCCGGGATGGGATCCTTCAATAGCAGTTCAATCTTTTCGCGAGCCTCTTTCCGTCCGAGTTGCCCTAACCCTCTGGCCGCCGTTCCCCGCACCGACGGCTGTGCGAACGTTAAGAGGTCCAGCATCAGAGGCGCGCCCCGCTGATCCTTCAAATCGGCGATCGCCCGCAGGGCGTCGGTTCGGTCATCCGGGTTGGCTGCATCGGCGACCTTCCGTAATTCCTCCCAGGCTTCTTTTTTCCCCAGCCGGATGAGCGCCGCATAGGCGGCGATTCGGACAGGCGACAGTTCATCCTTCGTGGCAGCCTCAATAAGCGGCAGTACGGACGCATCTCCGGAGCGCCCGAGCGCTTTGACGACGCGCGCCTTCACCAGCCCCGCCTGATCCTCGATCGCCCCGCGCAACTTCTTCGACTTTCTCCCGGCTTCCGAGCGGCCCAACCCCTCGACCGCCAACACCCGCACGGGCCCCGACCCGTCGCTCAGTCCGTCCTCGAACAGAGGCACCACCTCGCTGGAATCGATTTCCTTCAGTGCCGTATAGGCGGCCCCGCGCATCTGCTCGCGCATATCCTTCATGAGCACCACGATCAGGCCGAGCGCCACCTCGCGAAGCACCGGCTCGTCGTCGCGCTTGAGCAACTGAGCCAGCAGATCATATTCATCCAACGCGTCCTTCGGCTTGCCGAGCTTGATCAAGGACCTGATTTTGAGCCGCCGGACATCGGGAGCCGCGGCTTTCTCCTTATCGAGCTTCGCCAGCTCATCGAGCGCCTGCTGATAGGCTTTCTTTTCAAACGCCGTCTGGGCCTCTTTGGGAACAACGGGCGCCCCGGCGATGAGCCCGGAGGGATTGAGACACGCGAACAGACCGAGAAGTCCTGCGACCGCCATTCCACGTCGAATGCGAATTCCTTGCGACATCACTGTTCCTTACACCCGTTACCCGCGCACGCCGGGCCCTGCGGGGCTTGCCCGTTTTTTATATCCGGGAGGCTCGTCAAAATAATAATCCGGCTGCGGAGAGAACCGGATCCGTTCATACTCCACGGACCAGGACCGATCGCGGCTCACCAGCTTCAACACGATCCCGGTTTCCACATCGACCCATTCAAAAAACCGTTCAACCCGGCCGTGCCGATCCGTCTGCACCTCGAACAATTGCGCAGGCCGTCCGACAGCCGTGGCATCGCCGACTAAGACCCGTTCTTTCTCGCCGGGTAATGCGGGGCGAACCGGCAAGACATCGTCCGCATCCACCGGTGTGACCAGCAACTCCTTCCGCTGTGCGAGAAGATACCAGGTTTCCGCCTTGTCCAAGCGGATGATCTCAATCGCCGCATACCCGTAGTCGGTCTTCAACGCATACTTGTACTCCAGCCGGATCCGGTCGCCTTTGGCGAACACCTGGGCCTGATGTCGTCGCGAATCGACCTGCCTGACGAGAGTTCCGGAAAATTCGGCGGCCGGCTCCGCCGCTGCGAGGCCCGGCAGAAGCGAGAGCGCGAGACAGGCCACCCCGACTCGCGCCATCATGCGAGAAATGGCTGAAGAGCCTGTCAATGCTGATGTTCCACGAGCGGCTGGATGTCGACCGAGTATCCCAACGACTCCGGGCCGAAACGGGGATTATCCATCACTTGATACGCCGTCCGGTTTCCTTTAGGAGCCTGGAGCGAGAGCTGCTCTTTCAACTTGCCGTCCGCCTGAATCGTCACCATCTTCGTCAGACCGGGTCCCGTCTGCGGATGCCAGACCACCATCTGATAGGTCCCCGGCGGAATACGATCGATTTTGAAGGCGCCTGTGCTATCGGTCAGCGCATAGTAGGGGTTGTTCACCGCCATCGCCCAGCTTTCCATATAGGCGTGAAACCCGCACTGCATATAAAAGGTCCGGCGCCCCTTGTTCAGATACACCGGGCCGACCAGTGAAGCCCCGGGCGCATGATTGTGCAGAGCATGAATATCACCGCGATGATGCTGGTGATTCATCACCAGCGGCGTATTGAAGAGGGTCCGTGCGCCGGCTTCCAGGGACGTCTCATACCCCTGAATGTCATGCATGACAGGATCCATATTGATCACTTCGACCGCGTGCCCGTTCCGGACGATCGTCATGAACGGTTGAAACAAGCAATCCCGGGCTTCGATCAGCGGAACCGACGTTTCAAACGGCTTACCTGCCTCAACACCCTCAAGCAGCACAATCGCGTCCTTCAACCCGGCATCCGGACTCACAACGAAATCCCGCAACAACCGCCACCCCCGGCCGTTGGAGATTCGTCCGCAATAGGCGGGGTCGGGGAAGGTGATGAGATTGAAGCCCTTCGGCTGAGGAATCCTGCCTTCCAGCCGCACCACACCTTCGATCGATCCGCCGTGCGACACATCTACAACCTCATAGGCAGAGGCTGATCCAGCCCCGATTCCCATCATGATCAGCAACCAGAGCGCCGCCATCATTCTGTTGCCGGACCGTTTCAGACTCGCCTGTCTTTTCACAATACACACCTCCATGCCGAATCGCTCATACCCAGCCGGTGCATCGTATCAAATGGGCGCCACAAAGAAAAAGGGGGAAGCCTCACGGCTTCCCCCTCGCGTTCGCCCCCCGCTCCCTACTGAACGTAGGCAATACGGAGACTATCTCGCTGCAACCGGAATCACCTGCACCGGTTGTTCAACCGACGCACTCTTCATCCCGGCGCCCGTCCCGTGCAGCGGCAACAACCGCTGGTCACCGGACGGCAACACCCGCACATAGCCCCACTGGCCGGACTGTGAGTACGGCAACCGCTGGTTGCTGTACACATAGTCGCCGGGCTGACGGTAAGGACCGCCCGCCGAGGGGATAAAGGCATCGATCGTCTCGGAACCGGAGAACTCCACGACGCTGATCAGGTCGGCGCCGCGCATGAACGGCTCGATCGGCCACTCATGTTTCTCCACGCTGAACATCCCGTTCTGTTCGTTGCTCACACCCAGGATGTGAATCCGGACGGGATCGCCCGCATGCGCCTCAATGAGAGGCGTGGCCGGATCCTCGGGCTTGTCGGCCTTGCAAGGCTGGAACACCTTGCCCAGCGAACACCCCTGCTCTTCCCGGAACTTGTAGGGCTCGGACCGGTAGTTCACACCGGTCAACCCGGCCACATTTTGCACATAGGGCATGAAGCTCGTGCCGATGATGTTGTCTTCGTCCTGGAAGAACAACGCCACGTCACGATAGTTCGGCCGATTTTCCATCCCGGGCATCGAGTGATCGAGGATCACGTCGGCCGCCCAGGCATTCTTGTTCGTCAGATCGGCACCGGTCTTCGGATCGCGATACTTCGCACCCTTCGGGCCCACCACAATGGCGCCGAACAGACCGTTGCGCGGATTGGTCATCACATTGCCCCAATCCCAGACCAACGACGTCGTTTCCCCATTGAAAGGATCCGCATAGTACGTATAGGTCCGCTCGGCGCCCGGCGCGATCGTCTGATCGCCCTGGTTATTGCCGACGTTGGCGCCCATCGATTCCTTCGGGTCGAACGCCAGCCCGATGGCCGAGAACGACGCCTTGCTCTCCTTCATCTTGTTCTTCAGATTCACCTTGACGCAATCGCCGACGTTCACACGAAGCGTGAGCGGCATGGGCTGTGCGCCGCCCGCCACCTTGGCGGCATCTTCCGCCAGGGCGTAGATCTTCGCTTCGGGATTGGTCATGAGGATCTTTCGCTCGAAGTCCACTTCGATGGCCTCAGGGGCCTTTGCGTTGAACTTCATGGACGGATAATCCAATGCCACCACGTTGAACGACTTCACCGGAGCATCCGCCGGACAGACCGGCAAGGCCTTCGGGATTTCATTTTTCGTGGAGAAACCCGAGGTGAGTTTCTTCAGATCGGCCTGTTCCTTGTCATAGACACGGATGATGCCCCAGCCGCCCTCGGAGAACTTGGAGGACCGGCCGTTGAAGTGAATGTAGTCGCCCGCCTGGAGACGCGGTCCACCGGCCTGCGGCACCACGAGGTCGTAGCGCTCGGCAATCCCGATGTGAATCGAATTCTTCCGGTTGGCGTCACCCGCATAGCGCTCCGTCAGGAACGTGTGGCCGGACAGAGTCCAGACCATCGACTCGTTCATGAGTGTATGAAGGAGACGGAACACCATCGTGTCTCCCACATAGGCCCGCAGGGTCGGCGTATAGGGGTCGCCGTGGATGCTGCTGTTGAAGATCTGCGACGAATCCGGATTGGTCGCCAACCGCTGCGCGATGGGACCCGCCCGGAAATTCAGACCGCTGCCGGTGGTGTGTGTCCCACCGTTCAGGAACGGCATCGGCGTCATGTAGATCTTTTCCGGCATCATGAACGACACGGTCTTGCCGGCCTCGAGCGCCACTTCGATCGGCTGCCCGGGAGGATTGCCCGCGGTCACGACGTTGACGGTGTGGGGCACGGTGTCATGCACCTGCACCATCAATTCACGGAAGCTGTTGTTCACGCCATGACCCACCGGCTCGACGGTCCGGATGTCGGCGATGGGGCCGCTCCGCACTTCCTTGCCGGACTTCGGATCATGATAGGTGGACCCGACCGGCTCGGCGATGAATGTGCCGAACCCGCCGTGCGGCCAGGTAGTCGCACCGAACGCATGGTCGTGCCAGAAGACAGTTCCAACGTCCGCATCAACCCAGAACCGCTGCCGGACGAATTCCACCGTGATGATGTCGTTCGCCGGATGGTCGTTCTTCAGCCCCTTCGCCAAGACAATCGTGTTGCCGTTGATCGCCTTGATACGGGAGATTTCATTGCCCTTCACATTGTCGGCGCCCACCATGATGAGCGTCCCGACATGATACTGCTTGGCATTCTTCACGGAGAGGCTGGTCGCGCCCTTCTTGACTGCGCCCGTCAACACCGTGTTCATCGGAGCCGGAAGGCCCTTCGGATTCTTCTTCTCCAGCATCGTGAACGGGCGGACCGACTGCTCGTACGAGAAGCCGGTGATGACGCCGTCCGACGCCTGGTTGTCGAACTGCAGGAAATGCCAGTGGGTGTTGATCTTCGACGACTGGAAGTTCGTGTAGTCGTCGTCGTCCCATTCGCTGGTCAGCGTCCAGTCCAGGCAATCATAGATATTGCCGCGGACCACCAACGGATACTTCAGATCGTCGTTGGCGCGGATCGCCGCTTCTTCTTCATGGAGCACATAGATCAAGCCGTTCGGATCGATGACCGCCGGCTCTTTTCCCTGCGCCTTCGCAATCTTGATCGGCATCTTCACAAAGTGGACGTTGTAGCTCTTCCGTCCGGCATTCTCCGGGCAGAGGCTCCACACACCGTTCTCTCCGGGAAGCGCCTGATCGACGCTCTCTTCCCCGTTGGCATCCCGGCGGATCATTTCCAGCCAGGGCGCGCCGACATGGTTCGGCGAGAACATCACGCGCCGGCCGAAGTGCGGCGTGAGATGCGGCCAGGCGACTTTACCGGTCATCGGCTCGAACATGATCGGATGCCGCTTGCCCGGATGCGTGGACTTGTACTTGGGGTTATCGATTTCGCTTTCTTTCTCGCTCATCGCCACGTTGCCGTTCCAGGTCCAATCGAGGACGGTGGCATCGTACGACTGGGTCTGGCCCTTTTCGTCATCCTTGTGGCCGGGCTTGCCCATCGTGGGCATCTGCATGGCCACCCAATCCTTGATGTTGATGACGGCCGGGTTTCCCTTCCAATTGCTCTTGCCCTTGTCGGTAATCGTAAACTGCTTGCCGAACCAGTCGACGGTCTGACCAATCAACTTGTCGGAGGAAATCGGAGTCTTGATGCGGCCCTTGCGATCCGGCAGCTCGCGGAGGTCCGGCATCACGTCGTTCCGCAGATCACCCTGCTGGATCGTGTTGTACACGCGCCAGTAGCCCCACATGCCTGCGACATAGTGGTGCGCCACGTGGCAATGAAAGAGGAAGTCGCCGGCCAGCTGCTGGCAGAGACCGGACCCGCACTCGGTTTCCAGATCGAGGGCTTCCGACGGCCCGATGACTTCCACGTCGACACGGTCGGTCTTGGCCCGGATGACCGGATACTTGACCGGACCGTTGGTGCTGGTCGCCCAGAGGTTCATGTCATCGATCGCCCGCGGGCTGCGCGGCCACCGGATCGTGCCTCCATGAGGATGGTGGCTGTGGAACACCTCTGATCCACCGTGCACCAGACGGAACTTCGCCGGGTCGCCGATGTAGGAACGGGGAATCGTCGGCGAGGGATCGCCGAACGTATACGAGCTGTAGCCCATCGACTCGTCTTCAAAGCCGAAGTACTCGTGCTGCACATGCATGTTGTTGATGCCGAACGGCTCGCTGCGATAGTTGATCGCGCGGCCGCCCGGACGATAGGCGTCCGTCAACGGATCGCGCTGCGGGAGGAAGTCGCCCTTCTTGTTCAACGGGCGGAACGCTTCATCGCCAACTTCGTGGTAGTAGAGCACGAACTCACGGAAGTCCGGACCCGTGCCGTTCTTGATCATGACCTGCCAGCCGCTGCTGGCCGGCGTCGCGTCGCCGCTGCCGAGCGCTTCCCAATAGGAGGAACCGCGGGGCTCCACGACGAAGGAGCCGAACATGCCCATCACCGTCAGCTCGCGATCGTTGCTGAACGTGTGGAACTGACGGACACCTTCCTGGGTGTTCGGATGGATATACCACTCGAAATCGCCGCTCTTATCCTTGGCAACGCTGGTATCCGAGTTGGTCGTGGTAGCGGCGGCGCCCGTCGCGCTGACCACCATCGCGGATCCGTGAATATGCAGGCTGACCTCTTCGCCGCCTTCCAGCTTGTTGCTCAGCTTGATCTTGAGGCAATCGCCCTGGTTGGCACGGATGGTCAAGGGTTGAATCCACTGGGCCTGGACGCCGGGGATAATCGCTCCCGGATCGAAGCCTTCCTTGTCGCGCGAGGCCTTATTCGTCGCTTCTTCCGCACGGACCTTGTCGAGATTCTCGTCCAGCACGTACATGTAGCCGGGATAAAAATCGAGCCACTGGTTGAGCGTGATCTCGACGTTGATCGCGGACACGTTGTACTGCTTCACCGGCGCGGTCGCGGGACACTTGCCGCCGCCGGCCATCGCCACCGGTTCGACGCGAGGATCGGACACCAACAGCATGTCCTGTCCACCGGCACCGTACTGATGCATCATCGACTGGGTGTTGTACATCCCGGTATTGACGCCCTGCACCTGCGGATCATGGGTCATGTGCTCCATGATGCGCTGATGCTGCTGTTCGACCATCGCCGACCGCTCGCCCTTTCCGGACATCGTGTCTTCAACGATCGTCTGACCTTTGAGCTGTTCCGCCCAGCCTGGCAGCTGGTGGTTCATCGCGACCTGCTGCGTTGTGTGACCAGCAGTGCGGGGGGACTCAGCAGATGCCAGCGGCGCCCCGAAGAGGGCTACCGCTGCCATCACGCTAAGCATACGGATAGGTACACCAACTCGTGGTGTGCGACATAACATGGACCGGCCTCCTTGTTATTATGATGAAACTATGTAAAACGGAAAAACAGAGAACAAACTGCACGCAATACGTTTACATCAAGCCTTCGTCTCCCAGACAACAATAATGACTGCCGCCTTCAAAGAAGGTCGCACGATACTGAACTCATGATTCTCTGTCAACCCCCTTGGACACTTCACGACGTATAATGTAGCCGCTTTCCCCACCTGCAACTCATTTCCAATTTCTCCGGCCAGATCGACACCTCTCAGAGCGTCGCGCGTCCCGGCTTTCGGACTCCCCCCCTCATCCTGCCTACTTGCTGCGCCGCCTGACGGCCACGCATAATGCCCCGTCAGGCCATCGATCCCCTAGAGTTCTCAGCTCCGTCGAACCGACAGGAAGTCATGCCTCCTCGCCCGCAGCTTCTTCAGTTCATTGTCTTCGGACTCACTGTCGCGCTGTTCGGTCTCGATCTCTTGCTCCCGTTAGGTGTGGCCAACGCTGTTCTCTATGCGGGCGTGGTATTTCTCGCCGCGCTCAGTCCATCATTCCGGGTCCCTGTCATCACCGCCGCGGGATGTTCCACTCTCGCCATTGTCGGAGTGTGGCTTAGTCCGTCGATTCCAGGAGTCCCCCACTGGGTAGCCTTGTTGAACCGGACCTTCAGTCTGGTCGCCATCTGGGCGCCGGTTCTGTTTCTCGCCCAGCGCCGCCAGACGGAAATACTACTGCGGCGCGCAAACGAATCGCTGGAAGCCCGGGTACAGAGCCGTACGGCTGAAATTGCGGCGCAGGAACAGGCCTTGCGCCAGACGCAGGAAGAACTACGCGCCTTGACCAGCCGCTTGCTGACCGTACAGGACGAAGAACGGCGGCGCATCGCCCACGACTTACACGACGACATCAATCAACGATTGGCGATGCTGGCACTCAGCCTTCGTACGCTGGAACAGCCGGAGCAGGCGCTGCCTGAACCGGTTCGCGCCACGCTCGATCAGAGCCAGCAGGACATCCTCCTGCTCTCAGAAGATATCCGACGCATGGCCTATCGTTTTCACCCGTCGATCCTGGACGATCTCGGCCTGGACGCGGCACTCCGGCGCCTGCTCGACGATTTCACCCACCGCACGAAGATCAAAACGGTCCTGGTCAATCCCCCGTTCACCACGTTGCCGTCCAAATCCATCGCTACCGCCGTCTATCGGATCGTCCAGGAATGCCTGTCGAATATCACCCGCCATGCCAAGGCGACCCGTGTGGAAGTGGAACTGTTCTGCAGCGAACGGGAACTGGATCTCACGGTTCGCGACAACGGTGTGGGATTCGAGATCGACGCCGCCAAAGAGGACCGCCAAGGCCTTGGCCTTTTCAATTTGCGCGAACGGGCGCTGGCATTTCATGGCACCTCTCGCGTACAGTCCCACCCGGGGCACGGTACGGAGATCCACGTACAGCTCCCGTTGTGCGAGGCGCCTGCGCCATGAAGAAACCGACGGTCATCCTGGCGGACGACCATACCCTGGTCCTGGAGGGGTTTCGCCGCCTGCTCGAAACCCAGTGCGAACTGCTGTCCACCGTCGGAGACGGACAGGCGCTCGTGAAGGCCGTAGCGCAGCAACGTCCCGATATTGTGATCCTGGATATTTCGATGCCGGTCATGAACGGCATCGAAGCGGCTCGCTCGCTGAAGTCGCAATTCCCCTCGGTCAAGCTTCTATTTGTGACGATGCACGCGGATCCGGCCTATATCCGCGCCGCCTTTCAAGCCGGCGCCTCAGGCTATATTCTGAAGCAGTCGCTAGGAGACGAGTTGACCCAGGCACTCCATGCCGTGCTGCGCGGACACACCTATGTCACTCCGTTGATTGCCAAGGAGGTGGTCGACGGGATGCTGACCGGCGACTCGCAACCGCTCATTGAACTCACGGCCCGGCAGCAGGAAGTCCTCCAACTCATCGTCGACGGGCTCTCCGCCAAAGATATCGCCGGGAAACTCAATATTTCGCATCGGACCGTCGAGTTCCACAAAGCCCAGCTGATGCAACAACTGAATCTCCACAGCACCGTCGAGCTGATCAAATTCGCGATGACGAACGGCCTGGTCCGCCTGCCATAACCGGCATCCCTGCGGCCGGCGCCCCGGTAAATTTTCCACGGCACCCTCGTAGTCTTACGCGTGCGTTACCGCTCCCGATCCCCTATAGTCGCCCACTGTCTCCGGTCGAATCAGAGGGAGCCGCGATCATGCCCCAAGCACCTCGCCCCGCCGTCATCCTCGGCGACTCGTCCCGCGCGATGCTGGCGCTCACGGAAACCATGGTGGATGCCGATTTTGAGGTCGTCGCCAGCGTCATGGACAGCGAATCCCTTGTATTGGCGGCGCAACGTTTCCAGCCGGCGCTCGCGCTGCTTGATTTTGCGCCTTCGTTCGGAGATGCCCTGGCCGCAACCCGCCAACTCACCCAGTTACTTCCGGCAACGAAGATTGTCTTCTTTTCAACCCATGACGATACCGCCTACGCGAAGGCGGCCTTTGAGGCAGGCGCATCCGGATTTCTCGTGAAACAACGCACCAGCAACCTGCCAAGCCTGCTGACACGGATCATGCGCGGCGAACGCATCCAGCACCCCGCCGCGCTTTCGACCTCCTCACGCCCACAAGGACACTCGATCATAGCGGGAGCCGACCACAATGCCTGATGCCACAACCCGAATTATTCCCATGTGCGAACTCTGCAGGCGCGTCTACGATCATTGTACGGACGTCCTCGACCCCAGTGTCTGGACCCAACTTCAGACCTACGTCACCCGGCACCGCCTCCATGCCAAGCAGGTGGTATTTTCTCCGTCCTATTGCACTGACTGCCGGGACGGCTACACCCGTGCAGCAACCTACGGACAGCACTAGACCGCACGCCTGACATCCGGCACGAATCCCTCGAGTCTTTTCCTTCCTCCTGCCGGTTGTGCAATAATGCCGGCATGATTTTGAAACGCTGGCTCGTCGGTGACCCCCTCAAGACGGCCCAAGCAGCACATGAACGGCTGTCGAAGACCCTAGCCCTGGCGATTTTTTCCTCAAACGCCATTTCCTCGGTCGCCTATGCCACGGAAGAGATTCTTCTGGTTCTGATCCTGGCCGGTACGGCCGCCGTCTCCTGGTCCATTCCGATCAGCCTGGCCATTCTCCTCCTGACCCTCATCCTGACCATCTCGTACCGCCAGATTATTTACGAATATCCCGGGGGCGGAGGCGCCTATATCGTCGCCCGGTCCAATCTCGGCGAACTCCCGGCCTTGATCGCCGCCGGCGCACTGATGATCGACTATATTCTGACCGTCGCGGTCAGCGTCGCCGCCGGCATTGCCGCGCTGACATCGGCCATCCCGGTCCTCTTCCCGCACCGCGAGGCGTTGGGATTGACCGCCATCATCTTTATTATCGTCATGAACCTCCGCGGCGTGCGCGAGTCCGGAAAGTTCTTCGCCATTCCGACCTATTTTGCCATCGGCGCCCTCGGCCTGATGGTCGCAATCGGCACCTTCCAATCGTTTTACGGATCGGGAGCCATCCCGGTCGCCCCCCCCGCGGTCCCCCCGGAAAGCCTGGACGGAATCACCCTCTTTTTGATCCTGCGGGCCTTTGCCGCCGGCTGTTCGGCCGTCACCGGAATGGAAGTGATCTCGAACGGCGTCAAAGCGTTCCGCGAGCCGGAATCGAAGAACGCCGCCACCACCATGGTCTGGATGTCGGCCATTCTCGCCGGCCTGTTCATGGGCATCAGCTGGATGGCCTACCACTACGGCATTCTTGCCAAAGCGGATGAAACGGTCGTCTCGCAATTGGCGCGGCTGACCTTCGGCTCCGGCGCCGTCTACTATGCCGTCCAGATCAGCACGATGCTGCTCCTCGTCCTGGCCGCCAACAGTGCCTTTGCGGGGTTTCCTCACCTGTCCTCCATCCTGGCCAGAGACGGGTATATGCCGCATCAGATGGCCAGCTTCGGCGATCGGCTGGTCTTCTCCAACGGCATTTTCATTCTCGGGTTTTTTGCCTGCCTGCTCCTCGTCATTTTCCATGGCGATACTCACGCCTTGATCCCGCTCTATGCCATCGGCGTGTTCGTCTCGTTCACCCTGTCCCAGGCCGGCATGGTGAAGCGCTGGCTGGTCAAACGGGGCCTGCACTGGCGCAAGAAACTCGCCGTCAACGGCATCGGCGCGGTCACCACCGGCGTCGCGACGATCATCATTGCCACGACAAAATTCATGCAGGGCGCGTGGATCGTATTCCTGCTCGTCGCGCTCCTCATCATGATGTTCCGCAGCATCCGGTCGCACTACAAAGCGGTTGCCGAACAGGTGTCGCTTACCCGGGACACGCGTCCGCCGCGCCCCCGGCGTAATCTCGTGATTATGCCGATCGGAGGAGTCAATCGATCCGTGGTCCGCGCGGTCGATTACGCCCGCAGCCGGGGCGGAGAAATTCGCGCCATCCTGGTCGACGTCGACAAAGAAGAAACGGCGCTCACCGAAATCAAGTGGGCGCAATGGGGCTGCGGCGTGCCGCTCGTCGTCCTGCCGTCCCCCTACCGCTCCATCCTGGGTTCGATCCTGGATTACATCGAGGAACTTCAGCACAAGGATCCCGATTGCTGGATCACCGTCGTCATCCCGGAAATTCTTCCGGCCCGCTGGTGGCAGAACATTCTCCACAATCAGCGGGCGCTCCTCTTAAAAGGAGCCCTGCTGTTTAAAGATCGTGTTGTCTTAACCGATGTCCCCTACCACCTGACGAGGTAGCCGTGAAACGTCACTTGCGGTTGCGGAACTCCCTCTTCGCCTCGGCCTGCAGCCTTATCCTTTCCACGCAACAGGCGTTCGCATTTACAATTGTATCGCCGGCCGACGGCTCCACGTTGAAATCCGGTCAGGCCGTCACCGCGAAGGTCGATCTCGGCGCCGACAGCGGCATCGTGAAAGTCCGGTACTACTGGTACGGGGAACAGGCCGAGACGCTCGTCCAGCAGGACGACTCCGACGCGTCGATCATGCCGCCGCAAGACAAGCTGAGCGGCGGTGGCTTCTCCGGGAAAGACAGCATTTCCGGCGCCCCCGTCGTCGCCATCGCATCCCTGTCCTCGGGATCCGAGCAGACTCCGCCGTTCGGCGGCACGCTGAACGTGCCGAAGGACGCGATCGGCCCGATGCGCCTCCTGGCCGTTGCGGAAATTTCGCGCGGACGGCTGGGAACCCGCACCGTCTTTGATGAAGTGATCGTGAAGGTCGAACCGGAAGCGGCTCTGCAGACAATCGACTTCGAAACCGACAAGCCGTTGCAACTGGGGCGCACCGGCCAGTCCTCGGCATTCGGCCATGTCGATTCGCTGGGCAAAGTCTTCGAACTGCCGGTCGTGGGCGAGTTCGCCGACGGCGTCGTCCGGCCCCTCGCCTCGCCGGCCGGCGGCACGAGCTATCAGAGTTCCAACCCCGCCGTCATCAAAGTACTGAACGGCGGCATGCTCCAGATCGTCGGCAACGGGAAAGCGATCGTGACGGTGAAGAATCGCGGGAAGCAGGCATCGCTCGACGTCAATGTGACCGTGAACGACGAACCGAATGAACCACCGGTCGCCGATGCAGGTAAAAACAAAATGGTGAAGGCCGGAACGAAGGTGAAGCTCAGCGGGTTGAACAGCCGTGATCCGGAAGGTGAAGCGCTGTACTACTCATGGAGCCAGATCCGCGGCAGCAAAGTGCCCCTCCTGGATGTGAACGGACCGGAAGCCTCCTTCCAAGCCCCGCACGTCTCCGAACTGCGCACCTATCGGTTCAAGCTACGCGTGACGGATAAGAAGGGCGCAGATAGCCTGCCGGCATTTGTGGATGTGGTGGTGGAGCCGTAGATCCGTGAAGCGTCGTTCGCGAAACGTATCTCGTCGAAAGAGAATCGTCCCGCTGCGGCCTCGTTGACTGGTTTTTTTGAGCAGGCTCCGGATAGCTTGACCAAGAGTTTTGTGCGGCGTAGCATTCGACAACCATGACAGCGCAACAATCCTTTCGCTCAATCCTGGCCGCTCTATTCCTACTCGTTGTTCCTCTCGTCGCTCACGCTGAAACAAAAATCTTGACCGCCGAAGCCACCTATACAATGGGCGATGGCGAAACGCCGTCCTTCGCCGAAACCATGGCCATTCAGAAAGCCAAACAGATGGCATTGGAGCAGGCTGGCACCTATGTGGAGAGCTATACAAAGATTCGAAACCTCGATTTGACTACCGAGGAGATTCAAACTATCGCAGGTGGAGTGCTGAAAGTCGAAGTCCAAGACAAGAGTCGAACGTTGATCGGCGATGGCTTGCGGTTCTACGTGAAGATCAATGCCAGCGTCACCACTGATAAGATGGAGGAACTCGCACATCGGATCAAGGGTAAAAACGTCGCAGAAGAATACAAGAAGCTACAGGAAGACTACGCCCGGCTCGCAAATGAAATCGAAACCTGGAAACAACTGGTCGCGAAGACTCCACCGGGCCCGGAACGAGAGGCTGTCCTAGATCAAATAAGGGATCGCGAAAAAGCATTTTCATCTGTTCAACACAGTGAGACAGTCCTGTTCCAACGTCTTGTGTCGGGCACCATTTTGACCGCCAGAGCACACGATGTGAAGGCCGAGATCGAGCGCCTTGTAGAGTTCATAAAGACATTTGGCCATGTGATCGAAGTAGGGAGGATAACAGCATTTCCTGCTTCGGATTCTCCCACATCTCTTGTCGTTACAGTACCAGTGAAGCTAAGAATATCTAGCACCTTGGTTCCAGCTTTAGTCGATGTGGCGAAGTCGTTGGGAGGATATGCGGAATCGATTCAGAACCTCAGGCTAGCAACCAAGGCACCGGGTGGAAAGGGACTGAATTATACGGGGCACACATACAAGCCACACAAATACATTATTGGAGATACCTATACAAATCTGGCTTCTGGTGTCCTTATTCGTTTATCAAAGGAGCCTAGTGTGCAGCAGTACTTTCAAGAACGTGTCGCTGATGTCATCCCGATTTTGCGCTACTACCACACGGACGGGACCGAATTCGGTTGCGCGTTGTCGATGGTCGAAATCAAACGGATGTTCGCGGTTGAGAAGATAAAGTTCAGCAGCAGTGATTATGACTTCGCAAATGATGACAGGAAAGATATCTTGGATCAGCTGATGAAATACAAATATCTTGTAGCCGATTCATACGAGGGCGGACCCTTTGGAAGAGCCACGTCTAAATGGCAACCGGATTTGGTTTCTGTGCTCTTGGACGAAGCGAGGTTTTTCGTCGAAGTCAAGTTACACTCGCCCACAACTCTCGAACGCATCGCAGTAAGTTTTGGCGATAAGAAAGACGCACCACGAGAGGTGTGCCGCCTTATCGTTGAGGGTGGAAGCTAGCCTTGGCGGAAGAGCTCTTCTTACTTCTCTGCATCCACTGACTGGGGGGGGGCATTGAATGACGACATTGGGCAAGCTCTTGCTTTTTGAAGCGCTCTCCGGAATTTTCGGCTGTGTGTGGATTATCGCTTCCCTTGCGGCTATTTATTTTTCGTTTCGGCACTTGTGCTTGCCGGCGCTTGGTCATCGTTCTTGTGGACTCTTGGCGCCGCCGCTGTGTCGAAGTGGCTTGCTCGATGCTTCCTGGAGAACAAGCACCGAGTGGCCTACGAAGCGGAATTGATCAAAAGAGGGTGTCGCCGGAGGAGGCAGGGAAGGCATGGACAACTGCGCATCTCGGTGGGCAGGATAAGTTATCGGAGTTACAAAAACAGACACCAGCACAGAATCCAGGCAACACCAACAGTAAAAGCTGAAGACATGAGGCTACCCTCCTTTTCTCTGCAATAGCGCAGCTTCTTTGCCAAAGTTATTTCCTAGACAGGAAGGAGTTTCTGATGGGTGAGTTCCGTTTTGATCCAGAAGAGCTCGAGAAGGGTGAAATTGCCTTGGACAAGTTTGAAGCAGCAAAACTCCAAATCATTTCAGCGATAAAGATGTTTTTTTACGACTGGGACTCCGTGTCCCAACTCACACTGACAGCGGCATCGCATCAGATTCTTTATGATATCTCTAAGATCAAAGGCCGGAGATTATCATTCAAGGACTCAGCGCTGATAAAGGAGGATAAAAGACATGAATACATCCGTGCGGTCAACAAGGCCCAGAACTATTTCAAACACGCCGACAAAGATCACAAAACCAAACTCTTGTTCCGTCACAGGATCACTCCTCTATATCTCTTTGATACCATACGCATGTACATTCTCCTTACGGGCAAAAATTCGTGCTTCGAGATACGAGTTTTCCTCATGTGGTTCCAGCTCCGATTTCCTGATCTGTTGAACTTACCATCAGCAGAAAAGGATCTTCGAAAAATCCGAGCAGGGACAAGAGATCCCAACACCTTTAGATTGCTCGGATTGCATCTTCTTCAAAGCGGCAAATTGGATTAAATAGAAGAATTAGAATCCTCTCTTTTCCAACAGACCGAAGCTACGCTGTCCATGGCCCCGATCTCTGTTGTCCTATTGCACGACCGATTTGAGCCGACGTCCCCCCCATATTGAGTAGCGCAGCGATTTAGAGTCCAATCCCCTCAC
>CAYPOR010000033.1:0-36070 GCA_964412445.1 uncultured Nitrospira sp.
ATCGGGTACATCTTCGGCAAGATGATTGAAGCCGTGGCCCGCCAGCCTGAAGCCGAAGCCCGCGTCGGCAAGTACATGTGGATCGGGTTCGCGCTCGTGGAAGCTATCGCGCTGTACGGGCTTGTCATTGCGTTCATCATCATGGGTCTTCGCAAGTAAGGACGGGGATAGGCCGAGCCTGGGGTGTGGCACCTTGGCGCTCAGCCTCAACCTCAACTTGTTGGGAGTGAACAATGCCGCAGTTTGAATCGAGTTTTTTCTCGTCGCTGATTTTCTGGGAGATTCTGTCCTTCGGGATTCTGTTCTTCGTGCTCTATAAGTTTGCCTTTCCCGGCATCCTGAGCGTCCTCGAAGAACGGGAGAAGAAGATCAAGGACAGCCTCGACCAGGCGGAACGTTATCGCGCAGAGTCTGAGCGGGCCTTGAAGACCTATGAAGCCAAGCTCAGCGCAGCGGCGAAGGAAGCCGAGGCCATTCTGGCGGCGGCTCAGGAGCGGGCACAGCGACTGCTGGATGAAAACGAACAGCGGATGAGTACGGAAGCAGAGCGTATCAAGGGCGAGGCGACGCGCGAGATCGATCATGAGCGCCGGAAGGCCGTGCAGGACATCCGCAATCAGACCACGGAGCTCGCATTGATGGTGGCAGAAAAGGTGGTGCAGCGCAGTCTCACGGATGCCGATCAGCGGAAGTTCGCCGACGAAGCGCTCAGCGCCCTCTCGAAGTCACACTCCTAATCGACGTCCTCTTAGATTACTCGGCCTGGCGCGGTGGGTCTATGCTCACTCCGCCAGGCCGATACCCTTCCAGATCAATCGTGACAAACCGGAAGCCGAGCGCCTTCATGCGGCGGCTGATTCGTGTTCCTCGCTCGCCGTCGAGCATTCGCGCGAGTTCATTCTGACCGACTTCGATTCTGGCGATCTCGCCGTGGTCTCTGACACGGCAGTGCCGGAACCCTTCCGCAAACAAGACTTCTTCCGCCTGTTCCACCCGGCTGAGCTTTTCTCTGGTGATCGTAATGCCCCGGGGGATGCGCGAGGACAGGCAGGCAGCGGCGGGTTTATCCCAATTCGACAGTCCCAAGTCCCTCGCCAGCGATCGAATGTCAGCTTTGGTAAGTCCTGCTTCCACCAGGGGGCTGCGGACTCCCCATTCGCGTGCGGCCGTAATGCCGGGGCGATCATCGCCGAGATCGTCGAGATTCGTTCCGTCGACGACAACCGCCTGGGCGCGAAGTGCGCTCAGTTTGCCCATCAGCTGGTAGAGATCGGTTTTACAGTGAAAACAGCGGCTGGCATCATTCGCGGTGAAGGCGGGTATCGTGAGCTGGTCGGTTTCAATCAGCTCATGGCGCGCGCCGATTTCTTTCGCGACACGTGTTGCAGTTTCCAGTTCGACCGCGGGGAACGTCGGGGAAATCGCCGTGATTCCCACGGCGGAATCTCCGAGTTGATCGTGGGCGACTTTCAGGACGAAGGTGCTGTCGATCCCGCCGGAGTACGCGACCAGTACGGAATCCATAGCCGCAAAAATCTCGCGCAGATGAAGAAGCTTGTGTTCGAGCGAAGGAGGTTGCATAGCGGCACCGCGCCGGGAGATGGGTTACTGGCGGACTTTGGCTTTGGCCACGTTGCCGACGACGACGAGCGCATAGTGCTGTGGGTCGAGGTATTGCCTGGCCACGCGCTGGACGTCTTCCTTCGTGACGCGCTCGATCCACTTCGGGTACTGGCTGAAATATTCGAATCCCAGTCCGTAATACTCGACCTGTGCCAGCACCTGGGCCAGCTTGGCGGTCGAGTCGAGGCGGAGGGGAAAGCTGCCCATCAGGAAGGATTTCGCTTCCGCCAATTCCTGGTCGTTGACCGGACTGTCGCGGATGGCTTTGATCTCCGTCAACACGCCGGTGATCGCCTGGTTCGTGGCTTCGGTTCTCGTCTGCAGATTCACCCAGAACGAGCCGGGGAGCATGCGCGCGTCGTAGTGACTCATGATTCCGTAGGCGAGTCCCTGCTTGTCGCGGATCGAATCCATGAGCCGTGATGAAAATCCTCCGGCTCCCAGAATATGATTCATGACCGTGACGGCATAGAAGTCGGGATTGTTCCGGCTGATGCCCCCATGGCCGAGGATGATCGTGGACTGGGTCAGGTCTTTCTCAATCAGCTGGACGGCTTTCTTTTCCACAGTCGCCGGCTTCTTCGTCGTCCGGGTCTGAGGGGTGCCCTTCTTCCAGCTCCCGAAATGAGTCTGCACGAGGGCTGTGGCCTGTTCGACGGAGAGATCCCCGACGATGGTCAGAATCACCTGATTGGGGAGATATTCTTTTGCGTAGAAGTTTTGTACGTCCGCCAGCGTGATTTTCCCCACTGTGTCTTCGGTGCCCTGCACCGGCCATCGATAGGGGTGGTTGTGAAAGACCAGTTGGTTAAAGGCTTTCATCGCCACATGGCCGGGATCGTCGCTGTCGCTGGCGATTTCACCCTGGATCTGCGCACGCACCCGTTCGAATTCATGCTTGGGGAAAGCCGGATGCATCAAGACATCAGCCAGCAGGGTGAAGCCCAGGTCGACATCCTTTTTCAGGACGCGCGCTGAAGCGGTGGTGAAATCTTCTCCCGCTTTGGCTTCCAGGGATCCGCCGATAAAGTCGATCTGTTCCGCCAGTTGTTTCGAGGACCGGCTGGTAGTTCCCTCATCCAACAGACTGGCGACCAGATTGGCGACGCCGGCTTTGTCCTGAGGATCGTAAGCCGATCCGGTCTTGACCAGCGCGTGAATTTCCACGATCGGGAGGAAATGCTGCTCCAGGACCAGGACCGTCATCCCGTTCGGTGTGGTGAATCTGGCCGGCGTGATATCGGCTGCGTACGAGGGTGTCCCGAGCGAGAGCACGGCTGTGGCGACAAACGCAGCACATGCGTGACGCCAGCTATTCATCCGCGTGAAGCGCGCGGGTACTGTGACGGTAGTCATCGTGTCAGGGCTTTCCGGCGTGTGCGGCGGTCGGCTGAGGTTCCGCAGCCTTAGGCGGTTGGGGAATCAGAATGCCGACCGTCCGGTTATCGGGATTCAGGTATTGCTTGGCCACGCGTTGAATGTCTTTAGCCGTGACCGCGCGGATGCGTTCCAGAAATTGATCGACTCGCCGCCAGCCGGCCCCGATGGATTCCGATTGGCCCAGCAGCATGGCATGGCGGAAATTCGAATCCTGCTCAAATACGTGAGCGGCTTCCACCTGATTCTTTGCCCGCTGCAATTCTAATTCGGTCGGCGGTTCGTTTTGGAGCCGGGTAATCTCGCGATACAGGGCATCCTCGACCGCGTCCACTTTGGCGCCGGGATTGACCAGGGCATAGAAATAGAACAGGCTGGGGTCGGTCTGCATCAGGCTGTATTCGGCACCGACGGCCAGAGAATTCTTCTGATCGTAGACGAGGCTTTGATAGAGGCGGGAACTTTTTCCATGCGACAGGATCGATTCCAGAATGTCGAGGGCGTATGAATCGTCGCTGGAATAATTCGGTACGCGAAAGCCCAGCATGACGAACGGGACTTGCGCCTCGCGTTTCAGGAGAAAGCGTCGTTCACCGCGTTGTTCCGGTTCGACGGCTAATGTTGTTTTCGGGCTGGGCCCTTTGGGAATCGGTTCGAAGAGGTGCTTGATAGTCGGGAGCAGGGTGTCGGCCTTGATGTCGCCCACCACGATCAACGTGGCATTGTTCGGCGAATAGTACGTGTCGTAGTGGCGCTGCAAATCGTCCAGCGACATGGCGTCCAGATCGGCGAACCAGCCGATCACCGGCCAATGATAGGGGTGGCTGAGATAGGCCTGGGCGAAGAGGGCCTCCACGAGAGCGCCTTGCGGATCATCCTCGGTTCGCAACCGGCGTTCTTCTTTGACGACTTCCCGTTCAGTTTGGAATTCGCCGTTGTCCAGAATCAACCCCTGCATCCGGTCGGCTTCCATTTCCAAGGCAAGCTCGACGCGATCGGCTGAGAGGTTCTCAAAGTAGGCGGTAAAATCCTGGCTGGTGAAGGCGTTATCGACGCCCCCGTTCTTCCGGATGATCCGGGAGAACGAGCCCTTCGGATACTTGGCCGTGCCTTTGAACATCATATGTTCGAGCATATGGGACAGCCCGGCCCGGCCCATGACTTCGTTGCGCGAGCCCACTTTATACCAGACCTGGACCGTCGCCACCGGCGCCTTCGGGACCTCCACGAGCAGAACCTTCATCCCGTTGGATAACAGATATTCGTGCGGTTCGGCTGCCTGGCTTGTTCCCGTACACAGACAGAGGCCGAGCAGGAGGGAAAACAGTGACAGGTGACGATGGTGTCGTGAATTCATCATGGGGTGAGCCGCACGGGGCATGCTAACAACGGGATTCGATTTGTGTCAAGGCAGCAGAGCTTTGGCCTGTCGGAACATTGCCTAACTGTCCGCAGGCGCCCAGCACGTCGCGCCCCCGGCTTTTGCGAATGAACGCGTCGATGCCGGCGCGGGTCAGTATCGCCTGGAAGGCGAAGATGCGCTCATCGGCCGGGCGGCGGAACGCGTTTCCGGGAAATTCGTTGAACGGAATCAGATTCACTTTGCACCGGATGCCGGAGAGCAGCTTCACGAGACGCCGGGCGTCGTCATCGCGGTCGTTGAGACCGGCGAGCAAGACGTATTCAAACGTCAGCCGGCGCATGGGGGGGAGCGGGTAGCGGCGGCAGGCGACCATGAGTGTCTTGAGTGAGGCAATCTGAGCGGCCGCTGGCATCAGTTGCCGGCGTTGTTCTTCTGTCGTGCCGTTCAAGGAAATCGCCAGATTCACACCGAGCACCGCCACGTCTTTCAAGCGGGTGGCGAGCCCCGCAGTGGAGACCGTAATGCGGCGAGGGGACCAGCCGAGTCCCCACGACTTATTCGTCAGGCAGCGGATCGCGGCGGACAAGGCTTCAATATTGGCGAGCGGCTCGCCCATGCCCATGAAGACCAGATTCGTCAAGTGTTCATCGCCGGAGAGGTGATCTTGCGCGGTCAGGATCTGATCGACGATCTCATGCGCCTTGAGATTGCGCTTCAGTCCCATCGTGCCGGTCAGGCAGAAACCGCAGTCCAACATGCAGCCGACCTGTGTCGAAACGCAGAGCGTCAGCCGGTCTTCATCGGGAATCAGGACCGTTTCAATGCGAAGGCCGTCGTCTAAGGTCAGGAGCAATTTGCGCGTGCCGTCGGATGAGTGGAGCACAGTGCAGTTCTCGGTGCGTTGAATCGTGGCGACGGCTGTCAGCTTCTCACGATCGGACTGCGACAGATCGGTCATCTGCGCGATGGTGCGAGCCCGGCGCTGATACAGCCAGCGCAGGATCTGCCCCGTCCGATATCCGGGCCAGCCGAACCCGCGGACAAGCGCGGCCATCTGGGGCTCGGTCAGGCTCAGTAAATTCGTCTGCGGGCGCGACGTGTCGGTCATGGGTCGAGAGGCGTTCATGGATGAAATGCAGAGTATCACAGGGTGACGGTCCTCGGCAGTAGCTGTTCGTGGCTTAATGTGCAATCCTGCGCCGCCCCTCCTACCCCTCTTGTCTATAATGTGTTACTACATTTGGCTATGAAGATCGCATCTCGGTTGATGCTCATTCCCTCAGTGATCGTTGCCCTCTTAGGGGCTTCCCTTGACCGGGCGCTGGCCTCACAGGTGAGTAATGGAGAGACGTCCGCGGCCGGCGCCTGCGAATCTGCGGAAGAGTGTTTCCTTGCTGCCGCCCAGCCCAAGGAGCGCTTGGGGAACCAACTCACAAAAGATCAGGTTTCGGCGCTCAAGTTGGAGCGATTGCGCTTGATCACGGAACGTTTCCCCGGTTCGATCTGGGCGAAGCGCGCGGGCGTCTTGTCCGGAGTGCTACTGGTTGAACGGAACCCCTCGGCAGCCCTACCGTTTTTACGGGCGGGGCAACGGGATCTTCCGGTGCTGGATGATTACCTGCGTCTCTGGATGGGCGAGGCGACGTTGCATCTGGGTGAGGCGAAAGAGGCGGCCGGGCTGTTTGAAAGTGTGGTTCAGGCGGTGCCGGATTCCAATTTGACCGGCCTGGTGGCGTTGCGCGCCGGAGAGGCCTGGTATCAAGCGGCAAGCTGTCCCGAGGCACTGAGCTGGCTGACGAAGGCGGTGGCGAGCAACGAGAAGGATAAAGATAAAGATCCTCTCGTGCCGCAGGCGTGGCTGCGGATGGCGGCCTGTTATCTTCGCGCCGGCCAGATCACCGACGGGCGGGCGACGCTCAAGCAGCTCTGGGTCCGGTTCGCGTATGCGCCGGAAGCGAAAGAGGCGGAGACGTTGCTCCTCACGAATCTTGGCGGAGAACCCTGGGCGGCTTCCGCGGAAGATTATTTCAATCGTGCGCAGGCGTTCCTCGGCCAGGCGTTGCACGCGGAGGCGATCGAGGAGCTGAAAAAGTTT
Organism: uncultured Nitrospira sp.; assembly: GCA_964412445.1. GTDB lineage: Bacteria > Nitrospirota > Nitrospiria > Nitrospirales > Nitrospiraceae > Nitrospira_D. Next base: position 6,459 of record CAYPOR010000033.1, read on the forward strand.
TTGGCGATGGAGCCGGCCTCGCCGCATCGCGGCAGCGCGAAGCTCAAGCTCGGAGTCGCACAGGTGCGGCTGAAACAATACGATCAGGCCCGTGAAACGTTTCGGGCGCTCATGGCCGAGCATGTCGCGGAATCTGATGAAGCCACTGTTTGGCTGGCGCGGGTCTACCTGCGACAGGCGACGGGGGCGAAGCTGCTGGAGCTGAGCCGGTCGCTGGACAAGCTGTCGCTGTCGGCGGAGCAGAAGGGCCAGGTCAACATCTTTGCCGGGATCTGGCTGGAAGATCAAAAGCAGTTCAATGAAGCGATCGCGAAATATCGGGCGGTGGCGAAGGCGGGAGAGCCGGCGACCCAGCGGGCAGAGGCATCCTGGCGTGTGGGATGGGCGCTCTACCGCATGGCTCGGTACAAGGAAGCCATCGGGGTCTGGCAACAGATCGTCGATCAACGCGACAACGATTATGAGCCCCAGGCGCTCTATTGGATCGCCCGTTCGTTGACGCACGCCCAGAACGGCCGGGCACGCGACGTCTATGCGCAGCTATGCCGGCAGTACCCGTTTACGTACTACTGCCAGCTGGCCAGGGAGCAGGCGCCCGATGCCGTAGTTGAAATCGGCGCCCCGCCGGCCCCGTCGACTGCAGCGGAGTCGCCGACGGCGGAAGTCGTCGCGCCGTCGTTGATGAAATTTGCCGAGGTGGAGCAGCAGCCGGCCTACCGTCGGGCGCTGGAGTTGAAGATGCTGGGGCTTGAAGCCGATGCGGCGCGGGAACTGGCGGCGCTCACCGAGCAATACACCCGTGATCCGGATATCTTGATGACGCTCTCGATGCGGTTGAACGAGGTGGGAGCTTACAATCATGCACTGCGGTTGGCGCGTGCCCGGTTCCGTGAAAAGTTGGAGCGCACCGGCGGAGTCGTCGCGCCGGGTCTCTGGAGCGTGGCTTATCCGACCGGGTTGATTCCCACGATCAAGACGCAGGGATTGAACGGAGTGAATCCCTATCTGGTCGCGGCCATCATCCGGGAGGAGAGTCAGTACGATGTGCGGGCCGTGTCGCGGGTAGGCGCGATCGGATTGATGCAGGTCATGCCGGCGACGGCCAATCAGGTCGCGCAGCGGCATCATCTTCCTGCGGTGACACGGGAAGATCTGTTCGATCAGGAGACGAACATCCGGATCGGAGCCCGGTATGTCGAGCAGTTGCTGGCCCAGTTCTCGGGCGACGTGATTCAAACGATCGCCGCCTACAACGCGGGGCCGATCGTTGTGGGAAATTGGGCCGGACAGCACAAAGGACGCAGCCAGGATGAGTTCGTCGAATTGATTCCCTTTCAGGAGACGAGGCAGTACGTAAAGCGGGTGCTGCGGAGTTTTAAAGAGTATCTTCGCCTGGCCGGGAGTACGGGCCCTGTTTCTTGACAAGATGTAGTGAAGTTTTTATAGTGCCCCACAATCTATTGGGTTTATTGGGAGATTTTGAGCATGGCGTTGGATCGTCTTGATGCGCTGGAAGCGCGGATTCGTGAGCTCGTAAAGCTGGTTCAGGAATTCAAGAAGAAAAATGCATTGTTGGAAGATGAGCTGAAGGCGACGCGACAGCGTCTATCCGTCCAGGATGATATGAACCGGCAGTGGGAACAGGAGCGGGTGGATATCAAGGCGCGAATCGAAAAAGTAATGGGCGAGATCGATTTATTGGAATGTTTGGACGATTCCAAGGAGGTGGCTCTTGACTAAGACCATTGATGTGGAAATTTATGGCCAGCGCTATTCCATTCGCGGGGAGGCAGATGATGTCTATATTCGCAGGCTTGCGAGCTTCGTCGACGAGCATATGCGAACCCTGGCCGAAGGCATGAAAACCGCGACGCCGTCCAAGCTGGCGGTTTTGACAGCGATCAATCTGGCCCACCAGTTTTTCGAATCCGAAAAGAAGCGGACGCAGGGCGAAGCCGATGTCGATCGCCGGATGGAGTCGCTCATGGAATCCATCGAGGAGCAGATGCCGATCTCGCTCTTCCGGTGAGTTTCACCTTGCTTTCAGAAAAAGCCTTTGTTATCGTGGATCTAGTGTTTTTCGTTATGCGTGTGTCGAGTGAATGAGGATTCGGTTTCCCAGGAACGTCATCCAGAACAGAATGTGTGATCGAGATAGTCGAATGATCAACGCACAAGAGAACGGCGGTGTATCTGTGTATGCAGTCCTAGTGCGGTGGATCCTCACCCTGTGGGTGATCCCCGTTCGGCGGTTCGTGTGGACGATCGTAGATCGGTGCGGAGACATGCTGTCGCGTGTGTCCTGCGCTGTCGGTCGTGACGTGCACGGGCAGCCTGTGTTTGCGGTTATCCCTCGTCGGCGGGGCAGAATGGTGCGGGTTCAAGCGTCTCGGCCGGATGGAAGCGGATACAGATACACAGATAATAGATTCTCTGGTTCCCGTGTGCGGTCGCGTTTGGGATGACTGTCGTTCCGGTGTAAGCCTTCCTCGTTTCCTCTCCACCCTCGCATAGCGCTGCGTTGCTAACAGATTGCAGAGAGCAGGCGATCCGGCCTGTTTTCTCCATCAAGGGGGTGCTCCCATTTCTACCTCACTCGTTGCCTACATCCTGTGCGGACTCATCGGGGCGTTGATCGGTGCCGGCCTGCTCGAAGTGGTTCGTCGTCAATTGGCCACAGCCAAACGAACAGAAGCGGAAGATCAAGCGAAGCAAATTACCCAGAATGCCCAGCGCGAAGCGGAGACGTTGATCAAGGAAGCCAAACTTGAGGCGAAGGATCTGATTTTTCAAGCCAAGACGGATCTGGAAAAAGAACAGAAAGTCAAACTGGCGGAACTGGCGGTCACGGAGAAGCGGCTGATCCAGCGCGAAGAGAATCTGGACCGGAAGCTCGGTGCGATCGAGAAACGTGAAGCGGATGCGCAAAAGCGGGATCAGGAGTTTGTGCGGCGTGACGAGGGGCTGGCCAAGAAAGAGGCGGCCTGCGCCAAGGTCGAGCGTGAGCATCGCGAGGCGCTCGAGCGGGTGGCCGGGATGACCGGCGATGAGGCGAAGAAACAGCTGATGGTCGAGATGGAAAGCCAGGCCCGCCTCGATGCGGCCGGATTCGCCAAGCGGACGCTGGAAGAAGCGCGGGAGAATGCGGAGCGGGAAGCCCGGGAAATTATCACCAGTTCGATCCAGCGGGTGGTGCGTGACTACGTGGCGGAATCCACGATTTCCGTGGTCCAGATTCCGAATGATGCCATGAAGGGACGGATCATCGGTCGGGAAGGGCGGAACATCCGCGCGATTGAGGCGGCGACGGGAATCGATCTGATTATCGATGAAACGCCGGAGGCGGTGATCATCTCCGGGTTCGATCCGTTGCGCCGTGAAATCGCCAAGGTGTCGCTTGAACGTTTGATGCATGACGGGCGAATCCATCCGACGCGGATCGAAGAAATTGTGGAAAAGGTCAAAGTCGATATCGATAAGTTGATGTACGAGGAAGCCGAAAAGATTATTTTCGAGCTGGGTCTGTCGGATTTTCATCCCGAGCTGATCAAGGTGTTGGGACGGTTGAAGTACCGGACAAGCTACGGTCAGAACAATCTCTATCATGCCCGCGAAGCCGCCTACATCTGCGGAATCATGGCGTCGGAGCTGGGGCTCGACGTCAAGTTGGCCCGGCGCGGCGCATTGCTCCATGACATCGGCAAGGCGGTCAGTCACGAAGAGGAAGGTCCGCACGCGATGCTCGGCGCGGAGATCGCCAAGAAGTACGGCGAGTCCGCGAAGATCGTCAATGCGATCGCGGGGCATCATGAGCAGGTGGAGCCGATCTGTCCGGAGAGCGTATTGGTGGCGGCCGCCGAAGCGCTGTCCGCCGCGCGCCCCGGCGCACGACGTGAGGCGCTCGAATCGTACGTGAAACGGTTGGAGAAGCTGGAGGCGCTCGCCACCGCCTATAAGGGGGTGCAGAAGGCGTATGCGATTCAGGCGGGACGGGAGATTCGCGTGATCGTGCGGCAGGAGGATATTACCGACACGGAGTCGTTTCAGCTGTCACGGGACCTGGCGAAGAAGATCGAGCAGGAACTGACGTATCCGGGCCAGATCCGTGTGACCGTGATTCGTGAAAGCCGGTATGTGGAGTACGCGAAGTGAAAATTCTCTATATCGGCGACATTATGGGAGAGCCGGGTCGCCGGGCCGTGGGGAGGATGGTGCCGCGTGTGGTCTCTCAGAGGCAGGTGGATGTCGTCATCGGGAACGGGGAGAATGTGGCCGGGGGCTTCGGCATCACGCCGGAACTGGCGGAGGAACTCTTCGAGATGGGGCTTTCCGTCATCACCACCGGAAATCATGCCTGGGACAAGAAAGAAATCCTCGACTATTTCCCGCGGGAGCCACGCCTATTGCGTCCTGCCAATTATCCGGCCGGCGTGCCGGGCAACGGTAGCTATGTCGTCGAAACGCCCGGCGGGGAAAAGCTCGGTGTGCTTCAACTGATGGGACGGGCCTATATGCCGACGCTGGATTGCCCCTTTCAAGTAGCGAAGCGGGAAGTGGCCAGGTTGAAGCGGGAGACGGCGGCGGTGCTGGTCGACATGCATGCCGAGGCGACATCTGAAAAGATGGCGATGGGGCATTATCTCGATGGAGATGTCATTGCCGTAGTAGGTACGCACACGCATGTGCAAACAGCCGACGAACAGATTCTGCCCAAGGGTACGGCCTATCTGACGGATATCGGCATGACCGGTCCGTTACACGGTGTGATCGGAGTCAAAAAGGAGCTCGCCATCGAGAAATTTCTTACCGGGATGCCGAAACGATTTGAAGTGGCTTCCGGGCCTACGGTATTTTGCGCCGTCTTGATCGAGGTTGATGCGCAGTTCGGAAAGGCGATTGCGATCGAGCGGATCCGGGTCATCGACTAAGGGAGAACTCACCACGGGCTTTAGACCACCTACGTCGCTCTCTTCTCCAGCCTCTTCGGTCAGGCCGGTTCATACTGTTTCGGAATTGACCAGTCTCGTACGGACCACGCTTGAATCCAGTTTCACCGAGGTGTGGCTGGAAGGCGAAGTGTCGAACCTCCGCGCCCCGGCATCCGGTCATCTCTATTGCACGCTCAAAGACGAGTCGAGTCAGATTCGGGCCGTCCTCTTCAGGACGACCGCGACGAGGCTCCGGTTTGCGCTGGAGGACGGGCTTCAGGTCGTGGCCCGCGGGCGGGTGACGGTGTACGAGCCGCGCGGGGAATACCAGATCATCGTGGACTATGTCGAGCCCAAGGGGCGCGGGGCTCTGCAGTTGGCGTTTGAGCAGCTGAGAATACGGCTTGCCGAAGAAGGGTTGTTTGACGAAGCCCGCAAGCGGCCGCTTCCCGAACTACCCAGGACGGTCGGCCTTGTCACGTCGCTGAGCGGTGCCGTGATCCGGGATATGTTGACGGTGCTGCATCGCCGGTGCCCGACGCTGCATATCATCATCGTTCCCGTCCAGGTGCAAGGGGAGGGGGCGGCTGAACAGGTTGCGGCGGCGATTCAACTGCTCAGCGAATCCGGCTGGGTGGAGGTGATGATCGTTGGCCGAGGCGGTGGCTCGCTGGAGGATCTCTGGAGTTTTAATGAGGAGATTGTGGTGCGCGCAATTGCCGCGTCGCGGGTTCCGGTCGTGTCCGCTGTCGGGCATGAAACGGACGTGACGCTGGCGGACTTTGCCGCCGATCTTCGGGCGCCAACTCCCTCGGCTGCGGCCGAAGCGGTCGCACCGGTTCTGGCCCAGATTGTAAGTCGACTGGCTGAATTGTCGGCTCGGCTGCAGCAGGTGATCGCCCGCCGCATAGAGGAAGAGCGCCAGCGGCTGCGCTTGGCGACACATCAAATTGCGGCGGTGCGTGTGCGAGTGCAGGAAGAGATGCAGCGGGTCGATGCGACGGTTTTCGAAATGACGGCGGCTGTCCGCCTGGTATTGCAGGCAGGGCAGAGTCGCCTGGCTCGTGCGGAGCAGGGGCTGATGGCCGGAAGTCCTGATTCGCGCGTGCGGCATGGCTTGGCCGTTGTCCCGCAACTTGTCGCCCGGCTGCATCATGGAGTCCGTGGTGAAATGTTGAGCCGGGAGCAGCGCGTCGATTCGTGCCTGGCGCACCTGCATGCGCTGAGTCCGTTGGCGACGTTACGGCGGGGCTACAGTGTGCTGCAACGTATTCCCGCCGGGACGGTGGTCCGGGCGGTGGATGAGGTGCGCGTCGGAGAGGATCTTCACGCCAAGCTGATCGATGGCCGTTTGTTGTGTACGGTCAAAGCTGTCATGCCGGACTCCTCGGTTTAAAATCGGTCGAGGAGCCGCTATAATAAAAGCATTTAGAGGCCTATGAGGAGTTGATTGTGGCGGCTGTAAAGTTCGAACAGGCGATGGCCCGATTGGAAGCGATCGTCGGGGAGCTGGAAAACGGTGATCTCCCCCTTGACGAGTCGCTCAAGATCTTTGAAGAGGGTATTCGGCTGTCAAAAAACTGTCTGAAAGTACTGGAAGAGGCTGAACGGAAAGTGGAAGTCCTCGTTCAGGATAAGAACGGCAAGAAACAGCTACGGGCATTCTCTCTTGATGACGACGACGAGGATGCGGCTTCTCTTGAGTCATAGCGGCTTCGCATTTTCCCGGGCGGTCTCCTTTTCACCCGCGCACCCATTCAACCATGGCGATTCACCCACGTCCGGCTAAAGATCGGCTCGACCGTGTGTTGGTCACGCGGGGGCTTGCTCAGAGCCGGGACGTCGCGGTTCGGATGATCCTTGCCGGAGAGGTCCGGTTGGACGGGGCTCTATCCGATAAGCCCGCGAAATTAGTTCCGCTTGATTCGGCGATCGATCTCGTTGCTCAGGGAACCAGATTTGTGAGCCGGGGCGGGGAGAAACTGATCGGCGCGCTTGACGCCTGTGGGATCGACCCGAAAGAGGCGGTGTGTCTGGATGTCGGGTGCTCCACCGGGGGATTTACGGATTGCCTGCTGCAGCGTGGCGCTGCGCGGGTCTATGCGGTCGATGTCGGATACGGTCAGTTCGACTGGCGTCTCCGCCAGGATCCGCGTGTCGTCCTGCATGAGCGGACCAATATCCGCTATGTGGATCGATCGCTCATTCCCGAGCCGGTGTCCCTCGTTGTAATCGATGTGTCATTCATCTCGCTGACGATGGTCTTGCCTCCCGTTATCCAGTTTCTTCGGCCCGGGGCGATCATAATTGCCTTGGTCAAGCCGCAATTTGAAGTGGGGAAAGGGCAGGTAGGCCGTGGCGGGATCGTGCGCGATGAGGCGCAGCGGCAGGCCGTATTGAAACGGATTCTTTCTTGTGCGGAGGGGCTTGGGTTGGCTGAAAAGTCGACGCTCGATTCGCCGATCCGCGGGAAAAAGGGGAATCTGGAGTTTCTGAGTATTTTTGAGTTTCGCGGGGATATTTGTGCTAAGAAAGAGCCGGCAGTGACGAGCGGGCTTGATACGTTGGAGGGGGCATGAAGGTCTTAGTGACGGGTGGCGCCGGCTTCATCGGTTCGCATGTGGTCGATCGTCTGGTAGAGGAAGGTCACGACGTCGTCGTGGTGGACAATCTGTCCACAGGGAAACGAAAGAATGTGAATCGCGCGGCGAATCTCTACAAACTGGATATTCAAAGCAGCCGATTGGAGCGGGTCTTTCGTAACGAACGTCCGAATGTGGTCATGCACCTGGCGGCACAAATCAGTGTCCGGCACTCGGTCGATGATCCCGTGTTTGATGCGCAGGTGAATATCTTAGGAACGATGAACGTACTGCATCAGGCCGTTCACCATGGCGCGAGGAAAGTCATTTTTTCTTCGTCCGGAGGAGCCATCTATGGTGAGCAGGAAATCTACCCTGCGCCTGAATCGCATCCCACAAGCCCGCTCTCTCCCTATGGCATCAGTAAACTATGCGGAGAACATTATCTGTCGTATTTCCAGCGCACCAGCGGCATTCAAACGGTGTGTCTGCGGTACGCCAATGTGTATGGCCCCCGGCAAGATCCGGAAGGCGAGGCAGGGGTCGTTGCCATCTTTATTCAAAAGATGCTGAACAATGAGCAGCCCATTATCAACGGGAATGGGCGTCAGACCAGGGACTTTGTATATGTGGATGATGTGGCCGAGGCAAATCTTGCCGCCATGGGACAGGAAACTCAGGGGGTGTACAACGTTGGGACTGGCGTTGAAACCTCCATCAATGAACTGTTCAGGCTGCTGGCAAATCTCACAGGCTCGACCTCCAAAGAGGTTCATGGTCCCGCCAAGAAAGGCGAGCAACTACGGAGCCTCGTCGATCCGTCTAAAATCCGACAAGCGCTCGGCTGGGAAATGAAAGTTGATTTACCCGAAGGCTTGAAGCGAACCGTGGCGTTTTTTAGGGAGAAGATGAACTAGCCGGGAGCGAACTCCTTATGGGTCGCCTCCCGGCAGGCACGATCGACAGCGGGGAGAAAAAAAGTCGATATATCTATCCGCTGGTGGTGCTAGTACCGCGGAACTGAGTTGTCTACCTGGATTGACCAGGCATCAATCCCGCCTACCAGATTTTTCACGTTTGGAAATCCCTGCTGTACCAGGAATCCGGTTGCATCGGCGCTCCGCATCCCATGGTGACAATAGGCGATGATCTCCGCGTTTTTATCCAGTTTGGCCAGGGCCTGGGGCAATGTGCCCAAAGGCACGAGCACCGATCCTTCAAGCTTTGCCAAGGCATGTTCCCATGGTTCTCGAACATCCAGAAGAACAAGTTTATCGCCCTTGTCGAGTCTCGCCTTGAGTTCTTTCACCCCGATAGAATAGCTCATCAAAATCCTCCAACTTGAACGGCTGGTTGCATCATAAGTGACGCAAGAAATGGCTGTCAAATATTGGCAGTGAGGATGGTTTGGGCAGGCGGTCGTGGGTTCAGACGATGAATAAGCTGGTCAAACTGTACGCTGGACGGACTTCGTGAGAACCTGGCGACAATTTTTAGTCAGGCCTGTCAAAAGTCCGATGAATATGTCGCATTTTAGACGCATTTATGCAGATCTATAGGGGGCGTGCATTATCACAGATCGCAACAGGTTGATTTTAAATGATGCGCGAAGTTTACTCAAGGCAGTGGCAGGTGTGAAAATTGCTTTGCACATCCAAGTAAATATAAATTGAGAACCAAGTCAAAGATGAGTTCTTCCAGTGGAAGGGTTGATAGGTTCAGAATGGCTCAGGCAGTATCAGGTTTCAAATATGGCAAAGAGTAAAGCCGAGATCCTGGTGGTTTTTGTTACGGTACCAGGATTCAAAGATGGAAATAGAATGTCAAAAGAGATTTTGACCTCTCGCCTGGCTGCATGCGTCACGGTTATTCCTGGGGTTCAGTCCATGTATTGGTGGGAGGGCAAGATTGCCAGGGCAAAAGAGGCGATGCTGGTTATGAAAACAACAAGGAATCAGTATCGAAGACTTGAAAGCAAGATCATGGAACTACATTCTTACGAAGTTCCGGAAATCGTGGCGATTCCATTGGTTGCCGGGTTGCCTCAATATATTGAGTGGGTCAGTCGTGAGGTGGCCCATTAGTGGTAGGGGCGGGCACGATATTAGGCTCTGATTTCATAACTATCAAAAGGGTTGACCCTTCCTGGTTGGACAGGTACACTGCCGGAGTATCCAATCCAGGTCTGGTCTCCCAAAGTTGAGGGAGTGAATGTCATGGGTCAAACGCAAAACCAAGAAAACAGCGACGCCTACACAGTCGTAATTTTTCGTGGCTCAACCGCGAAACCTCTCCGATTCAGCTTCCCTAGAAAATTTGTTCGCAAGCTATTGATTGTTGGTTGCATTTTAATTGTTGCCGACCTGCTCGTCGTTTCACATTACGTAATCAGGACAGGGGAAGTCTGGGAGCTTTCAGCTTTCCGGTCTGAAGCGATGAGTGCCCGTGAGCAGACTGCCGCATTTTCATCAGCCGTCGAAGACCTGAAGAAGCGTATCGGGGCGATGAAGGAAGTGAATCAACGCCTGAGAGTCATGTTGGGGATTGAAATCCCGAAATCAGGGGACGTCGTGAATGGTCGGGGCGGAGAGGAGACTCCCCTGCCGGAAGGGAGCCTGGTTCCTGGGTCGGTTAATGGGAAAGGGGCCGATGCAGTCTCCTCATTATCCGGCACTGATGGATCCACTTCTCAGGTCGGGGTTAGTTCGACGGGAGACCATGCTTCAGTAGAAAAGGATACGGAAGCCGCTGTCGCCTCTGTCAAAGAAGGGCTTGAGTGGCTGTCCAAAGAGGCGACGAGTCAGGAGCAGATCCTCAACGAATTGTCTCAGGCTGCAGAGCAACGGTCTTCCCGGTGGGCTGCGACTCCCTCTATTTGGCCGGTGAAGGGCTGGGTGACATCAGGATTTGGCCCTCGTATTTCCCCGTTCACAGAAAAGCCGGCTTGGCATGATGGTCTGGATATCGGAGCTGCCGCCAATGCTCCGGTGCAGGCTCCGGCGCAAGGCAGAGTCACATCCGTCGGGTTTGATCCGAAGCTTGGGAATTTAGTGCGGCTCGATCATGGATTTGGCATCGAAACGCTGTACGGCCACTTGGCAAAGTCCCTTGTGAAGGAGGGGCAGCGGGTGAAGCGTGGTGATGTGGTCGGGCTTGTAGGGAGCACCGGGTTGGCGACCGGCCCCCATCTCCATTACATGGTGAAGGTCAACGGGCAGGCGCTGGATCCCAATAAATATATTCTTGAGTAGAGTCTTTCAGGTTCGATAGACATCTAGAGCGGGCTCGAGGGTAACCTCGAGCCCGTCTTTTTTCAGGTCGGTTCACTCTAGCCTCCCGGCAGAAGCATGGTGTAGGCTTCGCCGTCATCTTTGGTCCACATCCTATATTAGCAAGGTTATCGTGACCGATCTTCAAATCGCTCGCTCCGTTCGACCGCGTCCTATTCTTGATATTGCCGGGCAGCTTGGGCTTCAACCGGACGAAGTCGTGGCCTTTGGATCGAGCAAGGCCAAGATATCGTTGCGGGTCTTGAATCGACTCAAGGCTCGTCCGTTGGGCCGGTATGTATTGGTCACAGCGATCAACCCCACGCCGCTCGGTGAAGGAAAGACGACTACGTCAATCGGGTTAGCTATGGGGCTTTCCCGGCTAGGCAAGCGTGCGGCCGTGACGCTGAGGCAGCCCTCCCTCGGTCCGGTATTCGGCATCAAAGGCGGCGGCACCGGCGGCGGACGCGCGCAGGTGCTTCCCATGGAAGACATCAACCTCCATCTCACCGGGGATGCTCACGCGGTAGCTGCGAGCCATAATCTCCTTTCCGCCTTTCTGGACAATCACGTCTACCATGGTAATGAGCGGGCGTTGGATATCGGGAAAATCACCTGGCCCAGGACTCTGGGCGTCAGCGATCGTGCGCTTCGCCGGATCACGGTAGGGGAGGACGCGCAGCGGCATAGCGGCCAATTTGTGATTACCGAAGCGTCTGAAATCATGGCGGTCCTTGCCCTGGCATCAAGTCAAGCGGATCTCCGCCAACGGCTTGGACGGATCATGGTGGGATTGAAGCAAACCGGCGCCGTCGGAACCGCGGAGGAACTGGGTTGCGCGGGGGCCATGGCGGTCTTATTAAAGGATGCGTTGTTGCCCAACCTGGTGCAGACCTTGGAAGGAACGCCGGCGTTTGTGCATACCGGGCCGTTCGGCAATATCGCCCACGGCAATTGTTCCATTCTTTCCGATGCCGTGGCGCTTCGATGCGCGGATTATGTCGTGACGGAGGCCGGGTTCGGGAGTGATCTGGGCGCCGAGAAGTTTTTCAATATCAAGTGCCGCGTGTCCGGATTCAAGCCGGCTGCGGCCGTTGTGGTGGCGACATTGCGGGCGCTCAAGCTGCATGGCGGCGGAGGCGTCGCCAAAGTCGGCGCGCCGTTGCCGCCCGGGTTGACCGGTCCCAATCAATCGGCCTTGGAAAAGGGTTTCGCGAATCTGGAGCAGCACATTGCGAATGCGCGAGCTCATGGCATTCCGGTCGTTGTAGCGGTAAACGCCTTTAAGGACGATGTGCCGACCGAACTGGAGTGGGTGCGAAACCGGTCCCGGGAGGTCGGCGCGATCGATGCCGCCGTCTCGACTCATTGGGCGGATGGCGGACGAGGCGCGGAGCAACTGGCCGATGCCGTGGTTCGTGCCGTGGAACAGCCCGCTAACTTCACTCATCTCTACGAGGTGAATTGGCCCATCAGAAAGAAAATCGAAACGATCGCCACGAAGATGTATGGGGCGGCCGGGGTGAGTTTCGAGCCGGAAGCGGAACGGCAGATCGATGCCGCCGAGACGTTGGGGTTTGGCCGGCTCCCTGTCTGTATGGCGAAGACGCCATTGTCTTTGTCGCATGATCCGGCGCTGAAGGGGAGACCCACTGGCTTTACGGTTCCGATCAAGGAGTTGCGTATTCTCGCAGGAGCCGGATTTGTGACGGCAGTCTGCTCGGGAATTCAGTTGATGCCTGGTTTACCGAAGAAACCGGCCGGCGAACGAATTGACCTGGATCCGGTGAGCGGAGAAATTGTCGGACTTTCGTAGCGGGCGTTAGCGCTGTTTCAGATAGCGGAAGAATTCTGAATCCGGACTCATCACCAGTGTTGACTTGTCTTTAAACGTTTTCTTATAGGCTTCCATCGAACGGGTGAACTCGAAGAACTTCGGGTCCTGCCGATAGGCATCGGCATAGACTTTAAACGCCTTCGCATCACCTGCCCCGCGCAGCTCTTCAGCTTCTTTATAGGCCTGCGCCAGAATGATCTCCCGATCTTTTTCCGCATCCGAGCGAATCTTCTGCGCCTCCTCGGCGCCTTCGGCGCGGTACTGCTTTGCTTGCCGTTCGCGTTCGGCTTGCATGCGTGCGAACACGGCTTTTTCATTCTGTTCGGGAAGATCGGCGCGCTTAATCCGTACGTCTTGGATCTCGATCCCATAGGCCGAGGCTTTCTCGTTGGATCGTTGCGTGACCACCTTCATCAGCTCCGCGCGGGTCGTCGACACGATTTCCGCTAACTCATGGCGGCCGAGTTCGACGCGAAGCTCGGAATAAATAATGTCGTGCAGCCGCTGGAGCGCGCCGCGCTGGCTCTGAAAGTTCTGATAGACCTTCAGCGGGTCCGTGATGCGCCACTTCGCGAAATTGTCGAGCAGCAGCGTTTTCTTATCCTGCGTGATGACATCCTGCGGATCTGAATCATAGTCCAGGAGCCGCTTGTCGAAATAGGTCACTTCCTGGATGAAGGGCACCTTGGCATAGAGCCCCGGCTCGGTGATGTTCTTCACCGGCGCGCCCAGCTGGACGACGATGGCATTTTGCGTGACATCGACGACGAAGAGCGGCGACGCGCCCAGCACAAACAGGCCGATGGTGACGGCGATGACGGCGATGATCAGCCCCTGCTTGCTCACGGTTTCGGCTCCTCCGCAGCGGGACCGGTTTTGGCTTTCAGGCGATCGAGCGGAAGATAGGGGAGCACGCGCTCACCGCCTTTGCCGTCAATGATCACCTTGTCGATGTTCGGCAGGATTTCTTCCATCGTTTCAATATAGAGGCGTTTGCTGATGATGTCTTTGGCCTGGTTATACTCTTTCAGCGTGGCGACGAAGCGATTGGCTTCGCCCTGTGCCCGATTCAGCCGCGCCTGGGCATAGCCCTTGGCCTGGTTCACGATCTGAGCCGCCTCGCCTTTAGCCTTCGGGAGAATATCGTTGCGATAGCTCTGCGATTGATTGATCAGTTTCTCGCGGTCTTCCTTGGCATTCGTCACGTCCTTGAATGCGGCGGCGACCGCTTCCGGCGGATCCACATCCTGGAGCTGAATCGCCGCGATCTGCACGCCGGCCTGATATTGATCCAGAATGGTTTGCAGCAGCACCAGCGTGTCCTGCTGGATTTGCGCTTTGCCGGTGGTCAGGGCCTCGTCGATCTTGCTCTTGCCGACGACCTCGCGCATCGAGGCTTCGGCCGCTTTGCCGATCGTGTCGTGAATGTCGGCGACGTTGAAGAGATAGTTCGACGCTTCTTTGATCTTGTATTGGACGATGAATTCGATGGCGAGAATGTTCATGTCGCCGGTCAGCATCAGCGCTTCCTGCGCGAGCATCTGCTGGCGGCCCTGCCGGTCCGTCCGGAACCCGACTTCCACGCGATGGAGCTTTTCGACCTTCGGTTGCAGCACCGATTCAATCAGCGGAATCTTCCCGTGCGGGCCCGGTCCGACGGTTCGAACGGGGATGCCGAACCGCTTCACGACGCCTTCTTCATCCGGCGCGACGATAAACGCGCTCTGCCAGGCGACGAAGACGAGCAATCCCGCAAGCAGCAGGCTTTTCATCCCGCCGGAGGGAATGAGGCCGGACAGCTGCGATTGCGCCTGTTTCAGCGCATCGTCGAGCTTGTCGTTCTTCTTATTCCAGGGATCGTTGGGGTTCCAGACCATGTTGACTTGGGGAATGATTGATTGTCGTGAACGGGATTCACACTAGCAGAGTGGATCGTGCGACGCAACCGTCAGTACGACAGCCAGGCAGTCTCGCGGTTGCACCTGTGAATGGTTTCTCGTGCGATTAGGGCGTGACGGCGCCGCCGCAGGAAGAGCCGGAGCCGGCCGTGCAGCCGTAGCAATGGTTGCGCGTCACGATCCGCCGGTGATGCAGACGCACAGGGTCGAAGTCGCGGATATGTGCCGGAGCGCCGTATCCGAGCGGCAGATCCAGCATCTGATTGAAGTCGCAGTCGTAGAGTCCGCCGTCCCAACTTACCGACAGCGTCGAGCGGCACATGACGCCTGCCGCGGCAGCGGGATTGAAGGCATTGGCGAGCCGTTCCATGTAGCCGGCATAGTTTCCGCTCTCCACCAGGAACTCCAGAAACCGGCTCACCGGCATATTCGTAATCGTGTAGAGGTGATTGAACTCCACGCCGTGCCTGGTGCGGAGTTCCTTCCTGAATTGCGCTTCAATCGCCTCCTGCTTCGGCGGCAGGAAGGCGCCGACTGGATTATGCACCAGGTTGAGCAGCAGCCCGCTGTCCGCCCGGCCATACCCGAGTGTGTTCAAGAGGCGAAGCGCGGCAATGGATTTGTCGAAGATCCCTTCGCCGCGTTGTGCGTCGGTCTGGCTCGCCCGGTAGTAGGGCAGCGAGGCGACCACCTCCACGCGGTGCGCGGCGAGAAACTCCGCGAGGTCGGCCTGCGAGGGGATCTGCAATATCGACAGATTGCAGCGGTCCATGACATGGCGGCCGAGCGCCCGCGCCTGTTCGACCAGCCACCGGAAATTCGGATTCAGTTCCGGCGCTCCGCCGGTGATGTCGACCGTGGGAATGTCCGTCTGAGCCAGCGCCGCGATGCAGAGTTCCGCCGTTTCCCGCGACATGCTCTCCGTGCGGTCGGGCCCCGCATCCACGTGACAATGACGGCAGGTCTGATTGCAGAGCTTGCCGACGTTGAGTTGAAAGACCGTGATGCCGGAGGCCTGAAGGGAAGGCAGCCCGGCCTCGGTAAGACGGGTGGCAAACGGGGTGATCCCGGCCGTTTCGTCGAGAATGCGAAGCTGTTCAGTCGAAGAGGCGAGGGGATTGTGGCGGCCTAGGAGGGTTAGCGCCATCGTCGTTCAACAGCATCCGCCCGTCGGTGCGCAGTTCACCGCGTCGCCGCCCACGGGCTGGCTGGCCCGGTTGAGAATAGCGAAGTGTGGCGCATAGCTCTCCGTCGCAAGGACGTTGAGCGTCTTCGAGCAGATTTCAAGCGGCTCGCCGCGCCGGTAGATATGGGAGTCGTCATCGTGCGCTTCCAGAAACGGCCCGGCCAGGAGCGCGTAGTCGCCTTTCCAGGAACAGGGCACCTGTTCAGGCAGCACGGCCGTCCATCGCGGGTCCTCCCGGTTGAGCCACTGGGGAGCCTCGGAGAAAATAAACAGTGACGCGAAGGGCGGCCGGCTCAGTAAGAGCGCCAGCTCAGGCGTGAGCGGCTGCGGAATTCCGCGCATATAGGTCGTGCCGCGTTCATCGACCACGCGGCTGAAGGGGCCGCGAAGCGTGGCGTAGCGCGCCGGGCGTGTCGACGTGTCAGCGGGCAGTTTGTAACCGGTCAAGGTGACGGAGAAGAAATGAATACCGTCGATTCGCTGCCAGGGGGATGACTTGATCAGATGCAGGCCGACAAAGCCGGCCTCAGTCATCCCGGCCATATACTCGGTCAGCGTCAGGGCGCCGGATAAACAGTCGCCCCATTTCTCCGCATCATGCACCAGATATTGCGGCACCGGCTGGTCTGTGACGATGTCGGAGATCGTGAAACGCCCGCCTGGCTTGGCCACGCGGAACATCTCGCGAAAGACTTTCCGCTTGTCCGGAGCCAGGTTGATCACGCAGTTCGAGATGATCAGGTCGATGGTGTTGTCGGCAACCGGCATGGCGTCGGCCATCCCCTTGCGGAACTCGACGTTGGACGCGGGATAGCCGAGGTTGGTGGCGACCACGACCGCATTTTTGCGGGCGATCTCCAGCATCGTATCGGTCATGTCGATGCCGATGACCTGCCCGGTGGGGCCGACGAGCCGCGAGGCCTCGAAACAGTCGATGCCGCCGCCCGATCCGATGTCCAGGACAGTCTCTCCGGCACTGACGGTGTTCAGTCCCGCCGGGGTGCCGCATCCATAGGAAATTTTGAGAACTTCTTCCGGAATGAAGGATTTGAGGTTCGCCATGTCATAACTAGTCGGGCAGCACATCTGCTCGCCCGTACTGGCGGCTTTGGCGTAACGGTCGCTGACTTTTTTCTCGATTTCATCTATCGGCATGGCGTCCTCGTGGTCGAAATGGTCTAAGGATGGCTGTATGTACCAACCCTTCCCGATCTACGTCAACCGGGAGTAGATGGGATAAAAGGGGCCGAGGCCGGCGGGAGCAGGGCACCCGGCCTGAGGGTGCTCCGTGCCGGGCGTCCCGCGTATCGGCAGCTAAAACGTGATGATCTGGTAACCCTGTGACACGAGCGTCTTGAAGCTCGGATGGCCGTCATACTCTCCCGCCAGCTTCACGCCGCACGCGACCACGCTGTCTTTCACGCCGAAGGCTCCCGCGCAAAACTCACAGGCTCCCGATATCCGATCTTTCACCGCAGCATAGAGGCCGTGCGCTCTGTGATCGGGCTTCTCCAATTCCACGATCCACTTCGGTCCGGCTCCGTCAAAAATGAGCTGGACGTCGTCGTGAGCGTCCTTGAACTCTTTGACGGCCTCCAGCGCGTTCACCACACGGCCTAAGCCTTCATGAGTCTCCGTATCGGCCAGTACCACAATCGCAACTTTCGACATGATGCACTCCTTTCATGAGACGACCGGTGAGTAACGAGAATGGCGCCTGCTTCGCGCATTCACAGAATGCAGATTCTCGCCGTGATGGACCGGAACTTTAGCGTTGAGGACTGTTCCGGTCTGTGAGCTGCCTTACAATCGCAGACGCGGCGTGAGTTCAATCCCTGCCCTCCTCTGTAAGACAGCTCACAGACTGCGCGTTTCGCTGCCGGTACAGTCCGCTACACGATAGGCATTCCGTTGCGATCAATCCGCGTCCTCTCTGCGAGGGCATCAACGGGGCCTCGGGGTGGCTTCAAACAAAGGAGAAACGGTCATGGCGATGATGTGTTCGATGAACGGGTGCACCCAAAAGCACGGGATATGCGGGCATGAAAAAATGATGGTCGTCCTGATGACGATGGTTGTGATCGGCGGCATGGCCTACTGGCTGCTGGGATAAGTGGCACAACGATCCGGCCGTAGAAGCACGATGCGACCAGCCGTCCCATGGCCAGTATTGAAGAAAGGAGGCGCCTCTATGACCGTATCCTGAATCCGTCGCGATGGATCCCTGCTCGATCATGAGCGGTTTTTTCAACATGGGCCAGCCTTACAAAGGAGAATCACATGAACACGAATACGAAGAAGCACGTCATGATTCAGTCCGCGCTGCTGGTGGCGTTGAGTGTTGCCGGAGTCGAAGCGGCCGGCGCCGCTCCGATGATGCCCGAATTGCCGAACGGCTGGGAGGCCTGCGGCGGCGTGGCCAAGGCAGGGATGAACGATTGCGCGGTCAAGACCAGTCTCCATTCCTGTGTGGGCCAGGCCAAGGCCGATAACGAAGCCGATTCGTATGTGTTTCTGCCAAAGGGGCTGTGCGGGAAAGTTGCGAACGGCAAGGTGCTCGCCATTACCAAGGATGACCTGGCGAAGATGAAAGACATGATGATGAAGAAAATGTAGGACGGACAGCGATGTCCGCTCAACATCCCGCTCCGATCCCGGCTCAGGCCGGGATCGGACTGCGGTCGCAGCATGTTCGTGAGATTCTGGAAGCGCCCCCGAGGGTCGCTTGGATGGAAACCCATCCGGAGAATTATTTCGGCGAAGGTGGCGCGCCGCTTCGCATCCTGGAGCGGATCAGAACCCAGTATCCGTTGAGTTTTCACGGTGTCGGCCTGTCACTAGGCTCCACCGATCCGCTTGACCGGGCCCATCTCGGCAAACTGAAACGCTTGATCGACCGCTTCCAGCCGGCGTTCGTGTCCGAGCATCTGTCCTGGAGTTCCATTGACGGGCATTTTTTCAACGATCTGTTACCGCTTCCCTACACAGAAGAGAGCTTGGATCATGTCTGCGCCAGGATCGACGAAGTTCAGACCGAATTGAAGAGGCCGCTGCTGATCGAGAATATTACCCGGTATCTGACGTGGCGAGATTCTCTGATTCCGGAAGGTGCCTTCATGGCCGAGGCGGTCAAGAGAACCGGCTGCGGCATTCTGCTCGATCTCAACAACGTCTATGTGAATGCGGTCAACTTCGGTCATGACCCCATCGAATTCTTAGACGCGATTCCAGCCGCGGCGGTTCAGGAGATTCATCTGGCCGGATTCGATCGCGTCGGCAGATGGCTGGTCGATACCCACGGGCAGTCTGTGTATCCGGAGGTCTGGGACCTCTACCAGTGGACGGTCGACCGGTACGGGCCTCGTCCGACGTTGATTGAGTGGGATACCAACATGCCGCCCCTGTCGATTCTGGTCGATCAGGCAAAGCAGGCGGACGCAATTCTTGGAGGCTGCCATGCCGCGGCTCCGTGATTTTCAACAGGCCTTTGCCGAGGCGATCGATGAAGGGCACTACCGGGCCGTGATCGATGCCATGGCGGCAGACAGGTCTGCCCTGCGCAGCATGGCGCTCTATCGCCGCCTCATCCGCAACAACTATCGCCACGTACTGGCCATCACCTATCCGGTCCTGCATCGATTCGTCGGTGACCGGTATTTCACGATACTCGCGCGAGGGTATGACCGCCGTCACCCCTCGGCGAGCGGAGATCTTTTCACGTACGGGCATCATCTCCCTGCGTTCCTGCACGCATTATCGGTGGCTCCGGTGATACGGGAATTGGCGCGGCTCGAATGGGCCTGCCATGAGATCCATCAGGCTGCCGATTCCACGCCGGTGTCTCGGGAGCAGCTTCAAGCCATTGCGTCGGCCGATCCGGCTCGTGTGACGCTCCGATTTCACCCGTCGACCCGCTTTCTCTCTTTTCCCATCCCGATTCATCGAGTCTGGCAGGCGCTCCAACCGGGTGCGGCGGGAGACGACGTCGTCGATCTCCCATTGCCGGACGAAGAGACGTACGTGGTTGTGACACGAGAGGCCGGGACGGTTCAGGTCATGCCCGTACTCGCATTGGACTATGTTGCGTTTGAGGCGCTGTCGCATGGAGCTGATCTGGCATCCGTTGAACAACGTGCGAGGGAGGCTGACCCTGACGTCGATTTTCAGCGCTGGTGGGCCACGGCCTTGAATCTCATCAACGGATTTGCCGTGAAGGAGCTCGTATGACACAGGATCGCGGGTTTCTGGAGCGTACCCTGGCGCGTGCCGTGTCCGCCTACGGGCGCGTGATTGACTTGTTGGAATCGCTGATCCCTGCCTTCGACCTGGCAGTCCGTGTATACCTGGCGCACATCTTCTGGAAGGGCGGCATGGTCAAGCTCTCCAGTTGGATGTCCACCGTCATGCTCTTCACCATGGTCTACGACGTCCCGATTCTGCCGCCTGAGATGGCAGCCTATCTCTCAGTCGCCGTCGAATTAGGCGGATCATTTTTGCTGGCGATCGGCCTGGCGGGGCGATGGGCCGCTCTCTCGTTGTTCGGCCTCAACCTTGTCGCTGTGCTGTCCTATGGACAATTATCGGAGGCGGCGCTGCAAGAAGCTTTCTACTGGGGGGTGCTGTTCCTGTATTTCGTTCTGCATGGCCCCGGGCGTTTCTCGGTCGATGCGCTGTTGCGCGGGGTGTACCAGAGGCAGCAGTCACGGAAGTCTTTGATGGAAGATCAGTCTCAACTGCATAGTATTCATGGCGTATAAGCCAAGCGCGTGTCGGCTATGTTCCTTCGACTGCTGAGACGGAGCCGTTGCCTTGTCGAGGCTGTACGAGTAGGGTATTCGATCGCAACCATGAGGCTCGCGCATGGAACAGATGCCATCTCCCCCTAACAAACTGTGGTTCCTGAAACATATTCGTTTGTTTGACGGGATTTCCCCATCCGAAATGCACGAGATGGAGAAAATCACTCGCATGGAGGAAGTCAAAAAGCGGCAGCCGTTGTATCTGCAAGGCGATCCGAGCAGTAATGTCTACCTCCTCAAGCGAGGGCGCGTGAAAATTGCCAACACGGCGCCGAGTGGGAAAGAAATCACCTTCGATATCTTAGAAGCGGGAGAAGTCTTCGGAGAACTGGATGTGCTGGAAGGGACTCCCCGCTCGACCTCAGCCGAGGCCCTCGACGATGCGCTTATCTGCGTGATTCCCCGGAACGAGTTCGATCAGTATTTGGCCATGCATCCCAACGTGACCATCAAACTGACCAAGCTGATCGGCCTGCGGCTCAAAAAGATTCAGAGCCGCGTGGAAGACCTCGTCTTTCGCGACGTTCCGGCCCGCTTAGCCCATCTGCTCTCGGAATTGAGTGCTACGGAAGGAATCACAGACAAGCAGGGAATTCGCCTCAAAGTGAAATTGACCCACCAGGAAATGGCCAATCTAATCGGGTGCAGCCGAGAAACGGTGAGCGCTACGCTCGGGCAGTTCCGCGACGATGGGCTCATTCAGATGGACGGCCGGACCATCGTCATTCTCAAGCGGGACGCGCTGACTCGGCTTGCCTCATAAACCCTTCTCCCGGGCCGCTTCGTTATGGGCGTGAGACTCCTCGCCGTGATCCTTCCCGATGTCACCTGTGTTCCCGGAGTCGTTTCAGGAGCCATGTCTTTTCAGGAATCCCAGTGGCTACCAATGTTCCGTCGACGAGAAAGGCCGGGAACGCAACGAGTCCGCGGGATTCGGTACTCAGCTCCGCGGGGGTAATCTCGATGCTCCAGTCGGGAAAATGTGCCTGGACCTCTTCCGCCAGCAGCCGCACGGAATGGTCCGAAAGACAGCCCCGGTGTATCAGGATGGTAAGGCGCGCCATACCGGCACTCTAGAGGAACGCGGACGTAGGTTCTGTGAGGCCCATTACAGAATAGGTCTTGGCGACGAAGGGTTCATTTGCTCACAGGGTTGACAGGATGTAGCCGTATGGCTACATTTAGCTATGTTCGAGATCCGTACAACGCGGGTGTTCGTAAAGTGGTTGGACAGTTTGCGTGGCGCACGAGCGCGAGCCCGCGTTCTTGTCAGGATCGAGCGGCTGGCGGATGGTAATCCCGGAGACGTCAAGCCGGTGGGCGAGGGCGTGTCGGAACTACGAATTGATTACGGGCCGGGATATCGGGTGTATTTCACACAGCGTGGGGAAGAGGTCATCGTCCTGTTGGTCGGTGGAGACAAGCGGACCCAAGAGTCCGACATTCAGCGGGCGCTACGGCTCGCAAGGAACTTGGAGGAGTGGCGATGAAGAAAACGACGACCATCCGGTATAACACGGCGGATCATCTGAGATCGCCTGAAGAGATGGCGGCGTATCTGGAGGCGACGTTTGAGGAAGCCAATGGCGATGCCGCTTTCATCGCCAAAGCCTTGGGCAATGTCGCGCGATCCAAGGGGATGGCGAAAGTAGCGCGGGAGGCAGGACTTTCGCGTGAGAGCCTGTATAAGGCGTTGTCAGGCGACCGGAGCCCCGGGTTCGATACGGTGCTGAAGGTGATGGGCGCGTTAGGATTGAAACTGCAGGCGCAGGTGTCGCACACCCCCGGCCCTCGTCCGAGCGGTCGTTCGTCCAAGCGGCGAGCAGCGTAAGGGGGGAGTGAAAGAGCAAAGAGCGAGAAGAAATCGGGGTAAGCGACTACAATTAGTCCCACCACGCTCATGTGGATCGGCCCAAACAGTGTCAGGCAAATAGATCAAAATGGCATCAGAAATTTCTAAGCATCTGCAAGGCCATGTCTACGTCCTTGTCTCGCCGGTGTGTGAGTATGTCAAGGTCGGTGGAACCGACTACGCACCTCTTAAGCGAATTAAAGAAATCAACGTGTGTGAACCATACAAAACCTTAGGGCCTTGGTCGCTTCACGATTTTAGACAGGTTACAGACTGGCGAAAGATTGAATATTCGCTTCACTATGCCTTTCGAAGTAAGCGCGTGAAATCAATCGAAGGGCAGAAGGAGCTGTTCTCGATTTCTCCCATCGAAGTATCAAAGCATTTGGAACGGATCGATGAATCGTTTGTGTTAAAGAAGCCAAAAATCGATAGAATGTTTCAGGATCAAGAGTTCTCCGGCTTTCTCGCCAAACTGTTTCGGTTTACTGCGATTCTGAACTGGCTTGATCTTCAAGGCGCTTGGACATTCAGTCTTTTCCCCTCAACAAGCGGCGGCCGGTATTACACACTGAATATCGGGTCACACGAAGTTGCCTTTGCAACAGTCGCTTCGAATGACCGTCTGCCCATCCACATGATCCATATGGATAGGCTGGTGCATGACTTCAAAGAAGTATCATCCTGGCTGGGGAAGAGGAATGGATGTTTTGAGGACGATAATTACGCGACGGGATTGCATCGTTCTACATCGGTCTTTTTCGAAGGAGACTTCGATGTTGCATTGGAGTTTCTCAGCTTGAATGGTGTTCGGCGCGCGATCATTGCCTATTGGACGGAAGCTCTTATTGAGCTCCAGGAAAAGGGTGGCCTCAGTACCTATTCCAAGCACCACAGCTGGAACGCTGTAGCAGAGCTGAAGAAAAGAATCACGAGTGGAAGGCTTTAGCTCACAAAGCGAAATTACTATGGAAGTACTTCATATTGTTCAAGGCGGTGTCGAAAACGGCGACAAGAAGTGGCTTGAGAAAGCAGCTCGTGGGAAATGGAGCGCTGATTCATGGACAGTACCGAAAATAGCCAAGGTTGGTGATGACGTAGTTGTCTTCATTCTTGGGATCGGATTCTTCGCGACAGCGAAGGTCATTTCAATGCCTGAGCCATGCGGGCGCGATCGTCCCAATCGATATCGCGCCGGTCTCGCATCGATACGCCTTATTAAGCCTGCTATCTCACTAGCCGCTATCAGGCGTGAAATACCAAAGCTAACCTGGACTGTGTACCCACGCAGTTACACCACGCCACCTACTCCTGTTGCAAAGCAGATTAGGAATTTGATCGCTATTCGACGAAGAACGGGTCTGCCGAGGCTAGACGATAAGTCGTTAAAAGAAGCAAGCCTCGATGAATTACTGCAAATAGCTCTTCTTGGCGCTCGGTCTAAGGTTGCTGGTAAGAGTGCAAAGGTAGTCTATCGTGCCCGCTCTTCAGCAATCCGCCTCTATGTGCTAAGGCGTACGAACGGGAGCTGTGAAGGATGTGGTGCTCCAGCGCCATTTCACAAGCCAGATGGGATGCCGTATTTAGAGCCACACCACACGACGCGGCTATCTGATGGAGGCCCCGATCACCCTGCGCGAGTTATTGGATTATGTCCAAACTGTCATCGGCATGCACACTATGCCAAAGACGCAAAGCTGTTCAATGATTCTCTAAAGAAGAAGTTGGCTCGCTTGGTGAAATCTTCCATCAGCGGCTTGCTCGTTGTATCGTAGGTCGCGTAGATCCAATTGTCGTTCTTCAGGTTCTCCGGCAGCTTGTCGCCCCAGCGGCGAGCAGCGTAAGGAATGGCATAGGGTCGTCAGGTCATGGCGCATGGTTTGCAAGCCGTGCGATACAGACGGCATTGGTGGGTCCGGCTCTTATGCGGATCGGATGAAGCTTTTTGCCGGATGAACGGAAGCGATGTTTAGCCTCGAGCAAGTCGTACCATGGGGACGGTCGTTCGACGAGTACCGAGCGATGTTCGCATTGAGCGATATAGATCTCGAAGGCCGCATCCTTGGTTGCGGCGATGGCCCGGCGAGTTTCAATGCGGTTGCGACTCGGCGAGGTTCCAGAGTGATCTCGTGCGATCCGATTTACCGCTGGGGTGTGCCCGAGATTCGAGCGCGAATCGAGGACACGTATAAGCAGGTAATCGATCAAACCCGTCGCAATCAGCATGAGTTTGTCTGGGAAACAATTCCGTCGGTCGAAGAGCTGGGGCGCGTCCGTATGGCGGCCATGCAAGAATTCCTGAGCGACTACCCGGCCGGGGTTCAGGAGGGGCGATACGTCGAGGCGGAACTTCCGTCCTTGCCATTTCGAAATAACGAATTTGATCTGGCGGTGTGCTCGCACCTGCTGTTCCTCTACAGCAGTCACCTGGGAGAGGTTTTTCATCACAAGGCCATCCTTGAGCTATGTCGAGTGGCGAAAGAGGTTCGAGTCTTTCCCTTGCTGGCTCTGGGTGGTGCGCCATCTCCGTTCGTTGGGAGCAGTGCCGGTGTCCTTCAAGCACTGGGGTATGCCATCACAATCGAGCGGGTGCCGTATGAATTTCAGCGGGGTGGCAATGAGATGATGCGAATTCGAACGCGGCAATAGCAGCGGGAGCTGCGCGAACGCAGCCCCCGCGATAGTGGGAACTACATCCGTCCTCTCGTTTGGAAATACTCGTCGTAGCGGTGGACGAAATCTTTCTGCGCCAGCGGGGTGTGGCAGGCGCGGCATTTGGTGAAATCTTCCATCAGCGGTTTGCTCGTCGCATCATAGGCCGCGTAGGCCCAGTCGCCGTTCTTGAGGTTGTCGGGCAGCTTGTCGCCCCAGCCCTGTTCCTTCCCCATTACAAACACCTTCGCTAGATCACCTTTTACCGGCTTCCCTGCCATGTCCATCGCGATCTTGTCGCCGTCCATCTTGGCTTTGTAAATCTCCATCACCATGACCGTGCCGTTCGGAAAATTCTGTCCGGCTGATGTCCTTGCGCCGGTCGGGTTGATGTAGATGTCTCGGACCTGTTTGGCTTCGCCTTTCGGAATGTCCGTCAGGAACTTCGGCCAGGATTTGTAGTCGGCGGGCAGGGGTAGCGTGCCGTCCGGGCCGGTCATGGCCGCCGGCGAAGTGACGATGTCTTTCTTCATCGGGCCGAGCGCGCCGAGCAATTCGTTCTTTTCCCGTTCGCCGACTTTGAATTTATTCAGCGTGGCGACGAGATCGCCGACCAGCGCATCGAAGTCATCGCCGCTGATTCCCATGCCGGCGTGGGTGGTCTTCATGTCGCGGCCGGTGTAGGTGCAGGGGCCGCCGGAGGCCTGGCAGATCTGTTCGACCAGCAGCATCTTGAGTCGGGGAATATTGGCAGTGGCGAATTTGCCGTTGATGCGGCTGTCGGCGGCAACCCGTCCGACGAAATCTTCGACGACGGCGGTGATGGCCGGTTTTCCTCCCAGCCGGTCGTACAGCGACTTGTCCGTCATCATTTTCCCGCCCGATGGTTCCACGGTGTTGCAGCCGCCGAGCGTGAAGAGCAGTCCGCCGATGGCCAGATAGGTTGCGATCCTGGATCTCATGATGAGGGTCCTCCTTAGTGAGTAGGGGTGAACGATTACTGTCTTCGTCGCTCAGTCCTACGCGGAGGAACCGGTTGCAGATGTGTCGAGTGAGATAAAAAGAAGAGAATGTAATGGCCGCAGGAAATTCAATGCAGCGATGAATCCAATCGATAGAGCGCTGCGTAAAGTGCGGCTCCGGTTACTGATGCGTTCGCGTGAATTGCCGTCGTCCCGATCGCCACAGCCAGAAATAGATCGCTCCGTTGACGAGCAGTGCGACAGTGCCGAAGAGGAGCTGGGTGTTCCGGTTCAAACTCTCGGGGTAGAGAAGGGCCTGGAGATAGTGTCCGATGAAGTCGCCGGTGTAGCCGTTCGTGCCGCTTTGTTCGCGGAACCGGATTTCCAAGGGGGTGAGGGGACAGACCCAACCGCTGAATTCGACGAAGATGCCCCACGCGGCTGCCGGCAGATGCAGCCAGATCGCTTTCGGCCATTTCAACGCCAGGAGTCCGCCGAAGAGGACGAACAGCACGAATGCCAGATGCAGCAGGAGTACGGCGTCGGCCAGGATCAGCGCGACCATACGCGTCCTCCCTATTCCTGAGGCGATTGTTCGGGGTCGATCTCGATCAGGCGATGCCGTCCGTTGCCGAGCGGTTCGATCTTGAAGACACGCCGGCCGAGTTGAACGGTCCCTGTGACCGTCGCGCCGTTGAGGACGAGCGAAAATTCGCCGGAGTCCTGCGGCTTCAGCTGCCCGCGAACGAAACTCGTGTCATTGTTGCGTGCCAGTGTGGAGATCACATCCAGCTCATATCGTCCTGCGTCAAAGAGTTCGACGGCAATCGGCTGAAGCGGTCTGGCAGCGGCGTCTTTCAACGTTTTCACCAGAAGCTCATCGAAGGCGATGTCCCGTTCGCGGAGGATCGCCGCTTTCTTTTGAAGCGAAGCTTGATCGGACGGATTGACGGTCGGGACCGCCCGCCACAGAAGAGGAGCGGATGATGGTTCCGCTCCGAGTGATCCATTACCGGGTAACAGAAGTAAACAGCTAGCCAGTATCAGAGAAAAAAGAGCCACGCGTAGTTGAACAGGGTGCACAGATGAGCCTGGTAAATTGATGCCGGCTGACATTGGCCCATTATAAGTCTCAAACGAACCGGCTGCTATGGGCTTGATCGAGCTGTCAGCTACGAACGAGCGCGAGCGATCCGGGCCGGTTTGGACTTGCGGGGTTTGGCAGCGGCGCGGCGTCGCGCCGGTTTGGGGGGCTGAGCGGCAGCGGCGGTTTCAGCCCACTCAGCCAGGAGCGCGGCATCCTCAAGAATGTCGGCAGGGACTTCGTAGTAGGTGTTGAGCGTCATTCTTGAAGTCACGCGAAAGGGTTTTGTCCCCATGGCCTGGTAGGTTTCGACGGTCTCCGGGGTGACTTTGAAATAGAGCCGCCCTTTGTGAATGATCCCGAAGAAGCTCTCGCGGTAGCGGAGCCCATAGCCGCCGAACATGGCGCGGCAGGTCAGGCCCCGGAGGTCAGCCAACTGGTCCAGCACAAAATCCTTGAAGCCATCGGCTTTTGCCATGGGACGAGACTCCACTTCAAAATTCTGCTTCCAGTATCGTAACGCTCTATCTGCCCCCTCCTTCGTAAGGAGGGGAAGGGGAGGTCGAAGCGCCAGCCGCCTACCAGAGTGATGGTCGGACGACTGTGTAAGAGCCGCAGGCGGAGACTCTACCCCTCCCAGCCTCCCCTTACAAAGGGGAGGAGGATTGTAATCGCGGTTCTAGACCGGTTTGCGCGCTGCGACGATCCGCACGGCCATCGGGAAGACAATCCGCCCGGCGCGTGTGAAGTTGGATGCGGCTTGCAGAATGCGCTGCTTGACGTCCTGCTTCTGCGCATCGGTCAGTTTGGCCATGAGATTTTGCACCGGCGCCGCGATCTCCATCAGGCTGGTGTAATACTCGTCCGCCGAGGCATAGGACCATTCCGCCAGGAACTCCTGATCCGTTGCATCGACCAGTCCGGCCTGCTGGAACATACCGGCCAATTCGCCCGGCTTGGCCAACCGGAAGATGCCCGGCGCGGTCGGGTCCGGCGGCGGGAGATCGATCACCTGCTTGATTGCCGCCACCGAGAGGCCGATCGACGGATTCTTTTCCGGCGCAGACCAGACTGCGGCGGCGACCCAGCTTCCCGGCTTCAGCACCCGCGCGATTTCCGCTGCGGCCTTCGGGATCTCCGGAAGAAACATGAGGCAGAAACGGCTGGTGACGGCGTCGAAGGAGTTCGATTCAAAGGGCAGGCTCGTCACGTCGCCGGTTCTGAACGAGACATTGGTCAGGCCGAGGCGCTTCGCTTTGCGCTCCGCGGCGGCCAGCATCTGTTCCGCGAGATCCATGCCGGTGACACGTCCGGTCGTTCCGACGGTTTGCGCACCGAGTAAGGCGGGGTAGCCGGTGCCGGAGCCGAGATCCAGCACGCTCATGCCTGCGTGTAGGCGGGCATCGGCGACGAGCCGATGATTCAAAAACGCCATCTGTTCGTCGAACGTGCGGTCCCACTTTTCCCAGCCCCCGGCAACGCGGTTCCAGTCCTGCCGTTGACCTTCGATGAGTGTGGCGTTGTCGGGAGTCGGCATGATGTTTCCTCCGGGTTATCCGCCGCTGAGCGCGAGGACAATGTAGAGTTCGTCATCGCGCCGGAGCGGGGTCTGCAAATCAAACGCCTGCTGCTCGTTCACGAACAATCGAATATGCGGCCTGACGGTATCCTGCTCCGTGACGATGCGAAACCGGAGACCGGGAAACCGGCTGTCCAGTTGCGTCAGGGCGTCGGCGAGGGTCGACGCGTCGAGCTCGATCTCGCCCCGCTGCGCGGTGTAGGAGCGCAGCGCGCTGGGAATATGCACCGTCATGGTCAGAACGCAGCCGCTTCCACAGAATAAATCTCCGGCAGATGCCGGGCGATGCAGGTCCAACTCGCGCCGTCGTTGCGGCTGGCCCAGATCTCACCCTGCGTCGTGCCGACGTAAAGGCCGACTGTGGCATGGGCGTCGCGCGTCATGGCCTGGCGTTTCACCGTCCACCAGGCATTCGAGCGCGGAAACCCCTTGTCCTGTCTGATCCAGCTTTTCCCGCCGTTGCGGGTCACATAGGCGGCCGGTTTGCCGCCCGGACTCACGCGCGGCCACACCGTTCCGCCGTCCATCGGGAAGACCCAGGCGATGTCGGCATTGCGCGGATGGACGACCATCGGAAACCCGACGTCGCCGACTTTCTTCGGCATGTTCTTCCCGATCCGCACCCACTCGTTGGAGGGCCGGTCGATGCGATAGATGCCGCAGTGGTTCTGCTGATAAAGCCGGTCCGGATTGCTTGGGCACTGCCGCATGCAATGGGGATCGTGATAGGTGACGACGGAGGCCTCGAAGCCCTCGACCGTTTCCATGCCCTTGATGAGGGGCACGAAGGTTTTGCCGCCGTCCGTCGATTCGTGCACGCCGCCGCCGGACATGCCGAAGTAGAGATGCTTGGGATCGCGCGGGTCCACGATGATGGAGTGCAGCTTCGGCCCGTCCGGTGTGCCGTCCTGGACCGAGCCCATCCATTCGATGTACTGCGGGTCGTCGAAGATGTAGGAGAACGGTTTCCAGGTCGCGCCGCCG
>CAYPOR010000034.1:0-35658 GCA_964412445.1 uncultured Nitrospira sp.
AACAGGCATACTCCTCGGCCCGCAGGGCCCATTTGGAGAAATCGGTCGCCAGCAGGATGCGTGGTCTGTCGGTTTCCCCGCTCACACGGCCTCCACGTTCAAAAGAAGCAGTTCCCCGCTCATATTGGGATGGATCGAACACCTGAATTCGTGGCGGCCGGGGCGGGACATATTGAACCGCAACGCCGCATCCCGTTTGGCGTCGAGGAAGACCCCCCCGACTCCCCGCCCATAGACGACCACGCCGTCCTTTTCTACCTGCGTCGGAATTCCTTCAAACATGGTCGAACCGAAGTCATGACGCTCTGCGTCCTCATTCTTGATCCTGATCACCGTCGCCACCCCGAGCCGAAGCGTGCTTTGCTTCGTCACAAACTTGAAATCCTTGATCGTGACATCCACGACCTGTTCGGATTGTGACCAGAGCGGAAGGTCCGCTCCGCCCCACAGGGCCCACGTCACACCCAACACGGTCGCCCATCCCCGCATGCGCCCGCCCTGCATCATCATCGTGAATCTCCTCCTTCTGTACAAATCCTCGCACTCAGCGTGCCTTGACCGGCAGCGGCACCGTCAGCACCGGACACCCCGCTGTCCGCACCACCTTTTCAGCCGTACTGCCGAAAAATATTTTATCGACGCTCCCTGAGCGTCCGCCATAACTTCCCATCACAACCAGATCGACTTTTTCCACCCGTGCCGTTTTCGCAATTTCTACAAACGGAGCCCCCTCTAAGACGAGCCGATCCATCTCAATCCCCTTCGCCGATTCGGAATCGAGGAGCCGGCGCACATTCAACCGGGCAAAGTGCCGAAGGCGGCGCTTCTGGGCCGCTGCGTCTGAGGGCACCGCCAGCACCCCCATCCGATTGAAGGCGGCCAGCGCACTCGTATCGATGACATGCACGACCAGCACTTCAGCGCGGCATAGACGCGCCAGATCACACGCGACCCGAAAGGCTTCTTCCGAACAGGGTGAAAAGTCCACAGGGACGAGAATAGAGGAAAAAGGCGCTTCTGCCATGCTCGCTCCCTTCATAAGCTCCGCCTCTATCCCCCTACTCAGCAAAGCCGATGCCGACCGCGCAAACGACGTTCATACAGAAAACGGCTTATTACAAGACCATTTTTTCTCCCCCACGGGGATGACAGGGGAACCACGCTACAAAGGGAAATCCGTAGCTGTCCCAAAAGGCGACAACCTCCCTATCATGCCGGTCGCCGGCGCACATCGGGATGCGATGGCGGAGAGAAGAATCGCCTGCGCTCATCAGCCATTATCCGCATGAGGTGCCAGCCGATTACGATAACGGACAACGGCACTGGACTTGCTGATTACTTGGAGCGAGAGGACAACCAATGACGCGTACCCGCTGGATTTTGATCGGCGCAATCGCCCTCGGTATAGCGGTCGGTCTGTATGTGCTCTTTTTCTGTCCAACAGATTGTCACTGAGCAATGGAGAGGTTCCCGATGAAAATGCTGCTGGCCATCGATGGGTCGGATCAATCTTATGAAGCAGTCCGTGCGTTGAAACACCTGGCCCGCGCTGAAGAATTACACATCCTGCACGTCCTTGACGTTCCGTCGCCGGCCTATCCGATGATGGTGCCGGAAGTCGCGCACGAACTGTACACGACCATCGAACGGACGATGCGGGAAGACGGCGCCAGACTGCTTGATCGCATTGTATCGCTCCTGCCGATGGACTGCGGCCCGGTGACCAAGCATATGGAGATCGGCTCGCCGGCCGATCGAATCGTGGAATACGCGGAACAGCATCAGATCGGACTGATTCTCGTCGGCGCGCGCGGGCTCGGACCGATCAAGGAACGGCTGATAGGCAGCGTCTCCCACAGGGTACTGACCTTCTCCAAGAGCGCCGTGTTGATCCTGCCGAATTTCGTGAAGTCTCTGAAGCAGGTGCTGCTGCCTCTGCAAGGCTCACAGGACGCCGAACGGGCTTTGTTGTTTCTCCGGCAACATCCATTTCGAGAAGCCGTCACGATCACGGCATTGACCGTCCTGCCGCAAACCAGGCCGCCGTGGCCGGTCGACGCCGTGGCGGAGCGGGAAATGGAAGGCCAGGCCCTGCGGAGCGCCGAGTCGTTCATCAACTCAGTGGCGTCGGACCTGAAACACATGGGCTACAGCACCCTGGCGAAATCAACGCTGGGAGTTCCGGTCGAAGCGATTCTCCAAGAAGCCAAAGCCGTCAATGCCGACCTCCTGATGATGGGGTCCCGCGGCCGCCATGGATTGAGCCGGATGGTGCTCGGTAGCGTCGCGCACGCCGTGCTCCATCATACGCAATGCCCACTCCTGGTCTTCCACTAGCGGAGCCGTCCGTAATATGCCAATGTATGATTATAAATGCCTCGACTGCGGCAAGGAATCACTGATCGTGGTGACACTCAAAGAACACGAACGCGGCGCGGTAGAATGTCCATCGTGCGGAAGCAAGAAGTTACAGCAACTGTTCACGTCATTCATTGCCCACACCACCAAAAAGAGTTGATGATGCAGAGAATACCGCGCGCATTTCCCTTGATCGCCGGAGTGAGTCTGTTCGTGAACGCCGTGACGGTTGCCGCCCAGGATCTGCCGGCCGACCTGACCAGGGGGAAGGCGCTCTATCAGACCCACTGTGCAACCTGCCATGGCCCGGCGGGTCTGGGAGACGGGCCTGCGGCCGAGACCCTCAGAGTCGCGCCGGCCGACTTTCACCGGTTCCGGTCCTTCTTGAAATCCGATGAAGAACTGCTGCGCACGATCGAACACGGCGTCGTGTTCAGTCCCATGCATGCCTGGACAGGCAGCCTGACCGAAGGACAAATGGTCGATGTACTCGCCTATGTGCGGCTGTTGTCGCAGCAGGGCAACTGACAAGATCCGATCCGCCGCAAACACCTGCTGTGTGAACCAATCCATCAGAGGAGAAACCGATGACTCATTCCGCAGTACGCCAGGCGCTGCTCCTGCTCGTCGTCTCTAGCATCATTGCCACGCCTCCGCCTGTTGCAGCGCGCACAGCATCTTCCTCGAAACCGGTGCAACGATGCGAACAGCCCTACAAAAGAAACACCCTGACTGCGGCTGCCCTCCGTGAAGCCCTTCACGCTCATCAGGAATGGCTCGAACAGCGGGATAGCCCCGGGCATAGACGGGCGGATTTCTGCGGAACCGACCTGCGGAAGGCTGCGCTCGAAGGCGCCAATCTGGAACGCGCCCGCATGGAACGCGCCGACCTCAAACAGGCGAATCTCCGCCAAAGCATTCTGACGCAAGCCAGCCTCGCCGGTGCGGATCTGACGAAGGCAAACTTGGAAGACAGCAATCTGGTCGGCGCGGATTTGCGCCGCGCCAAACTCACTCAGGCGAATCTCCTCCGCGCAGTCGGCGACGAAGCCGCGTTGTACAATGCCGCGCTGACCGGCGCTCAATTGCACGATTCCATTTTCGAACGGGCCCATTTCGAAGACGCCGATCTGTCGTCGGCCGACTTTACAAACGCAACGCTGGTCGACAGTTACCTGTACGGAGCCAATCTTCGGGGGGCAGTCCTGACCGGAGCCGACTTGATGGGGGCGGATCTCCGCAAGACAGACCTATCGAAGGCCACGATGTTTCAGACCAATCTGCAGGGGGCCCTGCTCGACGGCGCTCGTTTGAATCAAGCCCGCATGATGGAAGCGGATCTGGAAAGCGCCTATCTGGATGACGCCGATCTGCGCCAGAGCGATCTGCGCGACGCCATTCTCCGCGGGGCGGATCTCCGCCATGCCACTATGGACAACGCCCGCCTTGCACAGGCCGACCTCGAAGGCGCCAACCTGGAGGGCGCACGGCTGATCAAAGCCTCGTTGCAATCGGCTAAAATGCGCATGATCATCCTCTACAAAGCCGTCATCGACCAGGCTGACTTCCGTGATGCCAACCTGCATCATGCCGTCATGATCGGCACACGCGGCGCCGGCGCAATCTTCTCCAAGTCCGCCCTGCATGAAATCTACGCGCCGAAGGCCTCCCTGCCCCGGGCGCAATTCAATGAAGCCACGCTCGATTCGGCTAATCTCGTCGCTGCCGATCTGAGTGATGCCGATTTCAGCCACGCCAATTTAACCCACGCCAATTTTCAAGAAGCCACCCTCCGCGGAGCAGTCTTTACCGGGGCGGATCTCAGCGGCGCACGCCTCGACGCGGCAAACATCCAGCAGGCGAAATTCTACGGAGCCAACCTGGTTTCGGTGACCGGACTGACTCAAACGCAACTGGATACGGCCTGCCTGGATAATCAGACTCAATTACCCGCTGCGTTTAGTCGGCCGGCACCTTGCGCCGTGACAACGAAACAAGCCGCACACCGATAACGGAGATGAGAGACGGAGCCCACATGACGATATAGAGCACCGGCCAGAGCATCGATGCCGCGTGAGGAAAGAGGCGAGTGGCGGGAAAGCCCTGAAAGTTACTGAAGGGATCAGGTCGGGGACGGTTGCGGTCCAGAATCCACCTGAGAACTCCAGCCGGCACGGGCTCATGTTTCGAGACTGTGACTGCGCCGTGCCGGAGTTCTAATGCCTAACGTTCAACCGGTTAGGCAGCGGCGGTTTCAACTTCCTTGGCAGCTTTGGCAGCCAGGCTGTTTTTGCGATTATTCGAAATCGTCCGATCAATGATCGCTCCACAATTGACACATTTCCACGCGTAGAACACCAGGAAGAAGTCTGAGAAGCGCTCCAACATCATTAAGCCTTTGCATTTCGGACAACCCATGATTATTTCCTCCCCAGGTGAAAGTTGACGTATGCCTGGGGGTTGAGCAAGTTGCGATCCAGTATTACATTTTCATACCTATCAACTACTTAGAATATAAAATGCCTAAAAATGTCTCTGTGGAGACTACTTACTCGTACACAATTGTACAGATTGTGGCATTTATACGCCCTACCGAATCTTTGTCTCTTGTTTTTGAGGAATTTTTGTTCAAACACTATCGCTCCATAAGCCATTCCGAAGCGCATCATTGGCAACCAACATGAGCATATGAGAAATTTTCATCAACTATAATAATTGGTTACAAAGTGAGTTCAATTTTGAACACAAGAAGCCTATGACGCGACCTGTCTACGAGCACAATATCAGGATCATCCTGAGAGAACTGGCCCTTGACGGTATTTTGGGAATCCCATCAGACCCGAAGGGCGTGATCGTCTTTGCCCATGGCAGCGGCAGCGGACGATTGAGTCCGCGAAACAACTTCGTCGCCCGCCATCTGCAGCACAACAGACTCGCGACGCTGCTGCTTGACCTGCTCACGCCGGACGAAGCCGAGGATCGACGGAACGTGTTTGATATCGATCTGCTGGCCGATCGCTTGTTGCTGACTAAAGCCTGGCTGGAACAAGAGCCGTGCACGAAAAAGTTGGGAATCGGCTATTTCGGCGCGAGCACAGGAGCCGGTGCGGCGCTGCAAGCGGCTGCGAGGGAGTCGTCGAACATCCGGGCCGTCGTGTCACGCGGCGGGCGGCCCGATCTGGCAGAAACCTACCTGCCATCGGTGACCGCGCCGACCCTGCTGATTGTCGGCGGATGGGATGAACCGGTCATCGACATGAACCGATCCGCCTTCGAACTCCTGAGCTGCGAAAAAAAGCTCATCATTGTTCCGGAGGCCACACACCTCTTCGGAGAACCGGGCGCACTGGAACAGGTGGCTGACCACGCATGCGCATGGTTTCTGCAACATCTTCACTGAGAGGGAGACCGTGAAGGAACTGTACGGCTATCTACGAATGAACGCGCTGTTTCACCAGGGCCACAATGTGCTGCACCGCTTCATGCACCTGCATCTTCGTCGTATCTACAGTAAGATCGGGATGGAGCGGTGCTTCGTAGGATTCTTGCAGCCCTGGGACCGTACTGGACTCACCCCGCTGCCCGCGCTGATACGTCCCCTTATAATCCCGCCGCATACATGTTTCTAACGGACATTCCACCGCGACTTCGATGAATCGAGGGATCAGGTTTCTGGCAACGTCTCGATACGCTCGCTTCGTTGCCGTCGCATCGAATATGACCGTCACGCCATGCGCCACCAGTTTCGCCCCCATCAACGCCAACGCGCGATAGAAGAGTGCCCGTTCGGCCGGCGCGTAGGTCGCTTGAGGTGTCAGCACGCGTCGGATTTCATCGGACTCCAGCACTTCCACCGTCAAACCGGACGCTTCAAGCTGAGGCTTCAACGCCTGCGCAATCGTGCTCTTGCCCGACGCGGGTAACCCGGTAAGCCAGATTGCAACACTGTGGTTTCGCGTCATTAATCCCGCCACTTCAGCAGTCGGTCACCCGCAGTACTCATTCACTCGTGATGGATCGAAACGCGGTGCGGCAAGAACCTGATCCATAAATCGGAAGAGGGTTCGCCGCACGCCGATCGGCAAATCGGGGTACCAGACAGGATTGGCCAACACCAAGCCGCGAAACGCAAAGAACGGCGCCGCCGACGCCGTAACATCTTCGTCACCGCTCGCCGCAACGTACTCCTCCCAGAACAGGCGGAAGAGCACTTCAAATGGCCCCTGCAACCTTCCCCACCGGCACAACGAGTAGAACAAATAGTTGACGGTCATGGAGGTCACATCGTCAGCCGGCTCCCCCCACTCCCCCCGTGAGCGATCGAGCACCGCGAAATCGACGCCCTTCTGGAATAAAACATTCCATGGATGAAAATCGCCGTGCACCTGCGACAGCCGCTTCGATTTCCCGCGCAAACGCCAGCGCCAGCGGTTGCAGGCCTCCTCAATCCCCCGCAACAGATTTTCCGTGATAAACCCGAACCGCTCGGGGTAACTGTCGGTCAACCCCATGATACATTCGCCGTGACCGATCAGTTCCCGCAAGCGGCGGCGGTATAAATCAGTATCCCGCTTTTTGCGGGCATGGATCTGTGCAAGATACCGCGCAAGCGCGATGGTCCGTCGGCGGTCGAGCGGGCGAAGCGGCCGCCCCTTGGCCAGCCGTTCCAGATCTTCGTGATAACTCGTACCATCGGTCCATTGATTCAGAACAAAATACTCCCGCCCGTCCGCGACAGAAAAAAGTTTCTGCGTGCCGGAAAACGCCCCGACATCGAGCGCCTTCACATGCCGCGGCAACCGCCCATAGGACTCATAGTCCCACAACATCGCTTGCGCCCGATCGGCCATGTGCTCGTGGCCGAAGGGGCCGGGCTTCATGGTTTCCAATACAGCCGAGCGGATCTCCCGACCGACACGGAACGTCAGCTTGACCGGCGTCCCGTAGCCATACTGTTTATGCGCCCCTTCTGAACTGGCCTTTCCGATCACGCCGAACGATAGCAAGGCGACATCAGGCCCAAAGCGTGACTGGAGATACTCCTCAAGGGCCTGCTTTCTCAGCATAGGCATACAGAAGTGATACGCAAGTCACATTCCAATCGAGCCGCCATCTGAACGACCGCCTGCGCCAGTGATCCCCGTGATGCCTCCAGGTTCTCCATCCTCCGCCTCAGGTCACGGTGTTGCAAGTGACGCATTGCGCTTCACCCGCATCACGATCATTGAGGAGAAATGCGCCAGTCTCCATTGTCATTCATCACGCAGAACGCATGGCCATTCGTCAGAAGTGTGCACACGATGGCTACTTTCTGACGCTGTTCCCCAACCGGTGGATTTGACGCAAGCGGCATCCGGCTTGCTGCTACGGTACATAGCAATGAATACAAGGAGGCATCAGATGGAACTAGAACTGCAGAGCCGCAATGTCGAGATGACACCCCGCTGGAAGACAGAAATTGAAGCCCGCATGGAAGATCTCCGTCGGGGCCACGACGATCTCACGCATGGTCGCGTCACACTGACAAAGAACCGCCATCACAAAAAACAGGACCATGTGGCTGAAGCGCTCGTGGTCGTCACCGTCCCCGGCCGCC
This sequence comes from uncultured Nitrospira sp., assembly GCA_964412445.1. Taxonomy (GTDB): domain Bacteria; phylum Nitrospirota; class Nitrospiria; order Nitrospirales; family Nitrospiraceae; genus Nitrospira_D. The sequence goes on from CAYPOR010000034.1 coordinate 7,955, forward strand.
ATACCGTCACCGCCCGCAAGGAAGACAAGACTTTCGAAGAAGCGATCCGGAGCGCCTTCGCGGCCATCGCCACGGAGCTGCGCACATTCCGTGAGAAACGCGCGCAGACCGACGTGCGCGTGTCGCCCGTCCCGCCTGACCGCGGAGTGATCTGCAAGCTCTTCCCGAAAGAGGGGTACGGGTTCATCCTCCGGGAGGGCGGGGGAGAAGTGTATTTCCATGCCAATGCGCTCCGCGGTCTGACCTTCGAGCAGCTTGAAGACGGAACAGACGTGGTGTTCGGCCTGGAGCAGGGAAAGAAAGGTCCCCAGGCGACAACGGTGCAACGTCCTCCGGCCGTTGCCGTGAAAGTCTTGTAGATGAACACCGACAAATTCAAAGTTCCGGTGTCGATGCTCACGCCGACGGTTGATCCTGCTCATCTGGGATTCGAGGATACGAGCGAACTGGAGCCGCTCACGGATATCATCGGCCAGGAGCGGGCGGTCGAAGCGTTGGAATTCGGGCTCTCGATGAAGAGTCCCGGATTCAATCTCTATGTCTCCGGCCCGGTCGGCACCGGTAAAGCCACCCTGGTTCGCCAGATGGTGAAACGGCTCGCCCAGGCCGCCCCGGCTCCCTCCGACTGGTGTTATGTCAACAACTTCCAGGACCCCTCGCGACCGGCCGGCCTCTCCTTTCCAGCCGGACAGGGCTGTGCCTTCAAGCGCGACATGGCGGCGTTCATCGACGGTTTGCGCCGCGATATTCCGGCGGCATTCGAGAGTAAGAAGTACCTCGACGCCAAAGCCAAGCTGCACGACGAGACCGAAGCCAAAAAGAAACTGTTCTTTCAGGAACTCACGAAATTAAGCCTCACCCGCGGATTCGGGTTTGACGAAACCCCGGCAGGATTCGGGCTCGTGCCGTTGAAAGACGGGCATCCCATGACGGGCGAAGCCCTGGAGGCGATGACTGAGCAGGAACAGCAGGACCTCAACGAGCGCCGCCTGGCTCTCGAAGGTGAGATCAGAGAATTTCACGTGCGGCTGCATACCCTCGACAAGGAAGTCGAGCACCAGCTCCGCCATCTCGACCGTCAGGTTGCGACGAACGTACTGGAAGGCCGCTATGAAACGATGCGGCGGACCTACCAGGACCTGCCGTCGGTCTGCGCCTATCTCGAGCGCGTGCAAGACAATATCGTGCATCATTACAAAGATTTCCTTCCCCACGAAGGACCGGCTCTGCCCATTCCCGGCCTGGAGTTCCGCCGGCCTGATCTCACCCGCTATCTTGTCAATCTGATCGTCGAACACGATCCGGCGAACGGCGCCCCGGTCATCGATGAATCCCATCCGACCTACACCAACCTGATCGGCAAAATCGAACGGCGCGCCCACATGGGCGTCATGTACACGGACTTCACCGAGATCCGCGCCGGAGCGGTGCTGCAGGCCAACGGCGGCTACCTGATCGTGAACGCCCTGGATATGCTGCATCAGCCGTTTTCCTGGGATGCGCTGAAGCGGGTCATCAAAACAGCCGAAGTGAAAATCGAAGACCCCGGAGAATTCTACGGGTTCTCCACCGCCGGCCTCAGGCCGCAAGCCATCCCCGTCACGGTGAAAATCATCATGGTCGGCCCGCCGATGATCTACCACCTGCTTCAGGCTTACGAAGAAGATTTCGCCAAGCTCTTCAAAGTGAAAGCAGACTTCGACACGGAAGTGATCAGAAGCGAGCGCCAGGATCGCCAATATGCCCGATTCATCGCAAAACTCTGCCGCGAAGAAGGGCTGCCGCACTTCGGCGCCGACGCCGTGGCCGAAGTCATCCGGCAGGGGTTCCGCTTCGCGGACCGGCACGACCGGCTGTCGCTGCGGTTCAGTCTCGTGAGCGATCTCATCCGCGAATCCGGCTATTGGGCGAGGAAGGAGCAGCATTCGTTCGTCACCCGCGGAGATGTCGACGCCGCGGTCGCGCATAAACGCCACCGGTCGAATCTGGCCGAACACTGGATCCAGGACGAAATCAAGGAAGGCACCTTGATGGTCGATCTCGACGGCGACGTCGTCGGCCAGGTCAACGGACTCTCCGTTCATCAGCTCGGCGACTATTCATTCGGCCGCCCGACCCGCATCACCGCGCGCACCTATGTCGGCACCAAAGGCGTCATTGATGTGCAGCGGGAAGCGGAACTGGCCGGCAACATCCACAGCAAGGGCGTTCTGACGCTCGCCGGCTATCTGGCCGGCAAGTTTGCCGGATTGCACCCGTTCGCCATGAACGCGTCCTTGACCTTCGAGCAGACCTACTCTGAAATCGAGGGCGACAGTGCCGCCGTCGCCGAGTTGACCGCGATACTGTCCAGTCTGGCCGATCTGCCGATCCGGCAATATCTCGCCGTGACCGGCTCCGTCAATCAATTAGGCGAAGTCCAGCCCATCGGCGGCGTCAACGAGAAAATCGAAGGGTTCCTTGAATCCTGTTCACGGCGCGGCCTCACCGGCAAACAGGGCGTGATCATTCCGGCGCGCAATACGAAGCATCTCGCCCTGCGCCGCGATGTCATCGAAGCCGTGGAAGCGGGACAATTCACCGTGTATGCCGTCAACACGCTGGAAGAGGCGATTGAGTTGCTCACCGGCGTAACGGCCGGAGCGCGCGGCATCGACGGAGAATATCCGCCCGATACGGTATTCGGCCGCGCGGCCCAACGCCTCGCCGACATGGCGCAGGCCGTGGCGGAATGGAGCGAGGGTGAAGAACACCCGGGCGGACACATCATCACGGAACCGTAGAAAGCCGGATTGTTTCTGCTCAGCTGCGGAGACGCTCGGGTTAATTACGGCTCCATGCGGGCGCGTCGCCGATGATCTGAAGCCGGGGGCCGTTTGAAAGCGGAATCACCCGGTCATCTTCCGCCTCCCCTCCCAATACCCATTCAAAGAGCCGCTTGGCGTCGTTCAACTCCGGGTATTGCGGAGTCCCGTACTGCTCCTTCTGCATCGGTTCATCGTAGAGGCCGATACAGCCGTGAGACGCCGGATGGCCCGGTAGGTCCCGGCCATGAATCCAGTACGACACGCCTTCGCGATTCACATAGAAACGCAGCGCGTGGTTCATCGGATAGGGCCGGTCCGTCCCCTCGACCATATAGCGACGGGATTGATGGGACCGGTGCGCGGCGGTGATGCGGAATTGACCGGTCGGCGTTTCATGGCCGCCGTTGCCGGACGCGAGGGGGAGCGCAAATCGCAGCGCGCCGTATTCGTAGGCGCCGAGAAACTGCTCGGCCAGATCGATCAGAATGAACTGTTCCGCTTCCTCAGCCGGCTCATAGAACAACGGCAACGGCGTGAACTGCGCCAGTGCGGCGAGACTCTTGGGGACTTTGATCGCAATACCGGACACGGCATGCCGCCGGTCGATGCGATTGAAGCGCGCGACATCGCGCCACTGTTCCCCGAACAGCTTCTCCAGCGAGTCACCGTGTTGGAGCGTTCGGCACTCCCACTCGATGCCGTCATCGCTCGGATAGTGGATCGCGCAGGGTCCACGCTGTCGTTTGGCCGGATCGGCACCCGCATAGGACGGGACAAGCACACAGAGCAGCAGCGCCACGGCAAGAGAAGCATTTCTGAACGACCGCGGCATCGTCCGGAACAGTATCAAACCCGCATCACGACATCAATTTCCGCAGGTTGTTCAAAAAGGCTGTCCGCAAGGCCGCCGCGAGTGAAGGGCCGAGGCGTACCCTCGCGGTACGTTGAGGCCCTGAGCGATGCGAGAACGCCGCTGGCAGTCTTTTTCAACAAGCTGCTAAGACCAATATTGAGAAGCCTTCAGATACCCGAACAACAGATCGCGCCGGGCGAGAATTCCCACCAGTTTGTTGTTCCGCACGACGGGAACACGGGTGAGGTAGCGATCCTGAAACAAGTCGGCGACCTGCACGAGTGTCTGCTCTTCCCTCACGCTCACCGGATGGGCCGACATGATTTCGGCCGCAATGACCTGGCGCAGATCGCGCCCTTCGATCATCGCTTGCAGCAGGTCGTACTCCGTGACGACGCCGACGAGCGTGCCGTCTTCTTCGACCACCGGCAGACTCCCGAAGTTCCGGTGGGTCATCATGTGGGCGATCGTGCACGCGTCCGTGCGCGAGGTACAGCGCGTGACGGCGTCCTGCATCAACTGACCGACGGTCAAGGTTTTCGGATCGCAGGCCTTCAGAAAGAATTCGGTTTGTCGCATCGCCCCGCCCTCACTTTCTCCGTCGAACCGCCTTCCCGCCTCCCAGATATGTCCGCAATACATCGCGCCGGGCGATGATGCCGACGAGCCGGTCCTTCGCATCGACGACCGGCACACGGACCAGATCGCTCGCGCGCAACACATGTACCAACGTCCCCAGCGTGGTTTCAGGTCTGACCGAATAGGGATTTCCCGTCATGACATCCGCCGCCTTCAATTCCCCGAGCGCCTGTCCGTCGTCCATCGCCCCGAGGAGATCGTGTTCGCTCACGACGCCGATCAGCTTCTTCGCGCCGTCCACCACCGGCACGCAGCCGAAGCCTTCGATCATCAGCGAGGCGATCACATCGCCCTTCGTCTTCGTCCCGGACGACTGGACCTTGGTCTCCATCACCTGCTTGACCAGGAGGTCTCCGAACGCCGTCGTCCCGGCCTTGACCGTTTTGTTCTTCGTGCCTGTCTTCGTCTTCGTCTTCGCCTTCGCCATCGCCTCAGTCTCCTTCATTCATCCCCATCGAACCGCGGATCGTGTCATTCGGCCGGCAACGGAACGGGCAATCCCCGATCCTCCGGCCACCGTACCTGTATTTCCTTCTGTTTCCCCGCTTCAATCTTGATCCCGTTGATACCCTGTTCGCGGTCGCGATGCAACGCCGTGAGATTGTAGACACCGGGCGGGAGATCGACAAACAGCCAGGGACCGTTCACCTCCTCCGGCGGGACAGTAATCGCCGCGCCTCCCTTGGCCGGCTTGATCGTGACCGATACGCCCGCCAGAAAGGGTTTGCCGCCGGCGGTGAACACCAGCTTCAACGAGAAGGGAGGATATTTCGCCGACCGCTCGTCCAACCCGACCCCCGCGCTGAAGTACCGGACGTCGCCGGACCGATGGAGCGGAATACGGTCGACCACCGCGTGATCGCCGGACCGGTGACTCAAATCCACCATGTCGCCCGATGATCCGATGGTTGCGACCAAACCTTCGTCCGCCTGACTCACAGCGCTCAACGCCAACACAAGCAGCCCCGCCATCCAGACTCTTCGTCGTGCCATCGCTCTCCTCCTTCTTCCTTCTCAAACAACTACGCAATGGTAATGCCACCTTCCCGACGCGCGCGGAGACCGAAGAACCGCTCATTCTTACAACCCTCCGCACCTTCGCCGGAAAGACTGACGCCAATCACCACAATAACCCGCTCCCCCCTGCTGCAAAACGCCGCAGTTTCAGGGACATCGTGATTTGATCCCGCCGCTCCACTCCTGATTACCCCGCCGAATCTTCCCACCCCATCCCTCCTGCGACAGGCATATCCGATGCACTTCGCAGACCATACGCCATTCACTCATGAACAGAAGGAGTTTCCATGCGCATTCTCTGCGCCGTCGACGGATCGGAACAAGCCCGGTGGGGCGTGCGTGCACTGGAAACCTTCGCCGAACGGGAACTGGAACAGGTGACGCTCCTGCATGTCGTCGATCCCTCGTTGCTGAACACCGGGAGCGGCCGCAATCCGGTTGCGGCGAAGCGCGCGCTCACGGCGATGGAAAAGGCCGGGGCGCTCCTGCTCCGCGAGGCGGAGCGGACGGCCCGGGTCGCCCTCAGTCAGGCCGCCACCGGCCCCCGCACCACCTTCCACACCATCCTCGCCCACGGTCCCTTCGCCGGGACCATCGCCAAACACGCGGCCCGGATGAAAGCCGAGTTGATCCTGATGGGATGCCGGGGCTTGAGCGACGTACGCGGGTTTCTCCTCGGCAGCACCTCCCGCCGGGTGGCGGCCGTCACGCCTTGTTCGCTCCTGGTCTTGAAACAACCCCTCACGAGACTCAGCCGCGTGACACTGGCCGTCGACGACTCCGCCCCCTCCCGCCGTGCCGCCAGGTTCCTGCGGAACCGCGTGCTGCCGGACACGGCGGAGGTCACAATTCTGACCGCAACGGAAAGCCCCGTCACGGATCTGGCCGCGCGCTACCTCTCGGAATCCCAGCTGGCGGCGTTGACCGGACCGGCAATGGAACGCTCCGCGGATCTGCTGAACACACTGCACGACGAATTCCTGAAAGACGGCTACGCGGTCACGACCGTCGTTCGGATGGACCACGTGATCGACACGATCGTAAAGCAGGTCGAGGGAGACCGGTCCGATCTGCTCGTGATCGGGTCGCGCGAACTGTCCAGGACCGAACGGCTGCATCTCGGCAGCGTGTCCGAAACGCTCCTGCGCCATGCCCCCTGCTCGGTCCTCATCGTGCGAGGTGCGCGTGCTTGAGTTCAGATACCACGATATCGGCACCCTCACGGCCGACGAAGCGCTGAAACGCCTGGACACATCCGGCGGCGGTCTTTCTCCGGAAGCCGCGCGACAACGGCTGATTCAATTCGGCCCTAACCGGCTCGCGGAACCAGACCGGTACGTGATTCTGCGGGGACTCACCCGCCACTTCACCCATTTCCTCGCCTTGCTGCTCTGGATCGCGTCCGGCCTCGCGTTCGCCGCCGACTTCATGAAGCCCGGCGAGGGCATGGCCACGCTGGGCTGGGCTATCCTCGGCGTCATCCTCATCAATGCCGTCTTCGCCTTTTTTCAAGAATACAAAGCCGAGCGCGCCGTGCAGGCACTCCATCGCCTGCTGCCGGACAAGGCCTGGGTCATGCGGGAAGGACAACCCCTTGAACTGTCCCGGAGCGACATCGTGCCGGGCGACATCCTCATGCTGGAGGAAGGGGAACGCATCCCGGCGGATGCGCGCCTGATCGAAGCCGCCGGCATGCGCGTCGACAACGCCGCCCTGACCGGCGAATCAAACCCGAAGCGGCGGATCGCCGAAGCTGCCGCGGACGGCCATTGGCTCGACTTTCCGAACCTCGTCTTCGCCGGCACCACTATCCTCTCGGGCCACGGCCGCGCGGTCGTGTTCGCCTCCGGAATGCGCACGGAATTCGGCAAGATCGCCAATCTCACCACCTCCGTCGGCATCGGCCTCAGTCCGCTCCAAAAAGAAATCATGACCGTCACCCGCATCGTGGCGGCGATTTCTCTGGCGATGGGCGCGACATTCTTCGTGATCGGGATGGGCACCGGACTCGGCTTCTGGATCAGCGCGATTTTCGGCATCGGCATCATCGTGGCCAACGTGCCGGAAGGACTCCTGCCGACCGTCACGCTGGCCCTGGCGATGAGCAGCCAGCGGATGGCGAAGCGCAACGCCCTGATCAAGCATCTCTCCTCGGTCGAAACGCTCGGTTGTACGACCGTCATCTGCACGGACAAAACCGGCACACTCACCGAAAACCGGATGAAAGTGGACCGATTTTGCACCGACGGGCTCGTCATCGAAGCGCGCGAAGGCTGTTTTTTCACCAGAGGCCGGCTGATCACGACGACGGACGCCGAACAGTGGCGATCGTTCTTCGACGCGCTCCTCAATTGCCACAATGCCAAGCGGGTCCGGCATCCCGACGGACGGTACGTCGTGACGGGCGATCCGACGGAAGTGGCGCTCCTGGAATTCGCCATCGAGCACGGGCTGGCCCACCGCCCTCCGTTGCGCCGCATGGGCGAACTGGCGTTCGACGCGGACCGGAAACGGATGAGCACGCTCCACTGGTCGGAAGGCAGGCTCCTCGCCTTCACCAAAGGCGCGCCGGAATCGGTGCTGGCGCTGTGCACCGGCATCCTGGTCCATGACGAGGCGGTCCCGATGACGCCGGATGAACACACCCGCCTGCTCACCCAGAGCCGGACGTTCGCCGAACAAGCCTACCGGGTGATGGCGGTGGCCATGCGCGAGGTCGCCCATCAGCCGGAACAGATCGAAGTCGAGACCATCGAGCAGGACCTGACGTTCCTCGGACTCGTCGCCATGATGGATCCGCCCCGCCGTGAGGTCCCCGAGGCGATCGTGAAATGCCGCAACGCCGGCGTGCGTGTCGTCATGATTACAGGCGATCATCCGCTCACCGCCCTGGCGATTGCCCGCACGATCGGGCTGGCCCCGGAGCAGGCGCTGCAACAGCCCACCGGCTTCGTGCCGGTGATCGAAGGCGGGCAGCTGGACGGCATGAGCGATGACACCCTTCGTCAGTTGCTGACCCCTTCGAGAGCCGGCGAACCCGATCCGGTATTTGCCAGGATGACGCCCCGCCACAAAATGCGCGTCGTCGCGACACTAAAGGAGATGGGCCAGGTAGTCGCCGTCACCGGAGACGGAGTCAATGACGCGCCCGCCCTCAAGAAAGCCGACATCGGCGTGGCCATGGGCATCGCCGGAACCGATGTCGCCAAGGAAACCGCCGACATCATTTTGCTCGACGACAATTTCGCCACCATCGTCAGTGCCATCGAAGAAGGCCGGGCGGTCTATGAGAACATTCGCAAATTCACCAGCTATGTCTTGTCGAGCAACGTGCCGGAAGTCGTCCCCTATCTGGGCTACGGCTTCTTCGGCATCCCGCTGGCTCTCACGATTCCGCAAGTATTGGCGGTCGATCTCGGCACCGACATGATCCCGGCGCTGGGCCTCGGCACCGAGCGCCCGGTGGCCGACGTCATGGAGATCCTGCCGCGCCCGAGAACCGAACGGCTCTTGAATCTCCCGCTCCTCTTGCGCGCCTATCTCTTTCTGGGTGTGATCGAAGCGGTCGTGGCCATGAGCGGGTTCTTTCTGTATCTCTACAGCCAGGGATGGACCTGGGGCGCTCATCTGGATTGGTCTTCCCCGCTCTATAAAGAGGCCACAACCGTGACCTTCGCGGGTATCGTCTTAGCTCAAGCAGCGAACGTGTTCGCCTGCCGGTCTGATCGGCTCAGCGCCACCAGGAGTGGCTGGTTCAGCAACCCGCTGATTCTCTGGGGTATCGCCGTCGAGCTGACGCTGCTGGGCGCCATTATCTATACGCCGATGGGCTACGAGATCTTTGGAACCAGCCCGCTGCCGGCCTGGATCTTCGGCCCCCTTGCCCTGGGAGCCATCCTGCTGCTATTCGCAGAGGAAGCTCGTAAGATGATCGCGCATCGGCTGCATCGCCATACGCCGCCCGCCATGGCTCAGAAAGCGAGCGCCTCATGACCGACGATCCGAACGAACCAGTCCGGCAGGTCCCAGTCCGTGACGTCCTTCCAAGCCCGATGGTTTCACCTCCTTCGGATCCTTCGCGAGAACCGGCACCAGCGCGTCCCATCACCGTCATTCCCCTCCCGGAGTCCGGAGAGAAATCGCGCCGGCCCTGGCGCATCGGCGGAATTGCGGCCCTCGCGCTGATCGGCGCCGGTATCTGGTTTTGGTTCAACGGCGGTCCCCCTCCGGTCCGGTATACAACCGCCTTCGTCGACCGGGGCCCCATTACCTCTCTCGTCACCGCCACCGGAACGGTCAATCCGGTCGTGTCCGTCCTGGTCGGAAGCCAGGTATCCGGCAAGATTGCGAAGCTCTTCGTGGATTTCAATGCCGTGGTCACACAAGGCCAGCCGCTGGCCCAGATCGACCAGCTGCCGTTTCAATCGCGTGTCAACCAGGCCCGCGCCGCCGTCAAAAGCGCCGCCGGGAATCTGGCCAAAGCCGCCAACATGGCGGCGCAGCGAAAGCGGGAGCGCGACCGGATGGCCGCGCTCCGGAAGCAGGCCTTTGTCTCACAGGCGGACCTCGATCTGGCCGGAACCAACTATCGCGATGCCGAAGCCTCTGTGCAGGTGATGCAATCCCAGCTGGACCAGGCACAGGCCACGCTTGCCTCCGCCGAACTGGATCTCGGCTATACGACGGTCTACTCGCCGGTCAACGGTATCGTGGTGTCCCGCAATGTGGACGTCGGCCAGACCGTCGCGGCGACCTTTCAAACCCCGACCTTGTTCGTGATCGCCCAGGACTTGACTCAGATGCAGGTCGATGCCAACGTCAGCGAGGCCGATATCGGAGGGGTCGCAGAAGGAAAGCCCGCCAGCTTTCGTGTCGATGCCTATCCGAAACACTTCTTCGACGGCACCGTCACGCAAGTGCGCAACGCCCCGATCAACATACAGAACGTCGTGACCTATGACGTCGTGATCACGGTCGACAATACCGCGCTGAAGCTCAAGCCGGGCATGACGGCCAACGTGACCGTCGTCACCGCCCAAAAAGAATCCCCTCTCCGCGTCCCGAACGGAGCGCTGCGGTTCCGGATGCCGAATGTCCCCGTTGACCGGAAATCAACCCAGCTCTGGGTGCTGGACAACGCCGCACAACCGAGACTGACGCCGGTCACGACCGGCATCGCCGACTCGCTGTTCACCGAAATCGACGAGGGGTCAGTCCGCGAAGGCGACCGGGTGATCCTCGGCATTGAAACGCCCGACGAGCAGGCGCAAAAGAAGCTGCCGCCGGGATTCGAACCGGGCCGGGGCATGCGATGAAGGAGAGGAGCGATCAGCAAACAGCCTTCAGCCCTCGGCCTCCGGTGGAAGAATCGCATCCCGGAGCGTCGGCTGACGACTGACAGCTGAAGGCGATTTCCATGTCCTTTCTCTGGCTCACAATCGTCTCCGCTCTCCGCACCCTGCGCCGGAATCCCTTGCGGGCCGGGCTGACGATGCTCGGGATCATCATCGGCATCGGTGCGGTCGTCGCGATGGTCAGCCTCGGGCAGGGAGCCACGGCCTCGGTGCAGGCGGAGATTTCCAGCCTGGGGACCAATGTACTCATCATCATCCCAGGGGCGACGACCGTCGGCGGCGTGCGCGGCGGACTGGGCTCTATCTCCACGCTGACGGTCGACGACGCTCAGAACATTGAGAAGAAAGTGTCGAACGTGTCGATGGTGATGTATGCCACGCGCTCCGTGCTGCACGTCATCCGGGAGAACAAGAACTGGAGCACGATCGTGCTGGGCACCACGCCGGAGTTTACGGACATCCGCAGCTGGCCCGTTGCGCAGGGCAACTTCTTCACCCAGTCGGACATGGATGCGGCGGCGAAAGTCGTCATCCTCGGGAAAACGACGGCACAAAACCTCTTCGAAGCCGGCGAGGAGATCATCGGCAGCGAAGTGCGTATCCGGAACGTTCCCCTCCGGGTCATCGGGATTCTCGCTCCCAAGGGCCAGTCGATTACGGGCCAGGATCAGGATGACCTCGTCATCCTCCCCTTTTCGACCGCGGAGCGCAAAGTGCTGGGCACGCGGTTTCTCGGCACCGTCGGCATCATTCTGGTCGCCACGCACACGCGCCACGATATTCCGGCCGTCGTCGACGACATTAAAGATCTGCTGCGAGCGCAGCATCACTTGCAATCATCGGACGAGGACGACTTCACGATCCGGACGATGGAAGACATCGCCAACACCATGGCCGGCACGAGCCGCACCATGATGTTCATGCTGATGGGCATCGCCTCGATTTCATTGATGGTGGGCGGGATCGGCATCATGAATATTCTGCTCGTCTCCGTCACGGAACGGACCAGGGAAATCGGACTGCGTATGGCGGTCGGCGCAAAACGGATTCATGTTCTGCTGCAATTTCTCATCGAAGCCGTCATCATGACGATCATCGGGGGCATCCTCGGGGTCGGAGCCGGCATCGGCATCTCGTTGCTCCTGACGAAACTGATCGGCTGGCCGACGATCATCTCCATGCCGGCCGTCGCCGCCGCCTTTGTCTTTTCCCTGATCGTCGGCATCTTTTTCGGCCTCTATCCCGCCAATAAAGCATCGAAGCTCAATCCGATCGAGGCGCTCCATTATGAATAGCCGGGATGCCACCCATGCCTGAGCCGGTCCCGGCCTTCTGGAACCTTCCCGCAGGCGAACTCCTCGCCCGGCTCCGGTCCCAGCCGGAGGGACTCGGCAGGGAAGAAGCCCGCACCCGCCGGACCCGCTATGCCGGGCGCCGCCTCAAACCGCACCGGGATATCAGACCGGTGGTCCTGCTGCTCGCCCAGTTCCGCAGTCCGATCATCCTCCTTCTCGTGTTCGCCGCCGTCGTCTCGTTCTTTCTCTCGGACCGCGCGGACGCGCTCATCATCCTGACCATTATTCTTGCCAGCGCGCTGCTCGGATTCTGGCAGGAACAGGGCGCAGCCAAAGCGGTCTCGGCGCTGCTGGCACTCGTCCATGTGAAGACCGACGCCCTGCGGGACGGCCGGACGATCGCGGTTCCCCTCGATGAGATTGTCCCCGGAGACATCGTCGTGCTCTCGGCCGGATCCAGCATTCCCGGCGACGGCCTGCTCCTCGACTCGAAAGATCTGTTCGTGGACGAAGCCGCCCTGACCGGCGAGACCTACCCGGCCGAAAAAGCCCCCGCCGTCCTGCCGGCCGCAGTCCCGCTCCAGCAGCGCACCAATGCGGTGTTCATGGGCACCCACGTCGTCAGCGGCCGCGCGACCGTCGCAATCGTGCATGTCGGGACGGACACGGAGTTCGGCCGTCTCGCCGGCCATATCATGCACCGCCGGCCTGAAACGGAGTTTGAACGGGGCGTGCGGCGCTTCGGCTACCTGCTGATGGAGGTGACGTTGCTGCTGGTGCTGGCGATCTTCGCGATCAACGTCTATCTGGAACGGCCGGCGCTCGATTCACTCCTCTTCTCAATGGCGCTGGCCGTGGGGCTGACGCCCCAACTGCTCCCGGCCATCATCAGCGTCAACCTGTCGCACGGAGCCAAGCGGATGGCGGAGCGGCAGGTGATCGTGAAGCGGCTCCATTCAATCGAGAACTTCGGCAGCATGAATGTGCTCTGCTCGGACAAGACCGGCACGCTCACGCAAGGCACGATGCATCTCGAACGGGCGTTGAACGTCGACGGCCGTCCGAGCGAGGAGGTGCTCTTTCACGCCGCACTCAATGCAACCTACGAAACCGGCTTCATCAATCCGCTCGACGAGGCGCTCCGGACGCACCGCGACTGGGACTTCTCCGGCTATCGCAAGCTGGACGAAGTGCCTTACGACTTCGTCCGCAAGCGGCTGTCTATCCTCGCCGCGACTCCCACGGGGCCGTTGCTGATCACCAAAGGGGCGGTGGAACAGACCCTGGCGGTCTGCACGCGCGCAACCATCGAAGACGGGCGCACAGTCCCGCTGGATGCGGTGCGCGATCGTATCCGGGAGCAGTTTCACGCTCTGACCGGGCAGGGCTTCCGCGTGCTCGGCCTCGCGATCCGCCCGATGGGCGATGCCGCGCGGATCGGGAAAGCGCACGAGACGGAGATGACGTTGCTCGGCCTGCTGGTCTTTCACGACCCGCTGAGAACCGGCATCGGTGACACCGTCGCCGAACTCCTGCGGATGGGCGTCACCCTCAAGATCATCACCGGCGATCACCGCCTCGTCGCATCGCATGTGGGCCGTGAGGTCGGCCTGGATCACGGACGGTTGCTGACCGGCCACGAGATCCGGCAGATGAGCGACGACGCTCTCGTCCATCGGGTCAACGACATCGATGTGTTCGCGGAAGTAGAGCCGAATCAGAAAGACCGCATCATTCTGGCTTTGAAACGATCCGGCAACGTGGTGGGCTATATCGGCGACGGGGTCAATGACACGCCCGCGCTCCATTCGGCGGACGTCGGCATTTCCGTGGACAGCGCCGTCGACGCCGCGAAAGACGCGGCCGACATCGTCCTGCTCGAAAAGAACTTATCCGTGCTCACCCAGGGAGTGCGCGAAGGACGGACCACCTTTGCGAACACCCTGAAATACGTCTTCATGGCCGCCAGCGCGAACTTCGGCAACATGTTCAGCATGGCCGGCGCCTCGCTGTTTTTGCCGTTTCTCCCGCTGCTGCCGAAGCAAATACTCCTCACCAATCTGCTCACCGATATTCCTGAAATGACGATCGCCACCGACCGCGTCGACCCGGAACTGATCGACCGGCCGCGGCGCTGGGATCTCGCCTTTATCAGAAAATTTATGCTGACGTTCGGACTCGTCAGCTCCCTGTTCGACTACCTGACGTTCGGCGCCCTGCTCTGGATTCTCGGCGCCTCCCCGGAACAGTTCCGCACCGGCTGGTTCATCGAATCCGTGATTTCCGCTTCGGCTATCGTGCTCGTGATTCGAACCAGACGACCGTTTTACTCCAGCACACCGGGACGCGCCCTCGCGCTCGCCACGCTGGCGGTTGCCGCCGTGACGCTGCTGCTGCCGCTCTCGCCGGCGGCGGCGGCGCTCGGCCTCACCCCGATGCCGTGGCCCTTCCTTCTCTTATTAGCCGCCATCCTCACCGGGTACGTGCTCGCCGCCGAACTGGCCAAGCGACGGTTCTACGCCGATGGGCGAGCCTGACGCCGCCGCCCCCCAAACGCGGGATGTAGGCCGCCGTGGTTCTTCCCCTCACCGTTCTTCGAATGATTGAACCGCTGTTAGGCGGCCGGGGAGCCCGGCGCCGACGATGCGGACGGCAGGTGTTCCTGAACCGCGAGGTTCCGGTAGACCGCCAGCGAGAGGGTCATGAAGAGAACACCGAGAGTGATCACGGTGAGGGCATACATCGGAAACAGTTCGGTATCCGGAATCCCCGCGCTCGCGGGCATGAAGGCCATGACCGCCGTGGCCACGCCGCGCGGCATCATCGCCGCGATCAATACCCGCTCGCTGGGGCTCCAGGTTTTGGTGCCCCCGCCGATCGCATAGGTCGCGATCACCCGGATCCCGAACACGATGCCGAACAGCGCACATCCCCAGACCACGATGGACCAGTTGAACCGGGAGAAATCGACGATCAGTCCGAGCAGCACATAGAAGAATGTCCGGACCAAAAACGCCAGCTCTTCGTTGATCCGCTTCAGGAATTCATCGAGCACGAACTTGGCTTGATCCAGCTCGTACCCGATCAGAACGCGAAGCGGCCGGACCAGCCGGCCGGCCAGGGACTCCATGTTGGCCAGCACAAGGCCGAACAGCAGGATGGTGATCGCGCCGCTCGCGCCGAGCATTTCCGCAACGTAGTACAGGACCAGGATGGCCGCCAGCGTCAGCATGTACGACAATGTCTGTCCGGCCAGCCAGGTAAGCAGCCGCGCCCAGACCGCTCCGGCCAACGCCGCCAGCACCAAGGCGTCGAAAAACGAATGGAAGATTTCCCGCACGACCCCGAACCGCCCCCCCGCCTCCGTAAACGATCCCATGATCGCCAGCGCGATCACGACCACGAAGACCTCGGAGAATGCAGAATCCAGACTCACCAGGACCTTGATCGGTTCCCGAAGCGTGGGTAATTGCGACACCACAGGAAGAATAATGGCGGCCGCGGTTCCGCCGAGAATCGCGCCGAGCAGCAGGCCTTGCAGCCACTGGCCGTGCAGTCCCCACACGTACAACGCGGCCACCCCCAGCACCGATCCGGTAAAGACAACCACGGAATAGAGAAGGGCCAACGGCGTTTCCTGAAGCACCTTCATGAATTGCAGATTCAAGCCGCCGTCGAACAAAATAATAATCAAGGCGAGAGTGCCGAGATAGGGCGCCAGCTTGGACACCTGCTGGGCGTCCGCATACCCCAAAACCGGTCCCAGAAGAACACCGAGCCCCATCAAAAACAAGACGCTCGGAATACCGGTCCGTTTGAACCCGACTTCTCCGGCCAGACCGACGAGAATCACGACCCCGATGAGGCCTAAGACTGTCTCAACGCTTAAGGATTCCATGCTCAATTCACCTCTTCACACCCGGACGCAAGCCCTGTTTCCATTTCCATTATGCTAAGATCGACAGCCTGAAGCAATTCTTTTTGAACGGAACGTGAGGCCGAATCGCTGGTTTATCCTCCCGCGGTTCTATGGTATCACTCTAATGTTTTCTTCTAGGCCGTCATTTCCCTTTCTTCAATTCATTCGGAGCCGCCGATGAGAATACCCGCCGGGACGACGTTGCTCTTGCTCTTGCTCACAATCATGCCGGCCCTGCCACTTCTCTGTGCGAGCCCCCCGCTCGCAGGCGAGCGCGATCCCCTTCCCCAGAAACCAGCCGGTGCACCGGTCGTCTTCGGCGAGAAACATATTTTCATCCTCTACGACCAACTGGGTCCGTTCACGCCTCAGGACCGCGCCCGGGCCGTGTCCGAGCGCCTGACCCGGCTGGCCAAGGATCCGTTCACTCGCATCTACCCGATCACGGCGGTCGACCGGGACAGCACCAGCGAACTGATCTACGGCGATCTCGTGGTCATGACGGTCACCGATCGCGATGCACACCCCACGGGAAAGAGCCGGCAGGAACTGGCCAAGGAGTATGCGACCGTCGCCCAAGGCGCGCTGGCGCAGTCTCGCGAGCACGTGACCGGACAGGCGTTGCTCGTGAACGTGGCCTGGGCCGCCGCGGATACGATCGTCTTCATTCTTTTCCTCGTGCTCCTTCACAAAATGTTCCCGAAAGCGTACGCGAAGATCGAGACCTGGCGCGGCACCTTCATCCATTCGATCAAGATCCAAAACGTGGAGTTGCTGTCGGCCGATCAGATCGCCGGCACGCTCACGGCGATGGTCCAAACGATTCGAATCGCCGCCGTGCTGGCCCTCCTGTATGTCTACCTGACCACCGTGCTCGGAATTTTCCCCTGGACGAGAAGCATCTCGGCCGCCTTGTTCGGCGCCGTGCTGACGACGCTCGGCACGATCGGCGACGCGTTCGCCACGTATATCCCGAACATCGTGTCCATCGTAATCATCGTGATCGTGACCCGCTACATCATCAAATTGATCCGTCTGTTCTTCACGGGAATCGAACGCGGCGCCATCGCGTTTGCAGAATTCCAGCGGGAGTGGGCGCAGCCGACCTATAAGATCGTCCGCTTCATGGTCATCGTGTTCGCCGCCATCGCCATCTTTCCCTATATTCCCGGTTCCCAGTCGGAGGGGTTTCGAGGCATCTCGGTGTTCTTGGGACTCCTGCTCTCGCTGGGGTCTGCGGTTTCGATCAGCAACATCATCGCCGGCGTGGTGTTGACCTACATGCACCCGTTTCGCCTCGGCGACCGGGTCAAAGTGGCCGACACGATCGGCGACGTCGTCGAAACAGGATTGCTCGCGACCCGCATCCGGACCATCAAGAACGTGGACGTCACCATTCCGAACTCACTGGTCCTCGGCAATCATTTGATCAACTTCAGTTCCTCGGCCAAGCAACTCGGCTTGATCCTGCACACCAGCGTAACGATCGGCTACGACGCGCCCTGGAAACAGGTCCACGAATTATTGATCGCGGCGGCGCGGGCGACACCCCATATCCTTCAGGAACCCGCGCCCTTTGTCCTCCAAACCAGTCTCGATGACTTCTACGTGACCTATGAAATCAACGCTTACACCGCCCACCCGAATCTGATGGCGTCCATCTATGCGGAGTTGCATCAACGCATTCAAGACACGTTCAACGAAGCCGGCGTGGAAATCATGTCGCCGCATTTCACCCAGGTTCGCGACGGAAACAAACTGGCGGTACCGGACGCCTATCTCCCTCAGCAGTACCACGTGCCGGGACTCAGAATCTGGCCTCTGGCCCCGGACGTGCTCCCGCCGGGAAAAAGCGAGAACGGCAAGCAGTGATTCGCCTCCTGGGATTTCTGGTTCTGTTGTTGGCGTTTGCGAAGTCCGCGCCAGGGGAAGAGCTGTCTTCTTCGGATTGGCACTACGGAGGAACCCTCGATCTGAGCTACGCCCTCGATTTTAATTTCCCGGAGAATCATCGCTGGAAAAACAAATCCACCTCGCCCCGTGTGAACGAACTGGCGCCCAACGTCGCCGTGGGATACATGCGCAAAGATGTCACCACCGCCTCTCCCTGGGGCCTGGAGTTCGGTGTGCAAGGAGGATACGATACGGAGTCGCTGGTCCCCGCCACCGTGGCCGGCGGCGACCGTCCGGTCGGCGGCGCCGATACGCTCCGGCACTTTTCCCGGGCGAACGTGTCTTACCTGGCTCCGGTCGGCAATGGACTCACGCTGACGGCGGGCCTCTTCAACAGCTACATCGGCTATCAATCGTTTTATGCCAAGAACAACCTCAATTACACCCGTTCGTACATGGCCGACAACGCGCCCTATTTCATGTTCGGCATGGGCGCGGTCTATCCCGTCCATGACGCGTTGCGGATCGGGCTCTACGTCATCAACGGCTACAACTATCTTTCCCGTGCGAACGACCAGCCCAGTTACGGCACCCAGATTCAATGGCAACCGACCACCCGTCTGACCGTGACGGAGAACCTGTATTACGGCCCCGATCAATCCGACACCTCGATCGAGTTTTGGCGATTGTTCGCCGACAGCATCGTCGAATGGAAAGACGGCCCTGTTACACTGGCGGCCGCCTACGACATCGGAACCGAGAACGCCGCCGAGCGCCCCGCCCATCCGCGCACATTCTGGATGGGAGGCGCCCTGTATGCCCATTGGAATGTGGCGGGCCCCTGGAGCGTGGCGTTGCGTCCGGAGCTGTACTGGGACCGGAACGGCCGCATCTCCGGATCTGAACAACTGTTGAAAGCGCTGACCACGACCCTCCAATACGCGTGGACGCATCCGTGGCAGACGGCGCTCCTGCGGTTAGAATACCGGTACGATGAATCGTCCGGCGCCGCCGGCGGCTTCTTCAAGGGAGGGGAGAATACGCTCGGGATGTCCGGCCTGGCCCGGGAGCAACACCTGTTGCTCTTCTCGGTCGTCTGGTCATTAGACCGATGACGATCGAGCCTGACAATTTATGATGCGCGTTTCCTGACTGCCACAGGCTGGGTCGGGGGATTGGCGCCGGCCTCGAACCGCTGTTCCACCACCGGCCAATTGATCGCTTTCATAAAGGACTGCACATAGGCCGTGCGATTCATCCCGAATTCTTGCAGATAGGCATGTTCGAATACGTCCATGACAAGCAAGGGCGTTGTCCCGACGAGGAATCCGCCGTCGTGTTCGTCCATCCAGATATTGAAGAGATGGCCCGTCGCTGAATCGCGGGCAAGCACGACCCACCCGATCCCCCGCATACCGCCGACCCCCATGAATCCCCGCTCCCATGCGCTATATTGACTGAAATCCTGCCAGAGTTTTTCATAGAGCAAAGATGTTTTTCGGATAGGAACGGGCCGCTTTGAAAGATTCTCGAAATAGAGCTCATGGAGCCGCATCCCGTTGAACTCCCAGCCGAAGCGCCGCTTCATCTCGGCATATTCCATCGTATTGGTCTTTCCGAGCTTCACCATATTCAAGAGAAGCGCGGCTAACTGATTCGTGTTCTTCACGTAGCCCTCGTACAGAGCCAGATGACTCGTCATCAACCGATCGCTGAAATCCCGCAGTCCCTTGAGTTGCTCAAACCGCTTTACCCGATAGATCATGCCTGTTCTCCTTCCGTGCTAATAGCTGCGCCTTGCGTACGGGCTCACACGCACGCATCGAGTCCTCTGCGCGACCGCATGCGCTGCATGCTCGCTCATACCATGAAACGAACCGATCCCACGCCTATTGCGCAGCGCTCCCCGCCGGCACCGCTTCCCCCAACACTCTGGTAATCGTCAGCCCCTGCCCCAAAATTGAAAACACCACGACCGCATAGGTAATCGACACCAGCGCATCGCGTTCGGCTCCCGGCGGCAATGACAGCGCCAGCGCGACGGAGATCCCGCCGCGCAAGCCGCCCCAGGTCAGAATCGTGACCGTCCGCTCGCTGAATTCCCGCACGAAACTGAACCCCTTCACCTGGAGCAGGACGGTCAACCAACGGACCGCCAGCACCAGGGGAATCACGGCCAGCCCCGCCAGCAGATAGGGCCGTTGAAAATTCAGCACCAAGACCTCCAACCCGATCAGCACGAACAAAATCGCGTTCAACAGCTCATCGAGCAGTTCCCAGAAATTGTCGAGATGCTCCCGCGTGGTCCCGGACATCGCCCACCGGCGACCGTGATTACCGACCAGCAATCCTGCCACGACCACCGCGATCGGACCGGACGTGTGCAGCAGATCCGCCAGGCCGAACGCCCCCATGACCAGCGCCAGGGTGAGCAGAATTTCCACCTGATAGTTGTCCACCGATCGCAGCATGCGATAGGCCGCATACCCCAACACGAGTCCGAGCGCCGCTCCGCCGATCGCCTCCACGGCAAAGAGACGGAACACATCGGTCACACTCACCGACGGTTTCGGCAATAGATTGAGCACGACGGCAAAGATCACCACGCCGACGCCGTCGTTGAACAACGATTCGCCCACGACCTGTACTTCCAACGCTTTCGGCAGCCTGGCCCGGCGAAGGATGCTCATGACCGCGATCGGATCGGTCGGCGAGATCAGCGCACCGAACAGCAGGCAGTAGAGAAACGGCACCGGCATGCCCAACAGGGGAAACAGAACATAGCACAGCCACCCCGTCAGGAGACTCGAGAGGATCGTCCCGACGACGGCCAGGGTCCCGACGACCCATTTAAGATCCCACAACTCATCGAGATTCACATGCAGGGCTCCGGCAAACAGCAGAAACCCCAGCATGCCGTGCATCAGCGCCTCGTTGAAATCGATGGCGTCCATGAACCGCTTGGCTTCCGCCCCGATGCCAAACCCGAGCTTGCCCAGCGCCAGCAAGACGAGAGAAAACATGAGCGAGACGGCCATCAGCCCGATCGTGAGGGGGAACCTCAGAAGCCGGTGATTGACATAACTGAACAGCGCGGCCAGGCAGATCAGAATGGTCAGAGTCTGAACGAGCGTCATGCGTTGTAGTGTCCTCGAATATTATCTACTGACTTTCACCGCTTTGACAATCTTGGTCTGCTTCAGTTGATCCAGAAACCGCTCCATCGGTCCGGTCGGCGGAACAATTTCAACCGCCTGCCATCCTTCGCTGAATGCGCCTTTTCGTCCATGCATATCAAGAACCCACTGGTCGATACTGTCCTGGCTGGTTCCATCGCTGAAGGTCACCCAGAACAAGAAAGGAGGTTGCTGAGGAACCGCTTTTGCTTCAGCAATCTGCGGCGGTTGAGACGGCATGCTCTGCTGGGCCACCAGCGGTCCTTCACGATCCGGAAGGGTGGCTTTCGAGACATCCTGGCCGGTCGATCTCAACCGCTTTTTCAGGTCCTGGTAGTTCTGCTCCAATTGGGCCCGTTCACGGGAAAGCCGGTCGTTCGCGATGACCAGGCTGTGAATCTCAGCTTCCAGCTGTTCCTGCTCGCTGAGCGCTTTGCTCATCAGCACGCGCGTCACTCGATCGGAATCGTGGCCTGTGCCTTTCCTCCGTTGCTCCATCTCCTGCTTTACAGTCAGCACACTGGAGGCAACCGTTTCCTGGGTCGAGGACAGCTTGGCCATCGTCCGCTGGAGTTGCGCCATTCCCTGTTGCTGCGTCTGAATGGTATCGATCGCTTTCGATTGCATCTGCGCGAGCTCGACGAGTTGCCGCTCGAGTTTGGTCACTTCAGCGAGCGGAGCTGCCCAGGGAGCTTCGGTCTGTGTGACCGACAGTGGCGGGCGGGCAGGCGTCATCCAACCGGTAAGCCGGTCGGCGACGAGTCCGGCCAATACGACCGCCAGAAAAACTTGGGCAAACACGAGCGCCCGGATCCCTGACGCTGCGACGGCAGCCGGACGCGGGGCCATACGGTCGGCGATGCCTCCCCATGCCCGCCGCACGCGATGCCAAAGACCCGGAGCGGGAAGAAAAATCGCGCTGACCGATCCGCCCTGAGCCGTGTTATGGACGCGAAGCTCGACGGCATCCCGTATGAGGGCGATGCGGCTGCTTCTGAATCCGTATTCAGGAACGGAAAGACCGCCGAGAAGCACGCCGTCCTCCGACCGGAGTTGAACGCTGTCGATGTGTGCCTGACTCTGGACCTGCAAGGTCGCTTCGGCCCCGGCTCCGTCCAGCAGTCCGACGCGGCGCTGGTTCACAAAAACATGAATCGGGTCTGATGTGCCGCAGGCAGAGCGGCGCACGCCCGCTTTCATGCGGCTCAACAGATGCTCGCGATACTCGGTGAAATCCTGTTCGGGTTCCATGCGTCCTCCTTCCGGTCGTCGGCTCTGCGTCTTTCGTCTTAGGGCGACAGCTGGATGGCTATTCGCGGTTTTTCAATGATTGAGGCCCCGTCAAGTCCCAAATCCCAGGTCGCTTGCAGACAATCTACACACAACGCCAAGTGCCAAATCCGGTACTCGATCCCGTGTCCCTGCAGAAACAGGTCTTCCCACTGATGACGGGAGAGACAGGGATAATGGTCCGGCTCGCTCTTTCGATAATGTGTCTGCACCATCCGAAGCATGCGTTCGGCGTCGCTGTTGAACCGGTGTTGCTGGCGTTGTTGTTCGTTGAGGCCCTTCAACTCGACTTCGGTGATACCCATGTCGTCGACAGCCCGTTTCCAACCGGAGTCCCGCCAGCGCTGAAAATTCTTATAGATGCGCGGGCTCTCCGAGCCGTTCAAGCGAAGCGCGCTGATGACCTGGCCGGGCCCTAAGCCATAGCAATGATGATAGAGGGCGATCAGCGCGTCGCGGCTGACGGCCGCACGTCCGACCAGCCCGTCGAGAAAACGGCCCAGCGGCGTGAGCAGATCCGGATGATAACAGAACGGTTCCGGCCGACTGTGCTGCCTGGCCACCATTGAGTCCAGCAGAAAGAGGGGCCGACAGGGCACTTCACTCCGTCCGGTGACGAGAAATTGCTCGAGGTATTCCGCTCCCCAGCGCAGCACGAATTTCTCATGCGCGACATCGTCGCTCCACTGACCGGTTTCACGCAGAAACCGCTTCGTATAGCCGACAGCCCGGTCGAGCAGCAGCGGTAACGCTTGCGAGACGACCCGGTCGAACTCGTCGGCGGTCGACACGACGTCTTCGAGACGGCCCAGGGCTGTGACGCGGTTGGGCATGGTGCGATTTCTATTCAGCATATGGTGCGCTTCGATGCCGATCATTGTGTCTCCTCCGCAATCTGCACGCATTGGACAAATGAGGTCGTCGCTCGGGCGATTTTGTCCGTTGTCCCGAATGCCGTACGATTGGTAAATCTTACATACCGGTCACACGTAGGGTCTGACCGGACAATTATTCTTTCATTCACATTCATGGAGGTTCCTATGAAACGCTTCAACGGATTGATGGCTCTGGTGGCCTTCCTCAGCTTCAGCACGATGGCAACCCTTTCCTTCGCGAACGAAGAGAAGAAGGAAGAAAAGAAGGGCGGCAATGTGGTCGTGTTCAGCGACGATAAGAAAGAGGAGAAAAAGGACAAGGGCGGCCACGTGGTGTTCAGCGACGACAAAAAAGAAGAGGCGAAGGACCAGAGCGGCAAGTAGGCCGGTCCGGCGGGGCGCGGCGGTCCGCCGTGCCCCGCACCGCATCTCTGCCCCGACGCCTCCGTAAGACTCCCGCTCGCCCCCTGCCGATCAGACGGGCACAGACCGAACGATGAGCCAAGACAAGTCACAATTAGCGAAAGAGCCTACGGCACCGTAACATTCCTCTCCTACGACAAAGTTACGACACACAGTACTCACGAGCGGCTTCCGGTTCACGGAAGCGACTCCGGGCGCCGACGACCCGCGATCGGAGCCTCACCCTGCCCGATCGGCCTGCCGTCATCTATTCCTACCGGAGCGTGCTCGCTCTAACCGGGTGGGCTACGACTGTCTGGACGGGATTATCCTTATCCCTGCAACCCGCGAGGGCGAGACCGCAGGCGCACATGACCAACGCCTTAGTCGTCATGCTCCGCTTCCTTGGGGTGCGTTATCGCCGGTCGATCGGCGCGCTGGCCCTGTTCCGGTGTCCGATCTAAACGATGAATCAGGAACCGCAAGACATCCTCGACCTCCCCTTGATGCTTGAGGTAATACTTCGCACGGGACCCGGCATGCTGCCCGACCCGCACGCCCATGGCCAGCCCTTCCGTCAGCGCAAACACATCCTCGTCTGTCTCATCATCTCCGATGAAGAAGAAAGCGGGCTGGCGAAGATGCCGCATCAACGCGAGCGCCGCCGCCCCCTTGCCGCCTTTTCCCGGAGGCAATAGATTGATCGATTGTTTCCCGATAATCAGTCGAGGCGCAGGGCTGAGCCGGCTCAGCAGCGTGGGCAGGATCGGGCGGATACGGTCCTCCTCTTCCCGCTTCCGATAATGCAACGTCAGTGAATACCGCTTATCTTCCACATCGATCCCGAGATCGGCCAACTGCGGCGCCAGCTCCCCCTTGATCGCCGCTCTCCACCCGGCACAGATCCCATCGGCCCACAGGAGCGTCACCGACGGCGTCAACGGACTTTCCAACCCGTGATTGCCGATCAGATACGGAACGGCCCCATTCACTCTCGGCGCCAAATCGCTAAGCGCCCGTCCCGAGATCACGGAACAGGAAGCGCGCTTGGCCAGCTCCACCAGCCATTCATGCATCGAGCGGGTGAGTTTGACCGACTCACGATCCGGAGAAATCTTAGCCAGCGTCCCGTCAAAATCGAAGGCGTAGAGCATCGGCCCGCCGGCGACGGCTCTCATCGCTTCCCGTCCCTCAGGCGAGAGCAAATACCTCATGCCTGTCCTCCCGTAATCGTCCGCATATCCCTGGCTCCAGTCTGACGCACGATGCGCGCCCGTTGCCGCATGCGGGCGGCATCCATCAACATCCGCCCGGCCCAGCGGTACACATTAAACTCCTGTACGATCCCGCGCATGCTGCGCATCCGCGCCCGCTGTTCGACCGGAGGCATGGTGAGCGCCAGATGCATGGCCGCCGCGCATTGGTCGATATTGTACGGGTTGATGAGCAAGGCTTCTGGCAGTTCCGTCGCGGCCCCGGTAAATTGGCTGAGAATCAACACGCCCTGCTCGTCGTCTCGCGCCGCGACGAATTCCTTCGCGACGAGATTCATGCCGTCATGAAGACTGCTGACAATGCAAAAGTCGGCGCCTCTGTAGTAGGTGCTGACCTCCTGCGGTTCATGATGCTCGATCCGCACATGGATGGGCCGGTACCCCTCGCGGCCGAATCGCGCATTAATACGTTCGGCCGACGCCTGCACGTGCTGTCTGAACTGTTGGTACTCCTCGATTTTCGATCGGCTGGGGGCGGCGATTTGGACAAAGGAAAACCGGCCGATCCACTCCGGCTGCAATTCAAGCAACCGCTCGATGGCCAGGAACCGCTCGAGAATGCCTTTGGTATAGTCGAGCCGCTCGACGCCGACGCCGACGCGATGCATGTGAGACAGCGTATTCAAGGTGCGAAGACGAGTCTTGCACTCGGCGACCGGCGGCCACAGCGACCGTTGCTGTTCGGGCCAGGCGATCGAAATGGGATAATGATTCACGGCGGTGAGTTTCCCCTGATAGGAAATCGTGGAGCTGTCCCAGTCGATTCTCGTTTCGAGCGACCGGTCCACGGTTTCGATGAAGTTGCTGCCGTGGAAGCGCGTGTGAAATCCAAGAATGCTGCTCCCGAGGAGTCCTTCAAGAATGTCCTTGTACCAGGGACAGATGGCGTAGCGCTCGGGGTTGGGCCAGGGGATGTGCCAGAACGTGATGATCGTCGCGTTCGGCAAGTGATCGCGCACCATCTTCGGCACGAGTGCGAGGTGATAATCCTGGACCAGCACGACCGGATTGTCGGTCTTGGCCTCCTCAATGATGGCCAGGGCGAACCGCTCGTTCATGTCTTTGTAATACTGCCAGTCTGAGGAACGAAACACGGGACGGACATGCGCCAGGTGGCAGAGCGGCCAGAGGCCTTCATTGGCAAACCCGTAATAGTAGCCGCTTTCTTCTTCTGGTGACATCCAGACCCGCCTGATTTCGTACTCAGGATGGTCCGGCGGCACGCGCACATGCCCTCGGGCATCGACGACCTCCCGGTCGGCGGTGCCGCTGCCGTGCGCGATCCAGACACCGGAACAGGCGCGCATCACGGGCTCCAGAGCGGTGACGACCCCGCTGGCCGGCACCTGCACCTCGATCTGCTGGTCGTGCCAGTTGTGGATGTAGGGTTCCCTGTTGGAGACGATCAGGACTTCATCCCCAGCAAGATGGTCGTGGAGAATGGTCTTCAGCGTGGCGGGTGTCCAGCTCATCTGGCTTTCGTCCCGCATGCGTTTGTCCGCTTCGAGATCGTGGATGAGGGCGCGCAGATCCTGGGCGACCGGATGCAAGTCGGCGCCGGGTTTCAGGTCTCCGATCAACGCGACCAAGCCCTCCCCCCGAAGCATGGACCGCACGCCTGCGACCCATCCTCGCCAGCTCAGATGCGCGACCAGAACCGTCACTAGCGAGATCACTCCGCCGATGACGGCGAACAGGTAAAAGAGATACCACTTCGTATCGCTGCTCCGCCGCTCAATCCAGCTCATATCATGGACGAGCATCAGACGCCCCCAGACCCTGCCGTTCCCTTCAATCCCGACGGCTGCGACATGGACGGCTCCCTGGGTGAAGCGCAAGAGAGCGGTCTGTCCCGCGTTGAGCGTGCCCGGGCCATCGCAGGAAATCGAGTCGGGATAGGTCAGAGTCTTGTACGTCAGCTTCCCGTCACGGTCGCAGAAGCCGACGGCGAACAGCCGCTCGTCCTGAATGATCCGATTGAAATAACTCAACAGCTTCGGCTTGGACTCCAAGGCCAAGAGATCGACCAGTGGACTTTCAACCATGCGGCCGATGAGCTCCGACCGGATTTCGAGATCACGGACGAACCACTTCAGCGTCAAAGTATCGACAAGAGGAATCACGGCATACGCCAGGCCGGCCAGCACGAGGGCCAGCGGCAACAGAAATCGCAGCGATAACCGCATACATCACCTCTCGTTTACATCGGACATAAAATCGCCTATGGTGGAGGCATGTATCCCTACGGTCTTGTCGGCAACTGCCAACTGTCCGCGCTGATCGGGTTGAACGGCAGCGTGGAATGGATGTGCGCCCCTCGGCCCGACAGCCCGCCGGTGTTTGGACGCCTGTTGGATCCCGACGGCGGGCACTTTACGATCACGAGCCCGCTGCCTCTGCACCACCTGACAACCGGGCAGCGCTATCTGCCGAATACGAATATCCTTCTGACGACCGTCACGTTGCCGAACGGCGACGCATTCCAGATCACCGATTTCTGTCCGCGTTTCGAGCAATACGGCCGCATCTATCGGCCGGCCGCGCTCTTCAGAATGGTCGAACCGCTGCAGGGCACGCCGGCAATCCGGGTCAACTGCTGTCCGGTTTCCGGCTGGGACAAGACTCCGGTGCATCCGGTGCGAGGCAGCAACCACCTCCGCTACGAGATTCGCGGTGACGTCCTCCGGCTGCTGACCAACATGCCGCTGACCTACCTCTGCGAAGAGATCCCGATGGCACTGACCCAGAAATTCTATTTCGCCATGACCTGGGGGCTCGGCATCGAAGACGATCTCATCAAAGTTACGCACGACTTTCTGGAGCAGACAGCCCGCTATTGGCGCATCTGGGTGAAGAACTGTTCGGTGCCGCTGCTGCACCAGCAGGAAGTCATCCGCTCGGCGTTGGCGC
>CAYPOR010000035.1:0-3839 GCA_964412445.1 uncultured Nitrospira sp.
ACGGTATTCTTTGCATCGAGCAGGACGACCTTAAACAGTTCCCGCTTCAGATCACGCAGCAGGGGATGAAAATGCCGGAACAGATCCGCGCTCGATGAGATCTTTGTCCCCGTCGAGACGGGAACCGCGATGGCCCGCCGGCCCAATTCAAGCGCCGCTTTGAGCTGGGCAACTTTTGCCGGTCCTATTCCGGGAATTCTGCAGAGCTCATCGACTCCACTCCTGACCAGCCCGGCCAGACCTCCGGCGCAATGAAGCAGCTCCATGGCAACCTGCACCGCTGATGAATCCCGCCGGCCGGTTCTCAGCAAAATTGCCAGTAATTGGGCATCCGTCAGAATCTCCGGCCCTTTGGCGAGAAGACGTTCTCTGGGGCGCTCTGTTTCCGGCCACTGACCGATTCCTTTGTGAAGATCTGCCGTCGTCATTATTGCCTCTTTCCGAACAAAATTCTGACGCCACGCACCTTTTTGCACAGATGACCGAGGTAGGTTTTACCCCATGGAGACAAATACGTAACCGTTAAACTATTGAAATATTGACAAACGACAATTTGGTGCAGCTTTTGCTTTATTCGGCAATCAGCGGTTAACGCAGACACCTGGGAGGCCTCGATGGAATGTCCGAAATGCAAAGGGATGATGATGCTGGAGCGGTTCTCAGACTTCTTCCTCATTTTCTACGCCTGGAAATGTATCAACTGCGGTGCGATTATCGATCGCACGATTTCCAATAATCGAAGAAAGAGTCTCGCCGCGCGGGATAGCCAACCGGTGTCTGCAACCTAATTCACCGTTTATATATTCTCACCCGATCCGCCCCCTGCTGAAAATCAACGCGGATCGGGTCGCGCACACGCTCAGACTGAAGAGAAATTAGATTATAGTGGTTTCCTAATTGATGGTCAAAACCCTCTCCCTCTCTCGCCCCCTCGATTCCTCCATCTCGTTAAATATCTCTGACTCGGCCAGGGCTCCTCATCGTTGTTTCGTTGCTTGACCCCTTCAAAAACGCTGTGTTACAGTCATCTTCTCTTAACGACGCGATATATCTGAAGACATGCGAGTTATAGCTGGATCCCACCGGGGTCGTCGCCTTCAGGGACCGCAAGGAACTGCGCTTCGTCCTACCTCCGACCGAGTCCGGGAAGCATTGTTTTCCATTCTTGGCAACCGGCTTCCGGACAGTCGAGTGTTGGACCTTTTCGCGGGAACCGGAGCGATCGGCATTGAGGCACTCAGTCGTGGAGCAACGCACGTGACCGCCGTCGAGTCGCAAGCCGAATCGTTGAAACTCTTACGGCATAATATCGCCGAGTGCGGGATGAACAGCCTGGTGTCGGTTCAAGCCAGGACGGTCAAGCAGTTTCTGACGAGACCTGACCTCTGGACAGGGCCGTATGACATTGTATTCGCCGATCCGCCTTATGACATGGCCTACAAGCTGGAAGATATGTTCGAGACGGTCCCTGCGGCACTCGCATCACCCGACGCCTGGCTCGTCGTGGAGCACGCCTCGAAAACAATCCTGCCGGACCGGCTCGGCACGGCAACACTCAAGAAACGATACCAATACGGGGACACGGCGCTGTCGATCTTTTCGTTTCCCTGTGAGGTCGTCTCATGAAAATCGGTATCTATCCCGGCACCTTTGATCCCATTACTCACGGCCATACCGATATCATCACGCGAAGCCTGCGCGTCTTCGACAAAGTGGTCGTGGCCGTCGCACCCAATCCGGCCAAACATCCGCTCTTTAATCTGAGCGAGCGCCTGGGGATGGTGAAACTGGTCATGAAGGATCTGACCCAGGTCGATGTGACGACCTTCGAAGGTCTTCTGGTGGACTACGTGGCACGATCCGGAGCCCATGCGATTATTCGCGGCCTGCGGGCGATCTCCGATTTCGAACATGAATTTCAGATGGCGCTGATCAACCGGAAATTAGCAAAGCACGTTGAGACGGTGTTTCTTATGCCCAGCGAAGAATATTCCTATCTCTCATCCACCATCATCAAAGATGTCGCCCAGCACGGAGGTGCCTTGACGGAATTCCTGCACCCCGAAGTGGCTCGACGCCTTGAAGAACGAATCCGGAGCCTAAAAGCATGAAACTCGCCGCACGCGTCAGTCGCATCACTCCGTCCCCGACATTAGCCATGACGGCGACCGCCAAAGCCATGGCCGCACAAGGCATCGATGTGGTGGATTTCTCCTCGGGGGAGCCGGACTTCGATACGCCGGATCCCGTCAAGGCTGCCGCCGAAGCAGCGATCCGTGCCGGCTTTACGAAGTACACTCCGTCATCCGGCATCGATGAACTTCGCCAGGCAATCATCGACAAGCTGCAGACCGAACTCGGGCTCCGGTACGAGAAACCCCAAATCCTGGTGTCCTGCGGCGCCAAGCACTCGCTCTACAACCTGGCCGAAGCGCTGCTGGAAGCCGGCGATGAGATCATCATTCCGACGCCCTACTGGGTCTCCTATGCGGATCAGGCATTTCTTAACGATGCCACGCCGGTGCTCCTCCCGACGAGAGAGGACCTGGGATATGCCATCGATCCAGACGAGCTGCAGAAATTAATCACGCCGCGCACCAAGGCCATCATCGTCAACAGCCCCTGCAACCCGACCGGCGCGACATATGACAAGCGCACGCTCGAAGCGATCGCCGGGATCGCGGTCAAACATGATCTATTGATCATCTCCGACGAGATTTACGAGAAGGTGCTGTACGACGGAGCCACGCACATCAGCATCGCCACACTCGGCCCGGAAATCGCCGAACGCACCGTCATCATCAACGGCGTCTCCAAAGCGTATGCGATGACCGGCTGGCGCATCGGCTATGCCGCCGGGCCGAAGCCGCTCCTCACCGCCATGGCCAATATCCAGAGCCAAAGCACATCGAACCCCTGCTCGATTTCGCAAAAAGCGGCCGTCGCCGCGCTGAAACTCGGAGGGCCGTTCACCGAAAAAATGGTGGTGGAATTCGACCGGCGCAGAAAAGCGATGGTAGAGCGGTTGAACGCCATCCCCGGCGTCTCCTGCCGCATGCCGGGGGGAGCCTTCTATGCGTTCCCCAATATCAGCGGGGTGCTGGGCCGAACAGGACCGAACGGCCCCATTATGTCACCACAAGAACTGGCAAACTATCTCTTGAAGGAAGCCCATGTGGCGGTGGTGCCAGGGGAACCGTTCGGAAGCCGGCAGCATGTGCGTTTGTCCTATGCGACCGGCATGGACACCATTACAAAGGGGCTGGACCGCATCGCCGCGGCATTTGGAAAATTATCGGCGTGATCGCCCGTTGACTGACTGTCGACACGCGTTATTTCACTTTTCGATAAAATACGCACTCCGGAGGAGGACACGTGCCTATTTACGAATATCTCTGCCAGGATTGCTCATACCGGTTTGAACTCAAGCAGAGCATGAAAGACGAAGCCGTCGCCACATGCGAGAAATGCGGCAAATCCGTCGGCCGGATTATTTCGGCGCCGGCGATCATGTTCAAGGGATCCGGCTGGTATATCACGGACTATTCAGACAAGATGAAACCGCCGACCGGCGACACATCGAAACCGACACCGACCGCAACGACGACGGCGCCCTCTGATTCCTCTGCGACGACGACAGCGCCGGCGACGACATCCACGCCATCGCCGGCAACCGTATCCGCTGCGCCATCCTCGTCAGGCGGAACCTCCGGCGCCTCTACCCCTTCAACCGGCAGCGCACCGGCATCCGGCACACACTCGAGCTCAACGTAATCGCCTGCCCCGAACTAGTTCCGCTTGGCAGGAGCTTTTTTCTTCGCAGGAGTCTTCGCGGCCGG